>CAYYTU010000126.1:0-6387 GCA_964474655.1 uncultured Anaerolineales bacterium
GACATCATCGACAACCAGACCCGTCAGCTATCCGACGAGATCAACGACCGTCTGGACGCCAGCCGCGCGGTCAAGTTCGCCACCGGCTACCTCTACCTCTCCGGCTTCTACGAGATCGCCGACCGGCTGACCGGCCTGGAGGAGGCCCGCATCCTGGTCGGTGATACGCTCAACCGGGAGACGGTCGAGGCGCTGGCCCAGGCCCTGCCCGGCGAGGAGAACCTGCAACGGGCGGTCAACGAGCAGCGCTTCGAGAACCCGGATACGCGGCAGGAGCGCGTCACCAGCGTCGGCCAGGGCATCCGGGCCAACGTCGCCGGGCTGCCCCACTCCCTGGAGCGGGAGCAGAAGCTGGCCCGGCTGACCGAACTGATCCGTCAGGGGCGGGTCAAGATCCGCGTCTACACCCGCTACCCGCTTCACGCCAAGGCCTACATCTTCACCTTCAAGCCGGAGATCGTCCAGGCGGCCGGCCTCAACGGCGTGGGCATCATCGGCTCCAGCAACCTGACGCTGAGCGGCTTCCGGCGCAACACCGAGCTGAACACCTACGTGCGCGGCCCCCACAACTACCACGACCTGCACGAATGGTTCGACCGGCTGTGGGACGAGGCGGTGCCCTTCCAGGAGACCATCACCGAGACACTGGAGGAATCCTGGGCGCTGCGCACCGTCAGCCCCTACGACATCTACGTCATGACGCTCTACCACCTGGTCGAGGCCTCGCTCCAGCGCCAGGCGGAGCAGATCTGGTTCTGGGCCGACGAGGCCTATATGGATCGTCTGCGCGACCGCTTCGCGGGCTTCGAGGACCTCTATTCCTTCCAGAAGGTGGCGATTATGCAGGCGGTGAGCACGCTCTCCGACTACGGCGGGGTGTTCATCAGCGACGTGGTCGGGCTGGGCAAGACCTTCATCGGGGCGGGGCTGCTGAAGCAACTGGGCCAGCGAGCCCTGATCCTCTCCCCGGCTGGCCTGACGGAGATGTGGGAGCGCTTCGTGGAGAACTTCGGCGTGGACGCGCAGGTGCTCTCGCAGGGCATGCTCTATCGCGGCGTCTTCGACGAGCAGAGCCACCTCTATCCCTACCGCGACCGCCCGGTGGTGCTGATCGACGAGAGCCACAACTTCCGCAACGACGACACGGAGAAATACAAGGAGCTGCTGCCCTTCCTGAATGGGAAGAAAGTGATCCTGATGACGGCCACGCCTCAGAACACCTCCGTCTGGAACATCTACCATCAGATCAAGCTCTTCCACCAGAGCGAGGAGAACATCTTCCCCGTCGAAGGAACCAGCCTGTACACGTTGTTCAGACAGGCCGATAATGACGAGTTCAAGCTGCAGGAGCTGCTCAAGTACATCCTCATCCGTCGCACGCGGGCGCACATCCAGGCCTACTATCAGGCCGAGGATGATGTGAATCTGGTCTTCCCCCAGCGGCGACCAGAGACGGTCGCCTACGACATCGGCGATCTCTACGCCGACCTGTACGACCGCATCCTCGATCTGCTGAACCAGCTCACTTACGCCCGTTACAACCTCTGGCCCTACGTCCGTTCGGGAAAGCAGCAGGCCCATCCCTACATCGACCTCAGGCGGGTGATGGGCACGCTGCACATCTTCCACAAAATCAGCCTGTTCCGGCGCCTGGAAAGCTCCATCGCCGCCTTCCGCCAGAGTGTCGATAACCTGCTGCGAGTCCACCGGCGCTTCCTGAGCATCATTGAGGAGCAGAACATCATCCCGGCCGGCGAGGAGATTCAGGATCGCATCTACCGCTATGACAAGCAGCAACTGGCCGATTACCTCGAAGCGATGCCGGAGCAGCCCTACCGCAGCGAGGACTTTCACCTTGACCGGCTGACCGACGACCTGCGCCACGATATCCAGGTGCTGGAGGCGATCCAGGCTCATCTGCAGACCATCCCCGCGACGCGAGACCCCAAGTATGACGCGATGGTACGGCAGATTCAGGCGCTGCAAGAGGAGACGCCCAAGGTGCTGATCTTCAGCGAGTTCGCCGACACGGTGGCGTATCTTTATAATCGCCTATCACAGGACTTCCAGCGGGTGGGGATGGCCACCGGCAGCACCGACAACCTGCTGGATAGGATCGGCGCCTTCGCCCCCCAGGCCAATCAGTACCACGGCGAGCGGCGCATCGACATTATGGTCGCCACCGACGTGCTCAGCGAGGGGCACAACCTGCAGGATTGCAGCGCCATCGTCAACTACGATCTGCACTGGAACCCGGTGCGCCTGATTCAGCGGGCCGGGCGGGTGGACCGCATCGGCTCCGAGGCGGACGTGATCCACGTGCGCAACTTCCTGCCGGTCGACCGGGTGGAGGAGGAGATCAACATCCGCAAAATCCTCAAGCGCCGCATCGCCGAGATCCATCGCTACATCGGGGAGGACGCCCGCATCCTGGAGAAGGACGAGCAGCTCAACGAGGAGGCGATGTACGCCATCTACGAGCGGCGCGACCTGGAGGAGCTGGAGCGGACCGGGGATATTGAATTCTCCTTCGACGAGGCCCAGAACCTGATCCGCCAGTTGGAGGATGACCAACCCCAGTATATGCGCTTAATCCGCGAGTTCCAGTTCGGGCTGCGCTCGGCGAAGACTGCCGACGAGGTCAACGGCGTTTACGCCTTCTTCCGCCAGGGCGAGTTCCCCAAGCTCTTCATCCGGCGGCCCGACGGCGAGATCATCGACGATTTCTCGGCGGTGATACGGGAGCTTCGTTGCGAGCCCGATTGCCCAGAGCGCGAGCTCGGCGAGCAACGGCGGGCCTACTACTACCAGAGTTTGAGCGCCTTGAAGGCCCACTTCCAGCGGATCATGGAGCGCGACCAGGCGGGGGAGCGCATACACGCGGAAGTGCGCAAGGCCAAACAGAGATTGCAAGCGTGCGTCGGCGCGCTGGACGGCGAGGAGATAGCGGAGAACGCGGCCAAGATCGACCGCGCCCTGACCGCCTTCTTCCCGCGTCATCTGATCAGCGAGCTCCGGCAGATCAACGCGCGGGAGCTGGCCGAACGGGAGTACTTCAATCAGCTGAGCGACTTTTACAACCGCCACGATCTGGCCGGCCTGGCGGAGCGCGAGGAGCGACCGGGGGAGCGGGTGCAACCGGTGGAGTTCGTGTGTGGGGAGGTGTTGGTTTAAAGGTATGCCTCTCGGCGTTCACTGTTAGGATGCGTCCCGAGAGGACACGCCCCAGGGGTGAAAAGTGCTGTGGTCGGTCTTCTGACCGAGCCAGCAGCTGATCGATTGCACAAAGGACTTTTCTGGAGTTATTAGCCGTTTATCAGAGATAGAGGAGGCTATGTGCCGAAGATTCTACACACATCCGACGTTCAACTCGACGCCCCGTTCCGTTTCCTGGGGCCGCGCGGGGAGGACCACCGCGCCCAGCTGCGCGAGACCTTCGAGCACATCGTGGAGATGGCGCAGCAGGACGGCTTCGACCTGCTGCTGATTGCTGGCGATCTCTTCGACAGCAACCGCCCGCACCAGACGACGCTCGACCGCGTCTCGATGGCCCTCAGACAGCTCGACATCCCTGTCTGTATTCTACCCGGCAACCACGACTGTTATGACGACGTTTCCGTCTACCGCCGCGTCCTCTTCCCCGACCACGTCTTCACGGAGCAACCGACGGTGCAGACGTTCCCGGGCCTGGATCTGGCGGTCTACGGGAACCCGATCCGCTCGGCGCGGTCGCAGCAGGACCCGCTGCGCGACCTGAGTCCCAGCGCGGACGTGCGCTGGCACGTGGCGATGGCGCACGGCAACGTCGACCGCCCCGACCTCGACGTCACCTCCCGGCCCATCCGCCGCGAGGCGCTCCGCGACAGCGGGATGGATTACGTGGCGCTGGGGGATTGGCACAGCTTCGCGGATTATTCTGAGGGCGATGTGACCGCCTATTACGCCGGCGCCCCCGAACCGACCGCGCTGGGGCAGACCGGCGCTGGCTACGTGGCCCGCGTCGAGCTCGACGAGCGTGGTGTGCAGGTGCACCCCGAGCGCGTCGGGACGATCACCACCGACGAGCTGACGCTCGACGTGACCGGCTACACACGCGTCGAGATTGCACAGGCCATCCGCCAGCACGCCGATCCCCATCTGATGCTGCAGGTCACCCTCACCGGGCTGACGGACCTGGGCACCGTTCTCGATCTCGATGCGCTGGAGGAGAGGCTGGCCCCGGATTTCTACCACCTGGCGTGCACCGACCAATCGCATCCTCAGCTCGAGGCCATCGCCGCCGCCGACTACCCCGAGGAGCTGGTGATCGGCAAGTTTGCCCGCCTGATGCAAGCGCACATCGAGCAGGCGGAAAGCGAAAATGAGCAACGCCGCGCCGAACAGGCGCTCCAGCTCGGCATCGCTCTGTTGGAAGGAAAGGAGGTGCTCTGATGTATCTGAAGCGGATCGCTTTGAAGCGTTTTGGCGCGTTGGATCAACAGACATACACCTTCAGACCAGGCCTCAACCTGATCAAAGGCCCCAACGAGGCCGGCAAATCTACACTCCAGGCCGCGCTTCTGTTCGGACTGTTCGGCAATCCGCAGCATACGACCCTGCAGCGAGTCAAACACGTGGACGATTACACCTCGTGGGGTGCCACCGGTTCGTTCCACATCACGCTCGATATCGCCGACGGCGCAGAGACGACCTATCGTGTGGAAAAGGACTGGGCCAGCGGCGACGCGCGGCTGATCGCGCTCGGTTCGGATACCGTGGTGACCGGCGTCGACGCCGTGCAACAGCGCCTGAACAAGATGCTCGGCTATGGCGCCGTCAAGATCTTCCAGAGCACGGCCTGCGTTGAACAGAACGCCGTCGACGACCTGACCGCTGGTCAGCGAACGATCACCGATCAACTCCAGCGCATCGTGACCGGCGGCGGTGAGGCTAAGGCCTCAGACGCACTCGCAAAGTTGGAGCAAGAGATTGGTACGCTGAAAAAGGGCTGGAAGACGTTTGCTCCCAAACATCCTGGGCCGATCAAAAGGCAGCAGGACGACATTGCCCGCCTGGAGGAGCGATTGTCGACCATCAGAGCCCAGGTGAGGCAAGCCGAGGACGCCGGAGAACGGCTAGGCGACCTGGAAGCGCAGATCGACGATCTGACCGAGAAGCTGAAAGCCAGGCGAGCCCTTAGAGCGTCCTGTGACCGGCGCTTTGAACTGGAAGACGAGCTGGAGGAACGGAAGGCCCAAGAGCAGAAACTCGAAGCGCGCGTGGCTCAGATTCAGCAATTACAGGAACAGCTGGTGGGCACCGAAGAAGCATCACGCGCCGGCGGACGAGGTCAGTCTCGCCTTCCTTGGATTACCCTCCTGGGGTTCGCCGCCGGCTTCCTGCTCAGCCTGATTGGCCTGGCGATCGGGCTCCTTCGCTCGTCGGTCCTCGGCCTGCTCGTGGGGCTACCCGGGCTGCTGATCGGCGCCGGAAGTTTCGTCTGGCTCGTGATTATCCTGGTCCGCTCGCAGTCCGGCGATCCCCAAACCACCCTTCGCGCTAAACTCGATGCCCTGCTGGAGGAACGGCCCCTGGAGGCGTGGATCGAGGAGCGCAAAGAGGCCTCGCGGCAGCGGCGCGACCTGGAAGAAACGCTGGCAGAACCGGAGATGCAGCAAGCGGCCCAGGTCACACCGGTGGAGTACGAAACGCTCAAGCAAGAAATCGCCCGCCTGGAAGAGCAACTGGAGGCCAAAGAGCAAGAACGAATCAGACAAGAGGCCCGGCGCGACGACACGACGTACACGCTGGAGGACGTCCACAGGTTGGAGGAGCAGAAAGCGGCGGCCGAGCGGGCTCTGGAGCGCCTGAAGGACCGCCTGACCGTTTATGAGCTCACCTACGAGGTGCTGGAGCAGGCCCAGCAGGAGACGATGCGCTCGGCGCGGGATGAACTGGAACCCAAGATCGGACAGCACCTCCGATGCATCACCCACGGACGCTATGAGCAAGTAGAGGCCAGCGACGACCTGGCGTTGAGCATCTTCAGCGCCGAAAAGGGCAGCTGGATCGACGCTGACGATGGCGAACTGAGCCGCGGGACCATCGACCAGCTCTACCTGGCCGCGCGACTGGCGCTGATCGACTTGCTCTACCAGGAAGCCCAACCCCCGCTGCTGATGGACGATCCCTTCGTCACGTTCGATCCGCAGCGCCGCCAGGCGGCGCTGCGCCTGTGCCGCGAGATCGCCCAGACTCACCAGGTACTCTTCTTCACCTGTCACGACGGTTACGATGGAATAGCCACGGAGGTCATTGCGCTATGACCACACACCTGCTTCTCGCCCCCGCGGGGGGGCGGCAAGACCGCCTACCTCGTCGACGAAGCCCGCCGACTGGCCCAGGGCC
>CAYYTU010000127.1:0-5894 GCA_964474655.1 uncultured Anaerolineales bacterium
TTATCCTAACCAACCGGCACTCGGTCAGAAGGAGGCCGTCTGCGCTCATTGACCTGACAATCGCAAGATTTGCTCAAGAACACTTTCGAGTTCTCTCTCTAGCATACCAATTCTTTCCCGCAATCGTGCCTGTTCCTCCTGAGCTGTTATCAGGTCACGATGCAAGCTCTCAGTCTCTCGACGGGCACGCCGCAGGGCAACCAACGGCGGACGATTGAGACGCAACCGCCTCCAACTTGCTGCCCGCTTCCTCTTCGTGTACGCCACAGTAGCCGCAGCGACGACCATAGGCACGACGAACCGCTTCACGGCGTTCTTGCTCGACCACCGAGCCTCCCTAAGAAACCGTCCTCAACGACTGTCCCGTGATATGCTCGTATTCCGCCTTTAGCATCTCGTGCTCGCTGAACAGTCCGGCCAACTGAGCCTGGGCCCGCTTCAGCAAGTCCTCCTGTCTTTCGGCCAGGACGTCCAGGAGTACGTTCTGATGTCGAAAGCGACCCAATTCCTCTTGCAGCTGCTTCTGTTCCTCGTGCAAATGATCTAACGCCGGACGTAAGACCTCCCACTCCTCCTGTTCTAGCTCGTGGAGCAGATGTTTAAGCGCCTTGCTTTCCTCATCGTTCAATGCGTCCTCTTGTTCTCGCCGACGCAATTCGTCAAGCCTGGCCTGTTTTGTCTCATTCCACATCGCTTGCTCTCCCTTCCTGCTTACTCATCTTTCTACACTTGGCTCACTCACTCTGATTATACTCCATCCCGGCCCCAAAATCAAAAACGTATTGCGTAAAACGTGAAACGTGAAACGTATTTCGTCATTCGTTGCCTTCTTGGCTCCTGCGCGGCCTTTGGAAGCACTGAAGCACTGAGTTCGCTGATGAGACCGAGCTGCCAAACGTCCAGCGCGTCATCCAGCGAGGGGCGCGTTGGAGTTCGCCGGAGATGTAGGTGAGGGCCACGTTGGCATCGATGTGGCGTCGGCACGACGAAGCCGGTTCTCCATCAGCCAGCGCTCTTGCAGAATATGTTGGGCCATCTGCTCGATCACGACCTTGTTTTCCGCACAGCCGAGAGTTTTATCAAAATAGCCGTGGTGAGCGCCGAAGAGGAGCATAAAGCTTATCGCGCGGTTGCTGCGGAATCAGTGACGCGTCGAGATCCTGAGCGCTGTCCTCTTTCGTGCAGGAAGCGTGCAAAGTCCAGCACCTCCTGACCCGCGCTTTCCGGTAGTCTCTTCATCAAAGCGGTCACCTGCTCAGCGGCCGGGACAGGAGTGCCGGTGCTCGCTTGCCAGACGACAATGAATTGATGGGAACGCAAGGCAAGCGAGGCCACTGTTTCACCAGACGGCTCGACGAACTCGACCTCGTAGGCATCGCCTGGGTGAGATGCCACAATCGTGCCCTCCATACCGGCGTATAACTCTTGCTCCGGAATGTCCGTCGTGAGCTCAATGACATCAAAAAGCTCTGGCATCATTCACCTCCTCACGTACAATGTAATCATGCGGGCTTCATTCGCCATGGGAGGAACTAACCAGCCCGTGCGCACGATACCTTGCCGGCCTTCGGTGCCTTCCACGGACAAGTCTATGGTGTAACGTCGTCCGAATTCGTCCTCACTGTGAAAAGCTGCCTGGGCATCCAAGGCGCGATTTTCGATTTGGGTTAGCAAGTCAGCATAGTTTTCTTGTGTGAATCCCAGCGCTCGCTCAAACACCACCGCTTTATGCCGCCCCCACGGGGCTTTAGGGTTCAGCGCGTACCCGGTCAGTTGTGGGCCGTTCGCTTCAGCAGGGCTGCGTGCTGCCGCGCCACCGCCTGCGGGGTGTAGCGCGCCTACTACACTCAATCCTCACCAGCCAACATTCGGCCGGTCCGATACAAATCCTCATTCATACGAAACCCGGCGGCTCTGAGATCGTCTAATAGTGGTGTCACCTCCGGTACAAGCCTCTGCTTTTTAGCCGCGATCAGGGTGCCGATTGTGCCGACCTTCTTCAGCCCGCGCGCCTCTGCCACCCGCCGCCCGCGTGCTTCGTCAATGAGCAACAAGTCCGCCGCGAGTTGAATAGCCAGTACAATCGCCTCGCTCTCACCAGCATCCAGGCGTTCCCCGAGCAGTTGAATCGCCGTCACATCGCGGACCTCAACGGTGTGGATCCAGGCAGCCGTACTAGCCTCCGCCGCTCCTGGACGTCCACGCGCCGAGGTAACTACCTCGTCCCGAACAGCTGGAGGAATATGTAACTGACCATATAGCGATCGCAACAGATCGAAGCGCCCAATCCTTGCCAGGGCGATCAAAGGGCCAGCGTCAGCCACGACAATCATACGCCATCATCACCTAAGAGTTGCTCCAACATCGCCACTTCGGCCTTCAGTTCCTCTGGTGACTCGGTGAAGTAATCAATGCCGTGCTGCGACAACAGTTGGATGAACGCCACTTTGGAGACCCCGAGGAGTTCAGCTCCCTTGCCGGAGGAGATGCGCCCCTCCCGAAACAGCTCCAAGGCGATCAATTCACGCAGTCGGGCCTCCATCTGCGCCTGTGGCACCTCCAGGGCGCCCAACAAGTCACGAGGAAGCTCCAGTGCCACCGTCATTGTGCTCATCTATTCACCGCCTTTCTATCCTATATCCGCCTATCTTGTGTACATTATATCCGCATCCACTTCCAAAAGCAAAAAGCGAGCGCCTGGGGGATTCGAAGCGGTTCTAAGGCCCTTCAGAGGCTGATAGAAGCTCTCTGTGGTGTTGGGCGATTAAATCAACCCAAATCCGTTTCGGCAACGCGCTCGCTAACGCGCGTTAGTAGCCCTTTTTAGCGCTTTTTGCTCTCGAATTGCTTCGAAAACCCGCTCTAGCGCCGCTCCTCATCTCCCTCTTATCTTGTCTCCCTTGCGGTCTTTGGAACCGCTGAGAAGGCTGAGGTGCAAGGCCGCCCGACTAGCTTGTGCCGGCGGAGGTACAACGAGGGGGGGATGCTGGGGAGGTGACGCTTACGGCGCTCACCTCTCGTCGAGGTGGAGCAGGCCCAGGTCCTTCGACAAGCTCAGGACAAGTTGCTTGAGCACGCGCCAGATGAACAAAGGATTGCCAATGAGATAACGTTTCCAAAGACGGCGGGGGTTCGATGATGAGACGACCCAGCCACTCCAGGCCGTCGCCGCCGGCTGGCGCGTCATCCAGCGGGGAGCGCGTTGGGGTTCGCCGGAGACGTAATCGAAGACAGCGCCGCCGATGAGGATGTTGGGCTTGACGGCGTTGATCTATGCGATCACAAGCTCGTTCTCCGTGCTGCCCGGGGGTATCGAAGTCAGTCGTAACGGACGGTCGCTGTCCAATCACTCATCACGGCTCTCCTCGGCAAGAACGACTTCCATCACATCTTCGAGACAGGTCTCACACGATGGAGCCAGACGGACTTGATGTTCGATGTGCTTATGATGGGGAAAGTTATCCAAATGCGTGTGATGCGGCGCATTGTCCCCTCGTGGCGTAGGCCACTTCGGGACTACGCCCATCCAATCTTCAACTCGTTGGATGATGAAAGCCAGTAGTAGCTATAACGCTCCAACGTTGGCCCTCGCCACTGCTCCGTTATGCGAAGATTGGTCCCATCCTCCAAATAGAAAATCAATCGCAGTGCCTGGCCGTCAAGTTCAAGCGGAACCAGGCGCTCCACGTGGGACCCGAATTGCTCTCTAATTTCCAATAACCGTTCACTCGCCAGCACCAGCTATCTCCCCGGCGTAGAGGCCTTGATCGGCGATTTTCTGCAAGGAGGCGATACGTTCCTTCGTCTCTTCTAACACCTCGGCCCAATGATGCCACATAATGTAGTCTTCGTGCATCTCGTAATCAGCATCATCCGGCAGTCCCTCGGCGTCAAGTTTTTCTAACGTGGTGCGGTACTTCTCCTCAAAATGCCGCATCTTGCTCTCGGCCAGAAAGCGCCGTTTCTTCAGATCCGACAGGCGCAGGGCCACACCGTGACTAATAATACTGGCTTTTTCCGCCGGCATCAGCGCAGAAAAGAGGGTTTCAATCCGTCTTGCCGTAACAACTCCCGCTTTAGTCATCGTCATTACCTCCAATTGAACGATTCGGTCCACCACCTCCATTTTATTATATCTCACGACAGCGCTAAAATCAAAAAGCAGCAGGCAAGGGTGTTTTTGAAGGTCAGCGCTGGCGCCGGGCCGGTTGTGCAGGGGGAGGATGCTTGAGGGGAAGGGAGAGCGCCGAGTAGCCGGGGCGCTCACACCTCGTCGAAGCGCAATAGGCCCAGCCCCTTCGACACGCTCAGGACAATGCGCTGTTTGAGCACCCGCCAGATGAAGAGGGAGGGTGTCGATCAGGTAGCGCTTCCAAAGGCGGCGGGGCTCGATGAGCAGGCGACCCAACCATTCCAGGCCGTGGGCGCTAAGTGGCGCGTCATCCAGTGAGGGGCACGCTGGAGTTCGCCGGAGATGTAGGGGAGGGCCACGTTGGCGTTGATGCGGTCATCGGTACGACGAAGCCGGTTCTCCATCAGCCAGCGCTCTTGCAAGGGCATGCCGAAGCCGACGATGAGAATGTTGGGCCATCTGCTCGACCACGGCCTCGTTTTCCGCGCTGCCGGGGATCTTGTCGAAGTAGCCGTGGTGCACGCCGACGATGCGCAGGTCGGGGAAGCAGGCCTTGAGCTTGGCAATGGCTTTGTCCGCCCAATCGGAGCTTACATTGCTCTGTCTATGCCAACAGGTTGCCGATGGGATAGCGCTCCCAGAGGGGAATGAAGAATTACGCTGCGCCTTGCACTGAATCACCAGATGGGGGATGGCGACCAACGACTTGATCCGCAGCGCGGATACGGATTGCCCGGTCGCGATTTAAGGCTAACGCCGCGATAGTCGCGCGTCCCACTGCCGTCAGACCAACGACCTGGAGCCCGTCCGCCGACCACATAAAATGCTCGCTCCATTCGTCCTGCCGCGGGTTAAACAACGGAACTTGTTTCTTAGCGTCCGGATCCAAAGCCGTCAAGCGGTCGGCCTTCCTGCGATTGCAGTGAAAACACGCCAGCGCAAGATTATCTGGTTTATCTGATCCACCTTCGGCAAGAGGGACGACGTGATCCACGGTAAACGGCACATACTGCCACCGTCTAAAGCCGCTCCGCTTCCGAGGCATGGCAGTATTCACACTTCCCACCGGCCCGCTGACGGACCAGATCTCGAATCGCAGGTGGGATTTTATGCCTTTGGGTCATCAACTGTCCCTAATTCCGCTCAGACTGAATGATATTCCGCATCATACGATTCACAAAGCTCAGGTAATCGTCCACTTCCTCATAGCGGTCGAGTTCTTCTTCTTCCCTTTTGTTCAAACCTTCTTTGCGTTGCTTTATCACCAGGTCCTCAATCCGATCCCGAATCACGTTGGAAGCCCTGAACACCGGCACGCCCTCTTCCAGCTCGATCCGCACAGCGCCCTCCAGCGGAAGCGTAGCCGGCAAACTACGGAGTTGAGGAAGTGGTTGCATTACTGCTTCTCTGATATGTTCTTGCACCTTTACCCCACTCATTTCTTCACCTCCAACTGATTGTTTCTTTTCTCGTGTCTCTCATTATACCTCACACCAGCGCTAAAATCAAAAGCAAACGGACACCGAACGTAAAATGTATTGCGTAGTACGTAAGCGCCAACCAATTTTCATCATTCATCGCCTCGCCCCTCGCCTCTGCACCCGCGCGGTCTTGGGAAGCGCTGCGGGGCAAGGTTGCCCGACTAGCTTGTGCCAGAGGAGGTACAACAAGGGGAGGTGACGCTTATGGCGCTCACGCCTCGTCGAGGCGCAGCAAGCCCAGGCCCTTCGGCAACCTCAGGGCAAGCTGTTTGAGCACGCGC
>CAYYTU010000128.1:0-5862 GCA_964474655.1 uncultured Anaerolineales bacterium
AGAAGCTTGGTCGAGAACACTGTGAAATTCTCGGACCTGACGGAGGAAGACATCAGGGCTGTGCTGGAAGATGTACTGGCGAGGCTTTGAACCTGGTTTTCAATAAAGTGATAGCCAGATAGCGGTGAGTAGGTCAGAGGAGCAACGAAGAGAAGTAAGCGATGATAGAAGACGAAGCCTTAGAACGCGTGCGGAGGTTCATGAATGTGCCTGACGGGCGCATGCAGGAGATAAGCGGCTATGAAGGAGAACGCGTTGGTGAGCCCCTCACTGGACGCCAAGGCACCTTCCACCGTGATTTCTACAAAGGGTACAGGGGTGAGTCTATGACCGAAGCCCTGAGCGAGTACACCTGGAGCAATCTAGGTTGGAGGCTCGGCGTCATTCTGCGGGCGGCAACCGGTGGGGATCTACCGCGCGATGACCAGAAGAAGATCGCCGGTCTGCTTTTCAATATGCTGTCTCACCTGCAAGCCGAGACGATTGAGTGACACAATGACAATCTGGAGAGAAGACTCCAGATTGTCTCGCGTGATGACAAGCAGGAAAGCAAATTCCAATGAATGAAATGGCGGTAAGCAGGAATGTCTAGTAGTCTCTGGGAGTCGATTATTAATCTCAAACATAGCATGCGAGAATGTGCGTTTCCTAATGCTTGCAGAAGTATACACCTGCTATGACGTTAACAAGTAACTGGGCCGAATAGAGGTTGATTGGGTTCTTAACATCTACTCAAAGGTTGGTAGGAGCTCTACATTATGAGCAAAAGAGGAAAAGACAAAAGATCTACAGACGAGGAGACGACTCACAGACCTCCGAATGTATGGGGATGGATTTGGAACAAAATACCAGCTCAGCTTAGGCCGATAGCCCTTTATCTTGTCTTGTTCTGTCTGACGTTGAGCTTCGTGTTGGGCATTGCAAAAGAAGCAAAGAATGTATTTGGGAATCGGCCTGATCCGACTCCCACGTTGTCGTTGACGTGGACACGTCCCAAAGTTGTACATATTGTACGCGAACACAAGTCATTTGATCATTGTGCTCACGACGCGTATATTTTGCCGACTGAGAGTGTTGCTGAGGTCTCTACGGCCTCTTCGGACAACCACTCAGAGAAGCTGCAAAGACACGGTTACCCGATTGCACCCGCAGCGTTATGGCTCACTGTTCTTCAAGAAAGAAGATCTGAGTTCGATCAGCTCGTCGTTACCTCACTTGAACTTCACATTGAGGAAAACAGGCCCTTGCCGGAGTCCACCGCGTTGGTCCTCGAGTTTGGGACTTGTGCGTCGCAGTATCTCCCACCTAACAAACTGGGGTACCTGCAGATCGACCCCACTCGTAGGACCTATGATGTTCTTCATCCTCGTATGACAAGTCCGCTTGTCGCTGGTGTCGAAGTAGTATCTTCTGGCGGGGTTGGTGCTTCTCGGGTTGAGGTGAACGCCCTCAAGCCCGGAATCTATAAGCTAAGCTTAAGCGGTGAGTACGCTCTCAATGGAAGGCAATTCAAGTTTGGTCCTTTGACTTACTCTATGGCAGTTCCCGATTATGGAAAAGTCCAATCTCTCTACTATTCTGATTTTGGGGAGTGGTTAGGACCCGAAGATCCAGATGCTCTTATTAATGAGTTGCTGACAACAACGCGGAGGGCTTATCTAAAAACTGAGCTTATTAAAAATGGGCAGACTGCTGGAGGATTGCAAGGATCGTATTTCTATGTCGTGAACATGGGAAAGGATGTTGACCTGACGGGCTGGATTTTGGCTAGAAAATCTGGGGGAGAGTATCGATTCCCAACGTTTGTCTTAAAGGCGGGTTCTGGGGTACGCATTTGGGAGAGGCAGGGATCCAACACCAATCGAGACTTATTTGGTGCGTCTGAACTCTTCGCAGAGACAACCGATCCAACAGATGCTATCCAGTTTTTGGATCGAGATGGCAACTTGGTTTCTCATATCCCAATAAGCCTGAAATGACCGCTAATTCTCACATAGTCTCCAGACTTGAGCCTGTTTGGCGGTATACATTTGAAGATCGATCATATACTTCTCCCGTGATCTTTTTGGCAGTGTTGATGTCTCGAAAGCCCTGTGAGCGTTGTCCCAGGTTCGCAGGGTAAGCTAGCCTGTGCATTCGTATAAATAGGTTCGACCTAATATACAAATTCTCACTTGGGGAGGGGATGACGTGCGGCAGATTACGGTTCATCAAGACTACGGCGATCTTTTGGGCAAAGAGGAGGCAGAGCAGCATATCGCCGATGTGGCAGACTACGTGCCTGTCTATCGCGCGGTCGCCGAGGCTTTGCGCCAGGATGAATCGTTGACCGTCTCCATCGAGCGTGAGGCCAGGGTCTGCGAGGCCTGGCTCAGGAGGATGGCCGAGCAGCGAGGGGAAGGACACTTCACGTTCATCGACGTGACCCCGCGATCGCGGTTGGCAGAACGGTGGAATGTCGAGGTGCCGACCTGGGTCAGCGACCGAGCCATCCAACGGGCCGGGTTGCTGAACGAGCCGGTATCCGGGCGTCCAGGGGAGAGATTCCAAGACGCTGTGCTGCGCCATTTCTACAACCCACATCTGACACACCCTCGGCTCCCGATGCTTCAGATCGTCGATCTGTTGAACGACCTCAGGGAAGGCCCCTCAACAAACACAAGCGGAACGAGGCTTCTGCAGCGAGTCTACCGGCGTCGATTGGATCGCTGGATGGACACTGCCAGGAGTGAAGGAGAGCGTCTGTTGGTGCAACTTCTACGTGACGACCTGGATGAGCTATATGAGGTGCTGGCCCAGTTCAAGGTCCTGCGTGGGTATCCCCCTCGGATAGGCCAACGAGCGATGGAAGAGCGATTTGACCAGCTGCGCATCCTGGACCTCAACTTGGCTGGTTTGACCATAGTGGAGGAGGATATCCCGGAGGCGGTCGATCAGATCAAGGTGCACCTAAACCAGAAGGTACAAGGAGAGGCATCTGTTGATCTCGCGGAAACCTTGTTGGCGCAGGTGAGCGGGGAGCTCGAGATCGAGTTTCGGGCGCTTCACCGACTGATCGTCGAGCATGATATCCCTGTTGAGCGTTCGTTGGTTAACCGCGTGCGTGAGCGATTTGCCCCGATCAGAAGGCGTGTGATGGACGAGATGGAGGAGCTGGCGCTCCACGCGCCTCCCGACCGCCCAAAACCTCCGGATCCAGATGGCGACTGGGATGCAGACCGCTGGATACAGTGGGCCGTCGAAGCTTACCTGCCCTACCGGTTCTGGCTCGAGGAGACGGAGAGGCACGACAAGGAGGTCGCAAACTACGGGGCGGCTTACGCTGATTGGCTCGCCGATCGCTACCCCCAGCTGCGTCCGACTTTCCCTCACACGGTCTACCGCGCTCTGCACAACCAGATGGAGCACCTGGAGGGGGACAGCCCGGTTCTCTTCGTCGTCATCGATAACTTCAACTATAAGTTTCTCAATCACCTTGAGCGGCGACTTGAGAACGTTGGTTTCTACTGTTCCGAGCGAACTCCCTATCTGGCGATGCTCCCGACCTGCACCGAGGTCAGCAAGAAGTGCCTCTTCACCGGCAGCCCGGAGCCTTTCGGAGAGACCGGCTACGAACGGCCGATTCGCGATGCTTGGCAGCGACGGCTCGGCGACCTCGGTTTGCGCTATCTTCCGTACCTTGGGTCACTGAAAGAGGTCGAAGAACGCGAACACGACGTCTACTTCCTGAACCACACATTGATAGACGACGCATTGCACACGTCCGAGAAAAAGCTAGGATTCTCCCACGCCAAGGCCGTCCGCCGTCGCCTCGGCGATCTCGTGGATGCTATCGAGAAGTTTGCCCGGCGCATCGGGTCCGAGCGAGAGTTGACGGTGATCGTCTGCTCCGATCACGGCTCGACGCGCATTCCGGCCGAGGCGGCCAATCTCATCGACCAGGCGTTTTACGAGGAGCGGCTCGATGATCCGCATCACAGATACATCGCGGTGAGCGATGACGATATGGAGGCATTACCGGATAACGTCGACTTCGAATGCTACCGTTTCCGGCGCCAGGTCTTCGGTCTGAACACCAATTACGTCGTGGCGCGGGGCTATGGTCGCTTCAAGGAGACCGATGAGACAACCTATGTCCACGGCGGCTTGACGCCGGAGGAGACGATTGTGCCGTTGAGCGTATTCCAGCCCGTGGTCGAGGCGCCCAGGGCGCTGACGGTGCGCTTGCTGGAGGACGAGTTCCGGTACGGCGCCAAGGCCACCATCCACCTGGAGCTGGTGAACGTCAATCCGTACCCCTGCCTCGACCTGCGAGTCGAGGTGCTCGATGAGAATGTTGACTGCGAGCCGGTTGAACTGGAGGCGTTGGGAGGCCACGAGGACATTGAACTGAACGTACCGGCTCGAATCTGGCGGCGTGACGAAGAGGTGACCAGTCTACGCTTGCAGGTTTCCTACCAGGCCCTGGGCGAGCGGAGACAGCAAGTGGAGGAGTTAGCAATCACGATGCGATCGATGATGGAAAGCGGTTTCGACCTGGAGGATTTAGATGGAACCCTTTGAGCAAAAGGCTCTTGACTACTACGGCGAGGTTGTGATCAACAAGCACCTGATCCATGAGGCCGGGTTCGGAGCCCGGGCGATACCGGCTTACGTTGGGGAGTGGATTCTATCTCACTACGTCAAAGGCGGACAACTCACCGAGGAGACCCGGGACAAGATCGCCACTTTCATCAACAAGTACTTCCCCCCCAAGGGGCAGAAGGATGACATCAAGAACCGGATGCTGAACGGCGAAAGGGTGAGGCTTCTGGATGATTATCGCGTGGCTGTCAATCTGAAGACCGGCAAGCGCAGGCTGCACATTCCCCTCCTCGACGTCACCGATGCTCGCGTTGCCAAGGGAATCGTGGGGGAGAACGAGTTGCTGGTCACCAGCGGGGTGTGGGGCCTGGGCGACTTGATGTACGTACCCCCCGAGGCATCAGACGATCATGGGCGCATCTGGATGCGCGAGTTCCGTCCCTTCCAGGTCACGAGCGTCGATGTAACCTACTTCCGTGACTGTCGGCAACACTTCTCCTTTGAAGAATGGCTGGATTTGATGGTTTCCAGCATCGGGTTCAACCCCCACGCCGTCAACCATGAACAGAAGATGTTGCTCATCACCCGCCTGATTCCCCTGGCCGAGCCGCGGGTCAACATTATGGAGCTGGCTCCGAAGGGAACGGGGAAGTCCTTTGTCTACGACAACCTGTCCCGCTACGCGCGCGTCATCGGCGGCGGCAAGATCACGCCCGCGGTTCTGTTCCACAACCTGAGGACGCACACGCCGGGCCTTATCACTCGTTACGACACCATCGTGCTCGACGAGATCCAGAGCGTGCGCGGTGACAGCGCCGGCGAGCTTGCGGCCGGGCTGAAGGTCTATATGGAATCCGGCCGGTACAGTCGAGGGAACAAGACCGGCACCGCTGAGGCTGGCTTTGTGATGCTGGGCAATATCCCTCTGGACGAGAACCGTCGCCCGATCAACCAGGAGGATGGGCTCTTACGCAACCTCTCCAACTTTATGGAGCAAACGGCCTTTGTGGATCGCGTGCACGGCCTGATCGCCGGCTGGAAGATGGAGCGGATAACGACCGACACCCCATCCCGTTCACTGGGCTTCAAGGGCGATTTCTTCTCGGAGATTCTGCACGTCCTGCGTGGAGAGATGGCCTATGGCGAGTACGTGTCTGAGAACTTGCGTCTCAGGAACTGCGATGACCTGCGCGATCGCAAGGCTATAGGCCGCCTGGCGACGGGGTATACTAAGAACGGTCACAACCTTTCATTTTGAGAAACACCCATCCTAGAGTA
>CAYYTU010000129.1:0-5773 GCA_964474655.1 uncultured Anaerolineales bacterium
GATGGTGTTTATAGTATAGCAAAAATGGAGCTGCCTGTCTACTGTAAATTCTTACAGGTTTTCTGCTCAGAACGCGCAGGGCGGCTGGCCCAGACGGAAAAAGCCCGGCCTTTTGAGGCCGGGCTCGTCAAATGTTGTCAAATACCTCTATTTTCACCGCTCAGGGGACGATGCCCTCGTCCTTGGCCCACATCGCCGCCTCCACACGCGAGGCCACGTCCAGCTTCTCCAGGATGTTGCTGACGTGGAAGCCGACCGTGCGCTCGGCGATGTCCAGGGCCTGGGCGATCTGCCGGTTGGTCAGCCTTTCCGTCAGCAGCCGCAATACGTCGAACTCCCGATCCGTCAGGCCGCCCGGCGGTTCCCCGCGCGTCCAGGCTTCTACCTTGCCCGCCACGCCGGGGCTGAAGTAGCCTTCACCGCGTGCCGCCGCCCGCACCGCCGCTACGATGGCCTGCGGCGCCTCCTCCTTCAGCAGGTAGCCCACGGCGCCGGCCGCCAGCATGCCGCGCACGTAGCGCTCGTCGTCGTGGGCGCTGAGCGCCAGCACCCGCACCGACGGCCGCAGCCGCTCGACCTCCGCCGCCACCTGCGGCCCCTCGATGTCCGGTAGCTCGCAATCGACCACGGCCACATCGAGCGCCAGCTCCTCGATCAGCGCCAGCGTCTCCTGGCCGTCCTCGGCTTCGGTTATCACGTCGATATCGGGCGCCCGCTCCAGCAGCACCCGCAGCCCGACGCGCACGGTCGGGTGGTCGTCGGCGAGCAAGACGCATAGAACTATCCGAAGCGCGCTGAAAGAGCGTCACTTGGGATTGAGTGTATGGTTGCAAGAGCGGGATGCCCTGATCCTTTACGCCTTCAGTCAAGCAGTGATATCGGCACGTAGTCCACGTTTGCTTTCGGCAAGACCTGGTGCGTCCTACTCGTTTCTATCTCCAGCAGGTGCAGCTCAAACCTGTCGCGCATAAAGAGAACGTAGTTGCCTTCACCTTCAGGCAACCACCGAGCCAAGCCATCATTCGCTCCTTCCGTCAACTGCCTGCGGTTGCTGCCATCGCTGTTCATCAGCCATACGCTGCTGTTTCCCCCCCGGGTCGAGCTATCACGGGATGAGAAGACGATCTTGTCGCCGGACGGTGACCAGCGCCCACCCCAATCGCTCCGGTTCGGAGGCGTCAGAGAGACCGGCCTAGTGGATGTGACGCTATCCAACCTCCACAACTGTCCACGCGCTCCCTCGCCCAGGGGGCCCAGTAACAATGCCCTCTGTTGGTTCTGATCCAGCACCTTCTTATCCTCGCCGATCCTTTGCAGACGGTGCGTGCTCAAGTTTAGAGCATAGAGAACGGGTGGGCCGGACTCATCGCGGAGAAAGCGATTGCCGAACAAATACCGTCCATCCTTCGACCAGTGAAGCCAGCGCCAATCCACGGTTTCGCCGGGGTTCTGGGGGATGATGCGCTCCTGCTGACCATCCTCGAGCGAGAGTACCCAGAGCTGATCCAGGCCTGTGCCAACCAGGACGTCACGGGTTTCATCTTCGAGAGGTGTGATCACCAACGCGAGCCGATCCCCGCTGGGTGACCAGGCCAGGCTCCTCACGGCATACGAGGCCTCCAAGGTGAACGCTGGCGGCTTCGTGTCAGAGCCCAATCTGACCCACCGCAGTTCCTGGCCGAACGTCTCCCCTACCTGTTGCGCGTAGACCACCCAACGGTGGTGGGGATCCACAGCGAAATCGGTCACTATGTTTGAAGACGGCACCTCCGTCAGTTTCTCCACCTCCCCCGCCTCATTGGCCAGGCAGAGCTGATTGCCGCAGGTGTAAATGATCTGGAAAGGCAGGATATCTATCGTGACGGTGGGGGTCGCAGTGCGTGAGGGCTCGGGTGTTGACGTGTTCACCTGATACGGCGACTTGGTCGGCGTAGGTGAAGCAGTTGGAGCGGGCAAGGAAGATGGCCTAAGTGTCGCCGTAGCCGTTTCCGTGAGGGTAGACGTTGAGGGAGGTACGGACGATGTGCAAGCAACTATTATGCACGAGAGAAACGTAAGTATTGAGATCCTATTGAGCATTTTGAGCATTTCCTCCTCTCTGCGGAACATGGGGAGAGCTCCTATGCTCCCAAATTGAGAGCATAGGAGCCAATCTTGCAAAACTATGCAGACTCGCCAAGGCAAGCTTATCCGTCAATGTCTCAATAATACCAAGCTGTACCGTCATCGCCGGACGAGCAAGGAGAACTGGGGTCGCCAGAGTACCACCATGTGTGAGGGAGCGTGCGAATCCAGTGTGTCTCCTGTTCATCTATGACCTTGGCGTGGAAATGTAAATGGGGCCCGCTCGAATTTCCTGTGTTACCGGACTGGCCGATGAATTCATGTCGGCCCACTGAGTTCCCTGGTTGGACATCACCCCCGACACTGTTCAGATGCGCATACCAGGATTCATACCCATCGCTGGAATGCTGCACTTTGATCAGAGTGCCCCACCCAGTGTAGGTCGGGCCAGCGAAGACAACAACTCCGCTGTCGGTGGCTAGCACATCGGTTCCTATCAACATAGAGTAGTCAATGGCTTCGTGCAGCCACCCCTGGTGGGTTTCCCAGCAACCAGGCCCCTGAGTAATCGTATGCTGTCCGGTGAAAGGGACTATCCATCCAGGAGGATCATCAGGACCAGGAATACCGGTGGGTGTTGGTTCGGAGGGCTCATCAAGTCTTGCGTCTGACAGGATGGGGGCCAGTTTATCTTCGATATTGGATTCTACTTGGGGAGAGAGGTACAGCGAAGCGAGAAAACGGTCGAACTCTGCATCCCAGCGCGATTCGGCAGGCGTACGCCACACAAAGAGAACCCAACGGCCAACGGGGAGATAATAGGTGCTTGAAGTCATTCCCATAACTTCTCGAACCCGTTTGATACCCTCTCTTGCACTTCCATCAGGAGTCCGCAGAGTGAAGGCTTCATTTACCAGCGTTTTCTGTTCGTCAGACGGTATTCCAATCGCTTTGTCATATGCCTTAATGCAAGCAGATAGACTTTCGCCCGACTTGCGTGGCCTGGCTATGACCCCGATGTTCACCCTGAGCCCTCCGATGCTCGTCCAGTCGATCTCTGTGTGAGATGCAGCACGGTGGCCTGCAAGGTCAGATGGGAAGCGCGTGAATTGCGCCACCCCGCCCCATCCTTCCTTCGGCGTCGGCTCGACTTGCCATTGGAATGGCACCTCGACGGTGTAGCCATATACTTCGTCACGATAGAGATTCGAATATCCGCTGTCGAGCGAGGTGTAAGATATGATTGATGGATGAGCAGCATCGGAGTGAGACTGAACCGACATTTCTTTGGCCACTATTGCTTCAGAGTTGGCGCTCAACAGCAGCACCAGCACCGCGAACACCGAGAACAACTTGATCTTTTTCATCATCAACCTCCCTTAGATTGATTCTAGCAGTCACCGGACCATCCGATGACGCTATCATCTTATCACGTCGAAGGATGACTTGTCAATGGGGGAAAACCCTACCTTTCATGGTAGGGTTACTGGAGGAACTATGTCCACTGAGGAAAAAATGACAATCGAAGAAAGATACAAATACCTACGTCTGATGAAAAAGCGATACGTTAAAGCCGGTCGGAAAGAAAAAGGCCAATTCCTAGATGAGATGGAAGAAGTCACCGGATTCCATCGCAAGAGCCTCATCCGATTGCTGAAAAGCAACCTGAGGAGAAAGAATCGTTCCAAGGAACGAGGAGCCACCTACGGGGCAGACATTGACGACGCCCTGCGGGTTATCGACGAGAGTTTTGACTTCATCTGTGCCGAGCGACTAACCCCTAACTTGGTCTGGATGGCACGCCATCTGGAGAAACACGGTGAACTGAGGACTACGCCGCAGTTGATAGAACAGTTGAGAGAGATCAGCGTTTCCACCGTGAGGCGGCGGCAGGCTCGGATCAGGAAGTATCTACCCATCCCTCGCTTGCCCCGTAAGAAGCCCAGCGGCTCCAAATTCATCCAGGACATCCCTATGTTGCGCCTCCCTTGGGACACCTCGGAACCCGGTCACTTCGAGACCGATCTGGTCCATCACTGCGGTCGCTCGGCCTCTGGTCAGTATGTATGCACGCTCCAGATGATCGACATCTTCACTGGCTGGAGCGAGCGCGCCGCAGTCCTCGGTCGCGGCAGTGTGGTGATGGAAGATGCTTTCCGCCGCATTCTGATCCGTCTTCCCTTCCCGATCCTGGAGATCCACCCCGATAATGGCAGTGAGTTTTTCAACCACCATATGCTCCGCTTCTGGGGGGAGATCGTTCAAGGTGTCACCATCTCCCGCAGCCGTCCATATCACAAGAATGACAATCCCCACGTCGAGCAGAAGAACTCTACACTTGTCCGCAATTATTTAGGTCACGACCGAATCGACTCTGTGGCTCAAGTCATCGCCACTAACGAACTCTACGACAAGATGTGGCTCTATTACAACTTCTTTCAGCCTGTTATGCACTTGAAAGAAAAGAAGATCATCTCTGAGGAAGGGCAAACACGGGTGAAACGCCTTTATGACAAGGCCCAGACACCTTTCGATCGCCTATGCAAAACTGACGCCATTCTGCCCGAACATCGCCAGCAACTCGAAGCCTTACGAGACCAAACCAATCCGCGCAGTTTACATCAAGCCATCTACGACGACATCGATCGCATATTCGAGCTACCTGGCGCTGCTACTGGTGAAACAGAGAACATCTATCTGACCCTGATGGATCAGTTAGAACCCCGAGAGGGAAAGCTCAATCTGCTCGATCTCGCTTTCAATCGAACTTCTATCAAAGACGACGAGCAGTCTGAGTTTCGGATGCCATAAAAGCTGTGGATATGTGGGCAAGTCGCTGCCGTTTGCGAGTTGTCCACATTCCACAGCACTACACTACTGTTGTTGTTGCTGCTGCTGCTACTGCTACTGCTTACTCTGACTGCACTATCAAGATTACAGAAAGGAGCGGACATTCCGGTAACATTATCTTTTGACTTGACAGGGTCGGGCGGACGTCAAGTTTATTCCTCATCTCAGCTTCTTCGCCGCATCCTCTCTTTTGTGTAGCGTGCCAAAGATAATGAGACTGGAGTACCTGACCCGAAGCGGCGTTTGCCCGTTCAAAAGATACCGTGTAAAATAGCCATAGAATGGGTTTTGTACGGCATAAACACCCCAAAAATGGCCCGTTTTACGCCGTTAAAACCGCTCTGGGGACATGTGAATTACGCCGTAAAAAATTCTGACCGCCCCCAAACACTCGCTCATACACCGCAAGGAGGAGACCAAATGGACTGGAACGAAGCCGCCCGGCGGGCGCCTCGAAGTCAAGGGCGTGCGCAAGGTCCAGCAGCCCGTGAACCCCACGGCAGGTTGGCGTAATCGAGGCAGGAAGAGAGCGGTGGATTCACAAGCACTGAAATCTTTCGCGACACAATTCACCCCCGCTTGGAGGCGTTCCAGAGGGGGTGAAAGGGCCGGTTTGTCTCGCTAAACGTCCGTTCAAGTCGGTCTTTCGGAATGTGAAGAGACCAACAGCACGTGAAACTATTGGAGGCTTGCTCTCAATAGATGCTCACCGCGTCACCGCGCGATCCGACCTCGATCTCCTACGACGAGCCGATACCCTCAACCCACACTCAATGGGCCCTTTTTGATTTACCTCAACTGGCGATGGACCTGAGAATATCCTGGAAAATATGCCTAACCGTCGGCCCCATCACGGCCC
>CAYYTU010000130.1:0-5767 GCA_964474655.1 uncultured Anaerolineales bacterium
GACGGACTCCCCCAGAGGGCTGATTCTCAGAGTTTCAGCGTCCAGAGGCTTCAGAGTCCAGAGGTATGCCTCACTCCGTTCGGCGGAATGGGGACACCACCACCCGAAACCCATCGATGAGGGCGCGATCGTCCGGATAGCGCCAGAAGCCGCGGCAAGCGCAGCGCAAGAGGTGCGCGGAACTGCGGAACGCGCCGCCACGCAACACGCGGCGGGCTGACCCTTCCAAAGTACTATCGTTCTCGTAAGGCCTATACCCACTCTCCCACTTCGTCCGGCACCACTCCCAGACGTTGCCACTCAAATCCTCCACCCCGTAGGGACTGGCTCCACCAGAAAAGCCCCCCACCGCGCTCGTTGTACCAATACCGGTATCATTGTAGTTCGCTTTCTCCGGATCCGGCTCTGCCCCCCACGGGTAGATACGCCCATCCACGCCACGTGCGGCCTTCTCCCACTGTGGCTCAGTAGGTAGGGTAACCTTCTGAGATTCGTCCAGTCTCCCTTCCATCCTCAGCTCCTCCGTTAGCCAGCGGCAGAACGCTACCGCCTCGTACCAACTTACCCCCACCACGGGATGATTGGGCAGGTTGAACGGTGTGCCGTATTCCTCCGGGCCTGTAACTTCATTGCTCTCACGCCACGACCAGCCGGCCTCGGTCCAATAGCGAGGCACAGCGTAGCCACCGGCCTGCACGAACGCCGCGTACTGGGCATTGGTCACCGGGTAGCGGCTGATGGCATAGGATTGCTCAATCTCGTACTCGTGCTGAGGCTTCTCATCGCCATACGCCATCCCGTCCTCGTCGGTGCTGCCCATCAAGAACGGCCCCGCCGGCACCTCGCACCACACGATGTCCGGCAGCCCATCGTCGCGCAGCCCTACGCCGGGCCGCGGATCGCCCAGTTTGGCCAACGCTCGCCCTGCCGCCGCACGCTCCACGGCGGGCAATTCCCCGGCCTCCATCACCCGCACCAAATGCGTCCGCACCCTCTCAAGCCGGACCCGGTTGCGCTCGCTCACTTTGTCCAGGTCCGCGCTCTCCACCAGCGCTTGCCCTGCCAGCAGCGCGCCCCAGGCGTCGGGCTCGCTCTGTGGCTCGTCCTCGGCTAGGTCCCGGTAGCACAGCGCATCCACCAACGCCCACAGCGCGAAGTCGCTGCCCCGCGCTGTAGTCGCCGCGGCAGTCAGTAGGGCCACTTCTCGCCAGCGGTTAGGGTCACTACGGGCCAATTGAGCCACTTGCTCTGGAAAATCGTAGGCTACCAGGTGACAGGCCGCCAGGTACTCCTGGAAGGTGCGGTGCGGGAAGGTGTAGACGCCCACGCCCCGCGGCACCAACAAGCCCGCCCGCTGGCTGAGGTAACTCACCAGGAGCGCCGGGTTATTCCGTACCTCGGGGTTCTGCGTGATCCGCATCAGACCGCTGAGCAGTTCCCCCTCCGGCACGTCGGCGGTGCCCGCCAGGTCGGCCTGCCCCGCGTGCGCGTCGTAGGCCAGCTCGTTCAGCAGGTCGCGCACCTTGTCCCGATCCTCCACCTTCAGCCACTCGACCAGGCTGGGCTGCTGCACCACCACGTTCCCCTCGGCGTCGCGGGCCACCTTGGGGCTCTCCCACCAATCCAACAACAGGTCCACCGTGTCGGCGTACAGCTCCTCCCGCTTCTCCGGCAGGCTCCCGCCCCGCCAGGCGTGCAAACTGGCCATCAGGGTCAAAAGCAGCGGGCGCTCGGCCAGGGCCTGCAGCCGCTCGCTGGCCGAGATGGCCCGCTTGAGCAGCTCGGCGCGGCCCTGGGCGTCGTCTTTGTGCAACCCGCGCAGCTTGGCGATGTGGGCGTACCAGCGATCCACGAAGCGCCGGATCTGCCCCGTCCCGAAGGGCGCCAGCACCGCCTCCTCGAAGTTGGGCAGCCGCCAGGCCTGCTGCTGGTAGGCGTAGGTGCGGCTGGTGACCAGGATGCGGCACTTGCCGAACGCCCCGGCGAAGTCCTCCACCGCCTGCTTGATCTGCTCGCGGCGACGTTCGGCCTCGGGCACCTCGTCCAGCCCATCGAGCAGCAGCAGGCCGCCCTCCTTCAGCAGTTCCTTAGCCAGGGGCTTCTCGTAGGCGCCCAGCGCCGCATCGTCCAGTTCGCCGACGATGAAGTCCCACAGGTGCTTGGCCGTGGCCCGCTCGCCCGCCGGCGGCAGGCCCCGCGCGGCGAAGTCACGCAGCACCACGTGCACCGGCAGCGGCGCGCCGTGGGACCAGGGTTGCGGCTCAGGCTCCTCGTCCTTTTCGTCATCCTGGGGCAGCGGCTCGGTGAGGCGCTCCAGGTTGGCCTCGTCCAGGCCCAGGATCTCCCCCGCCAGGCAGAGGGCCACGAAGTTGACGAAGGTCGATTTGCCACTGCCGGGGTCGCCGAGCAGCACCAGGCGGTCGTGGCGATCCAACTGGGCCAGCGCGGAAAGCCGGCGGCGCTCGCCCCGCAGTTCCTCCAGGCATTCGCGGTTCTGCAATCGCTCGCACTCCTCAGACGTCAGCGTGCGCAGCCCGGTGTAGACGGCGCGGAGCTCCAGGCGGGCCTCCGTGCGACCGGGGGTCGCATAATCGCTGGCTGCCTTGGGGTCGATGCCGGAGAGGGGCACCTGGCCCACCTTACTGATCAGGTGGTTGAGGTAGGCCACGCGCAGGTCGGCGGGCGAGAGGGCGTCGGTCTGTGCCCCGACGATCACGTCGCCCTCCACGTTCCCGCCGACGGCCGCGCTGCCTCCGCCGGCGGCCACGCCGCCCAACTGGGCCGCGGCGCCGGGGCCTTCGACGTGGGCGTCAGCGGTCGACACCACATCCAGAGGACCACAGTAGGGACAAAATCGAGCGTCGTCGGGCAATTCTGTGCTACACTGAGGACATCGTTTCATAACCTACCTCCCGGATTCAGCGTCCTCGTCGTGGGGATCGCCGCTGTCGCCGCTGACCGCCACGCCCCCGGTCCCTGCGCGGGGGCTACGGTCGTTATCCGCATTCTTCGGTGACATGGCAAAACCTCGAAACATACCAGCTAATCATGACATCAATCATGACATTTATGGGCTAATCATGACACGAGGGATTCAATCAGCGATATAGCGCGTGCCACGACCCTGCCCAACCCGCCGCGCCTGGCCCTTTTCAACCAGTTCATTCAAGTCCCGCACTGCTGTACGATAGGTAATGTCGAACAGCTCCCGATATCGCCGGTTGGTCATCTCCTCGTCTGCGTTGACCATCAACCGCAGGGCCTCGATCTGCCGCTCGTTCAAGCCCAGCTCCCGCAGATCGGTCACGCCTTCCTCGGGGATCAGGTCCAGGATATCCTCGCCGGGGCCGTAAAACGTAACCCGGAACGCCTCGCCGATCTCCTCGAAGGCCGGCTCCTCCATCTCGTGCTCCCGCATCCAGCGCCGCATGCGCTCGACCCCCGTGTTCCAGCGCTCAATGTAGCGGATGTTGAACAGCAGTTGGGCGACAAGTTCATTGCGCAACACGTGCTCTTCCCCCAGGGTAGCCAGAGTCAGCGGTGGCGGCAAGCGACCCGGGTTCTGCACCTCGATGCGGTCGTCGAAGATCGAGACCCGTACTTCCGTGCCCTGCCGCCAGTAGTCACGGTGGGTCACGGCGTTGGTGATGGCCTCTCGGATGGCGGGATAGGGATACTCTGTGATCTCTCGCCGCTCGAAGCCCGTGATCTTGGCCGCTATCCGCGTGTTGCGCCTGACAAAGCGCTCCGCCTCGTCGATCATCTCCGGCAGCGTTCCCTTGCAGACGAGACGGTCGATGAAGTTAAGCCGAGACGTACCCTGGAAGCGGGCCAGCCGCACCTCGCTCTGGGGCAGGAAGCGCTGCGGCTCACGGGCGAAAAGCAATATTCCCGCCGCCCGGGGCACCACCCGCTCGCCGTCACGGATGACGGCACCCAACAGGTTCAGGTTCTCCTCCAGAGGTAGCGACAGGTCCACGGGCAGCCCTCGCTCCTCAGCCGCTCGACGCAGGTACCATTCCACCCGGTCCGGGTCCAAGTCATCAAGGGCAGCCTCCCACACTGGCCGATCGTCAAAGATAGGTTGCTCCCGCTTCACCCAGGCCTCGTGTAGCGCCTCCCCCTGCAGGGCCACGTTCTCCGAGCCGCGCCGGATGAGGATCTTGCCATTTCGATGCTGATGGACACGATCGGAAGGCGGCACTGCTATTCCCAGGACCTTCTCTCCCTGCACCTCGATCTCGTGGGCCGTCACGTCCGGCACCGGCGGGACCAACACATCTCGCGCGGCGCGGCGGATGTTGTCACGGTAGACCTTGGTGATCTCGTGGATTCTGCCGCTAGGATGTGGCGGTGGCCCCTCGTCGATGCCCAGGTAGATAGTACCTCCCTCAGCGTTGGCGAAGGCCATGATCGTCTCGGCCAGGTCGCCAGGCTTGATGAAGCCTCGCTTGAACTCCACACGCTGGCGCTCGTCGCGATGAAGGTCGTCGATAACTTATTTTTTCGTGATTCCTGCGTTCACTCTATCATCCTCTTGGCGCGAAGATCGCTGCCCGCTACCGCGTGGCGTGCAGGTAGACGACGTTGCCCTTGCTGATCATCAACTCCAGGCCACTGTCCTGCTGGAGCACCAGGTTGTAGGGATCGGCGCCTATCAACTTGCCTTTGAACGCCTTGCCGGTCACCAGCGAGATGAGCACGCGCTCGTCCTGGAGCTCGTGGATGAATTCGCGGGGCTCCTTGCCCCACTTGCTCGGTGCTGACATTGTTTCTCTCTCCGTTGTCTAGGGCGGGATACCACACGACGCACCCGCCGATTGTGTGAAGTCTCCTACGCCAAACCCCCGCTGTGGGCTTGGATTTCTAAACCAACACGGCCAGCAGAGGCTCTCTGTTCAATCGTTACGCCACGGCAAGCAAACCCTGGCGCGTGTTGCGCTCTACGGCGCTCTAGACGGCGATTTTAGCGGTTTTGGGCGCGATTGAGGGTAATCTATCCTGGCCTTCGCCCCACGGCGCTCTGAGGGCTTTCTGTACGGCGGGTTGTGGGCGACGGTGGGCGGTCTTCGGTGCTGTGCTTTGCAGCCTCCCTGAGCGCAGTGTAGGGCTACTAACCGTGCCGGGGGCGACCGCGCTTCGCGCGGATTATGCATCTGGGGGGCAAAGCCCCCCAGACCCCCCAGAGATCAGAGCGCCTGCTTCGCAGGCGGATCAGAGCGTCAGAGGGCCGAGGGTCAGAGTCCAGAGGTATCGCCGTGCTGCGCACGGCGGAATGGGGACACCACCACCCGAAACCCAAGGTCGTAGCGGCGACCGTCCGGAGAGTCCCAGAAGTTGCGGGCAGCGCAGCGCACATACTCTGCAGCGCTACCAAACGCGCCGCCACGAACCACGCGGCGGGACTCATCTCCAGCCTTCAGATTCTCTCGTCCATCCCCGGGTTCATAGGGGTATTCCTCATACAGGCTCCGCGTCCACTCCCAGACGTTGCCGCTCAATTCCTCAACCCCATACGGGCTAACCCCGCCAAGAAAGCAGCCCACCGCGTTCGTCGCGCCGATGCCCGTATCCCTATAGTTTGCCCGTTCAGGTTCAGCCTTATCGCCCCACGGATATCTCCGATCTGGGTTCGGGTTCTCTCCCTGGAACGCGATACGCAAGCCACCCGGTCCACCAACGGTTAATCCTCCCTCCATTTCCAGCGCTCCCCGCGCCGCCTTCTCCCACTCCGCCTCGGAGGGCAACGTAACCATCCAATCTTCTT
>CAYYTU010000131.1:0-5730 GCA_964474655.1 uncultured Anaerolineales bacterium
CGCTGATTCGCTGACTCGCTCATTCGCCCTATCGCTGACTCGCTCATTCGCTCTATCGCTTGGCTCAGGCACCAGGTAGTCGCACTTCTCCCGCACCCGCTCGCTATCCGGGTGCATCTCCAGCCACAGCCGGCCCAGGGTGTTATCGACCAGGAACTTGACGATCCAGCGCGGGGTGAAGAACTGGTTGATCACGGCTACCTCAGCCGGGCGGCGGGGACGGCCCCGGTCGCGGATGGCCTCCTTCTGCTCCACGTTGTAGAACTGGTAGATCCAGCCGATGATCTCGTCCTCGGTCCAGAGCGAACGGCCCGTGTTATCGGCCGCCTCGTCCAGGCCGTTGATCATCCCGATGCACGCCTTCAGCACCGGCGTGCTGGGCCAGAGGATGGCGTTGGTGGGCGGATCCTGGCCGATGGCCGGGTCGCCGACGTCCCCTACATCAAAGAGGAACTTGAACTCGGCGTGGACCTGGCGGCAGACGTGGCGGATGGCGGCGGGGAGCGCGTCGTCGGGCCGTCGCGCCTGGTCGGGGTGGGCATTGCGGTAATCGCGGTGGGCGCGGGAGCGGCCGCCGTAGGCGTCGCGCGTGGTGATGATCTCTGGTGTAAGCTCGCGCACCTCCAGGCATTTGAGCGCTGCCAGCCGGTTGAGGTGAGTGAAGGCCACCTCGCGCACGAACCAATCGACCGCCTCGGCCCGCTGCTCGGCGCTGGCCTGATCTGGATCGGCCCCGATGCGGCGCAGGTGCTGCTCCAGCGCGGCCCTCAGCCGGAAGTAGTCACTCGCCGCCTGATCGTCCCGCTCGATGTGGGGCAACTCCCCCAGCGACCGCCAGCGACCCCCGGCGAAGCCGTACCGCTTGAGCTGGATGGCGATCTCGTCCTCCAGCGTGTGGCGCAGGTCGAGCACGAGAGATTTGATGGCGCTTTTGGCTTGTTGGTTCATCGTGATGATGCAGGTGTGGGCTGATCGGACGCCAGCTCCAGCAAAATACGCCGTCCATCCTCAAGCACAATCTCGTTCCCCTCCACGATAATGGCGTCCTCTGGCTCCGGCTGGGAGAAAACGATCTCCCCGTTTACGATATGAGTCCGCAGTCGAATCATACGGGCCCGCTCCTGCTCCTTCTGATCAATAAGAGCCAGGGCTTCGAAAAAGTCGGATGCAGGGACCTCAGTCTGTTCGCGTGTGATGAAATCCTCCAGCGTTTGTTCAAACCTCTCCGCGGACATATCTTCAAGCAACGCCTCGTTCATCATCTTCCTCCTGTCTTTGTCGAGCCTTCACTCGTTCTTTCCAAACATCATAATCCACTACAATCAACGGAAAGCCAGCGTACTCTACCTGAACTGGTTCTGGCAAGAAATTAGCCGCCTGATCCAAAACGGCGGGGGTGGTGTCGCCGTCAATATCTCTCCAGGCATCCTCCTTCATCAACACCACGATTGTGTAACGATGCCGGCGTGCGTCATACAAACGGGCGATGTAAAAATCGTGGCGCAGGACTTTTGTTCGGTCTGCGGTCAAAAAATAGGTCGACGTCTTGACGTCTCCCTCACGGCCCAGGATGATCACATCAGAACGAGAGCGACGCTCGACGGGATCGCGAATGTCGTGCGCAAGAAACTCGATATCTGACTGTGCCAGATCCTGATAGACTTGCGCTTCGAAAATGTAACCTCGCGCGAAGGCGTCCCACCAGTAATAGCAGTACGCAAGCAGATAACGGGTCTCGGGAACGTCACGCCGATAGAAGCCAGCTTCGCTCAGATCTCGAGCAATTTTGCGAGCCACGACTGCTTTCAGACGTTCGCCTTCAACCTGTATGTCTGTCTCCAGTGCCAGTATTCGTTCAATGAACCTGTCGGCGTGTCGCTCTTCCACCAACCGGGTGTAGATAGACGAGAAAGTTTCCGTCCCTCCCCCCACTGTCAACGTGCTTGACCCCAGAATATCGAAGGCGTGCAGGGCCGTCACCCATTCTTCGGCACGCAATCGACCGTGTTCGGTCAGATAGCGACCGATAGCAACGCGCTCGTCCTTTGTCAGTTGAGGGTTCAACGTTATCTGAATCATACGGCAGCGTTCACTCCCGTTTTCTCAATTGTACCACACCCGTGGTGGTTTGGCCTGATTTGGTGACAATCTCGTCCTCCAGCGTGTGGCGCAGGTCGAGCACGAGGGATTTGATGGCGCTTTTGGCTTGTTGGTTCATTGGCAACGACTCCCTATTTGTGAGACAGGATTGACAAGATTAACAGGATCTTTTTACTCATAAATCTTGTTAATCCTGTTAATCTTGTCAGGAGATTCCGTCATTGTACAAAGAACTACTGCAACTCCACGGCGTCCGCCTCGCTCAACGCCTGGGCAGCGGCGCCTCGCAGCGCCTCCAGGGCCTCCTCCAACTCCGCTTCGTTTTTCACCTGTCGCTTGGGCACCACCTCGACCACGCGCAGCCGCTTGATCCGAGGCACCTCATCGCCGTAGTCCGTGTCGGTCTCGTACCGTTCTCGCAGCTCTCTCACCAGGCCGGGCAACGCGGCGGCCTGCAGGGGCAGCTCCTTCAGCGCGGCGCTGCAGTTGATGCAATGCAACTGATCGGCGTCCCAGTCGAGCGCCTCGCACTCGTAGGGATGCAGATTATTCTTCACCGGTACGCCCGCGCTCTTCAGGCGCTCCTGGGCTTCCGCCACAGCCTCGTCCCTTCGCTGGTGGAGCGCGGCGTAGACCTCGCGGAAGCGCTCCTGCAGCGGCGTCAGCGCGGCCTCGAAGGCTTCCCACTCGTGAGCAGCGTGGCCCGCTTCGATCAATCGTGACAGACGCCCTCGCCAGCGCTGCGCGTCTTCCTCGTGCAACGGATCGGTCCCGGGCACCCCCGCGGCCCGTTCGATCTCCTCCAGCAGCCGCTTGGCTCGCTTGAAGTCGGGCAGGTGCTTATCAAGCACGACGAAGTCGTAGAGCGCCTGAGCCTCGGCGTGCCAGTCGCGGACCTCCTCCACGTGCTCCAGGAACTTCTTGACCACTCTACCCGGGTTGGCGAAGCGCGTCACGCGCCGCCGCAGCTCCCGGCTCCGCTCCAGGACCTCCGGTATGGCGTACCCTGTGGGCCGCAGTTGGAGCACCACCCGCGCGACGCGCTCGTCCCATCGCTCCATCTGCTCCTGGATCTGCGCCGCCAGCGCGTTGGCCGTCTCCTCCCGCCGGGGTGCGTCGAAGATCAGCTTCAGCTCGTCCTGGGCCTCCCGCAGCTCCTCCGGCGTCACGGCCACCGCTTCCTCGTAGAAGAAGCGAGCCCGCCGGAAGGGCCGCACGTGGGTGAAGAGCTTCTGCACCGCCGGCACCGTGTGATCGGTGTAGTGGACGTTATCGGCCTTGACGGTGACCAGCCCGGCGCGGAACATGGCCGCCATCACCAGCCGCACGATCACGGGGTGCCAGCCGTAATCGCCGCCGGTGAAATGGGCCTCCAATGCCTTGCCCGTCAGCTCGTAGCCCCCGTCGGCCCGCCGCTTCAACTCCTGCTGGACCTCCTCCACCACGCCGCTGTGCTGGTTGAGATGGCCATCCTCGCCGAAGAGATCCAGCTCGGCCCCCACCGTGGGGAGCGTGGCGTGGGCCACGTTCAGGACGGCTTCGATGGCGTCCTCATCCGGCTTGACCGCCGCCAAGTCGAACTTGGGGTAGACGTGGGGCACCACCTGGCTCACGTGCCGGTTGAAGATCGGGTTGAGCGTGCTGGTGCGCCCGTCCAGCGGCTCTGCCCGCCCGTTCCAGATGATGGTGCCGTTGGTCAGCGACACCCGCAACGTGGTCTTGATCTTGGAGCGCAGGTTGTTGAGCTCGGTTTCCTTCTCGCGCACGATCTCCCGCTCCTCCTGCGTCTTGGACGATTTCGCCTGCCACTTGGCGAGCACCTCGTCCAGCCGCATGGCGCGGATCACGTGCTGCTTCAGATCGGGGCTCTCGTCGGCCACCCAGTAGACCGTCTCTGGATGAGCGAAACTCTCGATCTGCTCAAGGTTGAGGATCAAGCCGTCGTCGCCGCTGAAGCCGTCCTCCAGCTCGCGGTAGAGCGGCGAGAAGACCTCCAGCACGATGCCCTCGCCCGACTCGAACGCCTCGCCGTCACCGCGCACCGTGACGTCGAAGGAACGCATCCCGCGCTTGTAGTTCAGCTTGCCCACCGGGCGCAACACGTCGCCCAACATCCGCCGGGTCTCCCGCCGCAGGTCGACCTGGCGCACGGTGACGCCGGAGACCTGCTCCTCGAAGCTCTTCTTGGCCCCGGTGAGGAACTCCCAGACGCCGCCCTCCTTGGGCACCACGTAGCGCGCCTCCTGCAAGCGCTGCAGGCTCGCCTCGACCCTGCTTGTGAGCGTGCCGATGTTCTCCGTGTGGATGTCCCGGATCAGCGCGTGGGCCAACGTCTCGGCCTTGACGGCGATCCAGGGCACCGATTGGAGCAGGTAGAGCGCCTTGAGCACGCGCTGAGCGAGTTCCTCGGGATGCTGTCCATCCCCATAGCCGGGCAGCTGGTCCGCTACCTTCTCGATCTCCCGTTTATCCTGGGGCGGCAGATCGACGGCGATGCGGTCGTAGACCATATCGAGCGAGACGATCTGCCCCAGCTCGCCATCGACGAAGCCGTTACTCGGCTCGCTCAACACCCCCTGGGCCATCCCGATCATACTGCGCGCTTCGGGGTTGACGCCGAAGCCGGTGGCGGCGGTGCGCTGAACGCTGCCGAAGATGGCCTGAATCAGCGTCGGATGGTAGGGCAAGAAGGGCGTATCGGCAGCGAAGTCCTCGGCCGTCATCGGGGGCAGATCGCGGCTGGCGCCAGGCAGCGTGGAAAGCACCGCCAGCGCTCCCTCGTGGTCGTGATAGAAGGCCTTGATGTCCGGTATTCGCTCGTCCTTCTTCTGCAGGATGCGGCCTTCCAGCACCCGCTCCACGTCCTCCGCGGTAAGGGCCAGGCGGGTGTCGAAGCGGTCGCCGATCTTGCCAAACTGCGCATCCATCCGCTCCGCGCCGCCGATGATATCGCCCAGCTTGGCCTGGGCGGTGACGATGAGCCACAGCTTCCCCTGCCCCTGGATGGCAAACTCGTGAGCGATGGATTGGAGCTCCAACAACTTCTGGTCGTCGGTGCCGATGAACTGCCCGACTTCGTCCAGGATGAAGACCAGCCGCGGCGGACGTTCGGGGCGTCGTGGTGAGCTTGTCGAACCATCGCTTGCCAGATCATCGACGTAATCGACCAGCCGGCCCGCCAGGTCCGAGACCGTCATGCGCTGGCTTTGCTCAACCATGTCCAAAGCCCCAAGTGCCTCCTCGCGGCTACGGTAAGCGTCCGACGCCACAGCCTGGAGCGCCTCGGCCACGCTGGGGCGAATGAACAAGTAGTCCTTGCGCTCTTCGTGCCAAGGGTTACCTTGAAGGCGCTCCACCTCGTCCCGAAACGCGTCGTACAGCCCCCGCTTGATCAAGGATAGCTCCAGGCTGGCGACGGCGGGATTGGTGCTCAAGCCGCGCTCGGCCAGATGCCGCCGGTAGAGAATCTCGGTGATGCTCTCATCCCTGGTCGTCTGATCCTGTTCGGTCTTGATGTTGAACATCATCACGTGGCTATTGAGCATCCCGATCCGGTGTAACAGCCCTTCGATCTCGTGGCGCCGCGGGCTCCCAGCCAATCGGTCAATGAAGATCTCCCGCGCGGCTGAA
>CAYYTU010000132.1:0-5712 GCA_964474655.1 uncultured Anaerolineales bacterium
TCTGCGCTCTCTGCGTTCTCGGCGGTTATATCGACCGCTACCTGAACGGTTACTCGGTTTCTTCCAGGCAGTCTCGGCAAACGTAGATCTCTTCCTCTGGCAACTCGGAGAAGGTCTTCGGCCCAAAGCCGCGTCGAAAGACGGGTTGGTAGATCACTTCGCTGGCGCGAAACATCCGTTCGCATTGATGGCAAGTCACATTTTCGCTCGATCGGGTTGTCACGTACCCGTCGATGACCCAGGTTGTCTCTCCCAAACCGTGCTGGGCGGCGAGGGCTTGTACCGCCACTCGGACGGCTTCCGTTTGATTGTCGGCGTAGAATCGTTCGGCGAGATCCTCAAGCAGCTCGGCAGTCTCCACGCCTAGCGTAAACGTCTTCTTGCCTTGTGTCACAGTGTCCTCCTCAGACTATCAGGTGATCAATCTTTGACTAGTATACCATACTATCCCATATCAGTCAAATAGCCGCTGATAGCGTATGAATGATGCTGTGTCGGGTTGCCGGCAGATTTTGCCTATCTGGTGTTGTGATAAGCAAGTTCAAGCGCTTGGTAGGGAGTAAGTTCTTCAGCAAGTGGTGTCGAGCGGTGGTCGTCGTGAGGAGGAGGTTGTTTGCGGGATGCATGAAAGGAACGTTGGATCTGGGGGGAAGATAGGCGCAGATCGTCGTTGCGTCGGGTCACTCGGTGGTAAAGGGATCTTAACACTGGTAATATACGTTAAGCGGAGAGCAGCTAGAGGCTGGGGGAGGAGGATTTGAACCCCCACTTACGGTTCCAGAGACCGCTGTCCTACCATTAGACGATCCCCCAGCAAGAAGAAAAGGCTTCAGTAGACAAGGAACTCAATCCTGAGCCTGTATTCAACTGCTGACGGATTTTACCACAAGGTTTTCACTTTGTAAAGTCGGAAAAAGCGGCAACGGGAGCAGATTCCCCTCCGCCGCGTGTTGTGGCTACACACTTCCGTCTACCGGCCCGAATTGCTCGTGTGCCTCAAGTAGGTCCGGAATTTTGCCCAGCAGGACATAGATTTTGAACATCTCCGAGTCTGTCCAGCCAGCCAAGGTCTGAAACCTCGTTTCGTCTCCGCCCTGGCGGATCCATCACGGGGCGAAAGACTTACGAAATAGGTGAGAGAGGATGCAACCCCCCTCTGAGCGGGGGGAGGTGAACGCTTACAAGCCCCTGGGTTTGGGAAAACCCAGGGGCTTGTTTGTCGAGCGTCCTATGCCCCACGCTTTAGGGGATGTCGTTTTGCCGATTGTCGCTTGTGAAGTGGGGCATCGTTCGCCGGATGACCTACGTCAGGGCCGCGACGGCAGCGCGCCGGTCACACCCAGGCTATGGTCGGTGACGGTGCTGGTCGACGCGGTGACCGTGGTCGTGGCCGTGATCGGGCCGAAGAGGTTGTTGTACGGCTCGCCCAGCTGCTCGTGGGTCTCCAGCACGCCGCCGATTGGATCGTTGACGTTCGCCGCGTCCGCCTGGGCGTAGAGCACCGTCCCGGCCGGCACCACGCCGGAGAAGTTACTCTCTTCATAGACGTGGTATTGGTCATAGCTGGTCAGCGTCAGCACCTCGCCGGGCGCCAGGGGATCGGTCACGCCCCAGGCGATGCCCTCCTCGCAGAGCAGCTGCCAGGTGTCGTTGACGGCCTCGGGCGCCGGGTCGGGGTCGAGATAGGCGTCCACCCAGAAGGGCGACTGCGCCGTCGCTGTGCCCTCGTTGGCGATGACCACGGTGATCTCGTCCTCGGTCACCTGTAGATCGCGCACCACCAGGTCGGGCAGGAAGGCCGTATTGCGCAACACCAGCGGCAGGTAGAGGGCGCTGAAGCCGTCGTCGTCCAGGATGGTGAGCGTCGCCGCGGTCGGTGACGCGGACGCCGCGCCGGTCGGCGTGCCCAGGGCCAGCTGTACCGTCTCGCTGCCCTCGTCCTCGTCGTCGTCGGTGATGGCGACGGTCGTGGTCGTCCACGCCTGCCCGGCGGGGATCGTCAGGTCGGCGTCGCCATCGACGTAGTCGCTGCCGGCCGTGGCGCTGCCGTCGGCGGTGGTGAACGGGACCGTGACGTCGGCGTAGGGGTTGGCGGCGTCCAGCGTGACGGTGATCGTCGCCGTTCCGTCGGCCTCGCCCACGGTGTAGTCGGCTTGACTGAACTGCACGCGGGGCACAGTGACGGCGACGGCGGTTTCGGCCTCGGTCGGCGTGCCCGTGGTGCCGGTACTGGTCACCGCGGCGGTGTTGGTGAAGACGTCGTCGTGGGAGAGCGTATCGCTGACGGTGGCGGCGAAGGTGACGCTGACCGGCGTGCGCGGCGGCAGCGTGTCGAGGGTCCATTCCAGCTGTGGCGCGGCGCTGTCGTCGCGACTGTCGCCGCCGCTGATGCTGCCGGGCACGTAGGTGAGGCCGTCCGGCACCGTATCGCTGATGACGACGTCGCTGTCCAGCACGTCGCTGCCGGTCACCGTCAGCGTGAAGGTGACGGGCTGCCCCGGTCGGAGCGTCATCGGCGCGGCCTGCTTGCGCAGGCCCAGCGCATAGCGAGTTTCGTAGGCGCCGATGTCGCAGGCGCCTGATTGGGGTCGGGCCACGCCGCGTTGATCGGCGGTGATGGCCCCGTCGCAGCCGTTGGCGCCGGACGGAATCTGGTCCGCCGCCGGGCTGCCAGCGACCAGGGCGTGGGTCTCGGTCTCACCGGGGGGATTGAGCGCCAGCGGGGCCAGCACGCTGTCGAGCGAGCCTCCGAAGGTCAGATCATTGCCGCCCCCAGCCGGGCAAGTGCTGCCCAGCAAGTTGTAGTCGCCGCTGGTCAACGTGCCGTCGATGTTGGTGCAATCGTCGCCGGTCGAGGTGGCGCTGTTGCCGGCCAGGAGAGTGCTGGCGTAACGGACGGTGGCCGTCCCGCTCTCGTCATCCCCGTTGTAGATACCATCGCCGGCTCCCTCTGCGGTATTGCTAACGATGGTGGTGTGGGTCAGTACCGTCGTCACCCGCCCACCAGAGTCGGCATATTGGTAAATAGCGCCGCCGTCGCCGTTGTTCCCGGCGCCGTTGCCGCTGAGGGTGCTGTTGACGATGGTGGCCGTCGTGGTGCAGGCCCCGCTACATATCATCAGCAACCCGCCGCCGTAAGTCTCCGCGCTGTTGCGGCTGATGGTGCTGTTCGTCACGGTTATCGCATGGAGCCCCTCAATACCCCCCTCGAAGAGCGTTATACCGCTACTAATACCACCGCCTGAGAAGGCCTGGTTATTATCTACGGTGCTGTCGTTTACCGACAGGTGGTTTTCGAAGTAAATGCCGCCGCCCTGGAAAGCCTGGTTGTCGGCGACGATGCTGCTTTCCAGCGTCAGCGTGCCGTTTCCCTCGCCAGCGTTATAAAGGCCGCCGCCCGCCAGATTGGCCGTATTCTGCGCGACGCTGCTGTCGGTCAGCTGCAGCGCGCCGCGCTCGTTGTACAGGCCGCCGCCATACCCGGCCGCACCTTCACCGCTGCCCAACGCGGCGTTGCTCAGCAAAGCGGTACGGATCGAGGTCACGGCGCCGCTTTCGTTGTAGAGCCCGCCGCCGTAAGTCGCCGCGCTGACGTCCAGGCGATTGTAAGCCAACTGGCTGTCGATGAACCGCAGCTGACCGCTGCCGTTGTAGACTCCGCCGCCCCGCGCTTCGTCGGGGTCAGGAATTGCACTGCTCACGCCGCTGCTCAACACCTGCGTCCGGCGCAGGGTCAGGTCGGCCACCGGGTTGTAGATGCCGCCCCCGGCGTCGCTACCATAGAGGAGGCCGCCGCCCAGGCCGGCCGCCTGCCCGTTGACCAGCCGCAGCCCGTCGAGGGTCACGTCGACGGTGCCGGTGATATAGATGACCCGGCCCAGGCCCTGAACCGTGCCCTGCGCGTCGAGCGTGGTGGGGTGAGCGACCGGATCGGGCGTGGCCCAGTCGATCAGGGTGTAGCCGCCCTGGATCGTGAGCGACTTGGTGATGTGGACGACCTGCGGGTGACCGCCCCGCTGGTTGACGTCGTCGCAGGTGCCGGCGACCTTCACCAGCTGCCCGGGGCTGGCCGCGTCGACGGCGGCCTGCACCGTGGCGTGGATGGGCCCGTCGCTGACGCCGTCGAAGACGCGGGCGAAGCAGCCGGCGACCGCGCTTGTCACCGTGCTGCGGTTGTTCCCCAGGTTGCCCTCGGGCGTCTCGCCGGCGATCTCCGCCGCGTTCTCCACCGCCGTGCCGGGCGTCAACCCCTGGTCGGCGTGGGCCGTGACGGTGATGACGCCGCCGGCGCCGGGCGCCAGGTCGGCCACCTGCCAGACGAAGTCGGTGCTGCCGATGGGCGTGATGGTCGCGCCGCTGCTGCTGACGTCAAGCGGCGTCAGCCCGGCGGGGATGACGTCGGTGATGACCACGCCGCTGGCGGTCAGCGAGCCGGCGTTGCTGTAGGTGAGCGTGTAGGTGAGCGGCTCGTCGGGGATGATGTCGGCCGGGCCGCGCTTGCGCAGGCGCAGATCGGCGGCCGCCTGGATGGTGGTGGGCTCGGCGGCGCTGGCCGGGGCGAGCTCCGTCGACGTGACGCCGGCGGTGTTGGTGATGGTGCCGCTGGCGGCGGCGTCCACTCGCGTAGTCACGGTGATCGTCGCCGTCTGGTCGGGCGGAAAGCCGAGCGCGAGGCTGCTCGTCAGATAATCGATCACGGCCTGCATCACTTCTTGGCCGTCGGCGGCGCTCTGGTTGGCGATGGCCTCCCAGGGGAAGGCGAAGAAGACGGTGGTGTCCGTGTTCACGCCGATGGTGTGACCGGCGTCATCCACAAAGGCCGCGCGGCCGCTGCTGTTGGGCGTGATATCGTCGCTGTAGTCGCTGAGACTGCCGAAATCGGTGGTGTAGGGGCCAAGCCCAGCAAAGTCGTTGGCGCCGGTGATGGGGTTGGTCACGCCGTTGTCGTCGCTGACGCTACTGACGCCGAGGTAGTTCTCCATAAACGGCGTCAGTCTTTCGAAAAAGTGATAGTCTTGCGCGGAGATGAAGAGCCGCCCGCCGCCGTCGAGATAGGTCGCCAGCTCGGTTTCGTCGCCCGGACTGCTCGGCGAGCCAGTGTTCCCGCCGGCCCAGATGACCAGGTCGTACGCGCTCATCAGGGTCGCCGTGGGGCCGCCGTCCGATGAGGCGTCAAAGACGGTGTAATCGTACTCCGGCGCCGTCAGCGCCTCGGTGTAATAGCCGGTGACGCCGTTCTCGCTGCTGACCAGCAGCACGTCCACGTTGCCGTCGCCGGCCAGGGTGCAGGTGAGCACCCGGCCCACGGGCGCGGCGCAGTCGCCCTGGCTGCTCTCGGCGGCGATGAAGTCGACCTCGGCTGGCAGCGTGTCGGTGACGATGACGTTGGTGGCGGTGGTCGCGCTGGTGTTGGTGACGGTCAGGGTGTAGGTGAGCAGCTCGCCGGCCCGCACCGGATCGGCGGCGTCGGTCTTGGTGAGCTGCAGGTCGGAGGATTGTGCCTGCACCGACGGGTTCGCCAGAAGCAAGAGCGGCACTGCCGTCAGCAACAAGCCAAGAGTGAAGGCGAGGGTGATGATTGGATAGTTTTTGAATGGATAGTTTGTCATGAGTGTTCTCCTTGTTATCTGGTCGTTTCGGGCTCACCCATAGCTATCTGGTGAGGATTAGCTTATTTTTAAGGATTATAGACTATTCCTAAATTAGACTCAA
>CAYYTU010000133.1:0-5712 GCA_964474655.1 uncultured Anaerolineales bacterium
GACATCCAGTAAGCGTGATCCTCTCCAGGAGCGGAACCTCCTCAGTGCCATTATTATAGCCCAGGGGAATGGGATGACAAGGCCAGACGCTCAGGCTATGGCTAGCGAGCTACGAGGTCTTCAAGGATAAAGGGAAGAGGGCGTGGATGGGAAAACCAGGTTCGACTACGATTACCTCTTCCTCTTGGGAAAGGGTCGTCTGCAGGTCATGCGGTCGGCTCGACCGGTCATGAACGTGATCGCGCTGCCTCCCACGTCGGATCGTCGTCTCGGACACGCCCAGCTCCGCGAGCAACTCTCTGGCGTTGTCGGGCTTCTGGATGTACCTCCGTGGCTTCGGCATCGCTGTGTAGCATTCGCGTCCAAGTCTGTGTGCACGCTGTCACTTTCCGGCCTGGGCGCGGATCTGCCAGGTACTGTCCTGCCGATTCTAGCATCAGGACCCTATCGGCACCATAAACTCCCACCACCATACAAGCATCTGGCAAGAGCGAGGCATTCGTGGTATGGTATTGGGTGTATGGGACAGCGGATGCTGCATCGAGCGGAGTGACACGGATATGCCCTCCTTTGACGTGCGTTGGATCCTCTCGGCCTTCTTCTTGGTGGCCGGCGCGGCCGCCGGGCTGGTCGTCTGGACCGACCGCCGCCGAAGCCGGCGCCAGGCAGCCGCGGTGTTCGACACGGAGAGCACCGGGGGCGTGCTGGAACGTGCCCCCTTCGGATGGTTAGTCCTCGACGGGACGGGCAGCTACCGCTATGCCAACCCGTACGCCTGTCGCCTCCTGAGCCTCAGTGAAACCGCGGGTGCCCTGCCGGAGACCGATTGGGTCGACCGACTTCGAGAGGACCGAGCGGCAGCCCGGGGTGCCGAGGTCGGCGTTGGTCGCTACCGAACCATCTCGCTGGCGTCAGGGAAATCGGTTCGCTGGTGGGTCACGCCGTGGCGCGACTGGGACGTCGTCTTCCTGCTCGACGTCACCGACCAGAAGCGAGCCGAGGAAGCGTCTCGCTACCTGCTCAACAGCCTCTCCCACGAGCTTCACACGCCGCTGAGCGGCATCCTGACCCACCTGGAGATCCTCCAGCTCTCGGGCGTCTCCCAAGAGATTCGACAGCAGTCGTTGGGGATGCTAAAAGCCGAGGCCCAGCGACTATCGCGGATGGTGCGCCTGATGCTGGATCTCGGTCGGCTGGAGACCAGCGCTGAGCTGGAGCGACGACCTGTGGACCTGATGGCGGTGGCGGAGCAGGCGGTGGCCCAACTGGCGCCCGACGCCGAGGGGCGGGAGATCACGCTGGGGCTGGAGGCGAACACGCCAATCCCGCTGGTGGTCGGGGATCGGGACCGGCTGATGCAGGTCTTCCTCAATCTGCTAGACAACGTGCTCAAGCACTGTCGGCCAGGCGATCAGGCCGTGGTGTCGCTGGAGGAACGGGGGGAGGGTGTGGCCTGCACGGTGCGCGACACCGGCCCCGGCATCCCATCGGCCCACCTCCCCCACGTGACGCGCCGCTTCTACCGCGCGGCGCCGCAGAAGGTGGAGGGGAGCGGCCTGGGGCTGGCGCTGGTGGAGGAGATCCTGCGCCGCCACGGGAGCGATCTGACGATCGAGAGCCAGGCTGAGGGGGAGGAGACGGGCACCCATGTACACTTCGTCTTGCCCATTTTGCCGGGGTGAGGATGGGTACGGCGTTACACAGAGAACCACGGAGAAGGCACAGAGATGCACAGAGAACGGAGAGGAGTGTGGGCTGCTCTGTGTTATCCTGAAAGAGGGGGCCGACGTGCGGTGGCGCCAGGTGTTATGCACTTCAAACAATCTAACGACAAGTACCAGGCACCGTGAGGAGCTTTCTTCAGGAGATCCTGTGTCTCTATGTGAGAGACTCTGCGCAGCTCTGCGTAAGCGTAATCCGTAGACCAAAACCATGAGTCATCCGCAACGCGTATTCCGACGCTGGTGGTGGCTGCTGATCCCCGTGATCCTGGCGGGCGGCGTGTGGCTGCTGCCCATCTCCGGGCAAGTGGTGCTGACCCCGAGGGGCAGCGCGAGGCTCCAGCCTCAGATGCGGCTCGAGCCCGGCGTGCCCGAACCGGGTCAAGAGACGACGCTCTGGGTGACGGACGACACGCCGTGGAGCCACGTTCTCCTCACCGTCGACGCCGAGGCGATTCAGGAGGCGCACTGGGAAGCCAACCCCGGTGGGACCTGGACCTGGACGTGGAGATTCCCGTTCCCGGAGGACGGCGGGGCCGAGCTCGTCTTCTATCGTGACTGCCAGAGCGGCTGCATCGAACGCGCCCGCACCACAGTAGGTACGGAACCGGATCCCTTCAGACCGCGAGACCGCGTTCCAACCAAGCTAGGCGTCGTTTTCGCCAATCCGGACCGGGACTGGCATAGCCGCAGCGGCTGGGACGTGGAGCTCACCTACGCCCGGCTGGCTGAGGAGGACCACTGGGGCATCGACGACCTCGCCGCCCGGGTCCAACGTGCCACCGAGGACGGGCTGCGGGTGCTGGTGCGCGTCGACTACGACCAGGGTCAGAGCCTGCCGCCGGAGGGCGACGAGATCGCGCTGACCGAGTATCTCGACTACCTCCAACGGTTAGCACGGGACGAGCGGTTGGAGGGCGTCTACGCCACCTTCCTGGGCAGCGGGTTCAACGCCCAGGGTCTGCCGCCTGAGTGGGTCGCACGCATCGTCAACGGGTACGGTGAAGAGGTGACTCACAGCGACAACGCTATCCAGGTGATGCACGCCGAGGATCCGGGGGCCCGAGTGCTCGTCGGCCCGGTGCAGCCGTGGCATGAGGGTCAGGATGGCGAGTGGACGTACGAGATCGACGTGCCCTGGCTTGCCTACTTCAACACCCTGGTGACCGCGCTGGACGAATCGGCCCGGGCGAAGGCCGAGGCGGGGATTCCCCTGGCGGCGCCGGACGGGTTCGCGGTGCAGGCACCCGGCCGTCCGCAGGCGCCGGCGATGGAGGGGCGAGATCCAGCAGAGGAGCCGCTGTACGACCTGAGGCGGGAGGCATGGGACGGCGCGCGGGCCGGGTTCCGCGTCTACCGGGACTGGCTGGCCGTGATCAACGCTTACGACTCAATGCGCGGCCTGCCTGTGTACATCAACGCCACGAATACGTTCACCCCCGACGACGGGGTTCCGCCGGCGCAGAACTACCCGCAGGGCTGGCTGACCACGGCGCTGGAGGTGATCGAGGGGGAACCCCAGGTCAAGGCGCTGTGCTGGTTCCTCGACTACTTCCCCCACGACGATCAGTGGGAGCACTTCAGCTTGACCCGGCGGCCGGGACGGATGCTGGATGCGGCGGAGGAGTTTGAGGGATTGCTGCAGGACGGAGGGTAAAACGTAAGGCGTAAAACGCAAGAGACAGGGAGCTCACGCTTCACGTTTTGCGTTTCACGCTTTACTTCGTCGTTTGACAGCTAATCTCTGGCTGACCAAGGAATAGGCGATGTCGAAAACGATCCGTGTCCTCCTAGTCGACGACCATCCAGCCGTGCGCATTGGGCTGCGGGTGCTGCTGGAGCAGGCGCCCGACGTCGCGGTGGTCGGGGAGGCGGAGGACGGCCGGGAGGCGCTGCGGTTGGCCGAGGAGCTGGAGCCGGACGTCGCGGTGGTGGACTGTGAGCTGCCGGACATGGAGGGCAGCGACGTAGCGCGAGAGATGCTGCGGCAGTGGGCCGTACGGGTGCTGGCGCTCAGCTCGTACGACGATGAGCACTACGTGCGCGGCATGCTGGAGGCCGGCGCGGTGGGGTACCTCCTGAAGGAGGAAGCACCGCAGACGATCGTGGCGGCGGTTCGGACTGCGGCGGACGGAGAAGGGTACTTCAGCCCCGGCGTGGCCGGCAAGGTGGACGCCTGGGCTCGCGGGGAGCCGCCGGGTGGCCTCACGCAGCGGGAGATCGACGTGCTGTGCCTGGTGGCGCAGGGGTACACCAACGCGCGCATCGCTCACGAGCTGACCATCGCCGAGCGTACAGTCGCCTTCCACGTCAGCAACGTCCTGGAGAAACTGGACGCGGAATCGCGCATCGACGCTGCGATGTGGGCCAAGGATCAGGGAATCGTCGCCTGAGAGTAGACCAGTAGAAGCTGAGGAGTCTCCGCTCTGCGTCATCGCAGCTAGAGCACTGATGAATGCGGTGTGAGCTGATCGGTTGATCGGGTCGGGAACAGGATTCATGATCTTAGAGCCTGAATCCTGTTCTGAACCGAGGGGTGCGTGCTAAGCAGATGGTGACGTTCCCTCGGGATGAGATTGATTACGGCGAGCTTTTCCAGCGCCGAGATCATCGCCGCTTTCCCGGCGATGCGAGCCCCTGCCGCGTCGGCCTCTGTCTCGAATGTCCGCCCCACCCAACGTGGAAGCAGGTGCGACCCGGCAACGATCGCAGCGGCTAGCGCGCTGATTGCCACAACCGCCCACGTCGGGGGTGGCTGGGGTGTGTCGAAAAGCTCGATAGCGACTTTGGTGAAGAGGAGGACCAGTGCAGGCACTCCCACACGGCTGAGAGCTGTGAGCGCGACCAGCTTCCCGACATGGTTACGGCTGGCGTGGGCGAACTCGTGGGCCAAGACGGCCTTGATCTCCGCGTCTGTGAAATGCTCCTCCCACTGACCGAGGACAAATACGCTCTTCCGTCCTCGAATGAACCCGACCTGAGCCGCGTTCGCGCCCCGCAGGCCTTCCAAGGGCGCCTCGTACACCCCTTGCACGCTCATCCCCATCTCCTCAGCGACCGCACTGACGATTAAGCGCAGTCTTTGGCTCTGGGTCTCCCTCGCCCCGGCCGCTCGCCTGAACAGGTAGGGTAGGACATATCCCGCAAAGAGAATGATGGCAAGGAATGCCAGTGCTCGAGGCACGATCCAGCCGAGCAGAGAGCTGTCCTCCACGGCGGGGATGAGGCTGAAGTAGATGATGCTCGCCAGGAGCGCGAAAGCCGTTGGCGCAACAAACAGGACGAAGAGGAAGCGAAACCTGACTACCGCGTACTCCCAGAGCGGGAGATCGATGCGCTCGTATGCCTTGCCCAGGGTGTACTCCATCAGCGTGCCGCTTGCCAGCGCAACCAGGAACCCGAGCGACAGGCCGCCCGCTACCACCCACCACGCCGACCAGGCTGCTTCGAGGATCTGGGTAGCGGCGAGTACGAAGCCCCCAGCAGTGACGAGGAAGATCGCCGTCGCGAGGATATTCATGCGCCGCTTGTCCGCCCAATAGACCCGTGTCTCTGATTCGTCCGCCATATCTCTGACCTCGTCAGGAGCGGGTCTTCATTCAAAGCAGAAGTACGGGGAACCGTCCTTCCAACCTACCGCGTGCCGATCAACTGAAGAGGCAGCTCTGGAAGCGCTGTGCTATCTTGCTTCCTCCCACGCAGGTTTGGCGTAACCGCTTCTCCTAGCCATCCCAGTATATGCCGAGGTGGCTTGGCTGTCAAAAGAGCAAAGGGTGGGCTCGTAGCGAATCCGATGTGTTTCGCGTCGACCGCGCCGTGTGGCCTCGACTCACTGAAGCGCAGCCACTCTCTGCAGGGGTTCGATTGAAGAAACCTGTAAGAATTGACAGTAGACGGGGGCCTCGCGTTTGGTACACTGTGAGCACGTTTGGGACTAAAATACACAACATAGAGGTGAAATATGTCAGCCAAGAACCAACGCACCGCCTGG
>CAYYTU010000134.1:0-5601 GCA_964474655.1 uncultured Anaerolineales bacterium
CGGGAGGACGATACGTGGGTCGCGGCGTCGCCAACGACGGCGGTGATGGTGGACCTGGAAGACGTGCCGGTGCGCGTGGTCACGCTGGAGGAGGAGACACTGGCCTACCTGCAGCGCGGTAGGCTGGACCGCGCGGCGCGTTGCCTGCGCCAGTGCGATCCCGAGCGGCTGTTGGCGCTGATGAGCCGGTGAGCAGACGGCAAACGGCTACTTCAGAGCCCGTATGCCGTCTGCGTCGTGGCTGTGAAGGCATCATCTTCTGTGTCTGTGATCAACAGACAGGATCTGCCCCCACCTTCACCACCAGCTGCCGAGCCAGCCGCTCCATCGCCGCCACGCGCTGGTCGTGATACTCGGCCTCCAGGGCCTTCACCAAATCCTCCTGTCCCGCCGAGAGCTGCCGCATCCGCCCCCCGGACCAGGCCGTGTTGTCCCTTCGCAGTGATCGCACTTTTTCCGCATCCTCCGGCTCCAGGTCGAGGGCGCCCAGCGGTGAGCACAGCACTGGACGACGCACAGCACTGGACGTCGTGCTGTACAGTGTCCTTGTGGGACGCGCTTAGTCCTGTGCGCCCTAAGCACAGGGTCACTACAGAGGAGACACTGGCCTACCTTCGGCGTGGGCGGCTGGATCGCGCGGCGCGTTGCCTGGCCTACTGCAATCCCGAGCGGCTGCTGGCGCTGCTGCGCCAGTGAGAGGGGAGGGGGCGCAGGCAGTGGGCGGCCGCTTGAGGGTCGGTGTCTCATCTGGGTTATGCCTGTGCTCCTTACCCTATACTGTGTTGTCCTCCTATGCTCTATCGCGGCCGAGCTAGTGAGGATGCGGGCGCGATGACGCCGGGGTGATGTAGTTAGCATGCAGACCACATCGCTTTATGCTTCTTCCATACCGCCTCATCCACCAGCCGGCCGAAAATGCGTGTCAGCGTTTCCTCTGCCCGATTCCTCACACCCTTCATCTCCCTCGGCACGAGGACGGTTCGCATCCGGTCGCAGTGTACTGTAGTCCACTACAGTGCCGAAGGCCTCATTGCACGTCCGCCACATCTTCCGCTCGCCGTCTTCTCAGGGCCTCGATGTACCCCCGTCCCGGCGTGGCTTGAGCGTGGTCACCGCTGGAGCAATCTCGCTGACAGATGGAGCATATTCGGTCCGGCAAGCGACGTCAGCAGTTAGAGGGAGGAAATCAGGGGCTGGGCTATGTGTTTGGTATGCAAAACACATCGAGGTTGGATCGACCTTTCTCGCCGAGTGAGCCGGCGGCAAGTGGATCTCCCGCAGGAAGGCGGACGCTGTCCCGCGCCGGCGTGGCCCAAGGCTAACTGCGCCCCTCGAGCTCCTTCAGGCGCTCCTCGTAGAGAGAGCGCAGATCCTCCCGCACCTGCGGGTAGAGCTCGAAGGTGCGGACGTCGTGCCAGACCTGGCGCAGCTTCTTCGGCGAGTAGGCCCCTCTCAGGCGACGGGCCCACCACTGCCGGTGGAACCGGGCGGCCACGAGGTAACCGGGATTCACCCCTTCGGGGGACTCCGGCTTCCGGGTCGACCACCAATGCCGCCAGTTCCGGATGCTGAGGCCGGGCAGGTAGCGGGGCAGCCAGCCGCCCTGAGGCCCTGGCGCGATGTCCCCCCGCATCAGAAACCGTCTGCTCAGGAGGCTGCCCACATCCTCCGGCTGGAAGTGGCGTCGCCAACAGGGAGCCAGGCGGTCGTAGATCTCGCGCGTGCGGCGCCAGGTCTCGGCCGCCTTCAACACCCGCTGTACCGGCGACCAGAGCATATGCTGCCAGATCCTCTTGCGCAGCTCGATATCCAGCCTGGGAACTCGGATGGAGAGGCGGGCGAACCGGTCGTTTGCGCCTTCGCCGGCCGGCTGTTCGGGCTGGGAGAAGCGGATGCGGGTGGTGAGCAGCCGCTGTCGAGAGGAATCCGCTTTTTTACGGCGAGCCCAGAGAGTCAACCGCTCGGGCCAGGAGTGACAGCGGCGGTGCTCGGCCCCGTCGCGGTAGGGATTGGGGCCTTCCCTGAGGGTGAGGGTCAGTCCCAGGCCGTGATGTCGGTATATCTGCCTTCGCAGGTTGATTCTGTGCCTCCAGCGCCAGTCTGGGATCCACCAGAAGACGCCCACGCCGGCCGCCTCGTAGGAGGCGGTCCTCTCCCTGAAAGCGTTCCAGGTGATGGAGGAGAGCTGGCACTCGTGGGCGATCTGAGTGCCGTCGGGGAAGACGGCCAGCACGTCGGCGAGGCGCTCGGCCTCGGGCACCCACTTCTCCAGGTGGAAATCGGCGGCTTTCCAGAGAGGATCTCTTCTCAGCAGGGCGCGGACGGCGGCCTTGGCGACCAGGTGTCTGAGCGACTCACGGCCGTGCAGCTCGGTGTAGGGGCAGTGGTTGTTGTGGACGAAGTGGTCCTGGTAGCCTTTGCGATAGCGGACGTGCATCTCGATCTCCTTGCCGCAGAGCTCGTAGTAGTAGGGGCAGACCAGCTTACGGCCGGCCAGGGCCTCCTTGGGCCGCCGGTAGTCGAAGATATTGACGCGTTGGTCCTTCTCGGGGTCGTAAGCGATAAAGGGCATTTGATTCACCTCCTGTGTGTGCCGGGCGCCGGGTTCTCCCAACGTCTCCGATGAGGACGGGGAAGACGACTCCAGACCGCGACTCCGGTGGTTGGTTTTCAATTGCTTATCTCTTCACAGCCTCCCAGCAGGGAGACCGGGCGCCGGCGGGCATCCTCCCAGGCCAGGGCCGTCTCCGGGGTCAACGCCGGCAATACGTGAAACAAGTGACGCGCCGCTCGCGCCTGCCAGCCCCACCGCGCCAGCTCTCTCTCCGCCAGCTCCTGCATCGATTGCAGCCGGCCCTCGTCGGGCGCCGTCCAGGCCACGTCGAAGACGGGCGGGAAGTCGAAGCGCTTCCGGAACAGCCGCGGGCCGGTGCCCAGCCGGTAGGCCTCATAGCCCCGCAGCTTGGCCGCCACCCGCTTCAGGCCCATCGTGCCCCGATCCACCTCCAGGAAGACCAGGCGGTGCTGGTCGCCGGCGCGCTGGAGCACGAAGAGGCCGTCCGGGACCACGGGGATCCTCTCCTTTCCGCCGGCCGGGTCGGGGAGCCTGTCGTGGCAACCGGGGCCCCGGTAGACGTGCTCGGGATGGAAGGCCTTCACGTCCACCTGCTCCACCGCGGAGAGCGCGACGCGGACGGCGGCGTAGACCCGGGCCACGTTCAGGGTGTGCTCGAGGAACATAGTGCTGGGTTCCCCCCGTCCCAGCGGCGCCAGGTCGGCCCTGCGGATGCCGCGGTGGGCGCTGAGCAGGCGGGCCCCCTGACGGTTGAGGGTGTAGACGGCCGGGCCGTGGAAGCGGTCGGGCCAGATCCGGTCCAGGTAGCCGGCCTGCCACAACAGGCGCAGGCGCCGGCGGCAGCTGCTGGAGAAGCCGTGGGCCCGCGGGCCGTCCTGGGGAGGGAAATAGAGCCACTCGATGAACTCGGCGGTGAGGAAGCGCAGCCGCCCCACGCTCTCCACGACGTCCAGGTCCCGGTCCGTGATCCGCATTGCCGGGGGCTCCTCGGGGCGCTCTGTGCGGCTCGCTCTAGAACCAGCCATCCTCATCCTCCTCGTCCAGGCCGGCAGTGCCGCCCCCGTAGATGCGTTGCTTTCGTTGTGCCAGCTCCTCCTCGACCTCCGCCCGGGGCCGGCCGGCGCGACGAGCGAGGGCTGTCCGGGCCTGGGCCAGCTCCTGGTCGTCTAGGCGCACGGGCAGTTGCCGGGTCGTGCAGCGCACCGGTTCCCGGCCCGGTACGTCGGCGAAGAAGGTGTGGGGTGGGAGGTTCTGGATGGCCTTGGTTCGGTGCGTCATCTGTTCCTGGGGTGTATAGAAGGTGACCCACGGCTCCCGTTCCCGTTTGACCAACAGGGGGTCGGGGCGGAACAACTCCTCGGCCATATCGGCGGCCTCGTCGGCGCCGCAGGCGAAGACGGCCCGCACGCCCACGTTGTTGAGGACGAAGCGGGCCAGTCGATGGTCGGTCAGCTGATTCAGGCCCTGGGTGGCCAGGACGAGGCTGGCGCCGAAGCCGGCCCGCTCGGCCAGCAGGCGGCGGAGGGGAGGGACAGCGTAGGCCTGGGACTCGTCGGCCACCAGCCGCACTCGCGGGTTGGTGTGGTGAGGGGAGTCCTTCCGCCGGCCGGCCAGGCAGGTGTCGGTCAGGCTGAGGAGGACGCCGGCCGCCAGGTAGGAGCCGGTGTCTCCCAGCACGGAGGCCGGCAGGGCAGCGAGGAGGATCCCGCCCTCGTCGAGCAGAGTGGGCAGGTCGAAAGTCGTTTGCCGCTGGCCAAAGATGAAGGCGTTCTCCCCCCGGGTGAAGGAACGGAAGCGGTTGACGGTGGACTCGGTCAGGTCGCGGATGCGCTGGTCCCTCTCGCGATCCAGCTCGGCCAGCCAGGCCCGGAGCCGGGGGTCGCTCACCTGGTCCGCGATCCGCTGCCGGAAGGGACGATGGCGCAGCAGGGGCTCGATCTCGAGCACGGTCCAGCCCGTGGCGGCCAGCGCCCAGCCGGCGTGATAGGTGTAGTTCTGAAAGCGCTGGGCCTCCGTCACGTCACCCTGAAACCAGAGAGCCATGGCACACTCCACGAACCGCGCTGCACATTCATCGGCCGACTCGCCGGGCAGGGGCTGCAGAAGGTTGAAACCGGGGACGGCGTCCTCGTCGGTCAGCAGGCCTACCGTGCGGTCGTCGGCGCCGTAGGCCAGGCCGGCCGCCAGGAGGCGATCGACCAGGGCCGAATGAGGGTCGAGGACCACGACGGCACAGTCGTTGCGAGCGACGTCCTGCCAGGCGATAGAACTCAGGAGGGTGGACTTACCCTGCCGGGTCTTGCCATCCACCAGCAGGTGGAGGTGGAGGCCGGCGTCATCCAGCTGATAGGGCCGGCCGTCCTCGCCCCGTCCCAGGACGAGGGACGACGACTCACCGGCCGGCGCGACGTCGGCATCTTCGGTGACGAGGTGCCACGCCTGGCGAAGCGAATCGGCGAGGCCGGCCCAGATGGTGGGGTAATCGCGAAAGCGAATGCGAAGCCAAAGAGTGATCGCCAGAGCCGGCAGCACAGGGATGAAGAAAGGAAGGGCCAGACCCAACAGTGGGGGCAGCGAGAGCTGGACTGGCTGCATCGTCCAGCAAGAAAGGGCCAATCCAACGAACCAGAGGATTCCGAACAGTCCGCCCAGTTCTGTTAATTCCCCGGTCCAGCGCTTGTGACGTGGTAATCGATTTCTGTTTGACATAGAAACAGTCTCCTCCTTTGAAACATGTAACCAGAACGAGTAATAGTCAGGTTGCGAGGGGTGAGGATGCACCCCAACATATTGCGGTATGGTATCACGAGACCCCCACATATGGCGATATTTTGCGTCTTTTCTCGTTCTTACCCCTGCTAACCGGTTAGCAGGGGCATTAGCAGGGGTAAAGGGACGAAAACAGGTCGTGATCGCCCGGGACTGCAGGCCTGTCAGGGGGGACGGCAGCGGGAATTGGTTGCGTGAGCGAACGACGCGGGTTGACATTTTTGTTTCCTCATAAAAGTCCTCCTCAAACCAGTCAC
>CAYYTU010000135.1:0-5557 GCA_964474655.1 uncultured Anaerolineales bacterium
TGATGTCTTCCTCCGTCAGGTCCGAGAATTTCACAGTGTTCTCGACCAAGCTTCTTAGCGCTACTTCCAGCGAGCGCCGATCACCGGGCAGGACGAACGTCGAACGGGTCTCGTGGAGACCGAGTTGGCCACCCGTCGGTTCGATGACGTGCTTACGATCTTCGTCGATAAGCTCAATGGTCACCACACGACCATACTTCCCGCTCTCCGCCTCACTGACCAGTTTGAGCTGCGCGTTGCCCTGGTCAATCGTGTGCTCAAAGCGGTTGGTCACTCGCACCCTCTGGCTATCGGGGCGTCGCGGGTCGTCTCCTGTGGTGGTGAAGTAGGCGCAGGCGCTATCCGCGTCCGGCTCTATGGTCACCGTCAAGGGCCCGCGGTAGTTGACCGTCTTCTGGAACTTGGACCCGCCCTCCTTGACAATCTCACCATCAGCGAACTCGTACGTCGGAGCGTCGACCGGGACCCGATGATCGGCAATCAGGGCCAGCCCGGCCTCGAGCTTGCTGACGTAATCGTCGGTCCGATCAGCCGTCCAGGCATCCACCTTGCCTAGACTGAACCCGGGATCGGCTGGTAGATCTTCGAGCAGCGTCTCTCGCAGATCTGAGATCTGACCCAGGTGACGAAGGATCGCCTTCGACTCGCCGGAGTGCCAGCCGGCGAACTGATCCCGCTGGTTGTCGTCCAGTTCCTTGTACCACGTCTCAATCGCTCCCTGATAGTCGCTCAGCACAGGCACCTCGGCCTCGACCTCGAACGGCTCCACGGACATCAGCGCCTCGATCAAGTCGTTCTTGAACTGCTCTGGTCTGGACGCAATACGCTCTTTATCGGCCTCCAGGCCATCCAGGATCGTCCGTCGGCTTTGGGCCGTGACGGCGTCGTCGTGGACGTACCCGTAAGGGGTCTGCAGTTTACCCGTCAAGAAGAGGTGGGGCGTCTCCGTCTCCAGCTTACGGCATAACCCGATCAGCTGTCTGGTGCTTTGGGCGTCGTCTTCGTCATAGATGGCGGCCGTTTGGGCCAGAGGTGATAGATCATCCCACCAGTTTTTCAGGGCCGCAAAAGCGTCACTTATCATCACTGCGGTGCTTCTTTCCGTTTCCTCCTCCACTGGCGAGAATAAGTCATAGATACCTTCGATCAGGGCCCGCTCCTCTGGCGTGATCTGTCGGCGCTCGAAGACAGCGTTAGGATGGTCGCCGTCCACCATCTCGTAGATCAAGGAGGGCGAGCAAGCACCAACAGATCCCACCGCGGTTGGATCCCGCTTGAGGCTCAGCGTATCGCCGAAGCGGCGGATGACGAAGGCCAGGAAAAGGGAAAGCGCCACCGGTCCCTGTCCGTAGGGCGGGCCTGCGTAATCCGCGATCAGGTTCTGGACGCGAACCGTCTCTCCTGCCTCCAGGCTCTCGATCTCGTCGACCATATCGGCCAGGGCCGGGAGCTCCCGCCGATACTTGTCGCTGTCGCGCTCGACGCGGTAGTAGCGCTTGGTGCCGTGGGGGACGCCCTGCTGGTGGAGAGCACCCACGTCGGCCAGGCACCGCTTGAGATAGCGGATCTCTCCTCGGTTGTCGCCGTAGCTGGTGTCGATCTTCACGTCGCGGCCGAGGTCCAACAACTCTCGCACCGCGTCGTGAAGCTGCGTGTTGGACGTTCCCGTCCGCTTGACGTGGACTTTGTTGAAGTCGATGCCGTGCTTGACCCGGTTACGCTGATCATAGAGATCATCCATCAAGCGGTCGGCCGGCTCGTGCGTAGCGTCCGGCTGGGAGATGATCACGTTCCCTCTATCCTTGAACCAAATCAGATCCTGTCCGGAGAAGTATCGGTTTCGTATGTGAAGGAATCGGCCCAGAGCCCCCTCCTCCTCGTTGCCGAGGAGGCCATTCAGCCGGGCTTGCTCAGAGATGGAGATATCCTGCATCTCCGGGCGGTCGCGGATATCCTTCAGAGCCTCCAGGGTGAGCAAGGCGTCCCGGATGAGGATTGGCTCTTGAGGTACGCCGATCAGAACCCGATCGCTCTCGTTCTCCTCGACCCGCTGGCGCGCCGCCTCGATCTCCTCCATCGTCTCGCACAGAACGTAGAGCGCGATGCCCTCGTAACGATCCTTCCATCCCTTTTGCTCGACGATCTCCCGATGGAGAGCATCAAAGGTCTCCTCGCTCAAATCCTTGGGGCGGATGAAACGACGGCGAAGATGCTTGTCCTCGTAGAAGGCCTCGTTGTGGGCCTTGGCCTCCAGCCAGCGCTGGCCATGCCCCAGACGATGGGCGTCGATGACGGCCTCCGCCAGATCCTCGGGCTGATTGTTCGGATCGGCCTTGTAGTCCTCGATCAGGGCCTGAAAATCCCGCACGTCCCCCTGTCGGAACTCGTAGAGGCCAGTCGCATCCTGGAACAGGACCTTCTCCTCGACCAATCGAGCCAGCCGATCGCGCAGTCTCTCCTCTTCCGCTCTCCGCAAGTGGAGCCCGAAGGCCAGGTTGTCAAAAGAACAGAGGACACCGGCGATCTCGTAGATCAACAAGGTCTTGAGCACGCGGTCGGTGAGGGGATCGAGCCCCACGTCCATCTTCAGGCCCGGGCTCTTGCGGGCTTGCCGATAAGAAGCGTGATAGTCGCGAATCGCACGCCGCACGGCGTCGCGCGGTTCCGGGTTGTCGGCACGAAGTTGATCCTGGAAGTAGGTGAAAAGTCGGTCGACGGTGTAGAAGTTGAGGTGACCACCGGTCTCAATGTCGGTGGCGGCGATGAAGTCCCGGTAGCAGCCCTCCTGATCTTTGCGGGTGAAGAACGTGAACAGGGAGCGTGCGTTGGAGCCGACCTCGGTGGAGAGTTTGACCAGGCAGTGGGTGGCCATCGGGTGCATCGGGTAGAGGTCCTCCACGATGCGGTTCTTGAAGTCGGTCCCACTGCGCCAGGGGAAGATCTCCGCTCGCCGGCTACCGTGCACCAGCTGGATCAGGGTCTGGTTGCGCGACGCGATCCGCTCGCGCCAGAGGGCGCTCTCCTGATCGGGGATCACGATGGCGGCGATGATGTCCTCGATACCCTGGGAGACCAGTTGAATCTCCTGTAGGCGAGCTCGCACTACCTGGAAGTCCTCCTTCGAGAAGGCCGTGGCGTAGCCCTGGAGCGGCTTGTGGATGTTGGCGTAGAAAAAGATGGGCTTCATACCCGCCCCACCGTGGCGGCAGAGTTCGGCGAAGCCCTGGAACTTGCTGACGTCGAGGCGGGCCTCTTTCAGGATCTCGTCGAACTCGTCGTAGAAGATGACCAGCCCGCGGTAGCGGTCCCTGAAGGCCTGATTGCTCACGAACTCCTTGAGGATGGCGATCAGGTTGCCCTTCTCGGGGCTAAAAGTGCCGCCTGTGATGGTCCGGAAGACCCCTCTGAATATGTCCAGCTGGGGCTTTTGTAGGCCATCCAACCCCTCGCGCAGATCCTCGATGCTGGTGCCGGGATATTGCTCATAGAGCGTATCCAGGAACAGGTCGTACATCCGCCCGCTGGGGCTCCCTTCCTCCTGGGCCTCCTTCCAGTCGTCGAGGCGACGCAGGGCCTCGTGGTAATGCGTGTCCTCCAGCCCGGCGAACCCGTCCCGCTCGCAGGCCCGCTTGATGGCCCGCAGCACCGTGGCCTCGAAGTCGTCGCCAGTGCCATATTGACAGAGCGCGACCAGGTAGCGTCCCTCGCCGCGCCAGTTGCGCATATTCCTGGCGCCGTCCTCGTCCTGCTCGGCATAGTTGGTGAAGAATCTCTCCATCTCCGGCTCGTCCGGCGTGAGGTCGAAGTAGTTGGCCAGCATCAGAAACAGGTGGGATTTGCCGGTGCCGTAGCTGCCACGCAGGGCGTAGACGCGGTGCTCGTTGGGATAGAGAGCCCGGATGAGTTGCTGCAGCGCCTCTCGATGGGACCGGATCGGCCGGTAGCCCTTCATGCGCTCCCGGTTGGCCTGTGGATCGTTGAATTCCTCGACCAGGTTGACGTAGCTGGCGTAAGCTTGGCTGATCTCTCGAATGACTGCTTTGATCTTGGGCATCTGTGTCCCCCTAGATGTTCACTTCAGACAGTTTGAGGATGCGATCTTCACCCCGGTTGTTGGTCAGCTCGTGTTGGCGCAGGTAGACATCGTCCAGGGCGAAGAAAACGAAAAGTTTAGCCTCGCGTTCCAGGGTATCCAACCGTCGATCGAGCAACAACCGCACGAAAGCCTCCCGTTGGTCCTTCCGCCACGTGTTGAGCAGGAAATCTATCCGGTCGACCACCACGATCTCGCCCGGCGTCTCCAATCCCAGCAGCATATCCCCCAGATCGTCGATGCCGAAGCGATCAATGCGAGCGCAGAGCGCGGGACGGGCCTCGAAGTAGTCCAGCAGATCGAGGTAGCGAGCACCGATGCGCTCGGCCAGGCGCTTCGCCTTCCGTGAGTGCTGTCGCCCGGGCTCGGCCAGGATGAGCAGCGAGCGATATCGCTCGCCGCGCTGATAGTCGATCAAGGCTTCCAGGTCGATGTAGTGGCTGGCAGCGTCAGGAACCATAATACGCCTCCAGGGCCGAGAGGGCCGATCCGTCGTCGGGCAGCGTGACCTGGTCCAGGTCGGCCTGCCGTTCGATGGTCAGGTGTCCGCCGCGATGCAGCCGATCCAGGAGCTCCCGCAGGCGCGACGGGCGCAGGTTGAAGACACGCCCGGGGCTGTTCTCCGCCCGCCAGAGGGTGGGGATCTCCACCGCCGTGGCCCCCGAAGAGAAGCGAGCGCGGTAGTCGTAGATGGCGAAGAGCAGAATCAGTGGATCGAGCGGCGCGTGCCCGATCCTCAAGGCGTAGGTGTTTGTGTCCACGATTTCCAGGTAGCGCAGGCGGGCCAGGGCCTGCTCGGTGTAGGCGTTGTAGCAAATTTGTAGTTCCTTGGAGAGGTGATCCTCCAGGCTCCTTTCGGAGTACTCCCCTTCCAGGTCAGCGAAGTAGGCACGAGCGGCCTCGGTGGTCACCTGATCCAGTTCAGGCAGTATCCGGTTGACCAACCGCTGCCAGACCAGGTTGCGGGGATTGGACCCCAGCCGATAGTGACAGGCCCACAGCGTGCCACGATCGTCGAAGAAGCGGTCGTGCTGCACGATCAGTTCGCCCAGCGGGAGCAGGTTGTAGGAGATGCGCTTGATCAACCCGATGCCCACCGCCATACTACAGAGGTTCTTGAGGTGAACAGAAGAGAGGCCGGTATCTTCCATCAAGTCCTTGCCGGTCACTCGGTTCTGGTGCTCCCGACCGGAGATGGCCCCCAGGATGCGGCTGACCTGATCGAATCGCAGGTGGTAGCCCTTGGAAAGCTGCAGCTTGGGATCGCCGCCGATGGTGCCGGAGGGCTCACTCGCTTGCGTCGCTCCCAAACCTGCTAGAGTGGGCTGATTAGCCCCTGATGTGTTCATAGATCCTCCCAACAACTGTACATCTTTTCGGGCGTCCTCCAGCAAGAGATGAAATATCGACTATAACCACTTCCGCGAGCAGCACTGAAGCGCAAGAAAGGGGTAGATGCACTAG
>CAYYTU010000136.1:0-5428 GCA_964474655.1 uncultured Anaerolineales bacterium
CACCGAGCCCGACGATCTGTTGCTCTTCTACTACAGCGGTCACGGCGAGGAGGATGGCGGCGAATCCTACCTGGTTGCCCGAGACGGTCGGCGGTTGGTGCTGAGTGACACGGCAGTGCCGCTCTCGCGGGTCAAGGAAATCGTGGAGGAAGCGCCGGCCCGGGCCAAGGTGATCGTGCTGGACGCCTGTCACTCCGGGGCCGACGTCGGCGGGAAAGGGCCCAAACCGATGTCCGAGGCTTTCATCCGCCGCGTCTTCGAGCAGGCCGAGGGGATGGCGATCCTGGCCTCGTGCAAACAAGGCCAACTGAGCTACGAGTGGCGCGACAACGAGCGCAGCGTCTTCACCCACTTCCTGCTGGAGGCGCTCGCCGGGGCAGCCGACCGGGATGAGAAGGGCTTCGTCACGGTGCAGGACGCCAACCGTCACGTGACCAACGGCGTCAAGTTGTGGGCCAGCCAACGGAACACGAGCCAGATACCGACGCTACGGTCCACCGTAGCCGGGGATATCATCTTGGTTCGTTATCAGTAAAGAGGACTACATCATTGAAATTCTACCTACCCAACTTCGAGGACCTGGTCGATCCAGGCTACGACTTCATCCACGACGAACCCTCGCCCAAGCGCGAGAATCGCTTCCTCCACGACTGGTACGCTCACCAGTTCTTCGACGAGCAGATCTTCGACGGCGTGCTGCTTTCCAAGACCGCCGTCTCGAAGAGAATCGAGCGGCTCATTCTCGACGCCGGAAACGTTCACGAATTTATGGACCTTGATCCTGAAATCCCGGTGCTGGGAGATTGTGGCGCATACAGCTATAAAGGCGAAAGAGTGCCTCCCTACGCAACCGAGGACATCCTCGACTACTATGAAACGCTTGGCTTCACCTACGGTGTCTCCATCGACCACGTGATCTTCGGTAGCCACCCCCCTATGGAACAATTACGCCGCTGGGTCATCACTCTGGACAACGCCGAGGATTTCCTGCGACGACATCGGGAAGGAGGTTACACTTTCACGCCCGTCGGCATCGCCCAGGGTCATACGCCAGAGATATACGCCGAAGCAGTCCGTCAGTTGGTAGAGATGGGCTACGATCACCTGGCGCTGGGTGGACTGGCCCTTAGCGGCGACCGTACCATCCGCGAGGTGCTTGAAGCTGTATCGCCGGAGATACCGGAGGGCATCGATCTGCATCTGTTTGGCGTGGCGCGTCTTTCGCTGCTTCCTGACCTGATGCGCTATGGGGTCACAATGGTGGATAGCTCCTCCCCGATCCGTCGTGCCTTTCTCGGCAACAGCAGCGACAATTACTGGATGCCAGACGGGCGGAAGTATGCGGCCATCCGCGTCCCCTACGCCAAGCGCGGTGCTCGCAAGAAGCGCGGCGTCGATTCGACCGACGAGATCCTGGAACGGCGCGAGTTCACGCTGGAGGAGTTCAAGGAGATGGAGCAGGAATCGCTTCGCTTGCTGCGTGCCTACGATCGCGGGGAGGCTGGCCTGGAGGAAACGCTGAAGACCGTCCTGCACTATGATCACTTGCACGGCAAAGCCCGGGATCAGGCAGAGCCTTACCGCCGCACGCTGAAAGATCGCCCCTGGCAGGAGTGTGATTGTCCCATTTGCCAGGAAGTGGGGATTGAAGTGGGGGCAACAATCGTAATCGGCGGCGGGGAAATGGGAGGCAGTCAAACGGGTCAATCGGAGGATTCACTTTCCGCAGGATGCCAGCGGTGCCAAGAAGCACCCATTGCTTCTTGCACTAACCCGCCGAATTGTTGTGCCAGTTCATCGGCTTTCTCAGGGTCATCTTTCACCGAGGCCCACTCCTGACGTGTAATTTCCACGTAGGCGAGCTTCTCATCAAAGACGGGGAACTCTTCATCAGGCGCTTCCACTGCTACCAATGTTATGATGGGGTCTTTAACTTTGATCACGAGAGCTTTTGTCCCATCAGGAATCTCGGATCGATCCCAGAATACACGACGCTCGAAAGATGATTCAGCCATTACTCCCCCTTTTGGACTCGTATTTGACACTTGAGACTTTTATTATACCATACTCCAACAAGAAGGAGCAAGTATGTCCAAAATTGTTCTCCCCTCATCTGCAACTGAACAGGGCTATGCTTTCGAGGATCTGATTCTAAGTCACTTCCAGGATTCCGGTATCTACACTGTGCAAGCGTGGTCAAGTTATTCGCACGGTCAATCGGGAAAATGGTGGCAATGTGACGGGATCGTGCAAAACGATGAGGGCTGCTATCTGATTGAAGCGAAGTTCTATCGTACTAGCAAGGCCGCAGTGCGAAATGTAAACCCCGCTCGCCGGGAGTCTGCGGCTTTGGACTTGAATTGCGATGGGATTCTGTATGTCTCATTGAACGGGTTCGCTGACGACCTGCGTACCTGGTCACATAATGCTAATCTTGATGTGCAGTTTCTTGCGTGGGCTGATTTTCGTGACGACTTACTGTCCGGATTGAGCGAGTATGCCTCTGTATTGCTGGATGAATTCACATTGACCTCCGATCAGGCTTCAACGTTAAACAGCACCGCCGCATTGCATTTTGAGAATATCACTGCTACGCCGCTTTCATCGCAGTTTTCTGAATTCGTCACCGTGCCGGATAATCTGGAAAAATGGCTGCGGCGAATGCCCTGTTTCCCTCAGCAAATCGCGCAGATATCTTCGGGCCAATTTTGGTTCGATGCAACTACAGAGCAGGTCAATCTGATTCCCGACTGTGCCAGTGACCTCAGCTTACAAGAGGCCTGGTCCATCCAGGACGCGATCTCTGGCTATGCCAGCCGCACGTACAACGCTGTGCGAGATACCGCACAGGCACTTGCTACCGTGAGAGAGGGTATAATTGACGATGTGCAGGCTGAATTGCACACGATGGGATGGAAAACGGGGCGATCCGGAGTCCGTAGCTCGCTTGCTGTTTTGGTGCTGCTGGACCTGGCAAAAAAGTGGATTGATAACCGGAGAGCGCACTATGCGCTATTGCCATTGGGCAAAGCTTACGTAGCCAGCGGGCCAGATGACGATTTCTTTGCCGATGTGCTGAAAGAATGGCTACCCTACCGGGCTGTGTGCAAGGCTATTGCCGAGCACAGCGTTCCTGCCACTGCTGACGACATAATGAAGTACTTCCAGGCCCAGTACGCACCTTATGAACCTTACGCTCGTAGCCTGTTCAACCCGAACAAGGCCGACGGCTTGATACGACTTTACAAGCAATTTGGGGGGTGAAAATGCAGAGCTATCTTGTGAAACCAAGACCAGTGCGCAAGGTATACGTTGCGGGCGGCGACTCGGACACAGTAACTCGTGCCGTTGATCTTTTAAGAGAGCTTGATTTGACCCTTATCCTCGCGCAGCGAAACCAGGAGGGGGAAGCCGCTTCTTGGCGTACGTTGGCTGAATTGTATAACCAGAACCTGTCGGCTCTCCTTGAGTGTGACCTGTGTGTAGCAATCTTGGATGGCGATCTGACAGAAACTGCTGACGTCTGCGTCGAGATGGGATTGGCCTATGCCAACAATATCCCTGTCCTTGGCTTGTGCAAGTCACAGGAATTGCGCGCCAGCCCTATGCTGGTCGGGATGTGCCGGGGAGATGACCACTTGGCATACACCGTTGAGGGACTAAAGGCTTTGGTCAGAGAGCATATCAAACTGACAAACGCTGCATTGGAAGCGGATAGAAAGCAGTAAGTGTGAGCACTGCCGCCTGAACGCTTTCGACCGTCACCGCTACGTGCGCTACTTGATTCTGCATACCCTCAAGCACGCCATCATCCACGCTCTGCCGCGCTTCACGGGCGCAAACAAGAACCAGATCCGCGGCTACATCTATCCCAACGATCGAGAGACCTACGATCTGGCCCTGGTCGACCGCATCGTCGGCGGCTCTGGTTGCCTCTATCTGCTGCGATCCAACTGGGACGCCATCTGGGAGATGACGGGTGAGTTGCTGGACGCGGCCCGGCAGGAACAGGGACAGTTGCTCCTGCCCTACACCTGCAGCCGCTACAACCGCGACCTCTGCGCGCCGCTGGCTTTTGCCTTTTACGAGTTCCTGGAGGCATAGGAGTTAGAAGTGACCTTTCAGGGCACGGACCTGGACGCGATATACGCCGAGATCCGCCGCCGACAGTCGGAGGCTGGGCGACTGTCGCTGGTGACGTTCGACGATGCCGAGTACGACGTCCTGCTGGACTGGGCACGTCGTATCGTGCGCGGAAACACTTACTGGTGGTCGTATGAGAAACGGCAGCGCACCCGGGTGGTCTTCCTGGCCTTCACGATGGCCTTCGTACGTCGCAACAAATATACTGCTGATCACATCTTCTGGCCCGACTTTGAGGACGTGCTGGGCCTAGACACGATGGAGCATCGCCCTCCCATAATGGACGATCTCCTGTGGCCCGCCTATGCTGATGAAGGTATAGAGCGCAGCCGGGATGACCGTGGTCGGCGGATCGTCGGCAGCCTCGTGGACGAGATGAGCCAGGCCCGCACCTGGATCACACGGGCGCGAAGGCAATTTATCGCTTTCTTCCGCTGGTACTACCAAAACTATCCTGGCGATGAAGTCTCACCCAGTATGCTCGTCGCGTATCGCCAGGAGGTCGGTACACGAATGTTGGTGCTGGACAAGGTGCTGCCGGCCCTCACGCGCGACTGTCAGGCCCTGGCTCGTGTGATCGACTACGCGATTGAAAACGACCTCTACCTTCGCTCCGCACGGCTGGACGAGTATCGCGCCCAGGTCGTCGAGGGGCTGGGCCCCGACTACGATCCCACGCACCTGCGGTTGATCCACGACGAGCGCTCACTCGTCAAGTTGATCCGAGAGCTACAGAACCATTACATCCCGGCCCAGTTCGAGCGCGAGCTGCGCCGACGGCGTGGGGGCACCGTCAGGGCTCCCTGGCACGAGCGGCGCAGCATCCACGCTGCGCTGGAACGCTGGACGCCATTCCCCTACGGCGTTTATCGGGTCGAGGGCGAAGAATACCGCGTCGTACCCCATCGGCGCTTGCGCCTGGAGGTGCTGGACGAATGGCCCTACGAGGAGGTTGTCCATTGGCGAGGTGAGCGTTATCTCGGCTACAAGAAGGCCGCACGGTTCCAGGTGACCGTCGGGCGGCGCACCGTCGAGGCTCGGCGCTACGTGCGCTCTCGCGGTCAACAGTCGTACATCTGGTTTGGCGAGGTGCCCACAGGGCAGAAGTTTGCCATCGATGGGCATTTACGGCCCGAATCGGCCGGCGCTGACTGGGAGATCGCGCTCCATCTTTCGCCGTCCGGCTCCGACCGCTTTGGGCTGCACGTCGCGATCACGCGGCTGATGCTCTACTATACTAAGAACGGTCACAACCTTTCATTTTGAGAAACACCCATCCTAGAGT
>CAYYTU010000137.1:0-5405 GCA_964474655.1 uncultured Anaerolineales bacterium
ATCGCCAAACCCGTTGATGTTGACCTGCTGCCAATCGGGCACGCCAAGGGCAAACTTCTGAACGCGGGCATTAATGGTATCAGCCACGTAGACGGCGCCGTCGGGGGCGATGCCGATCCCTTCCGGGTTACGGAAGTCGCCGTTCGTCCCGCCCCACTCGCCGTTGATGGTAGTCAGGTATGCTCCGTCGTCGTCGAAGACCTGGACGCGCTGGTTCCAGTAGCTGTCGAGCACGTAGACGCGGTCCTGGGCATCCACTGCCACATCGAGCGGCGCCCGCAGATGGGCGAAGTCGTCGCCGATGGTGCCTGTCTCACCCACGAACGTCTCGCACTCTCCGCTCGTGTCGACAATGGTGCAGCGCTGGACGCGGACGTTGTCACTATCGGCCACGTAGACGTGCCCGGCGCTATCCACGGCCACGCCTCGGGGGTGATCGAAGTGGGCGTTATCTTCTCCGGCTTCATCTGTTACCCCCAGGGTGGCCTGATAGTTGTGATCGCTATCGTGGATTTGCACGCGGTGGTTCTCTTCGTCGGCCACGTAAATGTTACCGTCGCTATCCACCGCCACGCCGTACGGATCCTGGAACTGATCATCACCGGAGCCGCGGCTGCCCAATGTCCTTAGATAGTCACCGCCGCTGTCAAAAATCTGGATGCGGTGGTTGCCGGTATCGGCCACGTAGACGTTGCCGCTGCTATCCAGGGCAACGTCGGTGGGGCCTCTCCAGTAAGCGCCGAAGTGGGCGTTGTCGTCCCCGTAGACGCCGGCTTCGCCCACGGACCACTGCGGTTCACCGGCGGCGTTCAGCTTGATCAGGCGATAGCCACTATCCTCAACAAGATAGATGCTGCCGTCGCTATCCACGGCCACGCCGTGCGGTGTATTGAAGAGACTTTTGTCCGAGGGATAGGGAATACCGGACTTGCCCTGGAAGATGTTCAGTTCATTGCCATCGCTATCATACTCGCGGATGGTATGGTCGTGGAAGTCGCTGACGTAGACGTGACCATTGGAATCCACCGCTACACCGGACGGCCAGCCGAGGTCGGTGACGAAGGCGTTGCACGTCCAGCCGAACATATCAGCGGAACATTCTTTGACGCGCCCGTTGACACTGTCGGCGATGTAGAAATCGCCACTGCCATCCGTCCCCAATCCCTCGGCCAGTCCATAGGCCGAGTTCAGCTCATCGGACCCACCTCCAGCGCTGCCGGTGCCGTGGATCGTGCTGCACGACCAGCCGCCAGAGTAGGAGCAGCGTTGCACGCGATGATTATTCACGTCGGCCACGTAGAGGAAGTCGCCGCTGTTGAGGAAGATCTGGCCCGGTGTGTCGAAGTGCGCGTCATCATCGCCGGGCTCGCCGGTCACCCCGATGGTCGTGCTGTAGACCGGTGTCTCGTTCGCGTCGAAGGTGTAGACCTGGATGCGGTGATTGTTCGAGTCCGAGACGTACATGCGCCCGCTGCTGTCGAAGGCAATGCCGCGCGGGGTGTCGAAGTGCGAGTTATCGTCGCCCGCGTTCCACGGATCGTCTGGCGGGAACTCCTGCAGGAAGTTGCCGCTGGCGTCATACTGCGCCACGCGGTGCCGATCGACCGTCCAGATGTGGCTCCCGCTGTCGACGGCTACATCCTGCGGATGGTCGAAGGTGTACTCGCCCCGGTTCTGGAGCCCGGCGGTGCCGATGCTCAACAAGTTATTGCCGTTTTCGTCGTACTCCAGCAACCGGGCGCCCAGTTCCTCCGCGACATAGAGCTTGTCACTCCCGTCAACGAAGAGGCCGTTGGGGCCGTTAAGATAATCGGTGTCGGCCGGGTAGGCCGTTCCCGGCTCGCCCAGCGTCTCCACGTAGCGGAAGCTGGTGCCCGGCTCGCCCAGGGTGAGCGACGGCGATTCGTCGCTGGCGATGGCAAGGCCGTATTCGGTGGTGCAGCCGTAGGCCCACTGATCCCAATGGTAGACCTTGACGTAGTAGGTGCCGTCGCTGGGCGCTTGCCAATCCAGGCAAGAGGCGGGCCAGCGTCCAGGACAGTCATCGTTTTCGGCCAGCAGCGTGCTGCCGTCGGCGTCGTAGAGCTCCAGCACCGTGTCGGCGTGATCGCCGGTGTTCGCCGTGGCAAGAGTGTAGGTGACACCAGCCTGGGCCTCGAACTTGACCCAATCGGTGTCCTCCTCGGTGTGGAAGTTATGGATCTGCGAAGCGCCGTTAGGAGGAAGTCGGGATGCGCTACCGATGCCGTCGTCGTTCTCGTAGGCGTCGGCGGCGGTCTCGCAGATATCGACGGTATGGGAGACCTCTTCGGTGGAGTAGGCGCTCAGGTTGCCAGCGTGGTCGCGAGCGCGAGCGCGGAAGTAGTACGTGTGGTCATCGGCGCCAACGAACGTGGTGTACGTGTCAGTAGTGCCGAGGACGAGGTCAGTCCAGGTGCCATCAGCACCATCACGGACTTGGACATCGTAGCTCGCGATGCCAGAGAGACTATCGTAGCTATACCACCAGTTGACCCAGAAGTCGCGGAAAGGTGCGTTTCCGTATGCAGGATAAGCATCAGGAGTGACGTTGGGGGCAGTGCGGTCGATGCCCAGGTGGTACGAAGCCGCGTGAGTCTGGTTACCGGCCCAGTCGTAGGCGTAGATAAAAACCACACAATCCTGCGACTGCTCCGGCCTGCTGCTGGTATCGAGATCATAGGTCCAGCCATCTCTGGCATCCCAGTCATCCTTCAAGACGACCCAGTCCGAGTTCTCCCAGTCGGCATCGTGCCAGTAGAACTTGACGTTGCGGATGCCGCTTTCGCCATCGCTCACGTCGGTGGTGACAGCCTGCGTGGTGGGATCGATCCAGGAATCGGGCTCCGGCGAGATGATCTCGGCAGTGGGGGTGATCGCGTCAGTGAGCAGGTGGATGGTGTAGGGGTAATCGGTGCCACCGTCATCCCCGTAATCCCGCACCTTGATGTAGTACGTCCCGCTTTGGGACAACTCATACCCCAGGTGAGAGTCCAGGCTGCCGGGGTATTCGTCGTTGTTCTGATCCAGCGTGTTCCCGGAACTATCCAACAAATAGATGTAGGAATCCAGTGACGATCCCTCGCTCTGGGCGTCGATGTCGATGACAACTTTATCGCCCGCCGCGCCGGTGAATTCGTAGAAATCCTCATCACCGGCAGAGCAGATGTCGGCGCTCAGCGTCTGGCCGTAGGAGATAGAAGTCGCAAAGCTGGTCGAGTCGTTGAGCTCGTTTTCGTCGTTGCAGGCAACGAGGTCAGCCGAGTAGATATAGTTTTCAATCAGACAATTACCGTAGGCCACTTTGAAGTACCCATTGTCGCCAAAACCGGTGCCCCAGCTATTTCGAACGATCCAATACCCTCCAAAGTCGTCGTAACCAACGATTGAGACGCCATGATTGGTGCCATCTGGCTCTGGGTCGCAGCGATAGATGCCATTATCAAACTCGCCTTCCATAGCTATTGACACAGCCAAGGGACCGTGCGCAAGCAAAGCGGACTTAATCTCGGTCCTTGAAGGATCCCACGTAAAGTTGGTACGTGCCAAAGTGTACAATCGACTGTCCCAATCGCTGCATCGATCGTTGCACTGGTAGTCGCTACATTCGGTGTCGCTGCAATAGTTGCACATAGAACAAACACAACCATTGCTGTCATAGGTACAACCATCAGTGTCACCGTCGTGGTAGGGGAGGCAACTCTCATCTGGGATACCCTCATCTCGAATGTATACCAATGCTGATCCACCCCATCCACCGTTGCAATCCCCGGCATCAACCGCACAGTCGGTCACCAAGTACTGTTCCGACATATCAGGATTGAGGGTATGATCTCGGTTCCCGATATTGGTGACCGCCTCGGCGACACCCACGGCAGCAAATGCCCAGCAACTGCCACATATACCTTGATCCCTGATCGGCGTCATCCAGTTGACGCCGTCGTAATCCCGCCAATCGAAGGAAAGAAGCGTAGCGAGATCCTGCATCCCCGAGGTTGAAGGCTCGCTTGACCTTCCCTGGTACGTGGTCGTATAGGACGGCGTGGCGCCGATCGACTTCTCAACCAGATTGACGGCCTCGACCGCCGACAGCACTTCTCTGCCATCTGCATTCACACAAAGAGCAGCTTCAGAGGTAAAAGGGTTGTCGCTATCGCGTTTTGTGACTGTACTGAGGCCCTCACGAGCGCAGGCATTATAGGCTTGACCGCATTTTCCTTTGAGGAAGTCCCAGGCGCTGCAGGATGCACGGGCGGGAAGCTTACAGACTCCCCGCTGGCTGCCGTCGGATGTTTCGGTGACCTCGTACTTATAGCCCAGCTCGGTGCAGTAAATGGCGGCCGGATTGCGCATCGATTGAGCGTTGCCAGGTGCAATTTCGTCTTGTGATGTTGTGGAGGTCGATGGCGCATTGGGCGGCGGGGTCGGCCCGGTCGACTGAGATGTTCGCAGGGCATCAACCTCCGGGGCTTGTCGATGCAACTTCTCCCGTGCGCTGGTCGATATAAGGCTCTCCGGCACCTTTTCCACCCACTGCAGATACAGACCCTCCTCGCTGGGCATCAGCGCTTGCCAGGCGCCGCTCTCGTCGCGGCGCGCCAGCACGTGGATCGGCCCGTCCACCACCTTCTCCTCGCTCTGCCACTCGGCGACGCCGTGGGCCCATTCGCCTTCCACCTCCACCTCAAGTGCCCCGATCTGATAGCGCGGCCCCCAGTAGTCCAGGCGCTTCTGCAGCACCGCCTCGATGGCGTCGTGGGCACGCTTCTCCTCCATCTCGGGCGGCAGTTCATCGGGCGGGGGCGGCGTGGGGAAGCTCTGATCTGCGGCACGCGGCTCTGCGGACGGCGGCGTCGCGCTGGGAGAGACGGCCGGCGGCGTGGGCGGCGCAGGCGCATAGGCAGAGGCCGGTCGAGAGGAGACCGGACGCGCCGCCGACGCCATTCCACTCGTCAAAAGCACCAGGATCGCTATAGCGGAAAACACTTTTCTCATCACACACCTCCATATAATTGGCTGTTCCCAAGGTGACCGGCACTTAGAAATTGAGTGGGTGTATGCAAAACTTGGGGGGGCAGGAGTGCCAAGACTTCGGAAGTCTACGAGAACGATATGCGCAGGGCTTCAAAATTGTTCTTCTCGGCATAATTTGATAAGCAGAGCAGTATTTGAGACTTCCCAAGGTGACCGGCACTTAGAAATTGAGTGGGTGTATGCAAAACTTGGGGGGGCAGGAGTGCCAAGACTTCGGAAGTCTACGAGAACGATATGCGCAGGGCTTCAAAATTGTTCTTCTCGGCATAATTTGATAAGCAGAGCAGTATTTGAGACTTCCGAAGTCTGTCCTCCCCCAACTTGTAAATACGCCCCAATTGAGTTGCAGAGGC
>CAYYTU010000138.1:0-5331 GCA_964474655.1 uncultured Anaerolineales bacterium
GTGGATGCGCTCCTCCAGGTCGCTGCGCACCTGGTCGTAGTAGCCGACGCCGGCGTCGGGCTGGCGCTTCTTGCAGACCAAGAGGATGGAGGAGGCCAGCGCAGCGCTGCTGTGAGCGAGCAGGCGCGTCCCCATTTCGGTATGCAGGGGCCAAGATGCGTTGGCCACCAGCCCTGCTTCTAGCAGGCTATCAATGAGTGTCTCCCAAGCAGCCGTTGACTTGTGAGCAAACATCACCGCACAACGCCCATCGGACTTCAGCACACGGTGTATCTCACAGAAAGCTTTTGTCATCTCTCGTTCATAGAACCGCTTGGCATTTTCGTGACGATCTGGTTCTTGAATGATCTCTACTGACTTGGGTGTCAAAGGTGGTCGGAAGAGATCAGGATAGACCTCACCAAGAGTGCGCTTAAGCCAGACGTAGAAGAAGTCAGAAAGATCCGCATAAGCTACATTGTCATAGTAAGGGGGATCGGTAACCACTGCATCAAAATGGTCTTTAGGGTATGCAAGAGAAGTAGCAGTACCTTGTTGAACTGTCGCAGGAAAGCTACTTGTTTGAGAACAATAATGAATAACATTCACCACTCCATCCAACTCATTAGTCCAATCCCTGGAGATTCCACTGAAAGGATTAGACTCAAGATAATCCCAGTTCATTGCTAAATGATTTTCTGAAGAGACACCGGGGCAAATTGCTTCAAGATGACTAAACCAACGAGCCAAGGAGCAGTTAGTAGCAGCTAATTTGTCCAACGTCAGGGCCAAAAAGGTCACCACTGCCGCTGCATACTGTTCACTCTCCACTTGCTCCAGAATTCTCTTGTGAGCTTCTCTCACCTTAGCAACGAATCTAACTAAAGCCAGGGTTTGTCGAGAATTAAAAATCTGACTCCAGCGGGTCAGACCGTATAGAAGGATCCGAAAACCAGAATTTCCATGTGCTCGCTCTTGGGGTATTGGTTCTTCCGGCGTCAAAGGGAGACGACCCTCATATTCGGACTCAAATCGCTGCAATTGCTCTCGTGCCTTCTCAAATCTGGATACATCACTCCTAGTGAAAGCACGGTAATCCTTGCCGTGACCATATCCTGCTGTAGTGATCACCGCAAGCGGCACCTCAGCCATCCGCCCGGCCTGACCCTCGCTGCGCACATAGTCGGCCTCCACCGTCTGCCCGCACACCAAACAGGTGGCCGAGCCGCGGCTGCTCGTGCCCTCCGAAGGATCGAAGTCGTCGGGGATCTCGTCTCCGCGCACGACCTCGAAGGAGACCTCCTTCGCCTTCCGATCCACCACTGGCTTGAGCGCCACCTTCGTCTTGCCGCTCTTGCGCCGCAGCCAGAACTGCTTGACCAGCGGCATCGTCGCCCCGCAGGAGGGGTTGGGGCACTCGACCGTCCGCGCCCAGAGGTAGGCCACGATGGTATCATCACCAGCCGGATTTTCGTAGAACTCGCCGATCTCGGCGCGAGCCTGCTCCAGCACCCAGTTACCCCAGCGTTCCACGTCGTCCGCCAGCGTGCGCTCACCGGCGGGCTGATCCAGGCCCTCCATCTGCAGCTGCTCACCCTCTGGTCCCATCTCCGGCAGATGATCCTGCTCCAGCGGTTGGGCCGGGCCGGGCACGCCATCGGCGTACTTCTGCGGATAGACCAGGGTACAGAGATTGATTAGATACGCCACCGGATTCAACTCGACGGCGTGGGTATCGCAGCCCAGCCGTAGGGCTTCCAAGGGAATAATGCCCCCGCCGGCGAAAGGATCGAGGACTTTTGGAGATTGCCCGTCGAAGTGTTCAGCGATTAGGTCTCTCGCCCTTCCGACGATGTTGTCATCCAGCGAAGCATCCCAGGTACAAGCACTCGCAACGAATTGCTCCAATTTCTCGCGCTTTTCCTCGTCTTCGGGAGCATCGAGGAGCGTTGCCAAGACAGCAGCCCGCGCGGCTGCCGTCGGACGGCGCGCCCACCAAATGTGCAGCGCCTTGATCTGTCCAGTACGGACACCCTGCTTCTGTTTCGCGGACAGTCGGCTGATATCGTAAAGCGGCAGGTTGACTTCGATGAGGCGGCGGTTGTCGGTCATAATCTTCCTTTCAGAACTGATAACGGTCTTCGATGTAACTATACCATTCGGCAAGTGCAGGAAACGCGCTCACATCGAAGGACTGAAAAAGATCCTCGGTGTGAACTTCGACAAATCGCTCGGGCTTGTGCAGAAGCGACTTCCACACACTGGTAGCGGATTTGCCCAATGGATCAAGATTGGGCGAGGTGATCCGTCGGAAATCGGTGTTCTTTGCAGGACAGATATGCACCACGGTCACTACGTCGGCCCCAAGCTCGCGATGCTTTTCCATCTCGTGAGCCAACAGCTGCTGACGCATCATCTGGTAAAAGGGCTCGTAGAACAGATCCAGGTAGTCGGGCACCTGGCTCGCATCGATGGGACCGTCGGCTGCTTCGAAGGAATCCCGATAGATCGCCTGCCGACGCGCACCGCTCTTACCCTCAGCTTTCGAGGTGCGTCCATACGACTCCGTGTATTTCCACTCAATGACGGCGATCTGAGTGCGCCCTGATGCATCCTCAAAACGCACAGCCGCATCAAAGCTGGTGAAGTTGGCCCCACGCGTACGCGGTCTATCACCACGCTTCAGCTCCCCCAAGTAATTCTTCAGGCCGATCCATTCCATCGCCAGCCAGAGCCCCGAGTCCTCCATCGGTATCACCCGCTTTAACGATGGGAAGATGGGGCGCAGAAGGGTCCCCAGGGCTTCTGGCCTCTCGGCGAAAGGGAAGAGGAAATTCACGCAGCTGACCATCGAGTCGCACAGATGGTTGCTACACTTGCAGTGCGGACCGTGATGCCATTTGATGTCAAAAGCAGCAAAGTACCCTAGCGCCGACAGTCGAATGCCGGGATATAGGTTCTCCTCAGCGCAGGTTTTGGGAAGACAGAACTCACGAGGACGTCTCCAGTATTCCCCTGGCTCACGCGCCGCCTCGCTGACGTAGGGCGTTGTCTGTTTCCAAGTGCTCAGCCGTTGCTTTTCGGCATCCAGGTATTTGCCCATTCGTTTCTCTCTTTCAGATCTTCAATCATCCAATCATACGTGGTATCCCGTAGCTCAAGAGCCTCGCGGACTCTATTGGGCGCGATCACCGGATGTGGAGTGTGCTGATGTGCCCGTGCCTGCCTGTGCGTAGCACGCAGACAGGGCGGATCGACTTCTCCCGCGCGGATTGGGCGGAGACTTCGACCAGCGGCAGGTTGACTTCAATGAGGCGGCGGTTGTCGGTCATAGCGTTTCCTTTTGGTGCTAGAGCCTTGCGGGGGCACGGAGCCTCCCGCAAGGCTTGGTATCTATTGACTACGCAAGACGAGAGGGAGATAGACGCGATTGGTCGGGCCGAGCAGCGCGAAGCGGCTCAGGTGACAGATGGGCACGCTGAGCACGCGCTTGGCCGGGTCGCGGACGTAGCCCGACGTCGGATTGCAGGTCTCCGCTGCGTCCTGCCACACCCCGCCGTCCCACCAGCGCAGTGTCAACTGACTCTCGTCTGAGACCAGGCGCACGTCCTGCTCGCTGTAGTGGATGGTGACAGTCACCGGTTCGTTGAAGACGAAGTCAGGCTGGTGCACGCCGCCCTGGTAGGCCTCCAGATCGAAGGCGTGCCCGGCGACGGCCAGATCGGCGCTGCCGCTGGCGACGGTCGGCGTGAGCACGACGGTTGTCGTCTCGGTGACGGTGCCGCGCGGGAAGGTGAGCGTGGTAGTCAGGCCCTGGGTGTCGGTGTAGGCGAGCGTGTTGGGCAAGTTGGCGGTACCGGATAGCGTGAGCGTGGTCGAGACCGGCGGGTGGAGCATCGTAAAATCTTGACCGGTGGCATCCGGCGGCACGGTGACGGTGCGCGTGGGTGGGACGAAGACCCAGGCGGGTTCGGTGGGAATAATGGTGTAGACGCCGGCGCTGAGACCAGGGATGGTGTAGGCGCCGGTGGCGTTAGTGATGGCGGAGCCGCCGGCTCCGGTTGAGACGCTGACGTTGGAAAGAGGATCACCATTGCTGCTCCGCACTCGACCGGATGCAGAGAAATCCGTGTAGCGCAGGATGATCACCCCAGTATCATAGTCGGCCACATAGGCATAGCCTTTCTCGACATATACATCTAGGGAGTATCCCGGCGTGTCGTAGTATCCGACCTCCGCGGGGCTGGAGGGGATGGAGACATCCACCACGCGCAGGCCCTGCTCCCAATCCGCCACGTAGGCGTAATCCGCGCTGACGTAGACATCTACCGCGAGCCCTGGCGTGCTGTGGGAACCAACCCCAGTCGGGAGGCTTGGATCGCTGACGTCGACGATGTGCAGTCCTTCATCCTCATCGGTCACATAGGCGTAACTCCCAGTGACGTACACGCCCACGGAATACCCCGGCGTGTCGTAGCTCCCCACCTCGATGGGATTGGTCGGGTCGCTCACGTCCACCACCTGCAAGCCGCCACCTCCAGCAGCCAAGTAGGCGTAGTCACCGCTGACGGCCACGCCTGAGGCCCAGGCCGGTCTTGATGTTTCGAGATATCCCACCTCGGTGGGGCTCGTCGGATCACGCACGTCCACCACCCTCAGTCCCCACCAATCATCAGCCACGTAAGCGTAGCCTTCGCTGACGTCTACCTCCGTAGCCCACCAAGGCGTCTGGTGGGATCCGATCTCAGCGGGGGCGGTCGGGTCACTTACATCTATCACTCGCAGTTTGGTATCTCGCCCAGTGACCACGTAGGCGTAGTCACTGTGAATAGCTATGTCCTTCACATCGCCAGGCGTAGGTATAGGCGGTGTCTTCCCCACCACGGTGGGTGAGGTTGGATTGGAGACATCCACGATGGTAAACGTCTTCTCGTCGCCTATGTAGGCGTAATCTCCCCGTACGGCCACGGCGGAAGTGTCCCGTCCGATATGACCTACAAACTCCACGTTTTCGGCATCGTCTTGCTCCACTGATGGCACTGAAGGCACACCGAGGCCGTTGAGAGATGATTCAGCGGCGTTAGTATTGCTCAGCGCCTTCAGTGGTTTAGAGTGGTGAGCCTCGGTCGGTATGCCGGGGGTCACCGCCAGGATCAACAAGGCTGCAAACGTCAAGCTGAATACTCCTGTGTGTTTCAACATTCTTTACCCCTTTCTGATGGCTCCGATACTGAACCTTGCGAAGTTTTGGACCCTTTGCAAGGCTACCCATAGTTCACCTCCCGCTGCTCCGCCACCGCCCGCCAGGCGCCGTGCTCGACCCGATAGCTGGTCACCTTGATCTCCTCCTCC
>CAYYTU010000139.1:0-5329 GCA_964474655.1 uncultured Anaerolineales bacterium
CGAGAGAAGCAACTCTAGGGGCACTTACGCTTGAGATAAATGCGATTGCCCTACCGCTTCCCCAATAGGTTGGGAGAAAGTGCCATAATCCCCACACGAAGCCCAGGATGAGGCCGGTGGTGAACACACTGTATCGCTGCCTCAGCCTGGGCGTGGCGAATCCCGTCCAACCTGGCTCTTCCATTAGACCCCCACCGACCAGTCCAATCGCGATCCCTGTCAACAGAAGAGCAAGCTTGCCGTCCGTCGTGAATATGGCAGGGAGAAACGCCGGGGAGATCAGCGAAAGAGCAAACTGTATGAGCATCACAAGGAAGGGAACAGCTAGGAGCGCTACCGCGTACCACCGGACGTTCACCCGCCACCTGAACAATCGGGATAGAAACTCTCGGAAGCTGACTTTTCCATCAGTGAGACCAGTCAAGACAATGCTGGATATAACTGGGCCAAGCAAATAGGGCAGGAATACAATGGGATAGAGCTGCTCGAACTGCTCGCTGGTAGTTGGCATTCCGTGAGGGGCGCCTAGGATGAGTAACCCACCCCATGAAATGGTGAAAGTCAGGCCAAAGTAAGTCAGCACTGGGTGATTCTTGATGAAAGCCTTGATCTTTGTCACGATATTATCCTTTGAACCTTCAGCATCCTGCAATGCTACCGATCAGTTGGCCTAACGGTCGGGCTTCACCCGCGCGGCAGGTGCGGGAAAGAGCCTTCTCTACGAGACACCCTGAAAGCGCGTGTAGTCGCCGATTTCGAGCGCCGATAGCCGCGTCGGGTGGAAGCCGTTGTTGGGCGGCTTTTAGCTATCAAGAAGCACTGCACCTATGGTTTGCCTTTTCTGCCTTATGGATAGTTCCTCAGCGTAAGGGGCAAGTGAACCCGATACGGTAGTCGAATCCTCAGGACTGCAATCCCCAGTTGATTATCGCTTTCGGTCGTACCGTTGGGAGACTTGTAAGCACCGATCTCATAAAGACCGGTCTGTGGCGCACTGAACTCGACAATTTCGTAGTTGTTGTCCCAACTCGCTGAATATCCCGACGATACAAGTTGCCCATCAGGATCCCAGACGTACAAGTTGAAGTTGCTGGTCAAAGCATCATCACCTAGCGTGGGATAGTCCGGTGGCGGATCGGCCTCCGACCACCAGGCAATTGCCACGCGAATCAGATCTCCTTGCGTGGCAAAGAAGGACTGCCGGAGCCAGTCACCGGGCGCGGGGTAAGTGCTCGTCGTGTTGACGGCCCACCAGCAAGACCATCCCCAGCAAGTAGTGCCGTCATTCCTGTAATGGTGGGCAACGGTATACGCCCGGGTTGCGTCAATGGAGCCAGCCCCATCCTCGTCGCTCAGAGGACGGTCTCCTTCCACGTTGTGCATCGCGGAAGCCATCAGGATGGCCTTGACCGCCGTCGGCCAGTTCTTGAGCTCGGCGTTATCATGCATTAACAAGGCAACCAACCCCGATACCTGAGGTGCGGCGTGGCTGGTGCCTGACCTGGTTTGGGGCACATCGTTCAAGCCAAGGGCCCTGATGTCTTGTGCGGGAGCAGCGATCTCAGGTTTCTCACGGTCGCCGTCAGGACTGCCTGGATCAAGGTAGGCTGACCCATCACCTGGAAAGGGGTGGTCCTCCCACATCTCGTCATCGCTCCAGACGGTGGTGCCCTGGTCGTTGATTCCACCCACGGTGATCACGTTCCAGCTCTTGGCTGGAGAAATGACGTATTCATTACGCCGGTTGCCAGCCGCAGCGATGATGGTACTCCCCCGCTCTCGCGCCGTGTAATCAAACGCCCTGTCCAGCCACTCAAGATCAGGGGTGTTGGTCGGAAATCCTGTGCTAAGGTTAACCACGTCAGTACCCTGGTCAAGCGCCCAGTTCAGGGCGAAGTGAACGCCGGGTATTGTGCCATCCGTACCAGCGCTGAGGATAGTCGCACCGGGTGCCATTCCCCGGTAGATATCGTGGAAACTGGCAGCATCGCTGGCGACCCGTGTGGCGTGATCTGTTTCACCGTCAATGGCTACCAACCGGATGGGCGCGTGGTGTAAGAAACTGTTATCCCAATCCACGTTGCCTCGTTCCACAATAGCGACGGTGATAGGAATGGTGGGTTCAGCGATACCCTCGATCCCCAACGCCGACCACACAGGGGAGATGCGGTTGGTATGCACGCCGGTATCCAACGCAGGCTCTTCTTCAGCATCGACCAGATAGATAGTCTGCACATCCCCACGCCCAGCCAGCTCCAGGATAGTCTCTTTGGACAGCGTGGCGGTGACGGCGGGGAGCAGAAAGTGGGTCTCAACGATCGTGCCCTGACTTTCAAGAGTGACCACCAGAGGGTGAACCCTGGCAGCAATGTCCTCCTGGCGCATCTGTTCATACTCGGCCCGAATCTGCCGGGCGAGGGTCGGAGCGCCCACGTCGAAAGGACTCGCGTGGCGTGCCAGTGCATCCCGGACCTGAGGATAACGATGGGCCAGGAGAGCGTGGATTTCCGCACGACTGCGCCCACGTTCACCGCCGACCCAGATGGCCACCGGTAGCACCTCTCTGTCGTCGACTGTCTGGAGTCGCTCATACAGGAGCGGATGCAGTTCGCCGTATTTGGCGCGGTGAGCCTCGGCTTCCGCCCGTTCCATGGTCTCTACGTCATCCACTACACTGCCGTCTTCCAGGTCTACCAACAGGTGAAAGTCACGCCGGGTGATTCGATCAAAGATGGTGAAGGCCATAAACTGTCGTCCCAGCAGAGAATACTCGCGTCGGTGTTGATGGGCGATGAGCAAGTCGTCGAGAGGGACACCTTTGCGCTTGACAATATACTGCAACGCGACTTGAGCGTAGGACTCGATCACTGGCGGGGGCAGTGGTGAATCGAACAGACTCGACGGAGGCTCGGGCAGCGATGAGGTGAACAGCCCACCGTGCCGTGGTGTGGGCATCACCAGAGCAGCCAACACTCCCAGATCGTGACCAGCCAGCGCCAGCAGCGCGAACAGCGAAATACCAAGCAGAGTGATCTTGAACGAACGCTTTGTGAACATGGGGCACTCCTTCTTTTGTCTTACCAACTGAACGCCAACTAAAACGGCGGCGTCGGGGTGACCACCGGGCTTTGCAGCACCAGTTCGGCCTCCTGGCTCACACCATCGTCCCTGCGCACCTTGATCAAGTGGTAGGGCGAGGTTACTTCGTTAAGAATCTCCCAATGCGGACTTGGTTCCCAGAACTGGGCACGTATCACGATCTTGTCACCTCGCCTGGCGACGCGGTCGACAATCACGTCATAGCCCGAAGTGGCTTGGGTACCGCGGAAGACGGCGATGGCGAAGTACTGCTGGAAGTCCAGTTCCGCCAGTTGATCCAGCGCCGCCTGGCTGATCAGGCCCTCCAGCCGGTCTATCTCCTGCCGGGTGGTGACGAGCACCACGCGCGGTTCGCGGACTGAATAATCACCATAGTCGCTTCGCTCAATAGTCTCAAAAGACAACTCGGTTTCTCTGGGTCCACAGGCAGTTATTCCCACTAGAATGACCACGATGGTTAGCCATAGAGAATATCGGTATTTCTTCAACTTTTTCATGTTCCCTCTCCTTTGCTCAGATCTCCAGACAAGCCGCCCAACGGCCCCGGCGTAACCCGCGCGGCGCCGACGGCGCACCCGCTTACGCCACAAACCCCGCCCTCATGCGCGGTTGCCCGCCGCTGTCTGCGGCGCTAGCCGCGTCGGGTTGACGCCGTAGTTAGCAGCGCCCCCGCTCCTTGCAACACCACCGCATCCCGGGCTCGATTGCCCACCTGCATCTCGCCGCCCCTCCCGGCCGCGGCCCCGCCGCGTCGAGGGCGGTCGTCAACAGACGGTCGCAGACACACTGCCCTAACCGTTGAACTGACATTGTCTGATGTCCGCGCTAACGATAAGCATAAGCCGCCGTGCCGACTGTGTGGAAAACTCATTTGCTAGCAGGCACGCCCCAAAGCGCGTTTTCCCGCCGAGGGGCCACGATGGCCTGGGCGCGCAGCGCCAGGGGGTGGTGTCCGGATGGTCCCATCTCCCGCGGCACCACGTCCAACAGGTAAGCGCCCTCTATGCTCACCGTGACCGGGTTGGTGGCATAGGGGTAGGGATACTCTGTATTCTCGCCGGGAAAGGCCGTACATCCATATCGATCGTCGGCTTCGTTTTGAGGTGTGGAAGGATCATCAATTCTGCAAGAAGGGTCTTCGGTGTCCAGAATAGCACCACTGTCAGGATCCAGGGCATACATTTGCACCGTGATGTCTGAGAAAAGTTGATCCTCTTCCTGGGCGACCGCTTTGGTGATGAGGGTAACGGCCCCCAATGACAAGAACAGGAGAAGGAGGCTCGCAGTTGCATAGAAAGGCCATCTCTCCCTCATCGCTCCACCTCTGCAGATGCCAAGCACAAGGCTGCCCCAGATACGCTCTTGGGGCGACAATAAAATAGGAGATACTTCCCATCAGGGGACCAAGCAGCCCCTCCCCTCGGATCTTCATTGCGCGCTACAGGGAAGAGATCAAGGTCACGTATCCTGCCCGTCTTTACATCCACCAACCACATTCTCGACAAAAAGGTCCCCTCACCTCTTACTTCCAATCCGGACACTAAAAGGTGTCTTCCTTCTGGTGCCCAATCCACTTCAGAAAAGAGGAGACCCGGTGGGCGTTCGATTTTACGGACCCTCTCTTCCCAAGGGTCAAGGATGAGAAGCCCGGTGATTCGGGGAAGGGAATCGCCAAATGTATACACCACGGCCAGTTGTCGTCCATCTTGGCTCCACTGGGCATCCAGTGCCCAACGAGGAAACTGTCCTTCTATAACTTCCGTGCCCAGATCGATTTTTCTGATCGTGCTCCTCTCCGAGTTCACCAACAGAAAATTCTCACAATTATACACCACCTGCCACTTTCCATCTGGAGAAACCGCTGTCTGGTAGATCCATTCGTAGGGAGTAGGAATCCGCATCGCGTATGGGGCAAAAGAGAACCGTCTTTTCTCTGTCTCCAGGTCCACGGAGTGACCTACTAATGCCTTCTCACCAATAGAATAGGCCACTGCTCTTTTCCCCTCATCCACCAGCACAATTGGCAAGACAACATCCGATGCCAATTTCTGGCCCGCTCTCGCGTCTAGCGGATACCACATCAAGTCCCCCTGTCTACGCACCTCGTCATATTGTAGATAAACCACGACTTGTTGAGCCGGATTCCACACTGGGCTCCCGGAGAAACGCCCTTCGGCCAATCGTCTCACCTCCTGCGTCTCGACGTTGAACACCTCAATGGCGCTTCCAT
>CAYYTU010000140.1:0-5313 GCA_964474655.1 uncultured Anaerolineales bacterium
AGTCGAAGATCAAGTCGCTGGGCTGGGAGGCGGGGACATCGCTCAAGGAAGGCATTGCGTGGACATATCGTTGGATCGAAGGGCAAGTGAGAAATTGACAAGGATCGAGTGCCTAGAAATCCGTGGGGGGGGGATTTGCCTCGGGTCCTTCTCATCGAGAAAAAGGGCTGCTGCACTTGGAGTAAGTGCAATGATAGGGTTTTCTTTGTTTGGAGATAGTGCGGAACGACTTTGGAAGTTGACCGCAGCGACGATAGCCATCCTTCTGCTCCTGAGCGGCCCCACGCTGGTCAGCGTGGCCCTCACCAACACTGGGATGCTGACTCTGCGTGATGGATTGATGGCGCAGGATGACTTTGTACCAAGGGCGTATCACCTTTATAATACTTTGCCTGATAGCTTAGCCATCAGACAGGCGATGGGCCACCTGTATCAGGCGGTAGCCTTGGATAAGAGCTGCCTACCCGCCCGCTGGGCACTGGGACGCGCGGCGCTGGCCGTGGGCGAGGCCGAAGTCGCTGCCGATGCAATGCGGCCGTTGATTGCCCACGCGGAACGCAACCCGCTGCTGTACGCCAACGCGCTGACTGCCCTCAGCCGCGGGGGAGAGCCGGAGGGCGTGCTCGCGCTCTACGAGGCCGCCCCGCCGCCGCAGCCCAACCAGGCGGTCAGTGATACGGTGGCGCTGGCGTACCTCGATCAGGAGAGAGGGAGAGGGGGAGAGGGAGAGACAAGGCGAGGGTGGGAGAAGGTGCTGGAATTGCGCTCCGGTGACCTGTATGCCAATTATCACTTGTGGAAGCAGGCACAGGAGGCCGGGGACGTGCGGGCCGCCGCGGCCTATAGCGAAACGCTGACCTACTTCCCGCTGGAGGCCGTGGACCCGACCGATGAGCGGCTGGTGCGTTACGCCGCCCAGGTGATCCCGAAGCTCTTGGAAGAGCGCGTGTGGGACCGAGACAAGACGCTCAACGTGGTCACCTATCTGGTCTGGCAGCACAACACAACGGCGGGCGTGGTGCACTTATTGGAGGACTTGATCGCCCGGTATCCCGCCCAGCCCGACTGGCCCTTCTACTTGGCCGAGCTTTACCACCGCCGAGGGAACTTGGACCAGGCTGATACTGCATACAAGCAGGTAGTGGAGATGGACGCACAATATACGCAGGCCTATCTGCGGCTGGGGATGTTGGCGGAGGAGAGGGGGAGACAAGGAGAGGGGGGGACAAGAAGACAGAATGTTGCGGAAGCTGCTGCCTGGTATAACCACTACCACGCGGGGGCTCCCGACGACCTCCTGGGCCTGAAGCGGCTGACTGAGACCTGCGCCGCGCTGGAAGAAGCCCATGTGGAGGACGAGAGCTGCATTGCCGCGGCCCAGCGTGTTTCACGCCACACACAACTCGCAATGCGCGATTCCAGTTCCGAAACCGCCGCCCAAACCGAGACGCCGGCCGCCGTGTTGCAGGAGGCTCTGGCATCCCATACCGACGACCGGCGCATTGTGGCGGAGTTGTTGGAGGTGCCGGTTGAGGAGGTGAAGCTGGGACCGAACCTAGTAGGAGATGGTGGTTTTGAGTTACAGAGGAGAAGTTGGACCGCCATGTGGCAGTGGTCAAGTATGTTCAACAGAGACCCTTTCAGCCCAGCTGCTTTTTTGGGCGGACCCGATAAGCTGGACGCTTTCGAGGAAAGACAATCTGCCCGGATCGATGGTCTTTGGGTGCAAGAGGTGGAGAATAGGAGCCCGGCACGCGCGGGCTTCTGGCATAATTCAGAGATTGCCCCTATGGCCAGCACCCCATATGTGGTCAGTTTCTACTACAGCACTGACGGGATTGCGCGAAAGCAAGGGGCTGCGATATGGCTTTCGGATGACGACGATGTCTTCTGGCGCTCAAATCTGTGGCTAACCAATACCGACGGAGAGTGGGGACATTTTGTGGCCGTTACCTGGAATCGTTCGAGTGGAGAAAGCGCAGTGCGTCCCTTGATTCGGTCCTTTGCCCCGGGCCGCTTCAAAATTGATAATGTGCAAATACGCCTAGTTGAGTTGTCGGAAAAGATCGGGGCCTTGGAGAAGGGTACACGTACGTGGGAGGCTCACAAAGGAATGTAAAGCGATGGATGTTTCTTTTACTTTTATGTTGAATGTTGGAATGCAGGCCGCTAGTTATGGACAATGCGCTCCACTAAGGAGAATTGTAGCCGGATGGATCTAGACCGGAAAATGGGGTCTGAGTCTGATGTAGGCTTGGACCTAAAAGAGTTGAAGACTGTCGTCAAGGGCAGTGGTATTGCATTTGTGGGTCGGATTGGGGTGATGCTGCTCAACGTGCTGTTTCAATGGATATTGGCGCGGGCGTTCGGATCGGTAGTTGTGGGGAATCTCAGCCTGGGGCTCACAGTGGTGAGTCTTGCCAGCGTTGTCGTTCTATTTGGTCTGCATAGGGGCGTCTTGCGTTACGTGGCGCATTATGCTGGACTCGGCGACCAGGAACGGATGGCCGGCTCTCTGATCACTGCGCTGCGGATATATGCTGTAACCGCACTAGTTGTCACTATCGCTATTTTGCTGAGTAGCGGGTTTCTTGCCGAGACGGTGTTTGACAAGCCGGAACTGAAACAAATTCTCTCAATTCTGACGTTAAGTATCCCCTGTCTGGCGCTATCCACCATTCTCTCCTCTTACTTGCAGGCGCTTAAACGCATCCACGATAAGGTGATCATTGACTTGCTAGAACCACTGCTCAATATCTTGGGCATCGGCTTGGTGTTGTATGTCGCAGCGGTGGGCGAACAAGGAGTGCCTTTCGTGCTTGCCGGGTCGAGTATACTCACTGCCTTGTTGGCAGTTGTTCTGGCCTGGCGCCATTATCCGCTGCGAAGTGAGAATTCGGGAAAGCCTATCCTGCAGACGCGCACGATGTTGGATTTTTCCTGGCCTCTGCTTTTGACAGCTGTCTTGTCTAGAGCAAATGCCCAATCGGAGACATTGGTACTGGGCGCGCTGACGACCAGTGATCAAGTAGGAATATACTTCGTGGCATTCAAGGCTATCTCTTTTATCGCCGTTTTTCTTAATGCTCTTGACGTCATCTTCGCTCCTATGATTGGCAGCCTGTATGCAAGTGGGAGACAGGATGAGATGGATCGTCTGTACAAGACAGTTACTCGCTGGGCGTTTACTGCTTCTATGCCTGTTTTTCTTGTTATGTTTATCTGGAGCTCTGAAATTCTAAATTTCTTCGGGCCCGATTTTGTAGCGGGTGATCAGGTTCTTCGTGTCTTGGCGGCCTCTCAGATGTTGGCCGTTCTCTCTGGCCCGTGCGGCTGGATACTGACGATGACCGGGCATCCCCGGTTTAATTTGGTCAATATGTTGCTTACGCTCGGTATTTCGTTGGGGCTAGACTTCCTGATGGTTCCTCAATATGGCGCGATGGGAGCCGCTGTGGGGGGAGCAGCCAGTATCGTTGTTGTCAATGCGCTGCGCTTAATCCAGGTATATGGTTTGCTTCGCCTGCAGCCGTATACTTGGAGTTATCTCAAGCCGTTACTATCCGGGGGCCTTGCAGGAGCAATCGTGTTCGGCATAGACCATATCTGGTTTTCTACGGTTACTATCTGGCAAGTTCTGTTGTTAAGCATAACACTGTTAGGAATATATGCGACGTTCCTGTTCCTCATGCGTTTAGAAGAGAGTGACAAAGAACTCTTAAGACTGAGCTTATACCGTGTTGGTTCTTTGTGGTGAGTGTGGGGTTTGACGAATTCGACAGGAGTTTAGTGGTAAGATTCTTGGAGAATGATGTGAATGATATGGCTTGTCTTCTCAATTGGGATAGTCATATTTATCACGCACTGGAGCAAGAGGTGAATAGACATTGAACTACAATTTCTTGATAGTAATTGTGGATTGTCTAGGGGCAGCTCACGTGAAGAGAGCGTGGGAGAAAGGGCATTTGCCCCACTTACGTCATCTTGAAGAGGTCGGTGTCGCGTGCAGCGATGCAGTGACCGTTTGTACGCACACGTCGCCTGCCTTTGCCAGTCTCTTGACCGGCTACTATCCCCCTTCCCACGGTCTCAAAGCACTGCGGGGGTTCAAGTTGAACCCTGAATTGCCCACGATGCCAGAACTGTTTGGAGAGGCCGGTTATGAGACACTGGCCTGGGTGACCGGCCCGCTGCTCCCTATGCTGGGACTGAATCGAGGATGGGATATCTACGAATATCGCGATCGTAAGCAGTATTTACAGAGCAATACTGGACGTCAGTATCTGCGTTGGCTGAAAAAGCATCGAGCACAAACACCGTGGTTGGTTATGCTCCACCTGTGGGAATTGCACAAGCCACGGAAGATTCAAGCCGAATTCGATCACGCCCGTTTTGGTGACAACGCCTATGATCGCGCTTTGCACACTGTGGATGCGCTGTTGGGAGAGCTCCTGGCAAGTGTAAATTTAGAGACCACCTACCTGGTGCTTCTTGGCGACCACGGTGAAAACATCAATTGGTGCGATTATTACTCCCCACTGGATAAGCTGCGCCATCTATGGAATGTCTTGCGTTGGCAACGCGGTCTGTCGGCAATCCGCAATGATCACGGTTTCCACCTGTACGAGGATATGATCCGCATTCCTTTGATGATCGCTGGCCCGGGGCTGCCGGCCGGCAAGATAGTTCATCGACAGGGAAGTATCGTCGATGTTCTGCCCACCCTTGTTCATCTAGCCGGTCTTGATGAAGAACAAACGATATGGGATGGTGTGAATCTTCTAGACGGGGAGCATGCGAGTACCGAGCGACCAGTGCTGGTAATGACTTCAGAAGGCGGATCCGAGTGGCCCAGTGTCAAATGTGTGCGACAGCCGCCGTGGAAGTACTGGCAGGTCGATGAGGCCGGTCAGTCCGGAAACGCACTGTTCAATTTGGAAGAGGACCCGCTGGAACGGAAAAATCTTATCGCACAGGAACGTGAGTGGGCCTCTGCAATGCAAATGGAACTTGAGCGGCTGCTAGAACCAAACGCTGTATCTTCTCCCACAGTATATACGGCCCAAGAAGAAATGGAATTGCGTACAAGATTAGAGGACTTAGGGTACTTGTAAGCGCGATGGATTCATCTCAAGGTGTGTTGCAATGGTAAGTTTATCAAACAGGAAGACCTCCGTTGAGTCATTTGGCCAAAACTCGCTGCTACTCGTCCTGTGGCTTACTTTGAGTATCATCTGTGGAGTGGCGGTAGTATTTCTGACCGCTCAGAATGTATTGCTGGCTATAATGATTTTCTTACTCATAGCTGTGCCG
>CAYYTU010000141.1:0-5283 GCA_964474655.1 uncultured Anaerolineales bacterium
ACACGTCTTGTCGATCGAGGACAATCCGGTCGATGCCGAGCTTATCCAGGAGAAGCTGGCAGAGGCGCAGCAGATTGGTTGGGATCTGCCGCGCTTCGAGGTCGAGCACGTGGCACGATTGGAGACGGCTCTGGCCCGTCTGTCCGATGGGGCGTTCGACGTGGTGCTCAGCGACCTCGACCTGCCCGATAGCCGGGCGGGTGAGACCGTGGCCACGCTGCGCGAACACATCCCCCAGATGCCCCTGGTGGTGCTGACGGGCCGAGAGGACGAGGTACTGGCCCAAAAGAGCGTCCGCGCCGGGGTGCAGGACTACCTCTACAAGAACGAGGCCACGGGTAGCCTGCTGGCCCGCACGCTGATGTACGCCATCGAGCGGCAGCAGATTCACGGCGAACTGGAGCAGTGCGTCGAGGAGCGCACGGCAGAGCTGAAAGATAGGGAGGAGCATTACCAGAGCCTGTTTGAGAACGCCCCCATATCCATCTGGGAGGAGGACTTCTCCGCGGTCAAGGAAAGGATTGACGACCTGCGAGATTCCGGCGTGCGTGATTTTTCCACCTATTTTCGACAGCACAGCGAGCTGGTGAAAGAGCTAGCGGCGCAGGTAAAGGTGTTGAACATAAACCGACGCACATTGGAGATATATGGAGCCAAAGATAAGAGCGAGTTCTACCAAGGCCTGAACGAAGTTTTCGGTGAGGCATCTTACGAGGCCTTTATCGACACATTGTGCGTCATCGCTGACGGGGACACAGAATTCGCGAGCGAAAAGACGGACCAGACGCTAGAAGGGAAGGATATTGAGGTCGACCTACAGTGGAGCGTCGTGCCGGGCCACGAGGATACGTACTCAAAGGTGCTCGTCTCAATAGCGGATATCACCGAGCGCAAGCAGGCCGAGAAGCGGATGGAGCACCTCAACCGTGTGCTGCGCGCCGTCCGCAACGTCAATCAGCTCATCACTCAAGAGACAGATCGCGACCGGCTGCTCCAGGGAGCTTGTGACAACCTGACAGAAACACGTGGCTACCAGAGCGCCTGGATCACCTTGACCGATCAATCCGGGGCGCTGATAGCAACTGCTGAGTCCGGCCTGGGGGAGGACTTCCTCCCTCTCGTCGAACGAATGAAGGACGGTCACTTGCCCCTCTGTGGAGAGCGTGTGCTGGCGCAAACGGGCATGTTGTCCATTCCTGATCCGGCCTCCTCTTGCCCTGAGTGCCCTCTGTCAAATAACTACAACGATCATGGCGCTCTGTTCGTCCGCCTGGAACACGGGGGCCAGGTCTACGGTTGGCTGACGGTCTCCCTCCCGCTTCCCTTCATCAATGTGGACGAAGAGAGTAATCTGCTCCAGGAGGTGGCCGGGGATATCGCCTTCGCCCTGCACGACATCGAATTGAAGGAAGCACACCGGCAATCTGTAGAGGCATTACGGCAGAGTGAAGAGCGGCTCCGAATAGTTCTGGAGAATCTGCCCGGCGGCGTCTTCGCCCACGACTTCGACGGAAATCTGTTGCTCGTCAACGAGGCCGCTTGCCGCAACACGGGCTATTCACGTGAGGAGTTACGCTCCCTCTCAGTGGCGGACATCGACCCCGGTAGCCGCACGCGAGATGATCGCTCCCGCCTATGGCATCGACTTGACGCCGGCGAGCACGCCACGTTCGAAGCGACCCTCGTGCGGAAAGATGGCTCGCGTTACCCGGCCGAAATCCACCTGAACGCCGTCACGCTGGACGGGCAGCCCATCATCCTGGCCCTCGCTTTCGATATCACCGCGCGCAAGCAGATGGAGGAGGAGATCGAAGGCGAACGCGCCTTTCTGGCCGCAGTGATCGACAACATCGAAGAAGCCGTGATAATCTGCGACGATGAAGGGCGAATCACCCGGTTCAACGAGGCAGCGCGGCGATTGCACGGGGTGCCCGAGCAGCCGATCCCGCCGGATCAATGGGCCGAGTACTACGACCTGTATCGAGAAGACGGAACGACGTCACTTTCTAAGGAGGAGATCCCTCTCTTCCGCGCCTTGCAAGGTGAGCGCGTTCACAATGCAGAGATTGTAGTAAACCCCGAACACGGCGAGCCTCGCTCTTTGGTCTGCAATGGCCAAGCGATGGTTGATGAATCCGGCCAGCTGACCGGCGCGGTCGTTACTATGCACGACGTCACCGCGCGCAAACAAGCGGAGAGGGAATTAAGACAGCTGGCCGCCGTCGTGGATCTATCCCCCGATGACATTGCCATCACTGATATGGAAGGTAAGATCACTTACGCCAATCCGGCGATGGCATCCCTGCATGGTCTGGATAAAGCCGAGGAGGCAATTGGCACAAACGCCTTTGAGTGGTTCGTATCTCCAGATAAAGCCCAGGCTGCAATGCAAGAAACGCTGGAAAAAGGCGGCATCACCAATCGAGAATTCGAGATTCTCAACAAACGAGGTGAATCAGTTCCGGTAGAGATGAGCGTGACCGTCTTGTGGGATGAGAACGATCAACCGACAGGCTTTGCAGCAATCACCCGCGACATCACCGCGCGCAAACGGGCAGAAGAAGCGCTGCGCGAGAGCGAGCAGTGGCTCTCCACAACTCTGAAGAGCATCGGCGATGCCGTGATCGCTACCGATGATAAAGGACAGATTCGCCTGATGAACCCAGTCGCCGAGTCCTTGACCGGATGGGATGAAGCGGAAGCCCTCGGGCAGCCCTTAGAGGATATCTTCCACATCGTCAACGAACGGACGGGCGCACAGGTCGAGAGCCCCGCCAGTAAAGTGTTCCGCGAAGGTAAAGTTGTCGGCTTAGCCAATCACACCGCCTTGATCAATCGGAACGGTAGAAAATACTCGATTGCGGATAGCGCGGCGCCGATAGAGGATCAAGATGGAAACATCATAGGTGCCGTGCTTATCTTTCGAGACGTCACTGAGCGTAGGGAGAGGGAAAAACGCCTGGCATTCCAGTCGCTGCTCCTGGATCAGATCCAGGATATGGTGACTGCCACGGACCTGGAAGGGCGAATCACGTATGTCAATCAGGCGGAATGTCGAGCCTTTGGAAAAACCGCCGATGACCTGATTGGACAGCACATCAAGCATTATGGAGAGGACGCCAGACGCGGCGCGACGCAGCAGGAGATCATTGAGACCACCCGAACCGAGGGGGAATGGCGCGGGGAGGTGGTCAACGTCACCGATAATGGCCGCGAGATCGTGCTCGATTGCCGCACCCGGCTATTACACAATGAGCACGGTGAGCCGGTCGGCATGGTAGGCATCAGTACGGACATCACCGAGCGCAAGCGGATAGAAGAAGAACTGGCGCTCCAGAGCCAGCTGTGGGATGCGCTCATGGCCAACACCCCAGACCTGGTCTATTTCAAGGACGCCGATCATAGCATCATCAGAGCCAGTCAGGCCTACGCTGACGCCGTCGGTTTAGACGTAGAAGAGGTCGTCGGTAAGACGACCGCCGAGCTGTGGCCGCACGAGGCAGAGGAGATCATAGCCGACGAGCGGCGCGTTCTCGCCGGTGATCCCCTCCTACAGAAGGAAAGAGAGGTAACCACCGCCAGCGGCGAATCGCGCTGTTACCTGCTGACCAAGGTCCCCATCTACCAAGACAACGAAGTGATGGGCTTTTTCGCCACCGACAAGGACATAACCGAGCGGAAGCGGGTGGAGGAAGCCCTGAAGGAATCTGAGGGCAAACTCAGAGGCATACTTTCCTCTATGGTCGATCTCGTCTTCGCCCTTGACCGTGAAGGCAGGTACACTTACTACCACACTCCTGATTCTGGTGCAGCCCTTTACGCTTCACCGGACAAGTTTATGGGAAGGAAATTTGTCGAGATCATGCCTGCGCGGCTGCGCGACCTTTTCACCGAGGCCTTTGATAAGAACCAGGAAGGAGAGACAGCCGATTGTGAGTACTGGCTTGAGATGGACGGTGAGCGGCGATGGTTTTTCGCCAAGTTATCGCCCAGGATCGTAGAGGGCGATTTCGTCGGCTCGGTGGCAGTCGTGAGAGATATCACCAAACGCAAGCGAGCGGAGGAGGAAATTGAGCGCCGAGCAGCGGAACTCAAGCGCAGCAACCGTGATCTAGAACAGTTCGCTCACGTCATTTCCCACGATATGCAGGAACCGCTGCGCACGGTGACCGACTGGCTGCAATTGCTGGAGGATCGCTACCGGGGCGAGCTGGACGAGAAGGCCGACAAATACATCGACTACGCCGTCGACGGCGCCGAGCGGATGCAGGCGATGATCAAGGCCTTGCTAGAACTATCGCGGGTAGGGACGGAGGGCAAGGAGCCTGCGCCAACCGAGGTCGAGGCGGTGCTCGAGCGCACGCTGAAGGTCCTGAGGCGAACGATCGAGGAAGCCGAGGCCGAAGTGACCCACGACCCCCTGCCCACGGTGATGGCGGACGAGGCCCAGCTGGCCCAGGTCTTCCAGAATTTAATCGCCAACGCCATCAAGTTCCGCAAGGAGGATGTGCCGCCGCGGGTGCACGTCTCGGCGGAGCGTGAGGGCGACGAATGGGTCTTCTCGGTGGCGGACAACGGCATCGGCATCGATCCGCAGCAGGCCGACCGCATCTTTCAGATCTTCCAGCGCTTGCACACGCGGGAGGAATACGAAGGCACGGGCATCGGGCTGGCGCTGTGCAAACGCATCGTGGAGCGCCACGGCGGGCGCATCTGGGTCGAATCGGAACCGAGCGAGGGGAGCACGTTCACCTTCACGCTGCCGACACAGGATGGTTAGTTATATAGGGCCAATATCTTCACGAAACCTGGAATTTGGGGGATAGCGACGGCAGCAGCGGCGCCCGGCGGCCCGCGAGGCAACGACGTCGCTCCCCAGGCGAAGTTGAAGGCGCTTCTGGCAGGTGATCAGCCCGAAGAAGAGGAGATAGAGGCAGAAGTGGCCGAGTTGCCATTGCTTATTGGGGCAGACGGGGTGATGGTGCCTTTTCGACCGGAAGGTGGTCAACCCGGAGGGCGCACGGTCTGGCGCGAAATCAAGGTGGGGGTCCTGGCGCGGTTGGGAAAGCGGGTAACCAAGACGAGGAAAACGGTCACCGAGTTGTTGCGCAGGCGGCTGGTGGTCGTGCGGGGAGACATAGACACGTTCGGGCCCTTGCTGTGGCTTGAGTCGGTGCGTCAAGGCCTCCTCACGGCTGAGACCGTGGTGTGGTTGAGTGATGGAGGACGAGGATTCTGGGGGCTGTTTCACGAGCAATTCGAGGCGTATGCTCACGGCATCCT
>CAYYTU010000142.1:0-5208 GCA_964474655.1 uncultured Anaerolineales bacterium
GGATGGATGGCAATCTACATGGATCATAATGCGACCACGCCGCTGCGGGACGAGGTGCGCGAGGCGATGGCGCCCTACCTGGAGGGCAGATTCGGCAACGCCTCCAGCGTCCACGCCTTTGGGCGGGAGGCGGCCAAGGGGCTCAACCGGGCGCGGGAGCAGGTAGCGGCCGCGCTGGGCTGCAGGCCGGAGGAGATCGTCTTCACCGGCGGCGGCACCGAGGCCGACAACCTGGCCATCAAGGGCGTCGCGTATGCCCATCGGGGAAACCACATCATCACCACCCCGATCGAGCACCACGCCGTGCTGCACACCTGCCAGTACCTGGAGCGGCGCGGGTTCAGCGTAACCTACCTGCCCGTGGACGGGCATGGCCGGGTGGATCCGGACGACGTGCAGAAGGCCATCACCGAGCGTACCAGCCTGGTCAGCGTGATGCACGCCAACAACGAGGTGGGCGCGATCCAGCCCATCGCCGAGATTGGTCGCGTCACTCGCGAGCGAGGTGTGCTCTTTCACACCGATGCGGTACAGTCGTTCGGCAAGCTGCCCACGAAGGTGGACGAGCTGGGCGTCGATCTGCTGACCCTCTCGGCGCACAAGATCTACGGCCCCAAGGGGGTGGGCGCGCTCTACGTGCGCCAGGGCACGCACCTCGAAGCGCTGCTCCACGGCGGCCACCATGAACACGGGTTGCGGGCCGGGACGGAGAACGTGGCCGGCATCGTGGGGCTGGGCCGGGCGGCGGAGCTGGCTCTGGCCGAGATGGAGGAGGAAGGGCAGCGCCGCCAGGCGCTGCGGGAACGGTTGTGGGAGGGCATCGCGGCGAACCTGAAGGGCGTGCGGCGCAACGGGCCTTCGAGCGCTGCGCAGGCGTTGCCCAACACGCTCAACGTCTGCTTCGAGTACCTGGAGAGCGAGGCAATCCTGATGGGCCTGGACGCCCAGGGCATCGCCGTCTCCACCGGATCGGCCTGCACCTCGGACGTGCTGGAGCCGTCGCACGTGCTGCTGGCGATGGACGTGCCGCCCGTCATCGCCCAGGGATCGGTGCGCTTCAGCCTGGGGCGGGGTACTACCGCCGAGGAAATCGATCGCGTCGTTGAGGCGGTGAGCGGCATCGTCCGGCCGCTGCAGGCCGCTTCGCCCCTGTTTGTCGAGGAGATGGGCGCATGAACGACGTGAAGGACGACGACGTGCTGTGGCACGGCTTCACCATCACTCACGTCAAGGACTGCATCGCCGACCCGAGCAAGAACCGGGTCGTGGCCGAGTTCTCTGACGACGTCTCGCCGGTGTTTCCCTATCTGAACGCCACCATCTCCAATCTGATGTACACGCCGGCGGCCAACAGCGTGACCGTCAAGCGCGGGGAGCGCATCCTGACTTTCTACCCGCGCGTGGCGAAGATGGCCAAGGTGGATGGGGCGGAGGATGCAAGGGATCAACTGGCGTGGTTCAAGGAACTATGCAACGACACCTGGCGACGGCGAGGGGAGATCACGCCGCTCTACGAACGGCGCAAGCTGCTGGGACATCTGGACGTCTACCGGCTCTTGCCCGGCCTCAACTGCGGCGAGTGCGGCGAGCCGACCTGTATGGCCTTCGCTTTCGGGTTGTTGATGGACAAACACCAGCTGTCCGAGTGTCCGCGCCTGCAGGAGGACGAGTACGCCGAGGGCGGCCGGCGCCTGGCGGAGATGTTGGGTCTTTGATGGTGGTTTGGTATGGGAGTCTCCTGCGATGAGTAAACTGGTTGATCTGGCCCAGGCGGCAGGAGGGAGGATATGATGGTGGAAGGGCGTTTCGATCCGGATAACCGGGATGCATTGCTCAACGCGCAGCGCCAGGAGCGGTGGGGCCCGCCGCGCTTCCTGGCCCGGTTGAGCCTGCAGGCGGGCCAGAAGGTACTCGACCTGGGTTGCGGCCCCGGCTTCTGGACCTTGCCGCTGGCCGAGATCGTGGGGCCGGACGGGACAGTGTGGGCGTTGGACGTGAGCCAGGAGATGCTCGATGCGCTGGCTGCACGCCGTCCACCGTCCCAGGTGCGGCTCCTGCGCGGCGAGCTGCCGGCGATCGACCTGCCGGATGGTTCTATCGACTGGATTTGGGCCGCGTTTCTCTTCCACGAGGTCGAACCGCCGGAGCAACTGGCGGCGGAGATGCGGCGGGTCACGCACCCCACTGGGAGGGTCGCCGTGCTGGACTGGCGGCCTGACGCCGAAAGCGGCGATGGTCCGCCGCGCTCCCATCGGCTGTCGCCGGAGCAGGTCGGCGAGTATTTGGAAACCGCCGGATTCCAGAAGGCGACGCTGACGTGGCAGGACGAAGAATCTTATCTGGTTGAGGCCTATTGAGCATTTGAGGAGGGACGCGATGTTGATCGAGAAATATGACCTGGAGGTAGCCACCCCGCCGTGCGAGCCCGGAGCGGAGCGCTTCAGCGGCGTGGCCCGGCTGGTGACCGACATCAGCGAGGTTCTACCCTACCTGAACGCTTCTCTGCGCGGCGCGGTCTACAACGAGGCTGCCCCCGCTCTGACCTGGAAGAAGGCCGGCCATAACGTTGCCTTTCATCCCTATCAGATTGCTGTTAGCAACGTCGCGGATCGTGACGCGGCCATCAAAGAGGTGGAGGGGCTGATCAAGCTGGTCAACCGGACCTGGGAGCGGCGCGATGAGATCGAGCCCGATCACGAGACGCACCGCCGGCCCGGCCCGCTGGACATCTACAAGCTGCTGCCTCAGACCAACTGCAAGGATTGCGGACAGCCCACGTGTTACACCTTTGCCCTCAAACTGTCAGCCGGGCAGGTGAAGTTGAGCGACTGTCCGGTGATTCAGAAGCCGGAGTACGCCGGCCAGTGGGCGCAATTGCGCGGGATGGTGGCGGAGGACATACCGTCCATCGGGCCGCGGAATTGACACCGCAAGCGAAGGATGAGGTGATTGCGAAAGGGCTGGCCGTGATCCCGGAGGACGTGAACCGCTTGCTGGCCGTCTTCGCCCACCCCGACGACGAGTCGTTCGCGGTGGGCGGCACGTTGGCCAAATACGCCGCCGAGGGCGTCGAGGTGGTGGTCGTCTCGGCGACGAGGGGCGAGGCGGGTCTCCCCGACGCAGACGCCGACGAAGCCGGCGCTGTCCGTGAGGCTGAGCTGCGTCGGGCTGCGGCCGAGTTGGGCGTGAGCCGGGTGTGTGTCCTGGGCTACCCGGACGGCGGCCTGACCGGCGTCGCACTGGACGAGGCTGTGTCGCGGCTGGTAGCTTTGCTGCGCGACCTGCGCCCGCAGGTAGTCATCACCTTTGGGCCCGACGGCATCTCGGGCCACCCAGATCACGTGACGGTCAGCCGCTGGGTGACTTCCGCTTTCGACGCGCTGGATGGGCCGGATGCACCACAGAAACTGTACTACATCGCCCCATCGCTGGCGACGCAGCAGGGTTGCGGGGTGGCCGATCCACCACCGCTGCCGCCGCACGCCATCGGCGTAGACGTGGAGCCGTATCTGGAGGCCAAGGTGCGAGCCATGCAGGCGCACGCCAGTCAGGATCCGCCCTATCCCGGTGATCCGGCCCGGGAGGCAGAGAGGATGGCATGCCACGAGTGGTTTGTGTTGGCCCGTCCGCGTCGGCCTTTGCAAGGCAACGAAGAGGTAAATCTGTTCGGACGGAGAAAACTGTGAGGAATAAGTGTGAAATCGAGCGATCGGAAAAAGAATGAGGAGGACGACAAGTGAGACTCTATGCTGACAACCAGAAATGTTCGGGGTGTCGCGCCTGTCTGGTGGCCTGTTCGCTCCACCTGTTCGGCGAGAATAATCCCAAGAAGGCCGCTCTGAGCATCGTGCCGCACTTCCCCGCTCCGGGCACCTTCGAGGTCAAGGTCTGCACCCAGTGCGGCCAGTGCGCCGAGGTCTGCCCCGTGGACGCCATCCACCAGAACGAAGCGGGCGCCTACTACGTCGAGCCCGACGAATGCACGCTCTGCATGCTCTGCGTGGACGAATGTCCTGAGGATGTGATCTTCTCTCGAGACGACGTGGACTACGTCTGGGAGTGCGACGCCTGCGGCGACTGTGTGGACGTCTGTGGTCCCGACGCTTTATGGATCGCCGAGTAACGAGGAGGGATGAAAATGTACGGATATGCAGGACGAATATTGCGCGTGAACTTGAGCGATGGCGCCATCACCACAGAGCCGACGCCGGAAGACGTGATGCGTGATTTCCTGGGAGGACGGGGCCTGGGGGCCTACCTGCTGTGGACGGAGGTGCCGGCCGGGGCCGATCCGCTGGGGCCGGAGAACAAACTCTTCGTCTCGCCGGGGCCGCTTTCCGGCACGCTCTTCCCCGGCGCGGGTAAGATGGACTTCACCACCCGCTCGCCCCTGACCGGCGGCTACGCCGACGCCAGCATGGGCGGCATGCTGACCGCCGAGATCAAGTACGCCGGCTACGATTCCATCATCCTCGAGGGCGTCAGCCCCGAGCCGGTCTATCTCTACGTAGACGACGACACCGTCGAACTGCGCGACGCCAGCGAGTACTGGGGCATGGGCTCCTTCGCACTGGAGGAGCAGTTGAAGGACGAGCTGGGCGAGGAATTCCAGATCGCCACCATTGGCCCGGCCGGCGAAAACCTGGTCAAATACGCCTGCATCAATCACGATTTCGGGCGCCAGGCCGGACGCGGCGGCGTGGGCACGGTGATGGGGGCCAAGAAGGTCAAGGCCATCGCCGTGCGCGGCACTGGCCCCATCCCCATCGCCGACGTGGACGAGTTCACCCGATTGAGCAGGGAGGCCTACCGCGAGTGCAAGGAAGCCCAGGGCTTCAAGGCCTGGACGCGCTACGGCACTATGATGGTTACTTCTTGGTGCGACAAGAGTGGTGCCTTGCCAACTCGCAACTTCCAGTCCGGCTCATTCGAGGAGGCTGAGGATATCTACGCCCCGGTCTTCCGCCGTACCATCGTGGTCACCGACAAGGGTTGCTTCGGCTGCCCCAGCCCCTGCGGCAAGTACTCCCACTCGAAGAAGCACGACATCTACGTCGAGGGGCCGGAGTACGAGACCAACGGCATGCTCGGTTCCGACGTGGGCTTGAGTGACATCGAGGACATCGCCAAGGCCAACCAACTCTGCGACGAGCTGGGCCTGGACACCATCTCGGCCGGCGGCTGCATCGCCTGGGCCATGGAGTGCTA
>CAYYTU010000143.1:0-5129 GCA_964474655.1 uncultured Anaerolineales bacterium
TCTGCGCTCTCTGCGTTCTCGGCGGTTATACCGACCGCTACCTGAACGGTTACGACTGAAGTTCTTTACGCTCCATCTTTTTTGGGTAAAATTGATAGGTAGCTAGATAAGCGAGTGAGAGAGTACGGGCCCGTGAAGCGAATTGACTGAGTTGCCGAGGTGCCAGAGATGGGGGCAGCTCTCCATATGCGTCAACTTAAGGCTCGTAGCGGGTTTGTAACCCGCGTATTTGGTGACCATAAAGGCGTCAGCACCCCTTTATGGTCAGGCAGTGGGGTTGCAAACCCCACTGGAGCAAGAATTTCTACCCATCAACGCTTACGTTGACGCGCTGGGGACGGCACTCTTCCGAATCCACGAGAGCATAGCGTTTGTATGGAACGAGATTTGTTTGAGCACCTCGTCGCCGAGGCTCTTGACGCTCTTCCTGCGTCGATCCAGCAGCGGTTGAATAACGTTGACGTGGTGATTGAAGATTGGCCCGATCGTGAGACGCTAAGGCGCGCCGGGCTGCGTCATCCGGCTCAGCTGCTGGGCTTCTACCACGGCGTGCCCCAGACGAAGCGGACGCATGGCTATGGGCTGGTGCTGCCGGATAAGATCAGCATCTATCGTAAGCCAATCGAGATGCGCTGTCGCACGGAGGAGGAAGCCCGAGTTATGGTCCGCCAGGTCGTGCGCCATGAAATTGCTCATCACTTTGGGCTCGACGACGCTCGCTTGCATGCGATCGATGCGTACTGAATCCGTCGATAGATTGGTTCTTCTATCTGTTAGTCTGGAGACTCCGTTATGATGGCCTATGATCTAACCACCTTACGCGAGAAATTTCCCGTTACGGCGCGTTATGCGTATCTCAATCACGCCGCCACTGCGCCTCTTCCCGATCCGGTGCGAAAGGCGATGGCGGCCTATCTGGCCGACCGCGTCGTCTGGCGCGATAGCGAGCCCTATGAGACGTTGAGCGATGAGTTGCGTTCGGCGCTGTCCGGGCTGGTCAACGCCACGCCCGATGAGATCGCCTTCGTGCAGAACACCAGTGAAGGGCTCAATCTCATCGCCCACGCTCTGCCGCTGGAACCCGGCGATAATGTCATCTTCTGCGATATGGAGTTTCCCTCCAATGTCTATCCCTGGATGAACCTGGAGCGGCATGGGATTGAGGCGCGCTGTATCCCTCACGACGGCGGCGGGTTGACCGTCGAGGCCCTGGAGGCTCACGCTGATGAGCGCACACGGGTGGTGACCGTCAGCTCCATTGAGTTCCTCACTGGCTTCAAGAGCGATCTTCCTGCTCTAGGCGCCTGGTGTCAGGATCACGAAGCCTACTTCGTCGTCGATGGCATCCAGTCGGTGGGGGCCGTGCCGTTGGACGTGCGAGCGTGTCAGATCGATTTTCTCTCCTGCGGAGGCCCCAAGTGGCTGATGGCTCCGATGGGTCAAGGTTTCATCTATTGCCGTCGTGAGCTGTTGGAAACGCTGAGGCCTCCTTTCGCCGGGTGCGTCAGCGTCGTTGGCTGGGAGGAATGGAGAGATTATAATCTCACCTTCCTGCCCGATGCTAACCGCTTCGAGCTCGGCAGCCCCAACGCTGTTGGTCAGGTGGGCCTGCTGGCTGCGGTGCGCTTCCTGATTGAGGTTGGCGTTGAGGCCATTGAGCGCTGGACTCTCCGGCTCACTGATCTGCTGATTGAGGATCTGCAGCAGCGCGGTTATGAGATCGTCAGCAACTTGACGCCGGAGCGCCGCTCGGCAATCGTCTCCTTCATGGTGCCCGGTGAGGTCGAAGATGCGTTCCAGGCCCTCGCAGAGGCGAACGTCATCGTCTCCCAGCGCGAGCAGTACATCCGTGTCTCTCCTCATTGTTACAACACTGCGGAAGAGATCGCTCGCGTGGGTCAGGTGCTTGGCGATGTGGGCAAACGAAGCAGTTCCAAAGCACCCTAGACGCGTTAGCTTGCCTACAGGCGCGTTTACCGAGCGTATCAACCGCAGCTTCGTTTGCCTTGTTCGCGTTTGAGCACACTTTGTGGTATTGAAGGCGCTTTCGCAGACGTTTCGAAAATCCGATGCGCCGGTCAGTTGACGTTGATAAATCAGTTAGGAGCAAGAATTTATGAAGCAACAAGCCTCAATTGCTCAATCCGTTAGTGATTTTGTTCCTCCTAAACCCTCTTCCGTCGAGGAGACGGGGCTCAGCATGGGATTCCTGGTCGATTTGGCGCTCAAGATTCTCTATAACGAGGGAAGTCTCTCCGGCTACGATATGGTCGAACGGATCAAGCTCCCTTTCCCCGGTGTCGTCGAGCAACTGTTGGGCTACATCAAGCACGAGCGGTACTGTGAGGTGCAGGGCACGGGGGGTTTTGGGGAGGCGGCCTATAACTACACCATCACCGAAAAGGGGCGCACGATCGCGCGTGAGGCGCTCGGGCGCAGTCAATACGCTGGCCCAGCTCCGGTCACTCTGGAGTATTACAGCGACGCGATACACCGTCAGCCCCTGGGTAAGCTGGCCGTTCATCAGCGCACGATGCGCCAGGCGCTCTCTCATCTGGTGATTGATGAGGATACGTTTGCCCAGCTGGGACCGGCGGTCAACTCGCGTCGTTCCATCTTCCTCTTTGGCCCCCCGGGGAACGGCAAGACTGCCATCGCGGAAAGTATCGGCGAGCTGGTGCTGGGCAGTGCTATGTACATCCCGTACGCTATCGAAACGGAAGGGCAAGTGATCAAGATCTTCGATAGCATCAATCACGTATTGCACGAAGGTCCCGAGAGCGACGCACGCGAACCCGACCCGCGCTGGGTGCGCATTCGGCGACCGGTGATCGTGACTGGCGGCGAGCTGACCCTGGAAGACCTGGATCTGGTCTATGACAGCGCCAACAAATATTACGAGGCACCCTTTCAGGTCAAGGCCAACGGCGGTATGCTGCTGATCGACGACTTTGGGCGCCAGCAAGTGCGGCCTCGCGCGCTGCTCAATCGCTGGATCGTGCCGTTGGAGAAACGCCTGGATTATTTGACCCTCCATACTGGGCGCAAGATCGAAGTTCCTTTCGATGTGTTGATCGTCTTTTCGACGAACCTGGAACCGCGCGATCTGGTCGATGAAGCTTTCTTGCGGCGCATTCGTCATAAGATAGAGATCAAAGACCCCACCTGGGAACAATACCGCGAGATTTTCCGGCGCATGTGCCGGCAGAAAGACGTACCCTACAACGATGAAGGACTGGCTTACCTGATCCGGGAGCATTATCTTAAGCAAGGTCGCGCCAAACGCGGCTGTCATCCTCGCGATATCATCGACCAGCTGAAGGACATTGCCCGCTATCTCAACGTGGAACCGAGACTGAGTCAGGAACTGATCGACCGGGCGGCCGAAGCTTACTTCGTCGAGATATGACCCGTATCCCCATGTCTATGAAGAAACTCGATGACGCCAATGCTATTCAAGTGGCCAAAGATATCTGGTGGGTGGGGTTTGCTGACTATGAAGCTGGCTTCTCCAACAACCCTTACCTTCTGATCGACGAGGGCGAAGCCGTTCTCTTTGATCCTGGACCGGGTCACCCGGTCTTCCGGGATGTGATTCTGCGCAAGATCCAACAAGTGACTGCGCCGAATATCATCCGTTACGTCATCGTCCATCACCAGGACCCCGATCTGTGCGCCTTGCTCCCTTACCTGGAGAATCTTCTTCACCCTGACGCCGTGGTCGTCACACATCCGCGGGCGGCGTTGTTTCTGCCCTATTACGGGATAAGAAAGAGCGTGTTGCCGGTCGGCGATGAGGATTTGCTCGAATTGCGGTCCGGGCGGCGCTTGACGTTTTATCACGTGCCGTATCTCCATTTCTCCGGCAACCTACTCACCTACGATGAGCGGACGGCGTCGGTCTTTTCGGCTGATATATTCGCCGTCTTTAATCGCGATTGGGATCTCTACGCTGACGAGACGTACCTGCCGCTGGTTAAATCGTTTCTTAATCACTATACGGATAATGAAGAGGCTATCCGCTATGCGTACGATCTGATGCAGGAGCTCGATATTGACCGCGTGTTGCCGCAGCATGGCGGTATCATTGAAGGTCGGGAGACCACGGAGGTTTTTCTGGAGGCTTTGCTGGAGACTGAGCCGGGCGAGCTGCTACGAGAGCTGAAGAACAAGCCGGATGCAGAGCAAAAGGCCTTCCTGCTGGAAAGAGGAAAAGCGTATCTTCAAGCCCAGATTGGGGAAGAGGTAACGGTCGTTTCGATAAAGGACCTGCTCAATGTTGCCTTGAATCACAGCGCGGGGATCGCCTCCAATTTGATCGACGCGATGAATGCGGAAGCTGAGAATCTCGGTGTCGCCAACCCGCTCACGTACGGGCGTGTTCACCACGCCGATACTCTTCAGACCGTCGAGAGCACCAAAATCGCGGAGGCCGTGCGCCGACGCTACCTGAGCCGCCAGTACGGGATATCGCCGGACGAACATGCCAGCACAGAGTCTATGCTCCAATACGGGTTGTTGTCCTTTAAGGCCTGTCTGGGTGTGATGTTTGTGGATATCAGGGGCTTCACGGCGTGGAGCGCTGAGCGCACCCCCGACGAGATTGTCTCTATGCTGAATCAACAGCTGGAGGTGATCTCTAAGCTGATCAACGCCAATGGGGGGCGGGTCAACAAGGTGCTGGGCGATGGATTGATGGCCTATTTTCCTGAGGAGCGGCTGAGTGATTGCGTGCGCGTGGCTCAATCCATCCATCAGGCGGTGGTCGAAGATGATTTACTGCCGGTGGGCATCGGCTGCGATGTCGGTGAAGTCACGATGGGGGACATTGGAGAGGAAGCGCGGCTGGATTATACGCTGATCGGCCGGCCGGTCAACTGCGCCTCGCGCCTTTGCGATAGCGCAGCCGCGGGGGAAGTTGTCTTGAGCTCGCAATTCATCGATTGCATAGAAGGTTTGGTCAAAGAGCAGATCCGGCAGCAAGACTCATTTCAGGCGGTGGTGGTCCAGACGAAAGAGCATGATCCAGAGACGCCCGCTGTCAGATTTACCCCGGCTTGTGTTTAGCGACTTTTCGCAGTTTTGCTAAAGTCACCCCGTTGACGTGGCAGCGAGGGCCAGCCAGCGGC
>CAYYTU010000144.1:0-5018 GCA_964474655.1 uncultured Anaerolineales bacterium
AAGGAGATGACGTGATCATCGAAAAGAGCGACGGAACCGAGACCTTTTATCGCACCTATGGCGACCCGACCGACGAGGCGCTGGTGCTCTTGCACGGCCTGGGCGCCGATCATCGGATGTGGCAGCCCCAGGTGGAGCCGTTCACCGCGGCCGGATACTTCCTGATCGTCCCCGATTTGCTGGGCCACGGTCGGTCATCCCGCGCCCAGACGCTGACGCTGCGAGACTGGGAGCGGCAGATCGCCGCTCTGCTGCGCGAGGAGAGCATCGAGCAGTGCACCCCCATCGGCGTGAGTATGGGCGGGGTCATCGCCCAGTCGTTCGCCGTGCACCACCCGGAAAAGGTGAGCCGCCTGATCCTGGCGGACACCTTCGGCGAGATGAAGACGCTCTTGGAGAAAGCGGGGGGCTTCGCACAGCTGGCGGGACTTCGCCTCTGCAATCTGCTGGGTCCCCAGGTGCTGGCGTGGATGATGACCAAGGCATACAATCCTCCCTTTGCCCGGAAAGCACGAGCGTACTTCCGAGAGGTCAGCTTGCAGGCCGACCTCGACCAGTTGATCCTGGCCCGCAAGGCCATCAACCAGGTGGACGTGCTGAAGGACCTGAGCGCGGTCGACGTTCCAGCCCTGGTCCTGGTGGGCGATCAGTTCGGCGAGTGGTTCATTGCGATCAATCGCAAGGTCGCGGAGGCGCTGCCGGAATCGACGTTTGTGATCCTGGAGAAGGCGATGGACCCGTCGAACCTGGTCAACCCGGCTGACTTCAACCGGGAGGTCTTGACCTTCTTGCGGGAGGGCGAGGAAATTACACAGAGTTACGCAGAGCCCTTCACGGAGACCCACGGAGAAAGCATTTAGATCTCCCGTCCGTTCTCTGTGTTCAAAAGGAACTTATTATGCAAACATTCTTAACCACCTTCAAATGGCTTCTAGTTGGACTGGTAGGGTTGCTGTTACTCCTGATTATCGGCAGTACCATCAATCACCGGCTGCGAATACCGAGGGAAGAAGATGCCTATCCACCGCCCGGGCAACTGGTGGCGGTGAATGGCCACCGGCTCCACGTCTACGCCGAAGGGACAGGCGATCCGACGCTCGTTTTTCTTGCGGGCAGCGGCACCACCGCCCCTGCGCTGGATTTCAAGGGGCTCTATCGCCTCCTGTCCGACGATTACCGCGCGGTCGTCGTGGAACGGGCCGGGTACGGCTGGAGCGAGGACGGCGGCACCTCCCGTGACATCGAGGCGGTGCTCAACGAAACCCGCCAGGCACTGGCGTCCGCCGGGGAAAGCCCGCCCTACATCCTGCTGCCCCACTCGATGGGCGCCCTGGAGGCCGTCCATTGGGCCAACCGCCACCCCGACGAAGTGGCTGCCATTATCGGGCTGGACCCGGCTGTGCCCCCGATTTATGAGATCATGCCACCGCAGCGTCTGATGGCGACACTGGTCTCCTTCATCGGCCAGACCGGCCTGCTGCGCCTGGCGCCTTCTATCTGTCTCGAGTCACCCGCCGCGAACTATTTGACCGAGGCCGAAATGTCCGCCTACTGCTCGATTATGGTCCGACGCACCTTTACCGCCGATATGCAGGCCGAGGTCGAGGCGGTCCAGGCCAACGCCCGGCGGGTCGCTGCAGAGGGCATGCCCGATGTGCCCTTTTACGCCTTGATCTCCAACGGTGACGGCGTACCGGTGGACAACTGGCGCGAGGTGTTGGCGGCTTACGTCGAGGCAGCCGGCGGCCAATACAAGATGCTAGACGTGGGCCATCACCTCTACGCTCAAGCCCCCCACCTGATCGCCGAGGAGATTCGGGCCTTTTTGCAGCAACACCGTGAATCGAGTTCGCTTCACAAGGCTCAAAGATTACGATAAAAGGCAAGGTGTCGTGATGGGTATAAGTTAGAAGTATCCGTTTAGTCTTCTAAGGTGCAACGCACTTGCTGACCAGCGAAAGCATTGAGCAATCACGTGAGCAGTGTGGAAAGCCTCTGTGTGGGGACGTTGATTTCAAGTTGGAAGTGCGTTGCACCTGATTGCTCAAAAGACTGAAAGGTTACAGTTAGAAGACACTCTCAGCAGAACGGGAGAGGAATGTTATGAACAACAAGTTGACGGGGCGGAAAATTGCAGCCCGGCGACGTCTTAGACAAGCGGGGGTATCGGCGTTTCTCGTATTGCTACTGATTGTTGGCACAAGCTGCAACGGGCAATCGTTTGGGCCTCAAGATTCCCTTGATACATTCATAGAATACCTTGACGGGCGTATTCCCCGCCTGATGAACCAGTACGGTGTCCCAGGGGCGAGCGTAGCGTTGGTGCGCGAGGGGACCCTGGTGTGGTCCGCGGCCTACGGGTACGCCGATCTTGAGCACGAGCGCAAAATGACGGTCGACGCCGTCTGTCGGGCCGAGTCTATCTCGAAATCGGTAACTGCCTGGGGCGTCATGAGGTTGGTCGAGCAGGGTCGGATCGACCTGGATGACCCTGTGCAGCAGCACCTGGGCGATTGGGAGCTGCCGGGCGACGTCGGGCAAGAGGTCACCATCCGAAAACTGCTAAGCCAGAACGCCGGCATGCCGCTGGGACCCATCGGCGTGGGCGTGGAATATGAACCACAAAGCGATATGCCTCCCTTGCGCGATTATCTGGCGCAGGAGGCGCGGCCCGTTCGTGAACCGGGTTCGGGGTTCTTGTACTCCAACGTCGGGTTCAACCTGCTTGAGCTGCTTATCGAGCAGGTAACCGGGCGCGATTTTGCGGCCTATATGGAAGATGACGTGCTGACTCCGCTCGGCATGCACCGTTCCAGTTTTGGATGGGATGAGGCGCTGCGTCCGTCGATCCCGATGGGGTATGAGCAGCAAGGGACGCCGGTACCACCGTATGTATACCCGGTGAACGCCTCCGGCGGGCTATTCGCCTCCGTGGAGGATATCGCTCGCTTTGTGAGCGCGGAGATGACGGGCACCGACGATAAGAATGTGGTACTCGAACAAAAGAATATTCGCGAGCTTCACACTCCAGAGGTGGATGTCTCCGGCATCTACGGATTGGTGACGGACTCGTACGGGCTTGGGCATTTCATCGAGCACCTTCCCGGCGGCCGACGGGCCGTGTGGCATGGGGGGCAGGGGCACGGCTGGATGGCTCACTTTCACGCGGTCCCGGAGTCCGGCGCTGGCATTGTCATCCTGACCAACAGCGAGCGCAGCTGGCCGTTCATGGCCCACGTGCTAAGCGACTGGGCCCAGTGGAACGGTTTCGGAGCGGTGAAGATGGGCATCATCATCTACGCCACAATCGCCTTGCGGATACTAATCGGCATAGGGACGCTCGTTTCGCTGGGGCAGTTGTACCGCCTGTTGCGGGGGCTGTGCAGCGGCAAGCGCAGATTCACGCCGCTATCCAGGGAGTCCCGCAAGACGCGGCTGCTGCAAGCCGTCCTGGGCATCGGCGTGATGGGCGCTTTGGCTTGGAGTGTCGCCCAACCCTATCTGATGGTAGTGTCGATATTTCCGAGCACTGTCGGCTGGGCCGGAGGGACATTCCTCGCTGGGGCGGTCATTATGGTTCTTTCGGCATTGTTTCCTCGCAAACGCTCTTGTGTATCGAAAAGATAGGTCGTGATGGGCATAACGCAGAAAACACTTTCGTCAGACGATCACCGTCTGGGGCTGCGCGTCCTGGGCGTCTTCGTCCTCCTCTACCTCGCCGTCTGGGCGACGACGCTTGTGCTTGGCGTGGGTCCGAACATGCTGCTGCGCACCCTGGGCGTCGCCGAAAGGCGGCGCATTTTGATCGGCAGCACGGTCTCCCGCAGCGGCGCGCTGGTGGTGACGGTGTTCCTTTCGGCTTGGGCGCTGCGCCGCGTGACCGGCCTCGACGCGCGAAAGGCGATGTTCCCGCTGCGTCCGGGCTGGCGGCGCGACCTGCTCTTCGGGATCGGCCTGGCGGCCGGCGTGATGGGCCTGCTCTTCGCCATCGAGCGCGCCGCTGGCTGGCTGACCATTGAGGGCTGGCGCTGGCAGACGCAGTCCGCGGCGGCCTGGCTGCAAACCGCGTGGCTGGCGCTGCTGGCAAATCTACTGGCCGCCATCGGCGAGGAGGCGATGTTCCGCGGCTACCTGCTGGTCGGACTGAGCCGCGCCTGGGGCCGGGCCGTCGGCCTGGCGCTGATGGCCGTGCTCTTCGGCCTGCCCCACCTGCTCGTCACCGGTGCGGCCGAGACCCCTTGGCTGCTCTTCACCGTCCTGCTGGCGCTGCCCGGCCTGATGTTGGGCTGGGCCTACCTGCGCAGTGGAGATTTGTGGCTGCCGGTGGGCCTCCACTTCGCCTGGAACTTCTTCCAGGGCGACGTCCTCAACTTGACCGGCGCTTCGAGCGGCACGACGCTGTTCGGGCTGCTCACGCGCCAGCAGGGCCCGGCCTGGTTCGTGGGCACCTCTTACGGCATCGAGGTCGGCCTGGCGGGCCTGCTGGGGCTCCTGATCATCGTCGCTGGCGTCTGGGCCTGGGCCGACCGGTTCGGGCGCGGGGCCGAGGGAGAATGACTTTGAACACCTGGTCACTCGACCAGCCTGAATACTGACCATCCGTGCAGTTCGGAAGCTCCCCAGATGATGGATGCACTGGGGAGTTGCCTCGTGTACAATTCATCATAGGTAACGAGGGACCTGTCTATCACGACAGGGAGATTGATGTAAAATAGCAAATGGGAGGACGAATGATGACCGTCAAGATGGAATCAGGACGAAGAATGAAACTCATAAGCCAGGTGATGATACTTTTGACCATCGCCACTTTGCTCGTCGTCGGCTGTGAAGCGCCGCAGACGCCATCCCCGACCTCGCGCGACAGCTTCTCCAACCGCTCGACCAGCGAAGACGGGGCCATCGTGGCCTGGAGCGGCTACAGCGAGGGGTACGAGCCCGGCGCGGAGACGACCTTCGAGATCAGCATCAAGAACGAGACCGAGCAAGAATGGCGCGGGCGGTTCTGCCTGCAACTGATG
>CAYYTU010000145.1:0-4954 GCA_964474655.1 uncultured Anaerolineales bacterium
GAGCAGTATTTGAGACTTCCGAAGTCTGTCCTCCCCCAACTTGTAAATACGCCCGTCTCAGCGATCTCTGCGCCCTCCGCGGTGAAAAAAGCATAACCATCTGAACGGTTACCTAATTTTTTGCGTTGGAGCTTATCGATACTGTGTCAGCAGTGTACCACGCGAAACTTGCAGGCACATCGGCCAAGTGATGAGTTGGAGGGCTGGTCAGCTGGGGAGTCTGGCACCTGGTCGGGTGACCAGTTTTGACACGCAAAAGCCCTAAGGGCTCCAGGTCCCCTAGGGCCTTCGGGTCTGTGAGTTCTTTCCGAAATCAGTCCACCAGATCGTGCTGGAGGGCGCGGGCCACCGCCTCGGTGCGGCTGGAGGCGCCCAGTTTGGAGAGCACGTTGCTGACGTGGAACTTGACCGTGGAGCGACTGATCATCAGCCGCTCGGCGATCTCGGGGTTGCTCAGACCCTCGGTCATCAGGGCCAGCACATCGCGCTCACGGTCGGTCAGGTCGAAGCCCATCTCGCGCGGCCTACCGGCGGAGCGTGTGGCCTGGATCAGCGCCTGGGCCGCTTCCGGGGCCAGGGTGGGTTCGCCGGCCTGGGCGCTTCGGATCGCATCGGCCAGCTCGTCGGCTGAGACGTTCTTTAGCAGGTAGCCAATCGCCCCGGCCTCCATCACGCCTTCCACCAGCTCCTTTTCCTTGAAGCTGGTCAGGGCGATGACTTGAATCTCCGGCCAGTGTTCTCTGATCTTGCGCGTGGCGGCAGCGCCGTCCATACCCGGCATCTTCAGATCCATCAGCACCACGTCCGGCTGGAAGCGATTGCACATCGCCACTGCTTCCTCGCCGCTCCCCGCCTCCGCGACCAACTCCAGATCGTCGAAGGCTATCAAGAAAGCCGCCAGCCCGCTGCGCACCACGGCGTGGTCGTCGACCAATAAGACACGGATTAGTTTGGATTCGTTCATAGTCTCTCCTTGAATTACGCTGCAAAGGCAGAAGTAGGAAGTAAGGGGCAAGAAGTAGGGAGTGAGAAGAAGTGCGTAGCTTACCAACCTCATTTTACTTCTTAATCCCTAATCCTTACTCCCTGCCCTCTATCTGTACCATTCCACACGGCGGTCACTTCCGTCCCGCGTCCAATCTCGCTCTCAATGGTCAGTGTGGCTCCGATCGCCTCGGCCCGCTCGCGCATGATGCCCAGTCCCAGGCTATCCGGAGGCACGCGATCCAAATCGAAGCCCGATCCGTCATCACGAATGCACAGGCTAACACAGCCCGGGCGGCAATGCAAGTTCACCGTCGCCTGGCTGGCACCGGCGTGTTTGGCCACGTTGTTCAGCGACTCCTGGGCGATGCGGTAGAGGGCGATCTTGGCCTCGTTGGGAAGATCACATTCTCCCACGACTTCCATGGAGACCGGCACCCGCGCGCGCCCCGTGATAGATTCGGCGAGTTGCTCCAGCAGGTCGCTCAACTCGGCATCGGCCAGGGCCGCGGGGCGTAGCTCCAGAAGCAGCGTCCGCATCTCGGCCAACGCCCCGCGCGTCAGCTCGCGCAGTTCCTCCAGGCGACGCCGACCCTCCTCTGGGTTCGCTTCCCATATCCGGGGCAACACATCGGCGATCAGGCTGGACGAGAAGAGGGTCTGGGTGACAGCGTCGTGCAGGTCGCGGGCCAGGCGGCTGCGCTCGGCCGCAGCGGCGCTTTTCTCCGCCTCGATGCGCAGCCGAGCGTTCTCGATGGCGAGGGCGGCTTGATCGGCGAGCGTGACGACCAGTTCGATTTCCTCCTCGGAGAACTCGCGACTCTGTTCGTAGAAGAGCGAGATAGCGCCGTATACCCGGTCCTTGATCAAGATGGGCACGGAGAGATATGAGCGGAAGTGCTGGCCCACGATCTCCCGCCACGCCCGGGCGCTCGGGATCGCCGACAGCGTCCCCTCGTCGACGTCCGCCAGGCGGGTCTGCAGATTGGGCACGGCGAAAGGCCGCCCGTCCAAGATGGCCTGATTGGGTTCGGTCTCGATCAGAGGTAAGGATCCGATGTCTAAAAAGCCGGCCGGCATATCACAGACCGCCTCAATCTCAATCAGATTCTCCTCCGGGGCTATTTGATAGGCGACGCCCGCCTCCGAGCCGAGCAAGCGGCAGGCCTGGCCGATGATGTAGTCCAGGATCTCGTCCAGCGGCAGGTCGGAGTTGAGGATGGCGAGCACGTCACGTAGCCCCTCGGCCACCTGGCGCCTCCTCTCGCTCTCCTCCAGCCGCTCCTGCTCCGCCTCGTACAGACGGGCGTTGTCGATGGCCACCGCGACCTGGTTGGCGAAGGCCATCGCCAGCTCGGCCTGCTCGGCGGTATAGTAGCCGGGCTGGTTGTGATCCAGGGTCAGCATACCCACCACCCGATCTTTGACGATCAGCGGCACGCCCATCCAGGTCCGAATGTAGCCATAGGTGGAGTCCAAATCCTCGCCAGCGGTCTCCCGAAGAGCGCGCGCCAGGGGCTCTTCGCTGTGGATGTCGGCGATGATGACCGGTTCTCGGTGCTGGATCACGGCCCGGTTGGCCGCCGCTTCGTCCAGTGAGAAGCGGATCTCCAACGCCTCCCGCTGTGGAATGGGACCCCGATAGGCCACGATCTCCAGAGCATCCTCATCCAGAATTATGATGGAGGCGGCGTCATAGGCCACGACCTCCCCCACTTGATCCAGGATCAGGCCTAGCAAGGGTTCCAGCTCCAGCGTGGAGGCCACATTGTGGGAGATCTCCAACAGGGTGGCGAGCTCACGGGTACGCTCCGTCACGCGCTGCTCCAGGTTCTGACGCGCCGTCACCCGCTCGGTGATATCGGTGATGAAGCCCTCCACAGCCCTTAGCTCACCGTCGGAGCCGTACACGCCCTGCCCGCGTTCCCAGACCCACTTCTCCCCGTAGGGCGTGGCGAGGCGGTAGGTGATCTCGAAGTGGTGGTGCTCCTGCAGGGCGGCCCGCACGTCCCTCCACACTGATTCTCTATCGGCCGGGTGGATCAACTGCCCGTATGCTATTTCGCGATTTCCGACCAGATCCTCGGGACGGTAGCCGGTTAGTTCTGTGCTGCCCTGGCTGACGAACTCCAGCGTCCAGTCGGGATCGTCGCGGCAGCGGTAGGCCATGCCGGGCAAGTTGCTGATCAGGGTCGAGAGCATACGTCGACTCTCTCGCAGTTCCTCGTCCGCTCGCTTGCGCTCCAGCGCGTTGACGAAGATGGCGCCCAGCATCCGGAGCAGCTTGACGCTGTCCTCGGACCATCTCTTCTCCGCCTGCACCGCGTCGAACCCCACCAGCCCAATCGTCTCCCCCTGATAGATCATCGGCACGGCGATGAGAGATTGGGTGCCCTGCCCCTGGAATTCCTCACGTTCGGCCTCCGCCTCCGGCGGCAGGTCGGCCACGCGTGGGATGTGCAGCACCTCGCCGCGCATCAGGATCGCGTTCGACCAGGATAGGCCATCCACCGGCACATCCTGCATCCGCTCGATCTGAGGCGGGATGCCCTCGGCGCACCACTCGTGGGAGTTGTCCATCGTCTCCTTATCCTCGGAGAAGAGGAAGACGTAACTACGATCGACGTTCATAAACTGGCCCACGTCCCGCAGGGCCTGGTTGATGCCCGCGTCGATTTCCTGAGGTGACAGATTGATGAAGCTGGTGGAGACGTGGGTGATGAGATTCTCGAAAGCCACATGGCGCTGCAGCGCGGCCGTTCTCTCCTCTATTTGTCGCTCCAGCTCATCGTGGGCCTGACGTAATTGTCCTTCGGCTCGCCGACGCTCAGTGACGTCGATCCCTGTGGCTACCACATATTTGACCTTGTCGTCGCCATCCAGCAGGGCGGTGTTGGACCAGGCGATCAATCGCCGCTCGCCGTCCCTGGTCAGCCAGTAGTTCTCGTGCTCGTTGGGGAACTGACCGGCCCGCAGTTCGTCAAAGATCCGTTTGACCGGCTCCACCTCCTCGGGGACGAGGAACAGGTCCCAGAAGTGCTCGCCGATCACGCTCTCCGACGAGTAGCCCGTGACTTGCTCGGCCGCCCGGTTGAAGCGCACGACCCGGCCTTCGCGGTCGACGACGACTACCAGCACGCCTGCCGTCTCCAGTACGGCGTCGATGAAGTCACGTTCTGTCTGGATATGACTGTCTGTATGGGGCAGTTCATTCATCATCGCTGAACTTTCCATTGGACTTGGGGCCAATTTTGCACGACCTTCTCGCTTTACTTTCCGCTATTTTGAGACTTCTGCATAAAAGTTCCTTCACAATCTAATACGACCACAGTAAACGGCTGGGTGACGCTTTAAGGTCGGGGCGTCCAACCCGGTGTGCAACGACAACGCAGGCAATGTAGACCGTACATCGCGACAGCAGATACTGGGCTACCTCCTCGTAGTCCCGAATCAGCACCCGGCAGAAGTTAGCGTAGCGCAGCCAGGCCATCAGGTGCTTTGGGTTGTGATGGACGGTGCGACGCAACACGTTGTAGGCTTGGCGCAGTCGATTGGGCAGACAGAGGTAGACCTGAACCAGCTTGAGGGCCACATCCCCAGCATGCCGTCGACGCTCGAAGATGTAACGGTATTGGCGACGGGCCTCTTGGTATTTCTCTTGAGCGTAATAGATGTCGCCCAGCCGTTCTCGAGTTGCCATATCGTTTGGCTCTCGTTCGATCTGTTGTCGTAACGCGGTGATCTTTTGCTCGATCGTCCATCTTCGTGCAAAGCCACCACGTGCTGAGCGACCGGCGTACTCATTGGGGACACACCTCCTTGGTATAGTGTTGACGTAACACTGTTTTACAAGAAGTTGTGTCTTTTGTCTAGTGACAGCTACCGACTGCCACCGTTTTTATGCAGAACTTTATGCCTGGACTTTGGATAAAGCTCAGATTTTCGCCAACAACCTTCCCGAAAGCTGAAA
>CAYYTU010000146.1:0-3209 GCA_964474655.1 uncultured Anaerolineales bacterium
CCATTCGCTATTCGCCATTCGCTATTCAACATGCAAAAACGGCCACATCCACCATTGACTGGCAGACGTGGCCGCTTGTGTTATACTACCCACAGCCCCGTCAACTGTACGAGCCAGTTGGTGGGGTTAGCCGTCGGTGTGGTGCTGGTACACCCGCCGGCGGCGTTTTCTATTCGGTTGCCTTAATTATATGACAAGTTCATCACATTGTCAAGCCTCAATATCCTCACGGTAGGCCCCGCGTGGATCCCTACTGCGGATGTAGGCCTCAACATCAGCCGGAGTAGTTACCCACATTCCACCAATTTTACGCGCTTCAAGCCGTTCCCGAAGCGCTAGCTGGCGCAAGTGAGAAGTGCTAAACCCATACATCTCCGACGCCTCGCGCAGAGAGATCAGCCGCTTCTTGCCCTCGTTCGTGTCACCCATCGCCCACTCGCCTCATCGCTTTATCGCTGACTCGCCCTATCGCTGACTCGCTGATTCGCTCTATCGCTGACTCGCTGATTCGCTCTATCGCTCATTCGCCATTTGCTCAGATAACCCTCCTGCAATCGCCCGCAAAATGGCCTTGACACTTTCAGGAGAGCGGAAGGCTCGCGAGATATCCGGTTCCAATACGATGACCATACTTCCCTCCTCTATGTCAGCGGCAAAACGATTGGGACGGGCCTCACGGTAATCAAAGTGATATTCCGGCAACATATCCTCATCAGATGCATTCTGCTGTTCAGGTATATCGGTTCTTTTCATAATCCCTCCGCTCCCTTCTGGTAGCCCGCCTCGCGCTGATAATACGAATCAATGCCGGGGCGCGTTCCGTAAAGCAGACCAACAACACCCGCTCGTGGCTCGAATATCCAATGATAATTTCACGCAGTTCGTCCTCCGAGTGTACTTCATCATAAAAGATACGGGCCAGGCGATCATAGAAAACCGTTTGTGCCTCTTCAAAACTGACCCCGTGTTTCTCGACATTGCGGCGGGCCTTCTCCTTGTGCCACTCAAAACGTAACCCCATCGCACCCCACACTCGTCATTCGCTATTCGCTATTCACCTATTCACTCACTATAGCCAACTCATCACGCGCAAATCGTCCACATACTAAAAATGGCGATCAGTGGAAAGCACAGTCAAATCGTGTAGACGCGCGACAGCAGCAATCTGAGCATCAGTGCCAGGAATGGGCCGCCCCTTGGCCTTCAAGTTCAGCCCTGATACGCCCATACACCTCAGCCGCTGCGGTACTAAACTCCAACACCGGAATACGATCCAGCAGCCGGTTGAGATTTCTCAGATTCTCCGCCTGACGCTGACTGGCATAGACGGCGAAGTACAACTCGCTCAGCACTGTGACACTGATAAAGAACCTATCGCCAGGTTGCCTGCGATTGTCAAGCGTAGCATGAAGAGCGCTCGAACCGCTCATTATCTCGGCAGCGTGGTTTGTATCAAGCAAGTAATCCGTCACGAGATTGCTCCAGTTCCATCATTCGGCCTTGCTCTATGTCGGCCAAGATCTCGTCTAACTCGCCTTCCTCAAAATCCAGGATACCTACACAGGCCAACAGATCATCCCAACTCCCCCTCGGCGCTTCTGGCTTGAGGGAATCAACGGTTTCCGAGCGCTCCAGTAAAAAGTCGATGAAATCGAGCACCTGAACCAACCGATACGCTGGCAATTGATTTAGCCGCTGAATGACCGTTTGCTTGGCCTGAGCGAAATTTTCCATCAAGCACCTCCCCGTGGGTAGCCGTAAGGTACAAGTAATGCAATTACACAGCGCGGGAATAGAACAGCGAGAGAAAACGAACTCATCATCCGTCACTTGCACACTTACAAGCCACTCCTTGTCCTCGTTCGTGTCACCCATCGCCCACTCGCCTCATCGCTTTATCGCCCACTCGTCTCATCGCTTTATCGCTGACTCGCTGACTCGCTCTATCGCTCATTCGCCATTATATCACGGCGCGGGAATAGGCCAAAGCCCCCTCACACTAGGACCTTACCGATCAACTTCTTGCACAACGAGCAAGAAGTTTAACCACAGAGCACGCAGAAGGCGCAGAGATTTTTAAGTTTGTTTTTCTCAGCATTCTCAGCGCTCTCTGTGGCATTCGGTCACCCCATCAACCCCAGGCGGCCCGGGCGGAAACCGGCCTACCTTTCTTGGGGGTTCCATCCCCGCCGACGTTTGTCCCGCATCGAAGGCCCCTCAGCCTTGCGATGTGGCTGCGATCCAACTTTCGGCCACTGTGCGGTAAGTATCCTCATCAGGTTCGTCAGGTGGGGATTCGCCATCACGCAACCTGGCCACCACAAAGGCCACTGGATCGTGCAGCCCTTTGGCCTTCTTGGCGTAGGTGATCCAATCCTCAACGGCGCGGAGCGAGCGCTGCTTGGCTAGCCGCCTGGCCATCACGGGTGTAACGCCAAAGGACGTGAGAAGGGCCTCGGTTTGTTTTTGCTCTTTTGTTGTTCCAACAACAACATTTGTTTCTTTTGTTTCCCTTTGTTTTGTATCTACAGTTTCTGTAGTAGGCCCTTTGACGACCATTTCATATTCCGTGTTGAGCTCGTAGGCGTAGATGGGCTTACCAGTTCCAGGATGCGTGTCTACCTGGCGGCGGTTGAGATAACCGGCCTCCAAGCACTCCTCCAGGGCTCGGCTGACGGTCGAGTAACTCCCAATCCCGGCTTTTTCCTTGAACTGCGAGTAGCTGATGCGGTCGGCCTGTTTCCGTTGTCGGGTATCGCTCCCGTCGGCCACCCAGCCCCAGGTTTGACGAATCGCGACGCACAGGATCTTCCACCCGTTTGGCGAAAGTTGAGGCATAATCACGTCGAAGACAGCGTTATGGATGGGAAACCATCCGCCGGCGTCGAAAGGTCTGATCGTCTTAGTCATCGACAGGTTCTCCTGCTGAGTGGTTGGCGGCCTGGCGGCCGATGGTGAGATAGACTGGGTGGAGGAGGCTATTATCGTCGTGGAGGGCACCATACGGGTCTGGATCGTACGGGGGGAGCCATCTGCCTGGTGCGATGCTTACGGCTTTTGTCATTTGGGAGCCTCCTGGTTATAATCGGTTGGGGCGGTTAGATGGGAGTCTCCCCGCCCAGCCTCTGAGCGCGTCACCGCTCAGGGGCTTTTTGTATACACTATGTATACACTGGTAAACTGGTGCTTACACCGTGTCATCAAGTGTA
>CAYYTU010000146.1:3309-4861 GCA_964474655.1 uncultured Anaerolineales bacterium
TTACACCGTGTCATCAAGTGTATACTTTACTGTTTTCTGTGTTTTGGGGAGCTCGATCTCGCCATCTTCGTAGCGTTGGACGAATTGACTTAGAATGTACTCGACCAATTCCGATATACCAACTCCTTCGTCCTTCGCAATCTGCTTGATCGTTTCGGACACACCTTTGGGTAGCCGGTAGGTGGTGGGATACCCGTACCGTTCGGCATAGTCTTGTTCGTCGCGGCCCTTGCTCGTGGTAGGCTCAAAAAGTCCGTTGGTTTCGTCGTCTGTCAGCTTAGCGCGTGCCATTGTCTACCAATCTTGCTAGTTCTCGATAGGCTTCTACTGAGGGGTTTTTAGGATCGTATTCCAAGATGGTCTTGTGGGCTAAGGCACTCTCCGCGAATCTCACAGATCGCCGGACTCGGACCGGAAGCACGGGCAAGTTGCGCTCTTCCATTGCCGCAATCACCTCATCGGCGTACAGCAGCCGGCTGTCATAGAACGTCGGGAGCACCCCAAAGACCTCCAGATCTGGGTTAAGCCGTTTGTTATCTTGCACTTTGTGAAGCGTTTTGTAGAACAGCGCCAAGCCTCGCAACGCCAGGTACTCGCATTGTGTGGGAATCAGCACGAAGTCGCTGGCCACCAGGGCGTTAAGCGTCAGGATGCCCAAGCTGGGGGGGCAATCGATCAGCACATAGTCGGCCTTGACCCCGGTCAGGGCGTCACTCAAGAGCGACTCGCGAGCTGGGCGTTGGATCAGGCCCAATTCCTTGTTGGCCAGCTCGATGTCGTTGGGGGCCAAGAAGAGGCCGTCGCTCAGCTTGACGATGATCTCCTGGAGGCTCATCGTGCCTGGGCGTGCCCCGCCCAGCACCTGGGCCAGGGAAGAGCCTTCGGCGTTCACGCCGGCGGCGATGGTCAGGCTCGATTGGGGGTCAAGATCGATGATCAGCACCGTTTGCCCCCGGTCAGCGAGTGCTTGTCCGAGCACCCAGGTCGTCGTCGTCTTCCCCACGCCGCCTTTTTGGTTACCGATTGCTAGAATAGTCACGTTCTTCCTGCCCCTTTCTTGTTTTGGCGATTCTGACGCTGGTCCTGGTGTGTTGTTCCTTGCTGGGCCCCAAAGGCGCTAAGAAAGCAATCTAACGCGCTTGAGAGTCTGCTAGGGCGCTCACAGCGCCGTTAATCGCTTTGGAAAAAAACACAGCGTTTCTATCCTTCTTGCCGTTCAACCTCCACGCCGCGTTCTTTCAACCAACGCTTGGCCTCTCTATTGGCCACGACCCATACTGGCCCGGCTTTTTCGCCTCTAATTCGCCCCTCGATGAGGAGCTGGCGTATCCTCGACGGGTCTACGCCTGCCGCATTGGCCAAGTCTTTGGTCGTCCAGTTTCTGCGATTGTCCACTATGGCCTCCGAGTTTCTCACGCCCGCGTTAGACTATAACACACTTCACCCCTTTTTGTCAAGCGTTGTTGGAAGCAAACAGCAATAAAGAACAGCGAAAGATTGAGCATCGTTTGAGGTGAGCTAATCTGCTTTTGGAGTCGATAGTTTGGAAATT
>CAYYTU010000147.1:0-4814 GCA_964474655.1 uncultured Anaerolineales bacterium
CCTCAAGTTGGTCAGTATTGGACAGATGATACACCATTTTTGTTAACGTGACTAACTTCGCTTCAGAGAAGTCGAATAACTTTCGAAATTGAACTCTAGGTCGCCCGACGTTGGTACTGGCCGTCATAGCTCCATAACCAGCCCCCATTTTCGAAAAAATCGATATGGGCAGGCATAGTTAAACGCGCCTTCTTTTCAGTTGCTAAGGTCCTTTTTTCACCCTAAACTCGGACTTGACTTTTACCGCACTCTGGTCTATTGCAGATGTAAGCCATCTTGCTGTAACAGGTACTCGATTTGCCTCTCTTTTCCCAGACGGGCAAAGAACTAAAGCTTCAGATAAGAAGAATCTCGAAGACGTATTCAAAAGGATAGTAGGATTAATCGAACTTGTTGTCTCTTCCTAATCATCTCCTTTCCAGGCCGCCATTATAGCATATCTTCTTTGAAATACAATCTCTTCACAGCGGTTTATGCGAAGAAGTGATTTGCGATGGGCAAGTTGACGAAGGGATTTGGTTATCTTTGCCACTCGCATTTATATACAACGAGTTCGTTTGGATAGTCTTCCTCGATGAAGGTTTGTAGTGCCACACAATGTCCTGTCGTCAGATCTCGTGATAGTCTGGAGAACCGGCCGGGTGTCAATACTAAGTATTCCGGTTGATATTCTTGCACCGCCCAGAGAGATGTGTCGCGATATGTGGTATTTTGTCCCATTTGTTTGGCTACCGCCGGCTGAATCAGCCCGGCGAAGCCGATCATTCTCCGGCGAGCGTAATAGCCAATGATCCCAACCTCCAGGGTCCCTACGCTGGCGTCGGAGGGCGTGTTCTGGTTCAGCCAGGTTCCCACATTCCTATAGATGTTCACTCGCTGATCGGGATGTTGATGCACGTACCACAGTCCTCTTGCCTGAGGCCAGAGTAGGATCGCTAGTAAAGCAGTGAGCAGTAGCCCCCCTCGCCATCCCTGGAGGAGGTATTGAGGAAGCCAACGTTTGATCGCAGCGACGCCCAGCCCGACCGCGATCAGGATGACGGGGATCAGAGGCGCGTAGTACCAGAAGTAGCGACTGACCCCCAAGACCGTGTAGGAGACGAAGTAGAGCAAGCCCCACGCCAGCAGCGGAATCCAGCGTTGTGCTTTGACGAATGTGTAGCCGATTCCCAGCAGCGCCAGAGCACCGTGCAGCCAGTAGAGGGGATGCTTGGCATAGTTTCTCAGCAAGCGCACGAATCCCTGGGGAAAACTGTCGCTGATTGCCATTTGTCCCTGGTGCTGCTTGGCGGACAGGGTGACCGGGAACGGGGACCCGAAATATCCCCACGAGAAGAGATACCAGGGCGCGATCAACAACGCGAACAGGAGCATTGGGCGCCAGGGTATCCTGCGCTGGGTGATGAGGAAGTGAGTGCCCAGCACCGCTGCGACCAGCACCCCATCGGAGCGAGTGAGCGTCGCCAGCGCAGCCAGGGCCATCGCCGCTCCATAATGCTTGCTGGCGTAAAGGGCGAACGCTCCCAGGCACAGCATGACGTAGAAACATGTCTCTGCGCCGAAGGTGCTGGCCATCAGCGGGAAGAAAGGGAACAGCACTGCCGCTACGATACCGGCTATAGCCTCCCACCGCTGCCCAATGTGATAGAGGAACACCCCGCCCAGTCCCAGGCTAAGGGCGCTGATGAGGTTGCTCAGTTGAGGCAGATTCGTCCAAAGATGTGCTAGTCCTGCCAGCAAGAGCGCGTAGAGTGGGGCTGTCGTGCTCAGCACGCGCTCGCCGGGGTTGTAGACGAAGCCCAGGCCGCGGCGCAGGTTATCGGCGTAGCGAAAGGTGATGAAGGGATCGTCGTAGGCGTGCTGGGAGAACAACAGGAACAAGATGCCCGAAGCCGTGACTGAATAGACGATAATCCAGAGGGGAGATCGGGTGGTGCTATTATTGATTTTTTTGTTGGTAGCTAATGCTTCAGTAAGTTCCACTTATTGTCCTCGAAGAGCCATAATCGTTTCTGTTTGAGACATATGGGCAGATGGTCTTCCTCTCGTTGGGTTCTCTTAGCTGGGTCGTAAATCCATAGATCGGTGACTGTCTGGATCTCTGGATCGTCGCAATCTATGGGCTGGAAGTCATCTGGTAGAATGCCATCGGAAGATATTCGCAGAAGAGAGTCTTCTGTATTCAGCCCCCACACTCTGGCACCAGGCTCTATGTAGTAGAAAGCAACTGGGGCCTCATAAGCCCAACCCATCAGCACTGCTCCCTGGCTTCTGGCAGCTGGCAGAGTCTGGAAAGCAATGTCGGCATTGGTCTTTTGCCAGGTTGTGTAATATGGTACGAGGGAAACCAGCGATACACCTAGTATGGCAAAGACCACGCCACGGCGCAACAGAGAGGAGGAGAATTTGCTGAGGCCCACGCCACTCCATATATAGATCAGGTAGGTGGTACCCAGGAACGGCTTAAATGCCCAAGCTCGGATATCAAACAGACGTGCATAGCCGAACGCAATCGCAATGGGACCGATGATCAGAAGGATACCCAGGAGAGCAAGCAATTGACGGTCTTTTGTTTGCCACTCTTGCAGAATGCCCCATACGGAAAAGGCTCCGCATAGGACGGTTCCGACGAAGAGCCATATCCACAATGGTACTATTTTGAACGGTGGCAATACGAGGTGTGCGCTGTCCAGAAAATGCTCTCGGCCTGCAGCCAGTCCTGTGGTGCTTAAGGTAAGAAAGGAGATAATGTCTTGCAAGTCTGGAATCCAGGCGCCGCCGGCTCCGCTGGATCGATAGTTCCATAGTAGAAAGAGGATAGGAGACACGCTCGCGATTGTCAGAACTGTACTAGCTCCTGACCAAAAGTCGAGGCGTGAAGAGGTTTGTTCATGAAAGATGGCCCATATCTCACGCCCCCCGAGGAAAGCCAACTGAATAGCCACGACTAGGAGGCCATATAGATGCGTCCAGGCCATTCCCGCGCTTACCAAGCTCCATACAGGAAAGAGGTAGGTATGTCCTTGCAGAGCTTGGTCCAAGATGATGTAAGACGATAGCCATAGAAGTCCTAGAAGCGTATACATCCGAGCTTCCTGGGCATAGTAGATATCGAAAGAAGAGAGAGCCACAAACAAGCCGGCGTATGTGGCGGCTTGTTTATTCCATTTACGGGAGACAAAAACCAAAGTTACTGCTAACGTGGTTATGGAACATAGGGCACTCAGCATTCGCAGCCTCGTCTCTGTGGAAGGGAGTATAGTTGTTGATTTAAGTAGGAGGTAGTAAAGTGGAGGATGGGGATCATGGAAGGAGAGCACCACTATTTGCAGTGGGGATAGCTGTGCTGCTGCCCAGGACCAAGCTTCGTCAAGAAAGAGCCCCTGATGCCCGAGACGCAGAAGACGAAGCAAAGCACCTAATACCAACACGATGGCAAGACCCAAGTTGGCTCTATGATTACTGTTCATCGATCTTCCAAGATTCGCTCGATCAATGGGTTATCAGGGGTAGGTATGCGGCGTAGGAATCACGATGCGCCTGCAGGATGTAGTCTCCACCGTCAACTGATATATGTATGCCATCAGATAGTTTCGTAACATTATCTATCAATGGTGAATCATTTTCCCATATGACACTGTCGTTCATTGTCAAAACGGTCGTTGCATCTGTGAATGGGACAATAATCTCTCCAGTTGTAGTAATGGGGGAACTCAACGAGAGTATCGCGTCTTCGTAATTCTGACGCTTCCAGTCAATCTTGACTTCGCCACCGTTGAGCGGCAATGTGCCTGATGCACTGGCTATGCCACTCCATGCTGGTTCTACCTCCCAGGTGTTTGGACCCGTGGGGCGTGCTCCTAACACATAGTGGGTTAGAAACCATGTTGGGCTGCCCCCCCATCCGTGCGATAGGCTCGCTGTATAGTACAAATGGGCGTTGAATCCCTCCCACCAGGTAGTAGATCCTAAACTTAACAAGCGACCGTAATAGCCCTCTATGATCTCCAGAGCTTCTGAGATGTGTCCAGCTTCTCCTAATCCCTTCAACACCCAGAACATCCCGTAGATCTCCACGTTGGGTGTGGAAGGATCAGAAGAGAGCGATTCAAGCAGGGTGACGGTTACCAAAGATTCTTCTTCCGTGGGCACCAAGCCATAGGCCAGCGCCCAGGCTTGTGCGTGGGGAGAGGGGACATCATTAGCTCTCCCATCAGTTCTTGATAGACTTGTTACCGATAAGCCAAACTGACGTGTGTGAGAGTATTGATATTGCAGCCCTTTCTCTTCAGAAAGCGTTGCAATATAATAGTGTTCACCGTCGTCATAGAGGTAAGTGTTGACTTGTTGTTTGATGAAATTCGCTTTTTGCTGCCACGATGAAGCGTTGTTGAGATCACCGATGTTTTCAGCGATTCTGGCTGCGTCCAGTAGAGTTCCATAGTAGAGTGAATTGATTGCAGTTGATTGACCATAGCTACTGGAGTAAGCTACCCAGTCTATAAGTACTGTTCGTGAGTTCGCGGGTATATCAAGCAGCCCAGTGCTATCATTCTCATACGCCTCCAGGTATTCTAGAAATTCTTGCAACTCAGGATACAAATCCTGCAGTAGTTCAGAATCCTCTGTTAAATCCCCGTAGTCCTCCAGAGCTTGCACCCAGAGCATACCGTAGTCAAGGAGTGTACCCGACCCGTTCGGCGCCAGCGCGGCTGGCTTTCCATTTTCGAAGGCATCTGCCATAAACACTAATCCGCGTCGCAAGAGGTCTGTATCCCCAAACGCTACGCGATTGATATGGTCTTCTACATAAG
>CAYYTU010000148.1:0-4792 GCA_964474655.1 uncultured Anaerolineales bacterium
TCGTGAAGCGGAAGTTCCCTCCGGCACGCTCCTGAGCGAAGCGGCTCAAGAGGCCGGCGTGGACATCAATATGCCCTGTGGCGGTCAGGGGCGCTGCGGGCGCTGTGCGGTCATCGTCGAAGAAGGGACGGTCCGCCGCCTTGGCACCCAGCAGCTCTCTCAAGAGGATGTGCTTTCTGGCTATGCGCTGGCCTGCCAGACGACCATCGAGAGCGATCTCGTGGTCGAGGTGCCGCCGCAGGAGAAGATCGAGCGACGTCTCGATACCAGCAAGCGCGCGGCCGAGGTCGAGCTTCCCTTCCCCTACGACCTGCACGACCAGCCGCTCCGCAAGTACGTCGTCACGCTGGAACCGCCAAGTCTTCAGGATCAGACCGACGATTGGTCACGTCTGCAGCGCGAGCTGGCCCGTCGCTACGATCTGGAGGAGGTGCGCATCTCGCTGCCCGTGTTGCGTAGATTGGGGCAGGTGCTTCGGGACGGCGATTGGACCGTCACAGTGGTGGTGGAGTTGGATAACTGGCGGCGGCCCGACGGCCCGCCGCGCGTGATCGACGTCTTGCCTGGCGAGCATCTGGAGAGCCTGTGGGCGGTGGCGATGGACATTGGTACGACCAGCAACGTGGTCTGGCTGGTGGACTTGATCGGTGGCGAGGTGATGGCCCAGAAGGCCGATTATAACGGTCAGATCGCGCGCGGTGAGGACGTGATCTCGCGCATCATCTACGCCTCCAAGCACGACGACGGCCTGGAGGAGCTCCAGCGGCTGGTGGTGGAGACGTTCAACGGGTTGCTGGAGGAGGCGGCCGAGGAGCGCGGCATTAGCACCGATGAGATCTACAAGGCAGTGGTTTCTGGCAATAGCACGATGGTCCATCTCTTCGCTGGCATTCCACCGGAGTCGATCCGGTTGATGCCCTTCGTCACCACGGTCAATCAGCTGCCCCCACTGGAGGCCCGCGAGGTTGGGCTCGACGTCAATCCCTCGGCCGTGGTCGATTGCTTGCCCGGCATCGCCTCTTACGTCGGGGCCGATATCACGGCTGGCGTGATCAGCTCCAATATGTGCCAGGCGGAGGAGGGCGAGCTGACGCTGTTCGTCGACGTGGGCACGAATGGCGAGATGGTGTTGGGCGATTGCACCTGGTTGATCGCCTGTGCCTGTTCCGCCGGTCCCGCCTTTGAGGGTGCTGGTGTGGTGGACGGGATGCGGGCTACGGCGGGCGCGATTGAGGAGATGTGGGTCGATCGCGAGACGTACGAGGCGACGTACCGCGTCATCGGCGATGAGCCTCCGAGGGGAATCTGTGGTTCTGGTCTGATCTCGTTGATGGCCGAGATGTTCGTCGCCGGGGTGATTGATAAGGGCGGCAACGTCAACCTGCAACTGCCGACGGATCGGGTGCGCGAGGGCGAGCACGAGGGCGAGTACGTGGTCGCCTGGGGCGATGAGACCGCTCACGGCAAGGACATCGTGATCACGAACGTTGATCTGGACAACCTGATGCGGGCCAAGGCCGCAATCTACGCCGGGTTTTCGATCCTGGCGCGGAGCGTGGGCCTGACCCTGGACGCGGTGGAGCGGGTGCTCATCGGGGGCGCCTTTGGGCAGTACATCAACGTCGAGAAGGCGATTCAGATCGGGATGCTGCCCGATATGCCGTACGAGAGCTTCCACTTCCTCGGTAACACCTCGGTGCGCGGATCGTATATGGCGTTGCTCTCCCGCGACGTGCGTCGGCGCGTGACGGAGATCGGCGAGATGATGACGTATCTGGAGCTCTCGGCCGACAATACGTTCTTCGATGAGTTCAACGCGGCGCTGTTCCTGCCGCACACTGATGCGAGCAAATTCCCGTCGATAGCGGAGATGTTGGAAAGCTGAATCGGTCCCAAAATATTTTTAGAATGCGTTCCAATGGGGCGCAAGAAGCTAGGTAGTTGAGAGGAATCTGAATGACTGGGATGTTGCGCGGTCGTAGCGCTGCTAAGAAGGATGCTTTTGCAGAGGCGATGTATGCGGCGCAACAGTTGCCTCTAGAGGCCCAAATTGAGTTGGTTGAGGCCTTGTTACGCAGATTTCGTGGCGCGCTGGAGGGTGGGCGTTTCGAAGGACCTGGCGAAAGCGAGCTGCAACCTCTAAGAGGAATGAATGAGTCCGAGTTGCGTGTGCTGGCCGATGCTGTCTTTGCTCCTGAGCGGCAAGAGGAATTGAGCGCTCTTCTGCGTAAGAATCGCGAGGAATCGCTGAAAGAGGATGATCAGCAGCGGTTGGACATATTGCTTGACGAGGCGGATCGACTTGCGTTGCTTAAGGCTCGGGCGCTTTATACGCTCAAGTTACGTCAGGCTGCGGGAGAAGTGTAGGTGGCAGCGTATATCCCCGCCGATCTGCGAAAGCGGGTGAGGGGTGCAGCTGCTGGGCGTTGTGCTTACTGTCGAAGTGCTGAGGCGCTGATGGGAGTCACTTTTGAGATTGATCATATCATTCCTCAGTCCGCTGGTGGAAGAACGCACGAGGAGAACCTCTGTCTTAGTTGTCCGACGTGCAACCGGCATAAGGCTGCGCGACACACGGTGCGTGATCCAGAAACGCAGAAGGAAGTGACGCTTTATCATCCACAGGTCAATGATTGGGGAGAGCATTTCGCTTGGAATGATAGTGGAATTCGGGTTGTTGGGCTTACTCCCGTAGGACGGGCAACGGTGGAGGCTTTGCGGATGAATCGTCCTCAGATCGTGCAATTGCGACGGTATTGGGTTGCGCTAGGTCTACATCCACCAGAAGGAGATTGATTTGACGACGACAATTGCTTTGGCTGGCAAGGGCGGCACGGGGAAGACGACGTTCGCCGGCTTGCTGATACGTTATCTGAAGGCAGAGCGCGAGGGCGCTATCCTGGCGATCGACGCGGACCCTTCCAGCAATCTGCATTTCGTGCTGGGGATGGAGCTCTATCAGACCATCGGCGAGATCCGCGAGGAGATGCTGGAGAAGGTTCAGACCAGCGGCGCGATGGCCGGCTCGCTGCCCGGCGGGATGAGCAAGCAGGAGTATCTGGACTATCAGGTGCAGATGTCGCTGGTGGAGGGCGAGCGCGTCGATCTGCTGGCGATGGGCCGCCCCGAGGGGCCGGGCTGCTACTGTGCGGCCAACCAGATGCTGCGCGTGATTCTGGATCGCCTGGAAAAACAGTACGCGTACGTGGTGATCGACAACGAGGCCGGGATGGAGCATCTCAGCCGTCGCACCACCCGAGACGTGGATGCGCTGGTGCTGGTGACCGATCCCACCCAGCGGGGTCTCATCGCGGCAAAGCGGATGCAGGAGATGGTGCCGGAGCTGGAAATCGGCGTCGGAGCTACCTATCTGGTGGTCAATCGGCTGCGCGGCGAGATGCCCGACCCGTTGGAAGAGGCTGTGGAGCGCAACGGGCTGGAGTTGATCGGGACGGTGCCGGAGGACGAAGCGATGTCGGCGTTCGAGTTCACCGGACGACCGCTGGTCGAGCTGCCGGCCGACTCTAAAGTGTATCAGGCCATTAGCGAGATTGCGGAAAAGGTATTGGTAGATCGGTAGCTGATCGGCTGCGCGCGTCTACCGCGAGATATAGGAGGAATGAACGATGTATATTATTGGAGAGAATATCCACGTCGTCTCCCCCCGGGTGGCGAGGGCGATCGAGGGACGGGACGAGAAGTTCTTCCAGGAGACGGCGGAGCGGATGGTGGCCGCCGGGGCCGATGCTGTGGACCTCAACATTGGTCCTCAGAAGAAGGAAGGGGAGGAGATTCTTCCCTGGCTGGTCGAAGTGGTCGAAGAGGTAGTCGATGTGCCGCTGGTCTTCGACACGACTAACTTGAAGGCGATCGAGGCAGCGTGCCAGGTGGTCAGCAAAGCGCAGCCGATCATCAATTCTGTCTCGGCCAAGTCGGAATCGTTGGAGAGCGTGCCGAAGGTGGCGCAGAAGTACGATACGCGCTTGATCGGCCTGACGATGGAATCGGGTATGATTCCCGTCAGCGCCGATGAGCGAGTCACCATCGCCATCGAGAAGTTGATCCCGCGTATGCTGGAGCTCGGCTTCCCGATGGAGGATTTCATCATCGATCCGCTGGTCCTGACCGTTTCCGGCTGTCAGGAGTACTGCCCCGAGTTCATCGACGCGGTACGGATGCTCAAGGTAGCCTGGGACCCGGCGCCGAAGACGAACGCCGGGCTTTCTAACGTCTCCAACGCCGTGCCGGAGGAGATGCGCCCGCTGCTCAACCGGGTCTATCAGGTGATGATTATGGGCGCAGGCATCGATATGATCATCGCCGATCCGTTCGACGAGGATCTGATGGCGTTCATCCGCATCATCGAGGAACGCGATGATAGCACGCCCCTCGGAGAAGCGCTGATCAAGCTCCACGATCGGATCGTGGCGATGGAGGAGCCTCAGGCGAGCGACTTCGATCTGTCCGATCCGGATCAGGAGGCGATCTGGAAGACGGTCCAGGTGCTGATGAATGACATCATCTACACGGATTCGTACTTGCGACTGTAGCTACACGATACGTAATACGCAACATTCAATATACAATACACAATACTTAGGAGAGGTTATGAGTGCACAAGTTCTTGACGGACGAGCGACATCGGCCACCATCCGCGAGGAGGTCAAGGCCGAGGTGGAGCAATTGAAGGCCGAGCACGGTGTCGTGCCAGGCCTGGCGACGGTGCTGGTGGGCGAGAATCCGGCTTCTCAGACGTATGTGACGATGAAAGAGAACCAGTGCGAGGAGGCCG
>CAYYTU010000149.1:0-4729 GCA_964474655.1 uncultured Anaerolineales bacterium
TGGCAACTGGATCGCCTTCACCGCCTGGTCCTTCGACAGCCCGGAGGATCTGCTCCTCATTTCGAGCGATTCGGTGCCTTGATGTTACCTTTTGCCGTCTGCTGCGATATACTATATGAAGCACCTTTCAACGGGCTACCAGATCGAGATCATTCCAGGCCGGGAGATTAGTCAATGGCAGGTTCGCGTAGCACAGGGCACGCCGGGTCGAATAACGTCGAGAATGACGCCGCGCTGGTGAGGGCCGCGAAGCGCGACCGAAGCGCTTTCGCCGTCCTTTACCGGCGCTACGTCGACCAGATCTACCGCTACATCTACAGCCGCGTGGGGAGAAAGGCCGACGCCGAGGACCTCACCGCCCGGGTCTTCACCGAGGCGCTGGAGGGGCTCGACGGCTACCGCGAGCAGGGCGAGTTCTCGGCCTGGCTGTTCACCATCGCCCACCGCCGCGTCGTCGATCACTACCGCCGGAAGCGTCCAACCCAGCCCCTGAACGAAGCGCTCGATAGGATCGGTGACGCGCCGAACCCGCTGGCGCAAGTGGTGCGCAGTGAGCGGCTGGAGCACCTGGCGAAGCTGGTGAAGGCGCTGGACAAGGAGAAGCAGGAACTGCTGCGGCTGCGCTTCGCCGGCGAGCTGACCTATCGCGAGATCGGGGAGATCGTGGGCCGCAGCGAGGCCGCCGTCAAGATGGCCGTCCACCGGTTGCTGCGTCGGCTGGAGGAGGCGTGGGAGGACGAAGATGAGTGAGCGTATAGAGGGGACACATTCGGCAGAGATTGAGGAAGCGCTGGGGGCGTTGTTCGCCGCGCCGGAACCGGAGCCTGGTTTCGTAGCCAAGCTGGAGCGCAAACTGGTCGCTGAAGACAAAGCCATCACACCTCAACTAGCAACGGAAGCGTCGCCGTTGCAGCGCCTGCGAGACATAATCTGGCAACCTCTGCGTCGACACCGTTGGGCCGCGGTCGGAATCGCCGTCTTGCTTGTCCTCGCCGTCGCTTTACTCGCCGTCGGACCGCAGCGCGTCTGGGCCGACCTGCAGCGGCTGTTGGGCTACGTGCCCGGCGTCGGCTTCGTCAACCTGGAGGAGACCCACGTCCTGACCGCACCGGTGAGCGTCACCCGCGACGGGGTGACGCTGCGGGTGGAACAGGTGCTGGCCCAGCCCGACGGGACCACGGTCGTTATCAGCAGCGAGGGGCTGCCGCCGGAGGACGAGGTGTGGCCCGAGGGAGTCGAGATGGACGAGGGCTTCAAGCCCCGGCTGCGCCTGTCGGATGGCCAGACGCTGGAGCCCGATACCTTCACGCTTCGCTGGGGCGCGGGCACCCTCGAGTTCCCGCCCCTGCCCGACGAGGTCTACCGCGTCACGCTGGAACTGCCGAGCCTGCCGCTGGTGCCCGCCGGCGTAGCCGCCGAGGACTGGGAGATCCCGCTGACGCTCCGCCCGGCCACCGGCGAGGTCGTCGAGGATCTCTTCCCGCAGCCGTACGCCCCGCCGGACGCCAGCGACACCCACCAGGGCGTTACGCTGCGCGTGCTGGGGGTGGCGCACGACCCGGAGGAGACGGCCGTGAAGCTCCAGCTCCAATGGCAGGACCAAGACTGGGAGTTCTTTGGTGTCGGCGCCACGAGGCTCATCAACCTGCGAGATGACCTAGGCCACGTGTACGGAGAGGTCATCCCGCCCAGCGCCGGCTCCAGCTCGAGCTCGGTCGTGGTCGCCGTGCCGGAACGGAGCACCCCCACACCGGAGCCCGCCATCCCCACCTACGAGACCACCCGCGCTTTCTACCCCGTCTCTCTCTCCGCGCGGGAGTTGACGCTCCGGGTAGAGGATATCTCGTTCTATATCCCTGCCGACACGAGCTTCAGCGTGGACCTGGGCGACGACCCGCAGGTGGGCGACTATTGGCCCCTCGACCTTCACGTGCAGGTGAGAGGATTCCCCGTCCATATCATCGGCGCCCGGTTGATCGAAGAGGAGATCGGCTCCGGAGAAGGGGCCAGGCGCCGGACCGTCCTCCAGTTCGACGTGGTCCGTCCGCGTGAACAGGAGGGACGCGTCCTGTCCGCTATTTACCTGGATGGCAAAGCCGCCGGATTCCGAGCCGGGAGCAGCGGAGGAGGCAGCCCTCAAGCCGGCATTTTCCACGCCGGTCTGGAGGTCGAACAGGGGGATCCGATCCCCGAAGGGCTGATCCAGCTGAAGGTCGTGCATGCGAACCTCAAGCTGGATGAATCCTGGGAGGTCACCTGGCGCATACCCGGCAGCGACGAAGAGGCCGAGGCGAAACCCGCTCCCATCACGCTCCATCCCCAGGAGAGCGTGGAGATCGACAGCGGCCTGTCGCTCGCTCTGGACAAGGTGGTGCTGACCGACCGGCTGACCGCGATCAGAGTGGCGTTGGATGATGCGCCGGGAGGTGTGTCGCTCCACCACATCTCCGACGAGTCGCCGGACCAGCGCCACGAACTCGCGCTCACGGATGACCGCGGTCGGGATTATGGCGAGGTGTGGTCGTATGAGATTTCCTTGGAGCCCTACGGAGAGCACGAATCGAACCTCCATGTCCTTAGCTTCGAGCCGCTGCAGCCGCTGGCTCGACGGTTGACGCTGCACATCCCCGGGCTGACGGTGGTGGAGCCGGCGTCTGCCACTTTGCACGTCACCGTGCCGGAAGGTGTCACCCTGAGCCTCGATGCTTCCGACGCCCCCTGGCCGACCAGCGAGCCGTGGGCGGTCGACATTCCTCTGCAGGTGGGCGAGCATGATCTTCGCTTCACAGAGGCTCGACTGGAGGAGATCAATGGAACCACGATGTTGGTGCTCGCGTCCGAGCCGTATGATGCTTCGCAGCGGGATCGGTGGCTGGCTGGCCTCCACTTCGGCGCGGTGACGGGGCCGGACGGCAGTCACGTAAGGCTACCGGAAGAGCAGGGTGGTTTGGTGGAGGGCGCGTTCGGTAGTGCGGGGCCAGTGAGGCAACGACCTGGGCACCACCAGCTTGCGCTGGGCTTCGATGTGGCTGACCCGGACACCGGCCTCGTGCAACCGGGCCGCTACCACGTCGAGATCGACGGCGTGAGGGTGCTGCGAGAAGGGCCGTGGAAGCTAAGCTGGGATCTGCCCGCGCCGTGAGTTGACCATAGAGTCATGCAGACACCTGCCCGACACAACCAAAGGAGGCAGCCGATGGCAGCATCAGAGCGATCTGGAAGTGATAGGGAATCAGACGCGTCAAGACGGCCTGCGCCGCGCTGGACAGTGGCGGCTGGGGGCCTGCTTCTCGTGCTCGCCGTGGCGTTCCTCAGTGTCGGGCCGCAGCGGGTCTGGGCCGACCTCCAGCGGTTGCTGGGCTACGTCCCCGGCGTGGGGTTCGTGAACCTGGAGGAGACGCGGGTGCTGACAGCGCCGGTGACCGTCACCCGCGACGGCGTGACGCTGGCCGTGGAGGAGGTGCTGGCCGAGCCCGACGGGACCACGGTCGTCATCAGCAGCGAAGGCCTGCCGTCGGAGGACGAGGTCGAAGAAGGATCGAGGGAAGAACGTGCGGTATCGATGGCCGGCATCGAGTTCCGGCTGCCGGATGGCACCAGGCTGAGCCCCAACAGAATGGCCTCGGGCTGGGGAGCGGCGCGGCTTGGGTTCCCGCCTCTTCCCCAGGAGGTCTACCATCTCACACTGGAGCTTCAGCGCCTTCCCCGGGTGCCCAACGGGGTCGCACCGGAGAACTGGGAGGTGTCGCTCTCCCTTCGTCCCGCTACCGGCCGGCTGAACGATGAGCTGTTCCCGGAGGCCTACGTGCCGGCGGAGGCGAGCGAGACCCACGCAGACGTCACCCTCCGCGTCGTGGCGGCGGTCCACACCCCGGAGGTGACGGCACTGCGCGTTCGGGTGGAATGGCCGAACCCAGCCTGGCAGGGGCCGCGGCTTCACAGGGACTACCAAGGGGATCCAGGGCTGCACGACGACGTCGGCCACATCTACCGGCACGTGAAGTCACAACCCGTGAGTGGGACCGGCTTCATAGAGGAGGTCGCGGTGGAAGAGGCGCCTCCCCCGGGCCACAGGGACATCCCGCCTCTTCCCGCCTCCGGCGTATTGACCGAGGAGCAGACCCTGACGCTGGCCCCGATCTCGCCGTCGGCGCAGCGCCTGACTCTGCCCGTCGACGAGGTCTCCTTCGTGGTCCCCGTGGAGGAGACGTTCACCCTCGATCTAGGAGAGGACCCTCAACCGGGCGACAGCTGGACGCTGGATGAGCACCTCACGGTGGCCGGCTTCCCGATCCGCGTGACCGGGGCCCACCTGGAGAAGGCGGATCCGGGGGGTATGGACTTCGAGTACCAGCTGACGTTCGACGTGAAGCGCGAGGAGGTGGGAAACCCCTCGTTGAGCGGTATCGTGGTCGAGGTGCCCTTCCGCGGCAGCAGCAGTGGAATGGAGAGCGGGTCTTTCATCGGAGACGAGAAGGCCAGACCAATCGCCGTCGGCGAGGCTCTTCCGCTGCACCCTTTCACCGTCACCGTGAGGCGGGTCGGGGTCTCTGTGCGCGGGCCGTGGGAGCTGAGCTGGGCGGTGCCCGGGGCGGAGGAGGATGCGCCCGTCTCTCCCCTGACGCTCCGGCCGGAGGACGTCGGCCAGACCCGAGGACCGCTATCCCTGACGATGGATAGGGCGACGCTGACGGACCGGCTGACGGCGGTGCACTTGGCAGCAGGGCCC
>CAYYTU010000150.1:0-4674 GCA_964474655.1 uncultured Anaerolineales bacterium
GGCAGCTCGGCCAGCGCGTCGTCGGCGCCGATGACGACCTCGGTCATACGCGCCAAAGCCGTCCATCCGGGCAGAGCCCCCTCCCGCGCCCAGAAGCCCCTGGCCCGCTCCTGGATGGTCCTGCGCTGCGCGCGGCAGAAGTCGACGGCCTCGGCCTTGTCGTCGAGCGCGTCCAGCCGCTCGCGCATCCGCTCCCAGATGGCCCGCTCGACGTTGAGGAACCCATTGGCCGCCGGTGGCTCCGGGAGATCCTTCACCCAGCTGGCGAGGTTGTACTGCCCGTCGACGGCCCGGGCCCGCCGGGCGAAGGTGTTCTTGAACATCTCGTCCCGCTGCCACTTGCGCAGGAAGTTGCGGCAGCGATCCCAGTGGACCGGGTCCGGCAGGGCCTGCCGGAAGGGGAAATCGGCGGGCTTGCCCGCGGCGACGAAGGTCTCCACCAGGCAGAGCGTGGCCGTGAAGCGGTCGGCCCACTTGCGTATGAAGGGAAGCGAAGCGGCCCATTCGTCCTCCGCGCCCTGCTCCGGACCGGTGTCCTGAGCCTGTCGAAGGAGTGCTGCACCGAACTCGCTCTCCAGCAGCGTGAAGAAGGCCTCTGTCTGCTCCTGCTCCTCCAGCGTCCGCATCGTGCGATCGGGGAAGGTCAGCAGGCGCATCAGATGCTCCTCGAAGTCGGGGAAGAGCCGCGCCAGGACGGCCTCCAGGTTGTCGAGCCCCTCCCAGAAGGCCCGTCCCTTACCAATCGAGGCGACGGCCAACGCCGGCAGGTGGGGCCGGATGTCGCGCATCTTGCCGTAGCCCTCGGGCAATTCGACGCCTTGGTCGCGCAGGACGGTCTCAATCGAGTCGTCGAAGACCTTGGAGGTGTAGATGAAGGGACGCACGTACTCGGCCGCGCCGCGCCGCGTCCGCTGGAGCGATTCGAAGGGCAGATAGACGACGTAGCGCTGGCCCGGAGGGCGCTCGACCAGTCGGTAGCGCAGGTGGAGCAGGCTGCCCTGGTAGATCAGTAGCGGCAGGTGGGGCTGAAGGTGAGGTAGCAGCCCCTCCCACTCGCGTTTGGCATCGAACCAGAGGATGGTGTCGTGATCTGGGTTTCGTTCGAAATAGGTTTTGAATTTGTACGTGATAGTCTCAACGAGCATATAGATCCTCTTGTTTCAGTTATTGATCGGCGTCTGGATTCGCACGTACGCCACGTTTAGGAGCTCGATGCTCAATATGACCTCACGGTGCTGATTCAATTCTTCTAGATCGCGATTCCTTTGGCGATTCAATTCTTCAATTCTCCTTTCCGTGGCGCGAACTTTGCCTTCCAGAGCCGGCAAGATGCGATTCTGGCCTTTCCGACGGGCGTCTTCCAACCGTTCCTGCCGCCTTTCAAGTTCGACTTCTTGATTGACCAAGCGGTAATTGAATAGTCGCTCTAACTTATCTTTTTCATCTCTATAATCCTCTTTATTACGTTGTCGTGCTTTTTCCATCTCGTGGTCAGCGATCTCGACTACAATCTCTTGGCTTTGTGCTTCCAGGTTTTGCAGAGTGGACTGAGACAGTTGAATGTTTCCATCGTCATCAATCGTGGGCCTGGAGGTGAGCGAAAGCGCGAGATCCGATACCACCTCATTGTAGTTACCACTCAGGTCAAGCACAATCGGAATCAGCTTCTTGTAGGTGCGCACGCCGTCGAATCTAAGGATGTAGTTGAATTGCACACCTTCGTATCCAGCATAGTCTTCACTTTGCAGCACTCGCAAAGCGTTGCGGGCATCAAAGCGATTTTTCATCTCATCGTCGGTACAAAAACGAATCATAGCATCGAACAAGGGATGACCGAAGGCGAAAAAATCGACGGTCTCTTGCTCAATGGCCGTTCTGGGATCAAAAGTACCTGTGTATGTCTCTCTGAGGCTGATGCCATAGAGCTCATCACAGGCTTTCCTAAACGCTGGGGGAACAGTGATGGCATAAAGATTGCCATCGTCTGGCGAGACACTGTCGTTGGGATAACGGCTCAGAAAATCCAGGGCAAAGGCCTCGATATCCTCATTGCTGACGGGTGGTTCACGACCGAGGATCTCATCGACGGTATCGCGGCGGAAACTCCGTTCATCCAAAATGAAATCGGCCATTTTCTCTTCAGCCTCACGCGCTTCTTGTATGCGTTCCTCAATTCTCTCTTCCCAATCGGCTATCTCCTTCTTCGCCCGTGTCTCCTCCGTTAACACGATATTTTCAATATCGTCCTCAATATCCTCCCCCAGGATCGGATCCAGATTACCGATTGTCCGCTCAAACAGCTGGATGCGGTCTTGAAGGACAGTCAGTATTCGACCGTCCAGGGTGCCTTCGAGCGAGAAGTTATAGACCTGTACATTTCGCTCCTGCCCAATGCGGTCGAGGCGACCAATGCGTTGTTCAATGCGCATCGGGTTCCAGGGTAGATCGTAATTGAACATAATGTGACAGAACTGAAAATTGAGACCTTCACCGCCAACCCGGGTAGAGATCATCACGCGAACGTTCGGATCCTGCTTGAACCGTCTAAATTCCTCTTGTTTGCTATAATTGCTGCTGCCACTTTCGCCGCGGAAGATGGCGACACGATAGCCTTTCTGCTCAAACAGACGTCGGAGATAGGCTTGAGTTTCGAGAAACTGGGTGAAAATCAACACTTTCTCTTTCGCATCGTGTTCAAGAATTGTCTCGACGGCCGACAGTAATTCGCGAGCCTTGCTGTCGCACGGATCAGTCACGGACCGGGCGCGCGCAGCAAGATCCCTCAAGGTGTTCACTTCCTCCCGGGCCGCGGCAGGAGAGAGTCCGCCGGTCAGACCGAGTAGATCATCGAGCTGATCAGTTGATTCAAGGGTTTCGGAAATCTCTTCAAGTTCGTCATCTGTGAATTCAGCGGAATCTGGTCGCAGGCCTTCCAATGCCTCCTCAATGCAAGCAACACGACGCTCCAATGATGCGGCCAGCGCGTGTGGGCTGCTCACCAATAGCTTTCGGAAGGTGGTCAGCACTAGTCCTATGGCTTGGTTCCCGCTCAGCCGTTCATAAGCCTTTCTGATATAGTTACTTACGTCATGATAAAGAGCACGTTCGGTTGGAGTGAGGTTCACTGGGACGGTATGGGCCTGGCGGTCGACCATCTCGTCTTTGAGGACCTCCCTTTTCCGATTCCGTATCATAATCCTGCTGAGCTTATGTTCTTCTTCGGCCCATACGTGGAGAATCTCACCATGACGCGCTAGATAGGTCTCGAAATTGGTCAGAGTCTCTTGAATCGGTTGTACTGTTTCTTCATCGTCACGCCCCCATCTATAGAGCTTAATAAACGCTTCAACAGTCTGATTGAAGGCTTGCATCAGTTGCTCGGTATCATTTACCACCTTTCGCTGCTTTGCTGAGGCCACCTTTAATGCCGAATCCATCAATCCCCGCCAGAACCTGTCGGCTTGACCACGTTGTTGAGCATTTACTAGTTGAGAGTATATTTCGAGAAAAGCCACCAAGATGGGTTTGGAATCTTCTTGCTCAAGCGCCCGGACCAATTCTGCAAGCGTCTTAGACCGCTTCAGGGAAGCCTGAAAGTCGTCAAACGATGGGAATAGGGTCGAATCAAGGAGTTCGACGAGAGAGTATGTCTCGTACCGAGAGAGCTGCAGGGGAACAGCCGTGAGCAGAAGCAGCGACTTCGCTCGCTCAGCAAGAGCCTCACCCAGTCGGTACGATTTGGTGATTCTTCTCTTACTGTCGATAGTTTCCCCCTGTAGATAGCGGCGCAGGTGGTGGGCCTCGTCGAAAATCACCAGATCCCAGTCGGCTTCGTCGATTCCATATCCCTCACTCGCCTTATCACCGACTTGCAGCTCTTGACTTGTCTGGAGCCGCGCGAATGGCAGCGACGCGATAATGTTTTTGTCGCGTGCCCAGGGGTTTTCGCTCGGATGTCGACGTAGGTTCTCTCTTATTGTTGCGCCAGTATAGATGTGGAACTGCTCGTTGAACTTGACGTCCATCTCGCCTTTCCACTGTTCACGCAGGCTTGCGGGGACGACAATGAGGACGCGCTCAGCCAATCCGCGCGCTCTGAGTTCCTTGAGGATCATTCCGGCTTCTATGGTCTTACCAAGACCAACCTCGTCCGCTAACATATAGCGCGGATGTAAGTCCTGCAAGACGCGATGGGCGACAAAAATTTGGTAAGGCTTGGGCTCAAGACGTGAGTTAGAAAGGCAAGACAGCTTCTCATAACGATACGCAAACGAGAGTGCAGTAGCCCGGGTCAGCAGATCAAATTCAACGGCATACCCCCAATCTCCCGCGGCAAGACGCTCAAGAGGATCACGCACAGGCGTCAGATCTTGCACGCTGATTGTAATGCGATCACCATTTGTGAGACGAACTTGATAGTATTGTTCCCCGCTTATGTCTTGACTGAGACGGGTGATTTCACCTCGTTGTCGGCGGGTTTTGCAGTAGACGCGATCGCCTTCGTGAAATCGGGTGGTTAGGGGCATTTGGTCCTCCTCTCTCTAGAATAGGCTAGAATAGAATCGGCCTACACCACTTTCTTAATCGGCAGCAGCCGCGCTTTCTGGATCGGCAACAAATTGACCTTGACGCCGTCGTCCAGGTCGGGGTCGTAGGGCGCTTGGCCGTTGCGGT
>CAYYTU010000151.1:0-4649 GCA_964474655.1 uncultured Anaerolineales bacterium
TTAATCTTTATCAACCGTTGGCGAGGGCTTTCCATCACAAGGAGGGCAACGTGTTATTTGAACGCATCGAATCAAAAGGTCTGGCGCATTACTCGTATCTCATCGGCGACGGCAAGGAGGCCGTCGTCATCGACCCCCGGCGCGATTGCGGCGTCTACGTGGACAAAGCGTCGAAAGCCGGGATTCGGATCAAGTATATCCTGGAGACGCACCGCAATGAGGACTACCTGATCGGATCGGTGGAGCTGGCCGCCCGCACCGACGCCGAGATCTGGCACGCCGACGCGCAGATGGACTATCAATACGGGCAGCCGGTGGAGGACGGCCAAGCGTGGCGGGTGGGCGGGCTCAAGATCGAGGCGATCCACACCCCGGGCCACACGCCCGGTTCGATGAGCTACCTGCTCCACGATCACACGGGCGCGCCGTGGGCCGTCTTCACCGGCGACGCGCTCTTCGCCGGGGACGTGGGGCGCGTCGACCTGCTGGGGATGGACCGGGCCGAGGAGCTGGCGACTATGTTGTACGATTCGCTATTCAACAAGCTGCTGCCTTTGGGCGATGAAGTGCTGGTCTGCCCCGCCCACGGGGCCGGTTCCGTCTGCGGCGGCGCCATCGCCGAGCGGATCTGGACGACCATCGGGCTGGAGCGGCGGCTCAACCCCAAGCTTCAGTACACGAATCGAGAGGAGTTCGTAGCCAACGTGGCCCAGAAACTGGAGCGACCGCCCTACTTCCGCCGCATGGAGCCCTGGAACCTGAAGGGCGCTCCAATCCTGGGCACGCTGCCGACGCCGACGCCGCTGGCGCCGGGCGCGTTCGCCGGGGCCGCCGAAGAGGCGACGGTGCTCGATACGCGGATGGACTTGAGCTTTAGCGCGGCGCACGTGCCGGGCTCGCTCTCGATCTGGCAGGGTGGTCTGGCCAGCTTCGCCGGCTGGTTCCTGTCCTACGACGAACCGATCCTGCTGGTGAACGGGGAGGCCGACCCGACCCCCGTGGTCCGACTTCTGACCCGCATCGGCTACGACGACCTGGCTGGGTCTTTGTCGGGCGGGCTGCTGGCGTGGCACATGGCCGGGCGGAAGAGCGCGTCCGTCAACACGATCACGGTGCAGGATCTATGCCACCATCTCGACACAGATGGCGAGGCGTGGATTCTCGACGTTCGCAGCGACGAGGAGCTGGCGAGCCAGGGCGAAATCGCCGGCGCGCATCAAATTCACATCACACAGCTGCCCCACCATCTCCAAGAGGTCCCGCGCGATCAACCGGTCTACATCTTCTGCGGCAGCGGTCTGCGCTCGATGATCGGGGCGAGCCTGCTGCGCAGGCGGGGCTGGGATAACCTGACAGTGGTGTTGGGCGGGCTGGCCGGCTGGCACTCGACCACCTGCCCGCTGGAGCTGTAACCCATCGTTGACTGACAAACCTCTGGTAGTGACAAGGTTTCTGGCCGGAAGTGTCTAACTGCCACCACAACGAAAATCGCATTTTCGTTTGACTTTTCGGCATCCTAAACCTATACTTGATGTTGGCACCTCGACAACGCAAAGCCAAAGCCTCGGCGCTCCTTATGCAGGAGCCCGAGGCGATGACCAAGGCGGAGAAGGGCCGCCTCAGTGAGGTCTATTTTAGTATATGGCCCGCCCGCCGTCAAATTATGGGGTGGGCTTTTCATTTGTAGGCCATCCTCCGGCAAGAATGAGTAATCGTGACAGCCGATCATCTTCGCAACGATGTAAAACCACTCCCAGCGCAGGGCTACGCTGCTGGCCCCCTGGACTTGCTCGACCATCAGCCTATCGCCGTCTACAGCTCCCGCCGTATGCCCCTGAGCGTGCTGGAGAGCGCCGAGGCCACTATCCGGGCGCTGGCGGAAACCGGCGTCGTGCTGGCGGGCGGCTGGCACTCGCGGATGGAGAAGCGCTTGCTGAAAGCCGCTGCTCAGGTCGCGCAGAGCCGCCTGATCTACTTCCTGGCGAAGGGCATCGAACGCTTCCGCCTGCCCAAGGCGCTGCGCCCGCTCTACGCCCAGCAGCGCTTGCTGATTCTCTCCCCGTTCCGCAGCGAGCGACGCATCACCCGTCGCCTGGTCGAGCGGCGCGATGCCTGGATGCGCTCGCTCATCGAGCGTTACCTTTTCTGTTATCTTGATCCCCACGGGACGACGCCCGACCTGCTCCAGCGATGCCTGGAGGAGAGTAAGCGCGTGCTCGTCCTCGACCATCCTCAAAACGCCCCGTTTATTGAGGGCGCCGTTCAAGCCATCAACCGCTACACCTATCGGGAGGTCTTGTCTCTATGAATGCGGCTGAATCTTCAGCGGCTGAATCTTCAGCTAGGAACATTCGCCAGCGCCTGGAAGCGCTGGAGACGATCACCGAGCTCCGGGCGCTCTTCATCGAGGAGCTCAACTATGAATACCGCGACCGCGATCTTCGCCCCCAGGTTCTGCTGAGCGAGGCGGTACGCCAGCCGGTGCAGGAGCTGCGCATCGTGGCCGGTCGGGCCGATTTCCAGGTCATCCTCTGCACGCTGGATCGCCTGCTCAAGACGCGAGAGCGCCCCATCGCGCAGCAGGTGATGAGCGCCTACTACCACGCGCTGATCATCTTCACCGATCCCGAACGCAGCGAGTGGCACTTCTGCAACCTGAAGCACGTCGAGACGGTTGATGATGAGGAGGAAGAGCAGCAGGCCATCGCGCGGCGCATTCGCCCCTTCCGGCGCATGGTGGTGGGGGAGATGGAGCGCCTGCGCACCGTCAGCGAGCAATTATGCGCCACGGCCGCCGAGAGCGACGACACGGGCCTGAGCCTCCACCTCAAGATGGACGCAGCGTTCGACGTCGAGGCCGTCTCGCGGCGCTTCTATCGGGACTTCGTCCACTATTACAAGCAGTTCCGCGATGCGCTGCAGGAGGCCAACGCTCTGGCGCAGAAAGAGGCCGATCGCTACACCCAGACCATCTTCAACCGCCTGCTCTTCCTCTACTTCGTCCAGAAGCGCGGCTTCCTCGATGGCAACCCGCGTTATCTGTACGAGCAGTTCAAGGACTGTGATCCCGAAGCCAACTACTACCAGGACTATCTGGTGCCGCTTTTCCGGCGGCTCTCCGAGCCCGATTTCGAGGCGCCGGCGCTGGGCGAGGTGCCTTTCCTCAACGGCGGGCTGTTCGAATTTGATCCCGACGAGCAGGCTATCACGGTGGAGAACGCCTGGTTCGAGGCGGTCTACGAGGATCTGCTGGAGCGCTACAACTTCACCGTGCGCGAGGATACCGAGTTCGAGCAGGAGGTGGCGGTCGATCCGGAGATGCTGGGCACGGTCTTCGAGCAGTTGATCCTGGGCCTGGAGAGCAAGGAGTTTGAGGATATCCCCGACCCACGCCGGGCGTCCGGCAGCTACTACACGCCCAAGTTCATCGTGGCCTTTATGGTCAAGGAAGCGCTGATGGCCTACCTGCAGCGGATCTTCTCCGGTATGTCGCGCGGGGACCTGAAGCGCCTGGTCTACGACCTGGCGACGGAGCATCTAAGCGTGGGGCGGTTGAACGACATCCGGGATGCGCTGAAGCGGCTCAAGGCGGTCGATCCCGGCGTCGGGTCCGGCGCTTTCCCCGTGGGGCTGTTGCTCAAGATGGTGGAGGTGATCCAAGCCATCGACCAGCGGGTGGCGCCGGAGCGGGTCGAGCAGGCGGCCTATCGCTACCAGCTGAAGCGCGATCTGATCGAGCGCTGCATCTACGGGGTGGACCTCCAGGAGCGGGCGGTGCATCTTTCCGAGCTGCGGCTTTGGCTCTCGCTGCTGGTGGAGGTGCCCGCGCCGGAGCCGCTGCCCAATCTCGATCTGCACATTATGACGGGCGACAGTCTGGTCTCCCGGATCGGCGGCACGATTGAGTTCAACCTGGAGAAGCAGGTGCAGTTCGACGCCGAGGGCGAGCGCCTCATCGACCGCTATCGGGACCTGAAGACGGCCTACGAGACGACGCACGATCACGACCAGAAGGAGGCTTACCGCGAGCGGGTCGAGGAGGCCAAGCGCGAGATCATCCGCTGGTTCCTGGAGGCCCGCAAGGCGGCTATCGAGGCCGACCTGCCCCAGCTGGCGCTGATGGAGGAGGCCAAGGCCGAGGCCCAGGAGCAGGTGGCGCGGCAGAAGGATGAGTTGGCACAGATTGAGGATCTGTTGGATCGGCTGGACGAGCTGACCGAGACCTTCAACTGGGGCCTGGACTTCGCCGAGATTATGACGCTCAACGGCGGCTTCGACCTGGTGATCGGCAATCCGCCCTACGGGGTGAAGGTGCCGACCAAGGTGCGGAACGAGTTCGGGCTGGGCAGCCGCGATAGCTACGGCGTCTTCACCGCGCTGGGGCTGACCATCCTGCGCACCCACGGCACGCTCTGCTACATTATGTCCGATACGTGGCAGACGATTCGCACGCACAAAGAGCTGCGCGATCAACTGCTGGCGGAGACCGACGTGCGCTACTTGGTCAGCGTGCCCAACGACACCTTCAAGGCCACGGTCAACCCGGGCGTCTATCTCTTCCGCAAGCGCCACCCAGCCCGACGGCGGCCCGGCGGCGATAACTGGCTGCTGGCGGCCGATTTCTCGCCGCTCTCCATCGCCGAGGGCGA
>CAYYTU010000152.1:0-4569 GCA_964474655.1 uncultured Anaerolineales bacterium
CTCCAATTCGGTCTCGAGGCGCAGGAGCGAGCCCAGCTGCTGCACATCCTGGAGCTTCTCCCAGAGCGCGCGCATCAGCCGCTCGTAGACCGGGCGCTCGAAGCGCGCCTCCCGCACGAAGGTGCCCAGACGCCCGCCGTTCAGCGGCGTCACGTCGGCGCAGGCCAGGTTGGATTGAAGATTTACGGTCTTCGATTTCCGATTTTCGGCAGTATCTGCGTCGTTCGTCAATTCTTGTTGCCACCAGTTCATCGCCTTGAGGTAGAGGGCAAGAGCAGAAAGTTGCACGGCCCGCAGGTCGATGTCGATGCCGAACAGATTGTGCTCCAGGATGACGGCGGGGATGTTGGCGCGGTCGTCCACCGACGGCGCCGCCGGCCAGCCCGGCTCGCCGGCGCGCTCCAGTTCCTCCTCGTACATCGCAGCGAAGAGATCGAAGGCCACCAGCCCGAAGTGCATCCCGCCACAAGCCGGGTCCAGAAGTGAGACCTCCCTGATCGGGCGAAGCGACTCGTTCGGCGCCTCATCTTCCAGCGGCACCAGATAGTCGAGCGTTCCATCGTGCACCAGCTCGGTGTCGGGATGCATCCGCACCCACAAACGGCCCAGCGTATTATGCACCAGGAAGCGCACGATCCAGTTAGGCGTGAAGAGCTGAGTAGCGGCAGGGATATCTTGTCGCCGAATTTTCTTCTTGCGCTTGTAGAGCCGGTCAAAAACTTCGCCCTTTTCCTCCTCGTTGAAGAATTGATATACCCAGCCCACCGTCTCGTCGGCCAGCCAGGCTTCCTCCAGCGCGGGATCGTTGAGCAGGTTCAGCAGATCGTGCAGCGCCCGCCGGCGGGGGAAGAGACGGCTGGCGAGCGTATCGGGGTCAAAAAGCACGCGCACTTCCTGCGCGATCTGCCCCGATTGCCAGAGCAGGAAGTGGCGGTAGGCGGCGTCCACCTCGCCGCGCTCGTAGCGCGCGAGGTCGGCGGGGTGATCGGCCAGATAGAACTTGAAGGCGTTGGCGTCGGCGCCCTTGTCCAGCGTGCCCCGGATCAGGTCGCGGGTCTCCATCATCTTGAAGGCCACCAGTCGGTTGAGGTGCGTGAAGGCCACCTCCTTGACCAGCTTCTCCACCGCCTCTGGGCGGGATAGCCCGGCGCGTTCCTCTTCCTCCAGAAACCGCACCAGGCGATGATAGGTTTCTCTGACCTCCGGATCCTTCCGCACCTGGGGCAGCTTCTCCGGCGGGTCGATCCGTCCATTCTCGTAGAGCCCGTAGACGCCTTCCAGCAACTCCCGCGCCTCGGTGATCAGGATCTCGCGGGCCTCCAGGGCCAGGTCGTGGATCCGATTGCGTTGCCTATCGTTCAGCACCTGAGACATACCTTCTCCTCTGCCAGAGTCCAGTGAATGATACCCAACTACAATTCTGGTCGATCAAATTGTACCTTCGGGCAGAAAAGTATAATTCTGCCAGCGTAAGGTCGTCAATCTTCAATCGGTAATCCATAATCGCCAATTGTCAATCGGCATATACTTTGGTGTGATAACTGCCCCGGCCCTCATTCTCCGCGATGCCCATAAAGCGCAGCGAGCTGCCCGCGGTGGTGGCGGGCATAAAGAGCACGCAAGGCACGCGGGTGCGGCCCTTCATCTCGTCCAGCAACTTGGAGACGCGGTAGATGTTCGGCGCCAGCGCCCCCGCCCGCGTGATGAAGGCGATGTGGCGGTCGGGGTTCAGCGCCTCCAACTGCTCGGCCAGCAGATCGGGCAGCGGGCGCCAGTCGGGGTCGGAGAGATAATTCTGAATCAGCCGCTGTGCCGCATCGAAGCCGTTCCATTGCTCCTCGGCGGCGACGGCCTCGACGCTCTCACAGTATTCGACCGCCTCCCACATCAGGTCGGCCAGCGAGATGGTCACCACTTGGCGGTCGAGATCGTTCTCCAGGCGCGTGCGGAGCAGCCGTATCTCGTTGCGCATCTCCCACTCCCGATCGGGCCGGTAGCAGAAGATAGCGAAGGGCAGGTCGCTGTAGACGTAGTGGCGCATTGGCGTCGCCTTCAGATCGGCCTCGAGCCGCTCAACGCGCGTTTTAAGCTCCGTTTTCGATGAGGACATGGGCATACTCCTTCAGCGAATCTTCTGAAACGGGAAACTCGATCCGGATCACCGACCCGGCGGCGTAGTAACCCAACAGATGCTGCTGATGGGCCTCGATGAAGAACCGCTCCACGCCCTCGACCGGCAGGAGGAAGAGCCGCCACTCATCGCTCTGCAGCACCAGGTGCCCGGCGCGTTCCCGCCCCTGCAACCAAAGCGCGATCAGGGCGAAGGCCGGCGTCGGCAGATAGACGGGCGTGAGCCGCTTGTGCGCCGTGCCCTCCAGCACGCCGAAGTCGCGCAGCGTGGCCATCACGCCTTGCGCCACCCGCTTCACCGTCGAATCGCTCCAGGCGGTGGTCGTCTTGCCCTCGGCGACCCAGTTGCGGATGGCGTGGATCACAACGTCGACGGGCAGCTCCTGGACGCCGTCCTGATGGCGCGGGTAGAGCACCTCAAGCACGATGTCCCGCAGCGTGCGGTCGTTCTGCGCCGAGAAGAAGTAGAGCAACGGGTCGATCCACTGCGACGGAGCGCCTTCCTGCACCAGCGTGACCAGCGCCGCGCCGACGTCGGGCTCGTCGAAGTAGCGCTGGCGGAAGATGCGCAGGATGTCGTTGACGCGCTTGCGGGACGATTTGCCGAAGATGTTCTGCCGCTGCGCTCGGTCGAGGTTCTCGTCCACCGACTGGTTCAGATCCCACTCGCTGAGCAGGACCTTGGTGTCGGCGATCAGGGCGCTGGCCTTGATGATGCGGCTGGTGTAGATTGGTTCTCTGGTTTCGTTCAAAATACTCACTCCGTGTTTGGCGTGCAAAAGGGAAAGACCGGTGTGTCCCGCGTCCCCTCCTGGTAGGCCCAGGCCAGCGTCTTGGCCCGGTGAAGCATCGGGGAGGTTCCAGGGGGCGCCGGGGGGATCTCGATCAACAGGCCGTCCGAGATCGTGGGACGCACGACGGTGTAGGGCTGGGGCTCTTTCACGAGCTCAAGCAGATGCTCGCGGAAACCCTCCATCGTCGCGATCGGCGCGTCGGGCACTGGGATCGGCAGCAGCGGCGCGAAGCGAAGCGCCAGTTCATCGCGGCTGTCGGCGTCGAGGCGATAGAGATGGAGCGCGCTTTCCGGGCAAGCTGCGCGATGGCGGGTCAACGCGGCCCTCAGCGCCAGCGACTTCCCCGCGAGCGGCGGCGCCATCGGGAAAAGCCGGTCGAGCACATAGTCCGCGGCTGGTGTCAGCGATTCATCATCCCACCAGGCGAGACTGTCCGCGTTGGCAGCGCGGGCGATGAGGAGACGTAGAACGAGGATGAGGTGCTCCTCTTGCGGGGAGAAAATGCCACTTGGCTTGCGTTGAGTCATTATATGTAGGGTGTCCTTGTCGGTAGAAGGGGGTGAAAAAGAAAAGCCCGTTCCCTTGCGTGGGGCGGGCGCCAATGCTATACTAGGCGTACCTTGGTGCCCACGTCGCACCAAGATCTGCCTCGAACTCTCGGGAGAAGGGTTCGAGGCTTTATTTCTGTTGTCGAAGTACCAAACCCAAGTATAGGTTTATGGAAGGGTTAAGTCAAACGGAAAAGCAATTTTTGTAGGGAATGGTTGATTCTGCAGCGGATCTGTCGAACGTGTTGCAGAATCCCCCCTGTGTAAAACAAGAATCTGCGCAGTCTCCACTATCTGAGTGAGACCGTGTCTGTCTTAAAACCGATATTTTCTCAGCAGGCGTTTCACGTCCCAGAGCACCTTTTGGTGTTGCCAAAAACCTGCACCGACTAAATACAAACAATAAACTCCATAGAGGGTGCAAATCACGCCGCAGTAGAATTCTACGATCCGACTCCAATGGTAAGTGGTTCGTACAGATGTTAGAGCTTGATCGGTGGACACCAATGAAACGTGTACTAAGACATATGCAATAGTTTCCACAAGGGACCTAACGAGACCACTTCCAAGCTGGACGGACAGATGAAGGAATCCATAAATCATTGCCCGCTCAGACACCTCCCGAAGTCGAAAACTGGTCTCATTCATACGGTGGGCTAAATCCTCAGGGATCCAATCCAAATGCCGTCGGGCAGCTTTGTGTGGGTCAAATATGATTTCACTGTACCATAGGCGGAAAAATCGGGTTTCGCAGTATCGTACGGTTGGTTGCCTGTGGATCCAGAGCAGAACTCGCCAGAAAATGCGTCTAAAAGGCCTATCTGTCTGGGCTTTTTCTAGGAGATTCTTGGTGATAGTCAGGATCCGGTGTGTCGAAAAGTAGACAGCTATTGGATCGTCGCCATCAAAGTGAAAGTGGTGCAAGGTTTGTTCCTTTAACTTTTGATAATTTTGGCTTGGCATTGGTGAGCACCTATCCTCCTCTGGTTGATCAAGATTCGTTTAGCGCGAGATCCTGCTGCGCTTGCCGTAAAGCTTGTCTAACTTTACTTTCCGCTAAATCAGCACAGCGGATGAAAATAGAGCAAGTAAAATAA
>CAYYTU010000153.1:0-4553 GCA_964474655.1 uncultured Anaerolineales bacterium
TTGCATTTGATACACGAGAGGCAGATAAGCACTTGGATAACGGGATTTGCTGGTACATCGCGGCCTTCGCCGGACGCGAAGAGTCCACCGAGCGGATGCCCCAATCACGCAAGGCAGCCACCGTTTCAATGCTGCTCACGCCGAAGATGTGCAAATCCTGCCCCAAGACACCCATCACCGCTTGGACGCGTTCGAGGATCTCCTCGTGATGCTTGAGCGGAGCCAACGAGCCCAAACCGTGGTGAGTGAATCCAATAGCTTGCAAGCGGTTGGCACAGTATTCCATCGAGGAAACATCATATCCCTGAACGACGCCCATCGCCTCAACGTGGTCGGCTATGTGGTATTGTTCTATCAAGTTTTTGAGCTCATAGGCATAGGCGACGGTCTGGTCAATGTGTCGGTCCTTCTGGTTGGAGCTTGCATTAGGATCTATAATCGGGTAATCTAGCGCACAGAGGATGGTCTCAACATCATGACCCTCAATAATGCGCAGTTGTCGCTCAAAGATCTCCTTTGGGTTGGGACGCTCTCCGGGGACGCTGGCGTAGCGGTATCCACCACTGTCGAGCATCAAGTAGTGTGGCGTCTTCTCAAACTCGTACAGCGACCATACCTGGCTGACCGACGCGACGCTGATCAGCATCGCGCAGTCGTCGTCATAGCGCGGATACCAGGGATCGCCGGGATACCAACTGACATAGAAGCGCATCGGATGCCACCTTGTTCGCAATTGAGAACTTGTCTGAGGTGGACAGGATGGTATCATAGCCAGCGCTCACCGTCAAGCGCAGGAGAATCGCTTATACAGGCAACCCCATAGAGGTGAAAGCAATGCTCTTCAGAACTGTCTACGGCCCTGAACTGGAAGCGGTTTACCGCTACGTCGTTGAATGCAATGCCGAGGGTGTTCATCCCAAGAGGGAGGATGTACACACTGCCTTCATCGCTTGTCAAGCGGATGGCGATCTTCCATCGACGCAAAGCGTGGATGATGCTCTGGCGTTCCTTGAGTCCGGTCGGATGCTGGAAGAGGTGAACGGTTATCGGGCTTCCGAGCCCGTCGCCGAGGCCCCATTCGTTGTGCAGTTGCTACGAGGGATACGCTGCATTGAGGGTGGCGAGATCTCCCCTGAGCATCCCCTCGATCCTCTCTACACGCTCCTCCTGACCGAGTTGTTCATCAGACCGGATCGTCTGTTTGTGGCGGGCCTCCATGCCGCAGCCAATCAACTGCCGGATGTGGAGAAGGCGGGCGGGCTTAGCAAGGAGAAGATACGCGCCTGGAAGCGCGTGATGACCTTTCTGGGCATAGGGCGGCGGCTGCCCGGAGGGTTCCAGTGTCTCTACAGCCCGTCGTTGGTGAAGGCGATTCTGGCTCAGTGGGAGAAGCGGGAGGATACGTTGCAGTCCTTTCTGGAGGATTGTTTCGGGCACATTCTTCCCTATGCCAGAGCGGACGGCGGCTTGGCCCAGGCAGTGAAAGCGCCGCTGCTACATCTAGTTGAGCAGGAGGAGATCGCTCTGTTCCCGCTGCAGGATTCGCCGACGCGCTCGTACTTCGGGCGTCATCGCTACAAAGGCATCGCCTGGAAGGGAGACATCAATGGATATCACTAGCGACCTGTGGCCCTGCCTGGGCGAGCCCGGGCTATGTGTGTTCGCCACCACCGCAGACCAGCGTTATCAGATCGGCGAGGATCTGTTTCTGAAGACGCATTTCCCGGTCACACTGCGCCGCTTCCCCCCGGAGCGCCCACCGGAGACTATGGCGGAGACAGCGCTCTTGGACCAAATCCTGAACACGTCGGGCGTTCAGCCGGGCAATCGGGTCTTTGTGCTCTACGGCGCGGCCGGCTCCGGCAAGTCGGAGTTGATGAAGTGGCTCCAGATGATGACCGCACGCCGCGATCCCACACGGGCCGAGGTCACCGTCCGCGTCCCGCGCACCGAGCTGGATGTGATGCACATCGCCGAACGATTCCATCATCTACTTTCGGACAATTACTTCGCCGAGGCAACCCGGAGGCGTTGGGAGGAGGCGCGGCAAAAACCGCGGACGCTGTCCAAGTTGCTGCTCCTCACGGCGCTGGAGCGCTGTCTTGACGCCGATGAGCAGATCAACGCCCTTTACTACCGGCTGCTGGATTGGATCCATCCGCACATCGCCCGCAGCCTCAATGCAATGGAAGGGTCCGATCCAGACGACGGGCCAGCGATGCTGCTCACCCGCGAGGATCTGGATGAATTGAAGTCCGAGACAGCGCTGCCCGTGCCCCTGGACTACGAGCAGTTCCGCCACCATTTGCTGACCGCTTTTCGCGAGCACCTGATGGAGGGCCAGTATTTGCCGGATACCTTGGAGCGCGTCGCCGATGATCTGACGCGGCGAGACATACGCCCGATCTTGCTGGTCGATGACCTGGTGCAGTCGCTCAACCTTTTCGCCACCGATCTGCTCGACTACTTCATCACGCTGGATAGCGGCAACTGGGACGTGGTGATGGGCCTGACGCCGGCGGCGCTCTCGGCGGGCGAGCGAGGGCGGGAACTGCTCGAGCGCATCACTTACCTGGACACGGTGGACGACCGGGTGGAAAAACTGTGGCTCTCGGACGTGCAGGGCGCTGATTCCTACTTTCTCACCGAGGAGACCTGTGTAGCCTTCGCGGGCCGGTATCTGGCGGCCTATAGAGAGCGCAACGGCTGGGCGTGCCAAGCTTGTCCGGAGCAAGACCGCTGCGCCGGGCTGGGCAGCGATGGTGAAGGAGTGTTGTTGGCTCCCTTCAACCGGGCTCTGTTGCAGCGCTTGTTTCGCGGTTTGCCGGAGGGGAAGGGGAAGGTGCGCTACTTCCTCCGGCACTTGCGCGAGGTTCTGGCGGCGGCGAGCGATGGCAGCAATCTGCTGGGCACGCTGAAGCGCTACGCCGAGTTAGACACCGCTGTCGAGGCCGACGACGAGGCTATGGCCCAGGTGGCGGAGTTGTATGGACCATCCACATCCGATCATCGGGTGACGCTGCCGGCCGATCTGGTGGCTGCTTTTGGGGAGCCAGCCGAACCCGTAACCCTGCCAGCGGAGCCGTTGCGTCCCCGACGAACCTCTTTGGGTTTAGAGGGGCTTTCCTCATCGCAACCCCTGACGGACCCCGGGCGAGCGGCGATCAAGGGGTGGCTAGATCGTGAAATGGTCAATCGCCAGTCGCTGTTGCAACTACGCAAAGGAATCGCCCATTGGTTGCGGACGGCCCAGCCGGTGCGACCGCTGCACGCTCCCGGCATCGCCCGCCCCCACCGCGTGCTGCGCTGGCGCCGGGTCTGCTTGAGCGTCCGTCCACCCATCATTCTGGAGGGCGTGGACGAGGGCGAGGGGGTCTGTGTGACACGGGAGATCGGATTGGTGGCGTTCCGACTGTATGATTTCGCCGAGGCCACGGGCGATGAGAGAAAGGCGCTCATCGCCGTCCTGGCCCAGGAGGAACGGTTGCTGCCCCTTCTCCACGCTGCCGCTGACTACCATCGGATGGTTAGGCAGAGGTTGGAGACGCAACTGGGAATGCCGATCGAGGAGCTGGTCCTGGCGCTCTACACCTGGCTGGCGATCGCACAAGGGGTGCCCCCAAAGCGCCCGCCGGGCTTCGGTGAGGGCTTCTGGGAGCAGGTCGAGGAGACGCGCGCTCGGCTTCCCGTGTGGCGGGATGAGCCAGATGAGGCGGTGTGCCAATCCATCCGCTATCTGTTCGACGATTTCTTCCGGCTGCGGAAGAACGTATACGATGGACCACGAATAGCGCGGGTGATCGGTGGACGGGCGCCGGAGGCGCTGTTGGACGCGCTGACGGCGATAGCACCGGGGCACGTGGACGAGGATTATCGCCTGAAGAAGAAGCCACTACGCGACGCGCTGGCGACGGTGCAGGAGACGGTTCAACGCTGGCGCCAGCCGAGGGATGAGGACGGGAATCTTTCCGCAGCGGCGCGAGCGGTGGTGGAAACGCTGGGGAGCGACGGCAACCGGGGCGTCCCGTTGTGTGAGGTGCCGTCCGAGGTGTTCTCCGAGCTGCGAGAGGAGAGGTCCGAGCTGTACGCAGCGCTGCGGGTGGTGGCTCGTCCGCCTGGCGCCGAGTGTCAAGCCGAAGATTGATTGGCAAGCACGTTCAGGAAATCATCAGGGTGTATTCGACGTCGCTTAGTTCCTCCCAGGCCTGGGCGTGGGCCTGATCCCACAGCCGCACCTGCTCGTCCTCCGGCAGGGCGCAGAACTCGTCCAGGGTGTATGGCCCAAGGAACTTCTCTTCCGGCGGCGGGGACTGCATAAATCCCCTGGATAGCACCTCCCTCATCCGATCCTCGAAGTAGTCCGTGATAGCATCGTCGCGCTCCGCCGAGCGGGTGATGTAATCGTCCATCAGCGCCTGGAACTTGTCATCTTCCATCTCGGTCAACAGTATCGCCTCAGGCATCAACGGCAGCCACCTCAGAGTAGGTGAAAAGAGGCACCTGCAAGATACGTTTGGGCTTCAGTTGGTGCAAGACGGCCCGCTCCATCGCCT
>CAYYTU010000154.1:0-4500 GCA_964474655.1 uncultured Anaerolineales bacterium
AACGACAAGTTGGAGGCTACGTAGTAGAGGACGAGATAGAGCGGGTTGTAGAGCAACCCCGTGGTGGCTGCCAGCAGGAAGACCGGTACCAGCAGGGCAAAGGCCGGAATGAGAAACCCTAGGCCGAAATAGGCCTCGGTGATCAGAGCCAGCCGGTTGGTCTCAAAGCAAGTGGCGATGCGTGCAATGCCGTAGGCCGCCGCAGTGCTGATCATTACGATCAGCAGCAAGGCGGTCGTCGTGATGCCGAACGACACGCCCATGGCCTTGAGAGCGTTCACACGTTCCTGGACTTTCAGGTAGTTTCCGAAATCCAGCGTCTTGGGCCAGCCCAGCGGAGCGGTGAAGATCTCCACATTCCCTTTGAAAGAGGATATGACGACGTAGTAGATCGGAAGCGCGATGATCACCGCGTATGCGATCGCCGCGACGTAGTTGACTAGCTTCGCTGTCGAGAATCCTCGTCTGACAAACACGTCCTTCTGCCTCCTTTCTTCCCCGGTCGTCGAACGTCTCGAAGCTCGTCACGCTGCATAGCTGCGCTGCGTCACTCGCCGTATCAGCACCATGCCGACCATGCCCATCAACAGCAATAACACCCCGATGGCCTGGCTGTAGCCGATTCGGGCTGTGACGAATGCCTTGTCATACAGGTAGTAGCTGAGCGTCAGCGACGACGTGCCCGGCCCCCCCTTTGTCAGCAGCAGCACGTATTGCGCCGAACCCGTCAGCGTCCAGATGAAGTTCAAGGTCAGCGCGACCCCAAAGAAGTCCAAGATCAAGGGAAATCCAATCCGCCACATCATGGTCCAGTAGTTGGCGCCATCGAGCTGCGCCGACTCAAAGAGCTCTCGAGGTAGATCGGACAGCGCTGCGAAGAACAGCACTGCATAGAAGCCAACGGCACCCCACACATCCGCGCCGATCACGGCCCAAAGAGACGTGGACGCGTTGTTCAGCCAGACGCGGGTCCAGTCTTCCAGGCCCAGAACTGTCAATAGATGATTCAAGATTCCGTCTGGTAGGTAGATGCCGAGGAAGATCATGGCGAGTGCCGGGACCGAGAGCATCGCCGGGGAGAAGAAGATGATGCGCAGCAACCGGTAGCCTCGCAGTCGCTGGCTCAGGAAGAAGCCCAGCATAAAGCTTAGTGGCATGACCACCACCAACATAATGAACAGATGAAGCGCGGTGTTCTGCAGTGCCATCAGGATCTTTGGATCGGTGAACAGTTCGCCGTAGTTGGCGAGCCCCACAAAGGTCTTGGGACCCGTCAGTCTGCGCCATTCGAACGTGCTGACTCTGACCATGTTGATCAGGGGCCAGAGCATCAAAGCGGAAAAGATCAAGACCGCCGGGGCCACGCAAATCACGAAAGCCATCAGGTCGCGTGCCGACTTACCCCCGCGCCGTCCAGCCGCATTGCTCTTTAGCCCATCCATGAATCATCTCCTTGCCTATAGTTGAGGGTGTTCAGCAGTGCGAGAGCGCTGCTGAACACCCCCGTATAAGGCGTAAGCCAGGGTACTACTCGTACAGTGCGTCCAGTTGTGTGAGAATCTCCTCGGCCGTCATCCCACCCGGAATGAAGCCATCGGTGACGACCGCGATCAACGGGTCGCCGATCTCACCGGGTACTGAATCCGCGTTGCCGCCCAGTTCAGTGCGCTCCGGCAGTGCGAGCGAATCCGCAAACAGCTGCGGAACGGCGCTCTCGTCGACTGGGAGACCCTTGACCGGCGCGATCATGCCTGCTTCATTCACGAACTGGACGAAGACGTCGGGCTGGTACAGGTACCGCACGAAGGCTTCGACGGCATCCAGGTTCTCGGCACCGTTACGGGTCACGTGGACCGCTTTGGCGCCAAACCCGCCAAACATGACCGGGTCAGCACGTGGAGATCCGTCGGGTAGCGGAAGCCCACCCAGGTACACCGCATCCACGATGTCCTCGGGTGCCTCGGCGTATGACCAAGAGCCGGCGTGCATCATTGCTGCTTCCCCGGCGAAGAACATGGCGTTCATACTGCTGAACTCCAGTCCCTCCACATCGTCCACAAAGAAGCCTGAGTCGCGCATCGAGACGAACGCCTCGGTGGCCTCCATCGCCCCCGGGCTATCCATGTAGCCGCCCTCCTGGAAGAGGCTGTTGACCTCTTCCTCTGGCATGTAGGCGGTGAGCAACAGCATGTAGAAGCGAGCGCCTGTCCAGTCCGAGCCCCCGGTCACAAAAGGTCCATAGCCGGCATCGCGGATCGTGGGGGCGGCAGCGACGAGATCCTCCATGCTAGCGGGGGGAACCGCAACACCGGCTTCCTCGAGAATGGTCGTGTTGTACCAGATGGGCCAGTTGTAGCCCTCCATGGGGAGGGCTGGCAACTGACCTTCCTCGTTCGTGTAGCCCTCGATGGCCGAGGCATAGAATGTGTCTTCCAGGCCCCATGCCTCGAGATAGCCGCTCAGATCGATCGTCATCCCGTCCTTAAACCAGTTTTCGGTCAGGTGAGGGTAGTTCATCAGGACAATGTCCTGCTCGACGCCACCCATATACGCAGTCTCCGCCTTGGCCACGATCTCATCGTCCGGCACCAACTCGGCCTCCACCGTGATGTTGGGGTGGGCTGCCTCGAAGCCCGCGACGATGTCGTCGAACACAGCAGCCTTGGCATCGTCCGGGCTAATGGAGTGAAGGATCGTCAGCGTGAGTTGCTCGGGCGTCGGCTCCTCGGTGGGTTCCACGACGACCGTTTGCTCAACGACGACGGTCTCCTTCACTGGTACCTCTACCGTTTCCTTCACCACCTCTGGGGTAGGTGCTGGACCACAGGCAGCCAACACCAACGTGGCGCTCATAATGGTGAACAGCAATCGGGCAAGCCTCTTCAATTTGATTCTCGTCTTCATCTCTTTCTCCTTTATCATCTAGCCTAACGTGGAATGGGACATCTCCATCAACTTGCCGCTTCTTTTCAGACCATCACCTCCTTTCTCGATTGAGCCTGCCAGCGCTATCAGGCTCGCCCCATACGTAGAAGCGCCTACATCGGGATGAAGACACGGCGGTGAAGGCCAGAGACGTCTTCCTCGAGTGTCTGGATGGCCCCAGCTTGCCTTCGTGCTGCAGCCTTGTATAATCAAGGGGACCAGCAAATGGAGCAAATCTGTTAGTGCGGGACGTTCGCACCAAGTGCAGTGACACTCCATTTTCTGGAGCACTCTGGGGAGATGCCGCTCACCGCCAAGTTTGCTGGTATCTCCCCTTAGCCTATCTCGTCAAGGCAACTCCTCTGTTGCTGCCCCCTTCTCTTGTTGAGCCTCAGTCACGCTTCAGGTCATAGCGACAGCCACACGAACGTCGAATGACGACGTGCGTGGGTAGGGTGATCGACTCTGCGGCCCCTTGGCGAACCAGCTCTATCAACCGTTTCGCCGCCTCACGGCCAACTTGCTCAAGCGGGACATGGACGGTCGTCAGGGGGGGGTTAACATAGGGGGCATGGCGACCGTCGTCAAACCCAACCACGGCGATATCCTCTGGGACCCGGAGACCAGCCCGGTTGAGAGCTCGAATGGCACCAAAGGCGGCCCCGTCATCGCCAGCGAAGATGGCGTCGAACGTCAAGTCATAGGCTATCCAGTCCGCTACCGCTTCTTCTGAGGCTTCCTCGGAGAACATGCCATCCCCGATCAAGGCTGGATGTGCTGGAATACCGTGGGCCTCAAGCGTGTCCAGGTAGCCCTCTTCTCGCCTGCGAGAGTCATCTTGATGTTCCGGCCCGCGCAAGAACGCAATGCGCCGAAAGCCGTGCACCTCAATGAGGTGCGTGATCAACGCCTTGGTGCTCTCGGTGTTCTCAATGTTGACGCAAGGAATATCTAAGTCCGCAGGTGAGCATCGATGCATCAGAACAACCGGGACATCGGACTCGTAGAGACGCCGCAATTGGGTATCGCTTATGCTGTCTGCGTACGCCAGGAGCCCATCTGTGTTGTGCTTCCCCAGAGGCAGGGACTGGCCTGAGTGATCGCCTACGGCAGCGATCAGCAGGCTATAGCTCTCCTGCTGGACCACGGCGTCGATGCCGGCCAGTAAGGGCGGCATCGAGAGCGTCGAGAATTCGTTGACGAGCAGCCCAAGGGCATTGGTCTGCTGGCGAGCCAATCCCCGGGCTGCCATCTGGGGCACGTAGTTCAAGGTCTCGACGGCTTGCTCCACACGCTCAATGGTATCCGGCGAGGCATAGCCGCGGTTGTTGAGCACGCGGCTGACGGTCGACTTCGACACGCCAGCGGCCTCGGCGACGTCGTAAATCGTCACACGGGCGGATGCTTCTGGCTTCATCGGCTGGGTTTCTGTCATCATTACCTTCAAGGCCTCAAGGTGCGGGAGCGGTTCCGGGAGCGATCCCGCACAGTATATCATAGAATCGGCCGCTTGTCAAGGGGGCGCATTCACTCACGTAAAATGTTACCGAAGTGGTATAGTTCACTCAAATGATA
>CAYYTU010000155.1:0-4483 GCA_964474655.1 uncultured Anaerolineales bacterium
ATGGCGCGCTGGTAGGCGGCGATGGCCTCCTCGTGCCGTTCCTGTTTGGCCAGCATAGCCCCCAACCTGTATCGAGTGGGGGTGTAGTCTGGATTCAGGCTGACGGAGCGCTCGAAGGCACTCAAGGCCTTCGAGGAAGCGATAGCGTCGCCTCGTTCCCAACCCAGTTCCGATCCCACTCCATCGAACGATCTACCCACGCCCTCTCGCAAGCTGGGATCGTCGGGTAACCATCGTTCCGCATCCCGACACGCTGCCAGCGCCTCACTGGGTTTCTCTCGCCGAGAGAGATTACGCGCTCGCCAGAGGTGCAGAATGCATTGGTGAGCATCGTCCAGCTTCAGATCTTCCACCTGGTCCATAAATCCTTCCAGTCCGGCCCACTCCTCTTTGGGCCCTCCTTCCACAATCTGCGTTAAGAGGCTCAGGATACGGTGATGACGTCCCGTCCACCAGTCGGCCGGTTCGCGGAACTCGTGGGTGAGCTTCAGCAGCACGCGGGAGAATCCCAAGTCGAACTGCATAGCCTCAATGATACGCACAGCGGCAAAGGAGAGGACACGATCTTCGTCCCCCCAACAGAGCGCGTTGAGCAGGTCAAGGGTCTGCTTGCGCCAGCGGGGATCGGCCACCTGCTCATCCAGCCGCCCTATAGCGGCCGTGGTCTGTTCCCACAGCGGCCGGTAATGCTCAACGGCCAGTTTCCCCAGGCGACGCGCCTGTTCCCGATCGGCGCCTCGCAGGTCATCTTGCAGAAAATCACGTACCACATCGTGCAATTGCCCTCCTGTCTGGACGAAGCTATAGCGTGCCTCCAGATCGGCTAACACGGCCTGGGGGGGGACTTCTTCCTCCAAGCCCCACATTTTCCGCAGTGCGCCGTGGTCTGTACGACGCAGGATAGCCAGGGCGCGCACCCGGTTTCTATCCGTCGCATCCACGCAATAGCTCAAAAAGCGCCGTACTACCCGGGTCACCACCTCTTGAGGGGAAAGCAGGTCCAAGCCCTCGGTCACAAAGGCCGCGCGCGCCCTTTCCTCCCCCAGGTCGCAGAGCGCATCGGTAACCAGTTGCACCGCGAACGGCACACCGCGCGCCAGTCTTTGTATCAACTCGACCAGATCCTCGTCTGGCTCCAGGCCGCGTGCCTCCAAGTATTCGACGATCTCCGGGTCGGCGAAGCGACTGAGATCCCACGAAATCGGCGGTGGGTTAGACAGACGATCGGCATACCCCTTGATATAACGCCGGTTGCCATCGGCATCCTCCACCTCTCGCCCCACGTACTGATTGAAACGGCCCACGACGACGAAGAGGAGCGGGGCATCGTGTTGCACAGCGGGACAGACGATTGCGTCTCGCAGCCACTCCTCCAGCCGCAGTGAGAGTTCCTCGCAAGTGTCGAACAACACTACCAAGGGGCGGCGTCGAGCAGCAGTGACGAACGCCCCCACCAACCGATTGGCCAAGTGGGTTTCGGGCTTGCGATAGAGCGACTTATCCTCTGGTTTCAACTTTTCCCGCTCCACCAGCCAGTCCATGAAGGCATCCTCGGCCTGTGCCAGGAGAGCAGCCCCTTCGCCCACAATGTCTCCTACCTTTTCCACTGCCCCGCCGGCGGCCGCGCCTACTTTTTCCCCTCGCACCAGGCCAGCAGTTGCCCCGGTCACACCACTAACGGATTCCACGATGCTTTGCCACTTCTCCTGGTTCTCCTGACGGTATCGTGTCACCCGGTCACGCACCTGGCGAGCCTGGGTGCGGGTCTTCCAATAGGGCTTGATGGCCTTCTCTCCCAGGCTTGACCGTATCCTTTCGGCGATGATGTCCATCAATTGGTCGGGCTCGCTGGGGCGGTAGTCTGCACGGTCCCAATCTATCTTGATGGTGGCCCAGCCCTTTTGATCAGCCTCTCTCAGGCATCTTTGAGCCAGCCACGTCTTGCCGATGCCGCCAATGCCGTGGGGCAGAAAGACGCGAGAGTGAACGTCTCGACCAGGCCTGAGCAGAAGGCGTCGCAACAACCCCCGTTCGCCCAATGCTTGGCGGAATTGCTTCAGTTCGGTCTCGCGACCAACGAAGATATGCTTGCCTACGTTAGGCTCGCCGCAATTGTCTTGGCTCGTCATACTACACTCCCTATGACTGAAAACGTGTGCTACGGCACCGCCAAAAACGCCCGCTCGGTGGCCAGGATGTTCTGGTACATCAGCACCAAGTCCGTCTCGTCTTGGTCGATCACGAACACCAGATCCCCGGACACACGCTCGCTGGCGGCGAGCTCCCCGCCTTCGAGCAACCCCGGCACGTTTGTCAGGAAGATCTGCGGTGTGTATCGCATCTCTTCCCCGAGCAGCTTGAAGTTGATCAGCGGGCTGTAGAGACACGTCTCCCCCTCCGAGCGCTCGCACGTGATGGCGAGCTCGACGAAAATGTACTCCTGGCCTGGATCCGGGGATGGGTTTAACGTGCTGCCCCGCTTCACGATCGCATCGGCCGGGCGCGTCAGACCCTCAACCCGCATCGCCATGCCGTTGGCCCAGCCCTCCTCGCCGGGCGCGACCGGGTCGAAGGGCGGCAGCGTGGGCGTCGCCGTCACCGTTGGCCGGGAAGAGGTCGAAGGCAAATCGGGCGTCGCGGTTGGTCGAGAGGCGGAAGGCTCGGGCGTTGCCCCCGCCGCTGGACTCGTCGACACCGGCGGGGTGTAGGTGTACTCCAGCATCGGCGCTCGAGAAGGCATGGTCTCTCGCCCCACAAGGAAGCCCGCGAGCAGCCCCGCTGATGTGCAGAAGATAAGACTGGCGAGTGCAAAGATGCCGGCCGCGAGAAGCATCCGTTGGGAATTATGCGGCGACGCGTCTGTGTTCTGTTGAAGTCTATTGCTCATTGGTATGGGCTTGTTCCTTTGCTCCCATTATAACATAGTCCGGGGTATTGAAAAAAGAAACCCCTTATGCTATACTCACGTTGTTGCGCGAGAGGGTACGGATCTGCTATATTGGTGGACACGCTACATCACTGGAGGTGACTATGTCGAACCAAGAAGCATCCCGAATTCTTGTGACCGGCGCCTGTGGTCAGATTGGAACTGATCTGTCGCTGGCACTTCGTGAGCGATATGGCAACGACCGGGTGGTGGTTACTGACATCGCTGAGCCCCCGCCGATCCTACGCGATAGTGGTCCGTTTGAGTTCCTGAACGTGACTCAGCGCGGCGCCATCGGAGCCGTGGTCGATCGCTACGAGATCGGCACGATCTATCATATGGCCGCCATCCTTTCGGCCACCGGGGAGCGCAAGCCCCACGTGGCCTGGAACGTCAACACTAACGGCCTCTACAAGATCCTCGAAATCGCCCGGGAACGGAAAGTTTCCCGGGTTTTCTGTCCCAGCTCCATCGCCGCCTTCGGGCCGAACACGCCCAAGGACGACACGCCTCAGGAGACCGTCCTGCGCCCCACGACGATGTATGGTATCACCAAGGTGACCGGAGAACTGCTGGGCAACTATTATGTGAAGCGCTTTGGGCTGGACGTGCGGGGCATCCGCTATCCGGGTATCATCAGCAGCGAGACGCCGCCTGGCGGCGGCACTACCGACTACGCGGTGGAAATCTTCCATCAGGCGCTCAAACATAAGCGCTACACCTGCTTCCTGCGCCCGGATACGGTCCTGCCGATGATGTATATGCCCGACTGCATCCGCGCCACGCTGATGTTGATGGAGGCCGATTTCGACCAACTGGAGCACCACGCCGACTTCAACCTGGCTGCGCTCAGCTTCTCCCCGGCGGAGTTGGCGGCCGAGATTAAGAAGCACATTCCCGATTTCGAAATCACGTACCAGCCCGACTACCGCCAGGAGATCGCCGATTCGTGGCCGCGCACCATCGACGACAGCGCCGCGCGAGAGGAATGGGGCTGGGAACCGGAATACGATCTGGCAGCGATGGTCGGGGATATGCTGGAAACACTGCGTGCGAAAATTTGATGGCTAACAGGCCATAGGATGTAACAGCTCAGATCATTCGGGTTGGACACAGAGAAACACTGAGGAGACACAAAGGCTCGCAGAGAACGGCAAAGAGGTTTAGTTCAGGAAATGTTCACGGCCTTCTTGAGGCGTGGTTCACACCCAGAAACCATTTCCGGTTCACTTTCGGCTCCGGCCTGACATCGGTGCCACAGTGGGCACGACACCTCGTGGCCCGATGTGGCAAGAGCCGGTGCTGGGCCTAAAAATACCCAGCGCCGTCTGTTTCGTGCTACGTCCCCACAGGGGAACGGCGGTGCGGCCTCTAGAAAACGGAAATAGTTTTTGGACGCAATTTGGGCCGCTAAACATTCCCTGTAGTTTTTCTCTCTGGGACACTTTGCGAAAAGATCCGTGCCACTCTGTGTAACTGGGGTCTGGGTAGTCACTAATGGATTTTGACCATCAAAACCAGTAATAGCCCTCCCGCACCCGCTCCTGCTGGATCGCC
>CAYYTU010000156.1:0-4444 GCA_964474655.1 uncultured Anaerolineales bacterium
ACCCCAGCTTCGTTTGCCTTGTTCGCATCTGAGCACACTCTGTGGCATTGAAGGCACTTTCGCAGACGATTCGCCTCGGAAACCCAAGCCTCATACGGCCAAGATTCCGACGTCTTCACGGTATTGCGCCTGAGTACTCTCTGCAACCTGGAGGGCACCTGCTGGGCAATCTGCTTCGCCCCCTCCACGGAACCGAATCTCTTGGCTCTGGACCATCCGAATGACGATCAGACGCGCCCTCTACTCCTGCTGCACTGTGAGATGGCCCAATGGAAGCGAGTCACCCATTGGTTCGCCATCAATGGTCACAGGTAGCCGCTCCCCCGTCTGGGGATGGTAGAGCGTCACGCCCAGCGTATAGCGACCAGGATATGCATCATCCGGGATAAGCACACCATAGTGATCGACCAGCGTCTGCTCCGGCTCCCATCTCGTGGTCGGGATCAGGCCATCGCGTGGCATCGTGTCCATCTGCCCCAGGACTTGTCCGTTCTCATCAAGCACCTGCACGGACACTTTGTAAGAGCGGTTGATCTCCTCCAGTGCCTTCCAGAAGAGCGTCACCGGCACGACGTCGCCCGGATGGACCTGTCTCCCCAACACGGTGTAGCCGCGCAGTCGAATCGATGGACCGAAGCGGGCCTGGAGATACTCATGCGGTTCCTCTGGCAACCGGGCCACGTCGTAGACCACCAAGCGCACGTCGCCATACCAGCGATCGAGGGCTTTGTAAGCGTGGGCTGCCAGCCAGCTCTCGATGCGTTTCTGAGGATCGGACTCGGCGTCGCCCCAGTAGAGCACGAAAAGACGCTCGTGCTTCTCCAGAATCGGCGTCAGAAACCGCGCGGGCTTGTCGGCCGAAGGATGATACGGGGCCGGATAGACGTCGCGATCGGGGTAATAATAGGTAAAGACCTCCCACTGGTTGGGCGCATTGAGCACAATACCGCCACGGGGCGGTTCCATCGCGCGTATATCGGCCGCCATCTGACGATAATCGTCACGAGCGTAGGCGGGGTCGAAGTAGAGGTTATAGAGAGAAGAAAAGGTGACGAAGACGGAGGCCAGGGCAAGTAAAGCGTAAGGCGCAAAACGTGAAAAGTCAAACGTAAAGCGTAAAATGTAAAACGTGAAGCGGAAGGCGCGAGATGCGAGGTGAGCCAAGGTCTCCGCGCCGCGGGCGACGAGGATGCAAAATGGCGCCAGGGCGATGACGAGGAATTTGAGCCAGGCGGGTTTGTAGAGCTCGAAGGCGAAGAAAAGCCCGACCGGGATCACCAGGTAGAGCAGGATGCTGACGACGTTGAGCCAGGTTGGTCGCTCGTTCTCTCGGAGACGTTCATCGCTTTCGGTGCTGGGGTCGGCGCCGGGCCACAGGCCAAGGATCAGCAGTGCCCCCGCGCCGATCAGGGCCGGCGTGGCTTCCGCCAGCGGCTGGGTGATGCCGACGGACAGCACACGCAGCACGTCGAGTAGCGCAGCGCCGAGCTGGTACCCCCCCCGAGGCGACGACCAGCCGCGGGCGTCCAGGGCAATCAGCAGCCACGGCGCGTATAGCGCCGCTACTGCCACCTGCGCGCCGGCCCACAGCCCCAGCCGACGCCAGCGCGGCCTGACGCGCAGCGCCTCGACCAGCCAGCGAAGGCCGAAGACGGCGTTGTGGGCGATCAGCACGAAGAGAAAGGCGTAGTGGGTATAGAGGCCGAAGGCGCAGGTGAGGATGTAAAACGTAAAACGTAAAGTGTGAAACGTAAGACGTGAAAGGCGGAGGGCGAAGAAAGTAGAGGTGACGGAGAGGGCGGCCAGCAGGGTGTACATCCGCGCTTCTTGCGAGTAATAGATAGCGAAGGGCGAGATGGCGCCCAGGAAGGCGGCCATCAGCGCAGCGGGGTCGCCAAACAGATCGCGTCCCAGCAGATAGGTGAAGAGCACCAACGCCAGTCCCGCCACGACGGAGAGCGAGCGCAATGCGAACTCACTCTGCCCGAAGATCGCGCGCCAGTAGTGCAAGAGGATGTAGTAAGCCGGTGGATGGATGTCGCTGGCGGTGCCCTCGATGATCAAGTCAAGCGTGCGCTCCGCCAGCCGCGCCGAGTTACCCTCGTCATTCCAGAAGGATTGCGCGTCCAGGCGGTAAAAGCGGAGGAAGGCAGCGAGCAGCAGGATGGCGATGAGCAGGAAATTGGAGAACGGAGAATGGAGAATGGAGAGCGTATGACGAGAATCAGGCGTATCCCACTTCATTGTGGATGCGTCAGAGGCCAAGCCAGGTCAGGGGACGCCATGGGCGGGTGACGATGAGGGCGTCTATGGTCACCTCGCCCGAAGCGACGGTCAAGGTGACGTCGTGGCTCGTGCTCCGCAATTTGAGGAGAGGCCCATCTACCAGCTGCACTGCCTCGCTCGCCAGCGAGATGCGCCTTGGCTCGCCATCGTCAACGCTCACTTCGATCTCACCCTCGCCGGGGCCGGGCACCAGCGTCAGCGAAGCGCCTTCAAATGCAAAATGGAGCGCCGCGCCAGGCTCGGTGGCTTTTCGATAGATTCCTAATGATTCGCTTCCTCGCTGATTCGCTTCTTCGCTCTCTCGCTCATTCGCCCACTCGCCCTCGTAGGCCAGCGCCCAGTGATCCTCCTGGTGATGGCCCGGATAGAGCGTGGGGGTAAGGCTCGCCGTGTAATCCTTAATCGCGTCGTAGACCGGCAGCGGAGTGAAGTCCGGTTCGACCATGCGGAAGTAGTACATCGCCTGATTTTTCCGGGCCTCTGAGGGTAACTTGAAGAACCAGAAGTTCATCACGCCCATCCAGGGCCACTCCTCCATCGCGCGCTGGTAGGCCAACGGAGCGTAGCGGGCCTGCTGCTCCAGCGTCACCTGGCCGTAGGCACCGGGATTCTGGATGTTTGGATCGTCCGGCACCGCGTTCGAGTTCATCTCACCCAGCCAGATCGGTTTGTCCGCATCTCCGTTGGCGACCATAATGTCGCGCACGTAGAGCGGCCGGGAGAAGTTGATGGTAAGAGGCCTCATCCGGCGGTCGGTGGGGCCGGACCAAAGCATATAATCGTTGACCGACATAACATCGAAGCACTCGGCGGCGCCAGCGTCGTACATGCGCTGGAGGAAGATGAACTCGTTCATACCCAGCGCCGGCCCCGGTCCGGGATGGAGCGAGACAGTGGGCGCCAGCGCCCCGCTGATGATCACCGCGTCCGGATCGGCCTCCTTGGCGCGGCGGTAGCCCTCACAAAGCAGCTGGGTGTAGGCCTCCGGATCGACCGGTTGCTCGCCCCACTCTGGGTAGACGTTGGGCTCGTTCCAGAGCTGGTAGTAGCGGATGCGGCCCTCGTAGCGCGAGACGACGGTGTAGACGAAATCGCCCCAGTCATCGAGGTCATCCGGCGGCGCGAATGGGCCGATGGTGTCGGTCAGCGCGCGCGTCCAGGCCGGGGGGTTACTCAGACGAACGATCACGTCCAGCTCGTGCTGCTCGGCCAGATCGACGATGTTATCGTACTTCTCCCAGGCGGAGCGGTGAGGCTCGTGGCGCCGATCCTCGAAGTCACCCTTGCCGTGAATCTCAATATCCTCCCAGGGGAACTCCTGGCGAATCCAGTGGAAGCCAGCCTCTTCGATCATCTGGAGCGATCGATCGCGCTTCCATACCTCGACCTCCTGGTTGAGGAAGACGTTGACGCCGAAAGGGTTGACGTCGCTGTGGGCCATCGGCGTATCGGGAGCCGTGCGCGGCCGCGGATGGAGCGCGTTACCCGCCAACCGGATCAGACCCCACACCTGGCCTTTGAGCTCCTCCTCGCCGGTGCGGTCAAAGGCCCAGTTGGAGGGAGATTGGCAGGCCGCTAACGCCACCAGGAACAGCATAGACAGAATGAGCGATCGCTTACGCATAGGCGTGTCCGTACGACAAATAAGAGGCCCGGTGTTGCACAGAGGCAATGCACCGGGCCCAACTATCAAAGGCAGAGCTGACTAATCGCCTTTCTCGACCAGAGCAACGACAGAATGGGGTACGTCCTTGGAGCCGAGATATGCCTGGACGTCCTCCCGTTTCTCCTTGAACAGGGCGATCAGGTCCTCATCGGAACCCTTGAAGCCAGAGACGGAGCGCTGCGCACACGTACAGCAACCGAGCGTGGCGCGATAGCTATCCAGATCACAAGTCAAGCAGCTGGAAAGCTCAATCACGGTCAGTGAAAAGGCCAGCACATCTATGTGCCCATCGGGGAGCTCGGCGACCCGATCGACCAAATCGGCCCATTTGGGCCCACGCAGGCTACGCAGCTGCGAGATACAATGCGGCGGAAACAGAATTTCACTATCAGGGTACATAACACATCCTGTCAAACTCCACTATCACCAACAAACGGCTAAATCATAACACAAAAGTAGTCCAATTTCAAGGCTGACTTTTGTGGCAGAGGC
>CAYYTU010000157.1:0-4442 GCA_964474655.1 uncultured Anaerolineales bacterium
GCCTCGGCGTCGTCGACGAAGACGTGGAGCAGGTCGCCGTAGGTCTGCACCTCCAACACGCCGGGCAGCTCGCGAATGATGCGGCTGGCCTCCCGCAGCCGGTCGGGCCGCAGCTCCAGCAGCTCGCCCTCCACCAGGCCTTTGATCTGCTCCGGTGTGTCGCAGATGATGAGATCGCCCTCGAACATCAGCGCCACCCGCGAGCAGCGCTCGGCCTCGTCCATATAGGGCGTGCTGACAAAGAGCGTCACGCCCTCCAGATGGAGCTCGGTCAGGATCTCCCAGAACTCGCGCCGCGAGACGGGATCGACGCCCGTGGTCGGCTCGTCGAGGAAGATGATCTCCGGCTGGTGGATCAGCGTGCAGGCCAGGGCTAGTTTCTTTTGCATGCCGCCGGAGAGATGGGCCGCCCGCCGGTCGTGGAACCGGGTCAGACGGGCGAACTCCAGCAACTCCCGCTTCCGCTCTTGCCGCACCTTCCGCTCCACCTGGAAGACGTCGGCGAAGAAGGTCAGGTTCTCGTCCACGGTCAGGTCGCCGTAGAGCGAGAACTGCTGTGGCATATAGCCGATGCGCTGCTTGATCGCCTCCGGCTGTTTGACCGTGTCGAAGCCGGCCACGCTGGCGCGGCCCGCGCTGGGGTCCATAATGGCGCACAGCATGCGGATGGTGGTGGTCTTGCCGGCCCCATCCGGCCCCAGCAAGCCGAAGATCTCGCCCTTATGGACGCTCAAATTCAGCCCGTCCACGGCGGTGATATTCTTAAATTGCTTGGTCAGATTGTGCGTCTCGATAACGCTATGATTGTCGTTCAAAATGGTGACTCCACTTGCTCACTTGCATACTTGCCACTTGCATACTTGCCACTTGCACACTTGCCCACTTGCTTACTCCAGCCGCTTCTGGAACCGGCTCGCGGCCAGCAATATAATGCCTATGTCGAAGATCCCCAGTGCGATCACCTGCCAGTAAAGAATCTCCAGCCCGACGCCCTTCAGCACGATGCCGCGTAGGACGACTAGCATATAGCGCAGGGGAATCAGATAGGTGATGCCCTGCAGCCAGCCCGGCATCGCCTCGATGGGAAAGAAGAACCCGCTCAGGAAGATCGGCCGAGAGCTCTAGCAGCAGCCCCAAATCGACATCTCACGCCTCCTCCTGGCCCGCGCTCAGGCCCTCAAAGAGCAGATCGACTAGCACTTCTGGCATCTCGTCCCAGCGATCTACCAGCGCCTCGTCGCCCAGGATGCGCAGGATCATCAGCCCGATGAACATACCCTGCACCGAACGCACGGCCAGCGGCGCGGCGAATTGCCGGTAGAACTGCTCCCGCAGCTCGGGATTGACCAGCATCTCCGGCAGGAGGGCCCGGAGCGTCTCGAAGTTCTGCTCGATCAGACGCACGCGGTGGCGGGCGATGGCGAGCAGAAAATTCCGCGCGTCCTCGTCCAGCGTCTGCGTCAGCTCTGCGCTGATGTTTTCGACCTGGGATAGGCGCATCATGATACCGATCAGCAGGTCGCCCTTGCTGTCGAAGTAGTTGTAGATGGTGCCCTCGGCCGCGCCGGCCTCGCTGGCGATCTGCTTGGTGGTCGCACGGTGAAAGCCCTTCTCGGCAAACACCTTGGACGCAGCGTCGAGGATCTGGTTGCGGCGGGCTGCGATCAACTGTTGTCGGATCGGGTCTTGTGGATCAGGCATAAAGCGCTCCTCCTCTGAGTTAGCACTCACTAAAATGAGCAGCTGCTCATCCAGCAGATAACTCAAAGGAAGGGGCTGTCAAGTGAGGGGGCGTGGGCTGTCCAACACGCTTGCAATCAGTCCAGTTGCGCCCGAATGGCAGCGAGGATCTCCTCGGGCGTGGTTTCTTCAGAGGGCTGCACGTTCTTCTGGGAGGCTACGTGCTTGTGATGAGGGAAACTCTGTAGGTGGGAGTGGTGCGGAGCGTTGTCCCATCCAGTGATGAGATCATTATCTCTATCGAGCCAGTAGTAGGCATACTGCTCCAGCGTGTCGTGGTAATGTTGCTCGTTGATACGGACCGTGCTTCCGTCGATGAGGACTACTTTGATCTTGAAGGAGTGGTAGTCGACTCTGAGGATGATGATTCCTGCAACGTAGTCGGCCAGAATGGACCAGATGCTGGCTATCCTAGCCTGCAGCAGGGGACGCAAGGGGTTTCTCCAGGAAAGGCTGCAATGCGTCGAGGGTCTGGCGAGCCTCCTCGCGAGTGCGTTGCCAACCGGACCATTCGATGAAATCCTCGTGCATCTCTATGCCAGCATCGTCCGGCAAGCCGGCCTCTCGCAGTTGTTCGAGAGTGGTGCCGTACCTTCGCTCGAAGGCCTCGATCTTGCGTTCGGCCAGGGCCAGCCGTCCTTCGGCCTCGGTGACCAACAAAGGCGCGCCCAACTCAGCCAGCCGCTGTCGATCTGCAGGGATCAACTGGTCAAACGCTGGGTGTTTTGCTCTTTCAGAATAGCTTGACATCGACACCTCCTGAATTGCTTGGGATTGTAGTATAGCCCGCCATTCCCAGAAGTCAAGCCCGTATGCAATTGTTAAGGTTCGCTGCTTCGCTCTCTCCCTCACTCCAGCCGCTTGTGAAAGCGCGTCGCGGCGAAGGCCAGGATGCTCACCCCGAAGCCCATCAACGCGATCACTTCCCACTTCAACGTCGCCAGCCCCACGCCCTTGAGAATGATGCCGCGGATGATGGTCAGCATGTAGCGCAGCGGGACCAGGTAACTGAGCCCCTGCAGCACGCGCGGCATAGCCTCCAGCGGGAACAGGAAGCCAGAAAGGAAGAGCGAGGGCAGCATAATGAACGAGACCATCAGCACCGCCTCGCGGTAGGTTTTGGCCACGCTAGAAACGAAGACGCCCACTCCCAGCGAGGTCATCAGGAAGATGGCGGAGATGCCCAGGAGGAGGAAGTGGTTACCCCTGACCGGCATGCCGAACCAGAAGACGCCCAGCGCCAGCACCTCGATGATCTCCAGGAAGGCGATCACGACGTAGGGGGCCACCTTGCCCACCACCAGCTCCAGTGGGCGGATGGGCGTGACCATGAGCTGCTCGATGGTGCCCTGCTCCCGTTCCTGCACGATGGCCAGCCCGGTCATGAACATCGTCAGGATAAAGACGATGGTGGCGATCAGCCCCGGCACCATAAAGTTGACGCTCTTCAGTTCCGGGTTGTACCAGACGCGTGGGCGCACCTCCAGGGCCGACATCTGTTCCGTGGAGATGCCAAGGCGGCGCTCGATCAGCCGGATGCCGTGGGCCTGGCCGACCTGCTGGGCGGTGGCGAAGGCCGTGTTGGCTATCGTCGGGTCGGAGCCGTCGATGATGAAGGCCACACTCGCGGTGCGCCCGGCGGTCACGTCGGCGCCGTAGTCGGCCGGGATGATCAGCCCAGCGCGGACCTTCCCTGCGTCCACCATCCGCGCTATCTCCCGCTCGTTGGATACGGACGCGACGATGTCGAAGTAGTTGGACGAGCGATAGACGTCGATCAGGGCCCGGCTCTGGGATGTGCGGTCGGCGTCCATTACCGCCGTGCGCAGATGCTCCACGTCGCTGGTGGCGGCGTAGGCCAGCAGCACCAGTTGCACCAGGGGAATCAGGAACATCACCGCCAGCGTGCGCGGATCGCGGATGATGTGCAGCCACTCCTTCTTCGCCACAGTGAGCGTACGGCCGATCACAGCGCTTCCTCCTCCGGCGCGGGACTGAGCCCTTCCAGGTAGAGCCGGGTCAATTCCTCCACCAGATCATCCTCGGAGAAGCCGACCAGGAACTGGTCGGGGGCCAAGGTGTGAAACAGCGGGAGCATGATCAGCGAGCCAGCGATGGCGGGGATGACGACTTCGACCTGGCAGGGACGTGCCTGTCCGGCCGCGATCTGCTCCTCCAGGTAGCCGGCGCCGGTCTCGAACAGCGGCGCCAGGATCTGGTTGAAGAACTGATCCTGGAGCTCGTCGTCAGTCCAGATCTCCGGGATCAGGGCCTGCAGGAAGGGCTGGTTCTCATGCACGAAGTCGAAGATATTCTGGAGCACGGTGGCGACATAGGCCTCTTTGTCCAGTGCGGCCAATTGGGTTTGCGTCTCGCTCCATGCCTGGCCGATGATGCGGTCGGCGATGGCGAGCAGCAGATCCCGCTTGCCGTCGAAGTAGATATAGATGGTGCCCGGCGAGATCCCGGCTCGCTCGGCGATCTCCTTGACCGGCGTGCGCTCGTAGCCTTTCTCCGCGAAGAGGGAGGCCGCGGCGTCCAGGATTTCCATGCGGCGTGTCGGCGTCTCGTTCTTGGCTGAATTGCCCATTACGGTATCCTCCCTACTGACTGAATGAACGTTCACTACAGTAAGAAATGATACCATCAAATGAGCGCCGCGTCAAGGGGGAAATGATGCATTTGATTGGGGTGTGTTTCAT
>CAYYTU010000158.1:0-4391 GCA_964474655.1 uncultured Anaerolineales bacterium
TCACCTCTGCTGGCAGCGTCGGCTGCTCACAGTCACAACGATGCTCGATCTGATTCGCGTCCCGGTAGTATCGGTGCCCGTTCACCGTCGTGGCCCGCATCGAACCGCCGCAGAGACCACAGACGAGCAAGCCCGACAGCGGATGGACGTTCGGCTGTCCCGTCTGCTCATTGCGGGGCCGACGGGTGGCCTGCTCCCGCAGCGCTTGGGCCTCTTCGAAGGCCTCCATCGTGATCAGCCCCTCGTGCTGACCGGGGAAGAGACGATCGTAGTCGTCGCGTTTGCGGCGCTTGCCCTCCTCGTCCCGCCCGTAGTAGGGGATCACCCCGGCGTAGAACGGGTGCTGCAGCAGATGACGCACCGAGCTCTTGGCGAAGCGCCCGGGCGGATACCGCCCCGGCACGCCCTTGGTGCGAAAGGAGACCACGGTGCCGCCGTCCAGGACGTGCTCGTGGTCGTTGAGCCGCTCGGCGACGTCGCCGTCGGAGTAGCGGCCGGTCAGGTACCACTCGAAGGCCATTTGCACCGCCTCGGCCTCGATTGGGTGCGGCACCGCCACCTCGCCGTCGCTGCGATCCTCCCCACCGTAGCGGGGGCAGTAGTCCTCGCCGTTGGGATCGTTGCACGCCGAGCAGAGGCCGTCGCAGTAGCCGAAGGGGATGCGCCCGTTGTGGAGGCCCTTGCGCGCCCGCTGGAGGAGTCCCTTGCGCGTCTCCTGGCGCAGGTTGTCGATGTAGATCTCGGCCAACATACCGAGCATGGTCAGGGTCAGCTTGCCCCAGGGCGTCGAGAGGTCGATGTTCTCGCGGACGGACACGAAGGCGACGTCGGCCTCGTTGAGAGTATCGAGGGCCTGGAGCAACCCGCGCAGGTGGCGGTAGAAACGGTCGACCTTGTGGACCACCACCACGTCGAAGCGCCCGCCCCGGGCGTCCTCGAGCAGTTGCTCCAGGGCCGGGCGATGGGCGCCGCGCTTGGCCGAACGACCGGCCTCGACGTATTCGTCCACCAGGGTCCAGCCGCGGCGGCGGATGAAAAGCCGGGTGGCTTCCCGCTGGGCGTCGAGCGAGTGGCCCTCGACCTGATCCTCGGTCGAGACGCGCAAGTAGCTCACCCCCCGTACCGGTTCCCCAGCTGCACCGTCGCTGGGCGCCGGGAACGGCCCGCACCCTACGTCTTGCTCTGAGCGATCGTGCGTCATCGTGTCACCCCCGTGTGATAGGTAAGCGGTCGCCAGAAACGTTGTCGTCGTCAGTATACCACGAGCGGAGGAAAGATGCCAAAGCCATACGATCCAGAACGACTGGCCAACGTGCTCCGGCAGCTGTTGGAGGAGCACAACGAGAGTTACCGCGAGGCCTCGCTGCGGGCGGGGCTGGACCACGCCGCCGTCGGGCGCTACATCCGGGAGGATCAGCGGCCCAGTCGCGGCTCGATCCTGTTGCTGGCCGACCACTTCGGCGTCAACCCCAACGACCTGCTGGAACTGGCGGGCTACAAGCCGTTCGGCATCTTCGAGCGGGAACCAGCCGCCCTGGAGGGGTTGAGCCCCGCCGTGCGCGGCCTGCTCGACGATCTGGAGTCCGTCCCGGACCCGGTGCTGCGCAAGCAGCTGGCCCAGGCCATGCGCCTGCTGGTCGCGGGCTACCTGGAGGGCGACTCGCCCACCGCCGTCCCCGATCCGTCTTAACGTAGCCCTGATCATCGTGCCTGGCGCCCTTCCCTCGCGTGGCTCATCGCTCCAGTAGAGCGACCAGCTCGGGATCGGGCGCGGAAGGCCGCTCGACGATCCGATAGGGTAACGGCTCCCCGCGCTCCTCGGCCAGCCGCTCCGCCGCCGCCTCCAGCAGGGGCAGGAAGGGCCGTTGGGGTTCGATCGCGGCGATGGCCTGGCCCCGCATATAGACGCCGTTGAGCAGCAGGCGGTAGAGGTTGTTCTGCTCCGCGTCGGTCAGCGCCTCCCAGAGGGCCGGTAGGTTCTCCAGCAGCTGCACCGCCTCCCCTCCCGCCGCTGTGCCGCTCGGTTCGATCGCTCTCAACTGACGGCGACATTCGGCCTCGACGCGGGCCAGCTTCTCACGGTCGTACAGCCCCTCTTCGTACAGCTCGGCGGCCCGCTCCATCCGCTGCCGGACGAGATGGCGCTCGTAGGCCAGCTGGGCCATCCCCTCGTCGTAGTGCACGTAGGCCAGGATCCGCTCTTGCCATTGGGGAGGGATGCGCATGTGGGTGACCAGCTCCTGCACCTCGCGCTCCACCTCCGGGGCCGAGACGTTGGGCTGGTGCCAGTGCTCCCTGGACATCTTCTGCTTGCAGAGTTTGTCGGCGTAGTAGCGGTACTTGCCCCCGCCGGAGCTGACGCCGCGCATCGGCATGTGGGCCTGGGAGCAAAAGACGAGGCGGGAGAGGGGGTAAGTGCGCGCCCGGCTGGTGCGGGATTGGGATCGGCGGTAGCGGCTCTTGCGCACCCGCTGGGCCTGGCGCCAGAGGTCGTAGCCGACCAGGGCCGGGTGTTTCCCCTCGAAGAGTTCCACCGGCTTCCGTCGCCGCTCGCCGTCCGCGTCGCTCCCGGCGTAGGTGACGTATCCGGCGTAGATGGGATTGCGGATAATGTCGCGCACGGCGTCCTTGGTGAAGGGGCCGGGCGGATGGCGGCCCGGCACGCCCTTGGTGCGGAAACGGACCTCGTGGCCATCGGGCAGGGTGAAGACCGCCTCGTTCAGCCGGTGGGCCACGTCGTCGTACGAGTGGTCCCCGCTGGCGTACCACACGTACATCAACCGCACGGCCTCGCGCTCGACCGGGTGGGCGACGCGGATCTTACGCTCGGTGCGGTCCTCCCCGCCGTAATGGGGGCAATAGCCCTCGCCGTTGGGGTCGTCACACTCGGAGCAGTTACCCTTGCAGTAGCCCAGGCGGTAGGTACCGGAGAGGCGGCCCGAGCGGGCGTTGTGGTAGCGGCGCAGGCGCATCTCCTGGGACAGGATCTCGGAGTAGAACTCGGACAGCGCACCCAGGATGTAGAGCACCAGCTCGCCCCAGACGGTGTCGAAGTCGATCTGCTCGCGCAGGGAGACCAGCTTGACGTCGTGCTCGTCGAGCAGCTTGATGAAGGTCAGCAGGGTCATCATGTTGCGCGAGATGCGGTCGATGCGGTCGACGACCACCACGTCGACCTGCCCGCGCGTCACCACCCGCTTGAGGCGTTTGAAGGCCGGGCGCTTGCCGCTCCGGCCCGACTGGGCCGGGTCGGAGAGGATGGCGACCTCTTCCCAGCGCTCTCCTGCGATGAAAGACTTGATGCGTTTCTCCTGGTCCTCCATACTCTTGCCGAAGAGCTTCTGCATGGTGGAGGAGACGCGCGTGTACCCGGCGGCCCGCAGCCCTTTCCGATCCTGGGGACGGGAACGGCCGCTCAAGATGTCGCGCACCGTCTCGGAGACTGCATCGTCGTCGGACGGGGAAGCCCCTGCCTCGGACTGGTCGGGGAGGGTCAGTATCTCTTCCTCAGTCACCTGCGGCCCGCTCCTCATATCCGTCTGTCGCTTCCAGATCCAGGATCCGGCGCAGGGCGAGGGCCAGCTCGTAATAGAAGTCGTCCATCAGTTCATCGGTTACGATGTGCATTGTTGAATGACTTTCTGTTCCTTTCGTCGTCTCGTGTCGATCGTATCGTTTTGGTAGGCACGCCCGCCGCGGCCCCACGACCACCGGCGGCTTAGGCGGTTACAAAGACAAGGATAGTCTCCGGCCCTCGTGCCAGTAGCCCAGCACGAGAGAGGGAGTACCGTTCCCAAAAAAGCGACCGGTCTCCCCGACCGGTCGCTTCACGTCTGGAGGACGTCGAGATCGGGGGACGGCTCGATTCGATCCGCCCGATCCTCGACGAGTACGGGCTTTACCTCACAGCAGACCTAACCTCCTGGCCTTCTTCAGTGCGAGCACGCGTGGGTTCCATCCCTTCCCCAGTGAGGCACCCAGTTTACCGTAGACCGACGACAGGCGGCTCGCGATGGTGCTCACAGCGACATTCATCTCCTCCGCGATGGCCCGGTTCGTCATCCCCCGGGCGACCATGCGGAGGGCCTCCAGTTCTCGCGAGGTGAGCCCGAAATCCGGATCACCGAAGCAGGCCTGCAGAGCTTCCTGGGAGTAGACTACTTCCCCGGCAATTACCCTGCGCACCACCTCGTCCAGCGCCAGCAGCTCGTCGTCGCTCCTGATCAGACAGCCCCGCGCTTCGGCGCTCTTGAACCCCCGCATCAAGGCCACGTCATCGTGGTCGAGCAACGCAATCACTTCCGTCGATGGACGCGCTCTCCGCGTGTTCACGACCAGGGTGACCGGGTCGCGGTCGGGCAGCACCGCCTCGACGTCCAGGATCATAACCT
>CAYYTU010000159.1:0-4380 GCA_964474655.1 uncultured Anaerolineales bacterium
ATTATGGACCTGAGGAGCGCCCTCGACGCGCTGATGGCGAAGGCGAAGGCGCCACACTTCGTGCATATGCACGCCGGGGAGATCGACCAGGCGGAGATCGACCGCTGGGCGGCGACGAACAGTCTGGTGAAAGAGCAGCAGACGATGGAAATGATCACGGTCGACGGCTCCACCCTCTACGTGGGCGACAGCGAGACCGCCGAAGAGAACAGCATCATGGACATCAGCTTCGTCACCCAGAACCGCTCCTTCGACTTCCTGCTGGATCTGGAGGACGAGGCCATTCAGCTCTCGCCGGGGGACGTGGCCGTGCCCATCTACTATATGCAGCGGGACGATCTGAAGATAGGCGACACGGTCAGCATCCGCGACGGGGCGTTTGAGAAGACCTTCACCATCGCCGCCTTCGTCCGCGACGCCCAGATGAACCCCTCCATCGTCCACTCCAAGCGCTTCCTGGTGCACGCGGATGATTACGCCGCCCTGCAAGACCATTTCGCCGAGACGGAGCATCTGGTCGAGTTCCTCCTGACCGACCCCGGGCAGGTGGACACCTTCAGCCAGGCGTATCAATCGTCGGGCCTGCCCAAGAAAGGCACGGCGGTGGATCGCAACCTGTTCAAGACCCTCAACGGCCTGACGGACGGCATCGTGGCCGGGGTGGTGATCGTGCTCAGCCTGCTGCTGATGATCATCGCCGTCCTCTGCCTGCGCTTCACCATCCTCGCCACCATCGAGGAGGATACCAAAGAGATCGGCGTGATGAAGGCCATCGGCATCGCCCGGGGCGACATCAGGCGCATCTATCTGGCCAAGTACGCCGTGATGGGCGTGCTCGCCTCGCTGCTGGGCTATCTGGCATCGCTCTTTATCGGCCCAGCTCTCTCCGCCAATATCACGCTCTACATCGGACAGGCGTCCAAGGGCCTGCTCCAACACGCCGTGCCCCTCGTCGCCGCCGGGGGCATCGGGCTGATGGTGTTTGGCTCCTGCGCCGTCGTCCTCCGGCGGTTGAGCCAGATCACGGCGGTGGAGGCCCTGCACGCGGGGACCGTCGGCGAATCGGCGGGGAACCTGCCGGTGCTCAACCTGAAGAAGAGCCGACTGCTGAACGTCAACGTCTTCCTGGGACTCAAGGACGTGATCCAGCGCTTCAAGCTGTTCGGGCTGCTCTGCTTCGTCTTTTTCTTCTGCGCCTTCGTCATCATCGTCCCCGTGCACTTCCTGGCCACCATCCAATCGCCCAGCTTCATCTCCTATATGGGGATTGGGCAGAGCGAGATTCGGATCGACCTGCGGCAGTCGGACGATATGACCGGGCGGTTCGAGCGCATGGTGGACTACCTGGCCGATGACCCCGACGTCGAGCGCTTCTCGCCCCTGGTGACCTCCCAGTTCACGATGATCGGGAGCGATGGGGCCCCGGAGACGATCAAAATTGAGACCGGGGACTTCTCCATCTTCCCCCTGGATTACGTGAAGGGGACGGCGCCGGAGCGGGAGCATGAGATGGCGCTCTCGTCCCTCAACGCCCAGGAGATAGAAAAGGGCGTCGGCGACACGATCACGCTGCTGGTGGATGGACAAGAACGAGAGATGACAGTCACGGGCATCTACCAGGACGTCACCAACGGGGGCCGGACGGCGAAGGCGGTGCTGGATTACGATCCCGAGAACGTGCTCTCGTACGCCGTCAGCCTGGACCTGGTATCGCAATCTCAGGCTCGCATCGAGGACAAGGTCCACGAGTACTCGGAGGCCTTCTATCCGGCCCGGGTCACCGACCTGGAGGGCTATCTGGCCCAGACGCTGGGCAACACCATCGACCAGCTCCGCCTGGTGACCGTGGTGGCCATCGCCGTCGGCCTGGCCGTGGCCGTGCTCATCACGTCCCTGTTCCTGAGCATGCTGACCAGCAAGGACGCCCCGCAGATCGCCATTATGAGGAGCCTGGGCTTCTCCCTGCGGGACATTCGGGTGCAGTACCTGAGCCGGGCGCTGATCCTGCTGAGCCTGGGCATCGTGCTGGGGACGGTTTTTTCGAACACGTTGGGGCAGCGGTTGGTGAGCGCCCTGTGGTCCTTTATGGGCGCCTCGCAGATCAGGTTCGTCATCAAGCCGCTTCAGGCTTACGTCCTCTTGCCGCTTCTGCTGATGTTCGCCGTCGCCATCACCACGCTGGTCAATATGGCCGGCATCAGGGAAACCAACATCGCCGAGATGATTATGGAGTAGGTGTAGGGAGTAGGGAGTAGGGAGTAGACAAATGACTATTTTGCTGGAATCGAGTGATCTCAACAAGACGTTCGTACTGGGAGAGCAGAACAAGCAGCACGTCTTGAAGGACGTGGATCTGCAGATCGAAAGAGGCGAGTTTGTGTCGGTGATGGGGCCGTCCGGGTCCGGCAAGTCGACCTTGCTGTACAACGTCAGCGGTATGGACCGCATGACGTCCGGGAGCGTCGTCTTTGACGGACAGGAGCTATCCCAGCTCTCGGAGGAGGCGCTTTCGGAACTGCGCCTGACGGAGATGGGCTTCATCTTTCAGCACATCCACCTGCTGAACAACCTGTCCATCTTCGACAACGTCATCCTGCCGGCCTATCTGGAGCGGAACGGCGGCCGCGCGAAAGTCAATCGGCGGGCGACCGAGCTGATGGAGCGGGTCGGCATCGCCGGGCTGGCGGATAACGACATCACGCAGGCATCCGGCGGGCAACTGCAGCGGGTGGGCATCTGCCGGGCGCTGATCAACAAGCCCGCCATCCTGTTCGGGGATGAGCCCACGGGCGCCCTGAACTCCAAGGCCGCCGGCGAGATTATGGACCTGCTGGCTGACATCAACCGCTCCGGGACAACAATCATGCTGGTGACGCACAACGCCAAGGTCGCGGCGCGCACCGAGCGGGTGCTCTTCATGCTGGATGGTCGGATCGTGGCCGAGCGGCGGCTGGGCAAGTACACGGGCAATGGCGACATCAGAGCCAGGGAAGAGGGGCTCTCCAGCTGGCTGCTGGAGATGGGATTCTAATAAGTAGACCTGACAGGTTTACAGAGGCAAATTGACCTCGCAAAGGAAGATGTGTGAAACCTGTCAGGTCTTGGCGAGCAGGAGGCGTTATCATGACGTATGCAATGTATATCGTTCTGGGGCTCATTGTCGTGGGCGTCCTGGTCAACCTGATCTGGCGCGCTCTCTCCAATCGCCAGGCCCTGCCCTGTCCATCCTGGCTGGGCTGGATGGTGGAGCTGGACAACCCCTTCACGCGGGTCAACCGCGCCCAGTTCATCGTCGATCACCTGGGGCTGGAGGCCGGCATGAAGGTACTGGACGCCGGCTGTGGCCCTGGTCGCGTCACGCTGCCGCTGGCCGAGGCCGTCGGCCCGCCGGGTGAGGTGATCGCCCTCGACGTCCAGGACGAGATGTTGGCCCGCACCCGCGCCAAGGCAGAGGCGGCGGGACTGACCAACATCCGCTATCTGCAGGCCGAGCTGGGCGAGGGGAAACTTTCGCTGAACACCTTTGATCGAATCGTGCTAGTGAGCGTGCTGGGCGAGATACCGCATCAGGCGGCGGCCTTGCGGGAGCTACACGCTGCGCTGAAGCCTGGCGGGCTCCTCTCCATCACCGAGGTGATCTTCGATCCGCACTTTCAGGGCCGCCAGCACGTGCGGCGCCTGGCCCAGGCCGCCGGCTTCCGGGAGAAGCGCTTCCTGGGCAAGCGGCTGGCCTACACCATGCACCTCGAAAAGCCCGCAGAGCAGGATCAAGCACAGTAGCAGAAGCAACAAACCGGGGGCTTGTTCGTAGTAGGCGCTTCAGCGCCCCTAAAAGCGCACTGATGAACTTTAAGATTCCATTCGCTCGCCAACGGTTGAAACCGCTGGCTACTACGAGAAGTGCGTTGAAAACGCACTGAAACGGCGTGCAGAACCCGTTTTCAACGGGTTTTCCGTGTTAGCCGTCGAATTCATTCGTCGGCAAGAGCGGCTGTCTATACCCGGATTAAATTTTTAATCTTCATAAGTGCGCACTACGAACAGATTTCCCCTCCAAGTTACTGAGAAGATACCAGAAGGAGGCCGTGACGTGCACACCAACACCACCCACGCCGGAATCTGGCGGCGCTTCTGGGCGCTCGTGATCGACGGATTGCTCTTTTGCGCCGTCTTCTTCCCCGTCACGCGCGTCGTGAAGGGCGTCTGGCTGATGAGCGCCACCGATCACCGCTGGGCTAACGGGCTGTTCATCACCGATCCCCTGTGCCTGATCTTCCTGGTGCTGATGGTGCTCTATTTCGTCCTGCTGGAGGGGCTGATCGGGGCGACGCTGGGCAAGTGGGCGCTGGGCCTGCGCGTGGTGCGCACCGATGGCGGGAA
>CAYYTU010000160.1:0-4357 GCA_964474655.1 uncultured Anaerolineales bacterium
GCGGATCGGACGCAATTGCATCCTGAGCAAGGGCGTCTACGTGGACACGGGAGTGATCCTAGGCGATAACGTCAAGGTGCAGAACTACGTCTCGATCTACCACGGCGTGACGCTGGAGGACGGCGTCTTCTGCGGTCCGCACTGCGTCTTCACCAACGACAAGCGCCCGCGCGCCATCAACGCCGATGGGACGCTCAAGGCCGCCGACGATTGGGAGCTGGGCGAGACCCTGGTCAGGAAGGGGGCCGCGATCGGCGCCAACGCCGTTATCGTCTGCGGCGTCACCGTCGGCGCCTGGGCTATGATCGGCGCCGGATCGGTCGTCACGCGCGACGTGCCCGACCACGGGCTGGTGTATGGCAACCCGGCTCGTTTGGTGGGGTTTTCCTGCTCTTGCGGCGCCCGCCTTGAGGCTGGAGAGGCGAAAGAGGACGCAATGGAGACCGGTTGCCCCGACTGCGGGCGAGCCGTTTCTATTCCGCTTGAGTTATGGAGGAAAGCGTAGTGATTCACATTGCAAGCCCCGTGATCGGGGACGAGGAGAAGCAGGGCGTTCTGGAGGTGCTGGACTCCGGGATGTTGGCCCAGGGATCGAAGGTGAAAGCGCTGGAGGAGGCCTTTGCTGAGTACTGCGGTGTGGAGCACGCGGTGGCCACCTCCTCCGGCACCACGGCGCTCCACGTGGCGCTGCTGGCGAACGGTATCGGCGAGGGGGATGAGGTCATCACCTCGCCTTTCACTTTCATCGCCTCGGCCAACAGCGTTCTTTTCACCGGCGCGCGGCCCGTGTTTGTGGACATCGACCCCGCGACGTTCAATCTGGATCCCGACCTGGTGGAGGCGGCGATCACGCCGCGCACGAAGGCCATTATGCCGGTCCATCTGTTTGGCCTGCCGGCCGATATGGGGCCGCTGATGGCGCTCGCCGAGGAGCATGGTCTGGCGGTGATCGAGGATGCTTGCCAGGCTCACGGGGCCGATTATGAGGGCAAAAAGGCGGGCAGCTTTGGCACCGGCTGTTTCTCCTTCTACCCGACCAAGAATATGACCACGGGCGAGGGCGGGATGATCACCACGGACAACGAGCAGCTCGCCGAGCAGTGCCGCGTCATCCGCCAGCACGGGATGCGCCGCCGATACTACCACGATGAACTGGGTTACAACTTCCGCATGACCGACGTGCACGCCGCCATCGGCCTGGGGCAGTTGGAGAAGCTGGAGCGGTTCAACCAGGCCCGCATCGCCAACGCTGCTTACTTCAGCCAGCATCTGGAGGGCGTGACTATTCCCGATGTACCCGACGATCGTCGCCACGTCTTTCATCAGTACACCATCCGCGTGCCCGACGGACGGCGAGACGCCCTGCGCGAGCAGCTGAAGGATAAGGGCGTGGGCACGGGCATCTACTACCCGGTGCCGATTCACAAGCAGACCTATTATACGCAGGAGTTGGGGTACGACGTCAGTCTGCCGGAGGCGGAAAAGGCGGCCGATGAGGTGCTTTCGCTCCCGGTCCATCCGGCCTTGAGCCAGGAGGATCTGGAGACGATTGTGGAGGCGGTGAACAGCGCACTGGCTGCCTAGCAGAGAATGGGAACACAGAGGAGCGCGGAGGAGGCACAGAGGTTCACAGAGAACGGCAAAGGGATCTTATTTTTGCTCTGCGCCTCTCTGTGAAAGGCTCCGTGTAACTCCTTTGACAATGGCACATTAGCAGATCTCAGACTTCCGAAGTCTATAAATGGCCTTGGAGTGCAGAAAACCCAGGATTTTGCAAAGTTTCAGCCAGTGAAATGAGTCGTGGGAGACTTCGGAAGTCTCTGTATAGTTTTCACAGTCATATTGGGAGGGGGTGAAAGATGAGAGGTACGGATAGTGCATCAAAGGTCGAACTCTCCCCTCGTATCGGTGCACTTCTGACACAGGTGACAGAAGTGCCCGATCTGGAGGCGGCGCTGTGGAAGGTGCTCTCTGAATACATCGAGCTCAAGATTGCGCGTATTGAGCAGCGAATTCAGGAGTTTGAGTCGAAGTGGGGCATGACGTTCACGGAGTTCGCCGAACGGTGTGAGAAAGGCACGCTGGATGAAGATCCATACTCCTACGATGTGGAGAGCGACTATTGGGAGTGGGAGGCGGCGGAGACGCTGTTGCAACACTACGAGAGTTTACAGGCCTGATGGATGTGGGAGCGTTCGTCGCTGATCTCTTACGTGCTCTGGCCGACACGGAGCTTTTTGAGCGCGTCGATCTGAGTACAGAAGGTCCCATCGTCGAGGGCTATGCCTACGTGCAACGAGGATGGCATTTGCATCCGGTCGATGATCCCGCGGACCACGTAGCGGTTGAGCCCTTGTCCGTGTTGGAGATTATTGCTCGACTTCGTGATGTGCTGGAATCATAAAGCCGCATTCGCGACATCAAAAATGTGTGGGGAAATTTTAGAGCGGAGCCCACGTCCTGGTGGAAAAGCCCATCGCGGCCACGGTCGAGGAGAGCCGGGAGCTCATCGAATGCGCCGAGAGGCTGGAACGCAAGTTGATGGTCGGCCACATCGTGCGCTTCGACCCGGCCATCCAGGCCCTCAAGCAGCACCTGGACGAGGGCGAACTGGGCCACATCTTCCAGATCGTCTGTCGGCGGGTGGGGCCGTTCCCCTCGCGCATCCGGGACGTGGGCGTGGTGGTCGATCTGGCGCCCCACGACCTGGACGTGATGCGCTTCGTCAGCGATGACGATCCGGTGCGGGTCTACGCCGAGACGCAGCAGGAGATCCACACCGAGCACGAGGATCTGTTGACCGGCTTGCTGCGCTTCGGCAACGGTCTCACCGGCGTGTTGGAGATCAACTGGCTCACGCCGACCAAGGTGCGGGAGGTGCTCGTGCTGGGCGAACGAGGGATGTTCCGCGTGGATAGCCTGACCCAGGATCTCTATTTTTACGAGAACGCGCAGGTCAACGGCGAGATGTGGGATGCCCTGCGGGCCTTGAAGGGAGTCAGCGAAGGGCGAATGACGCGCTATCCCCTGCAGCGCTACGAACCCCTGAAGGCCGAGCTGGAGGCGTTTGTAAAGGCGGTATTGAACGACGAGCCGGTGCCGGTGAGCGGTGAGGATGGGCTGGCGGCCTTGCGTCTGGCGTTGGCGCTGGTAGAATCGGGGAAGAACCATCAGGTTGTCGAGTTGAAGGTGTGAGGGTTTTACACAGAGGGTCACTGAGAAAACACGGAGATACACAGAGAACTGAAGAGAAACCTCCCTTCTCTATGTGTGGGATTATGGCGTAAGTGTGGGCTAAAGGGTGAGGGGTCAGGTGCAGAGCGTAGCTGAGTGGCGGGAGCACGGGGTTGTCGAGCGGTGAAAGCAGGGGGGATGAGGCCGATGGAGAATCAACAGATCAAGCAAGTTATTATGCGGGAACTGCCCGCGATTATGCAGCAGGATCCGGAGGTGCAGCGGTTTATCCTGCAGCTCTCGCGACAGCATTTTGCCGACAAGCAAGAGACGGAAAGCCGCTTCGACCGGGTGCTGGATGAGTTGCGGCGGGATCGTGAGGAGAACACCCGTAAGTGGGAGGAGCAGAATCGTAAGTGGGAGGAGAACCAGGCGACGATCAACGCGATGTTGAAAGAGATCCGTGATCTGTCGCGCAAACACGACAGCACTATCGGTGCACTGGGCGCGCGGTGGGGATTGCACACAGAGCAGTCCTTCCGCAACGCGCTCAAGGGTATCCTGGAGGATTCGTTCGGGATCGAAGTGATCAACGTGACGGAATTCGACGACGAGGGGGAGGTTTTCGGACGACCGGATCAGGTGGAGTTGGACGTCATTATTCAGGATGGGACATTGATCCTGTGTGAGATCAAGTCCTCGATGAGCAAGGCGGATATGTATACTTTTGAGCGCAAGGTGCGCTTTTACGAAAAGCGGCACAAACGTACGGCAGACCGGGCGTTGGTGATCTCGCCGATGGTGGAAGAGCGGGCGCGACAATTGGCGCGAAAATTGGGCATCGAGGTCTACAGCTACGCCGAGGAGGTCGATCCGGCCCTTTTCTCCTGAGCAGTGCTATGTGCCATTCGCCATTCGCCATTCGCTATTCACCATTCTTGAAGCCGCACCTGATCCCAGCAGCGCGGGCGGTGAACGACGGAATGCCGCTGCACATGGTGGATTTGACGGTCGATGAGCTGGTGGAGACGGTGATCGACGCCTCCGGCAAGGGGATTGAGCGAGTGGAGGGCGCTTATCTTCGCCTGCAGCCGTTGACCTGCAACTTGCATACTTGCCCACTTGCCACTGGTATGAAACGACTTTGGACCCTGACAGCAGCGACGATAGCCCTCCTGGGGAT
>CAYYTU010000161.1:0-4306 GCA_964474655.1 uncultured Anaerolineales bacterium
CTATAACCACTTCCGCGAGCAGCACTGAAGCGCAAGAAAGGGGTAGATGCACTAGATCATCCAATCGCCATAATTGGCGACGATCTCATAGCTTGCGAATAGCGCCGCATTGCGAATCTCTATTTCAAAAGGATATTTCCCATTCGCTGGCAGAGCAGCTATCATGACCGATCCTCGGTCCACTACACTCCCTTGCTCGTTGTACAGGGCCGCGACGACTTCGACATCTTCCAGGTAGAAGTCTTTGAGATTATAGACCTCGCCGAACAGACGCACACTCATGCCGTCGTCCTTCATGCCTGTGTGTGCGACCGCCACGTAAGTATTCTCATCAGGGGCAGGCAGGACATCTATCTGAGGTCGTTGAAGTTGCTCCGCGATGCGTTCGTTGTTCAAGGCCAACAATTTACTGAAAAGAGCTGCTAGTTTCAAACCGACCTCACGGAAAGATCTGAGCGCTGGATCAGCGTCCTCCAAGGAATTCCAGTAGGTGGATGCTATCTCCTGCAGTTCGCTCTCAGAGAGTCCTATCTTCTTCATCAGATGTCCTCATATGAGCTGGAGTTTCCACTTGCTACAATTTCTACAGGGCATCACTGAGCCTCTAGTCGATAGTCTTGCACCGTGAGTTCCTTGTCTCCCAAAAAACCGGCTATTTGAGGCAATGTTAACTCGCTTACCTTGGCATAGCGGAAATCTTGGGGGGGGTAAAATTCCGACAACCTGTCTCTCAGATCCTCTAGCGCTATGGGTTCAGGCAAGCACCAGGCTTCGTCAAAGAAAATCGCCACCCCTGTAGATGCGCCGGCATAGTAAGTGTCAAATTCCTCGCGTGTGATCCCGGCTTTGTTACGCACAACATTCCAAAGAGCATTTAGAGGTTTTTCAGTAATACGAGCCACTTTGAAAGCGCCAACCAGCGCCTTGATGGGCGATGATACATAAATCAAGATCAAAGTTCCACTACCTATGTGCTTCGGACGAACCTTGCGTAACTCTACAGTTTTAGATCCGTCAAAGATCTTCTTTGCATACTTAGGGCGAATTGACAAAAGAATCGCGTTCGCTGTCATATTGCCTCCTATCTAATTTCCATTCCCTTTTCATAAAGGCGAAAGAAGCGTTCTGTCGGGATGGAAATCGGCCACTGAATACGAAAATCGTCTCCTGTTTCCTCTCTCCAGATTCTGCGTAAATCCTCTCTACCAATAGGGGGGCTGAACAGCTCGGTGTTGCTGAATCGAAAGGCCTTGATTTTTCGATCCCCTCTTCCCCCAGCTGTATTGAGAACATCCTCCCATTGATAAACCCCAAGCCGTCGGAATTGCGAGTATAGATCCTTGGGATAATCAATGACCACTTCCTCAAGAAAAGAAGCTGCCCGGATTGACATAGTTCCCTGGTACTTACCGCTCCCCTTGCTAACATACCACAGGATACGGGATGGGGCAGAGATATTTGTACGACTGGCACTGTAGTAGACATTCTCCATCCTGAGAATAAGGTTTGGCTTTCCTCCAAAGAGATCCTGTTTAGCTATGTACGGATCAAATAGGTGCATAGCCCACTCAGGCCTGATAGGGATAACAAATGCGGGGATGTCAATATTTGCCATCTTAGCAGGTGAGAGGGCGTGTTCAATTTGCAACATAGATACTATGTCATTGGTTGAATGAGCATCGGTGAGGGTGTTAGCCATTTGCCGAAAATACCGACTTACGCTTGGAAAATCAGTGCTGAGTGAAGCTAGCCTTGAGATCAACTCTTCGGTTGTTCCTACAGTAGATAGATTGGCTTTTACCCAGCGCCCATCCATAAAAATAAAACCCGTCTCTTGAAGTGCTTCATTGACGTCACTCGACGTGTAGGGATCGGTGACTGCGGTCAATACTTGTCCATCTTCATATGAGTCCATAACAGCACGAAGGGCCAGGTGCCTTGCCAAGGTGGCCGATAGAGAATCTCGCACAACCCGGAAGAGAGGAATTTCTAGCTTGTGCTGGTCCTGTTTTCTGTGAGCTACCAAAGCCAATGGTCGCTCAGCGCTGCGTATAATACTGGTTTCACAAGTCCGAGGATGAGAGAGACATAGGTGCAAACGTTGCCGGAACTTACCCTTTGTCTCTTCCTGTGGCGCGCGGAACAAACCATCCAGGAAGGATTCTTGACCAGAAGACACCCGTTCAATCTTGATCTGAGAACCCGCTAGCCGAGCAGGTTGGTATTCAGCTTCTCTCACTAGTTGATCCTGGTTGATAACCAAGTCAGATGGACGGATGATGCGTATCCCAAAATTATCATAGATGTCATCTTCTTTTTTCAGTAGTTCTTCGTCACGAGTGACGAAGAACTGCACCCCAGAGGCAATTGACCATGCTAAATGACGCAAGTCGGATTCATCACTATCGTCCATTTGATCTGGGAAAAAGTCCTTCAAAGCCTCTCTCATATCTTGAAAAGGCTTATATTTGCTGGTGACTTTTGTGAACCCGCTGGCGAAGGCACGCCCACGGTTCCGTTCTTCTTCGTCTTCGTGACGCCGTATCTCGCTGAGGATCTCCTTCGTTATACACAATTCTATGTTCTCCTGCATCCAGTCAGCAAGCAGAGCTTGTGATTCTTCGTTTGAAGGCATCGATGCTTTCTGTAGCTGGAAAAACACATTGGCATCAATGACCACTTTGAGCCTTGACTCACTCCGCTGTTCGTCAGCGTAGGTAAATAGGGTAGGATGTCCATGATCGAACCACCATACTATCAGTTTAGTTCCTTGCTTGCTTCGGCCTAGCATCTCATCAACTGGCGAGAAACCCAACTTCGGCCAAAATGTGTCTGCTTCATAGTCACGACGGCAACGGACTCGTATGCCATGAAAGGTATCCTGGGTTGCCTCTTTTAACTTCTCGAAGAGTGCTTTGGCGATCCCTTTACCTCGCTGAGATTGTCTCACACAAAGGTGAACTATGTAAGCCAGCATTTTCCGGCGGGAAGTGCCGTATAGCAAGTAACCTAAAACTTCTCTGTTTTCATCCAGAGCAACTAACAGTTGGTTCGCATTCGCATACTTGATGAATGCTCCTTTTGGCAAGAATCCCAGGGTTGCAGCATTTTCCCGAGCTAATTCTATAACCTCTTCCAGGTGGGTACTTCTTTCACCAATAGCAACGATTTTCATGATTCTGTTCCTGAATGGCTTGTAGACGCTATGATCGACCAGGTCGTCGGCGAGCTTGATTTTGCTCCTGGCCTCACAAGCTAGGCTTCAGCAGGCACCGCGTCATTCACACTTTGCAAATGCACTCGAATCGTATAATCACCCAGGATGATCTCGTTGTCGCGGACGGTGAAAGGCAGAGGGACGTCCTTAGGGGGCCTGAGCACCAGTTTGTCCCCCACAACCTCGCCTTCCATCTCGATGTATTGCGGTGGACGCTGGGCCTCGATCTCCTCAAGCGTCGCGAAAAAGGTATCGATCGGGACGTCCTCAAAGTCACGTCCGGCCCAGTTGTCGAACAAAGCCTCAACCTCCTCAGGTGAGCGATCCTCAAATAGATCTTTCACGGACATCAATTAACTCCTTGCTGATAACTCAATAGCTTTTCTTTCCAGACTTCGTAAGAGGCGACAACTAGACGACGATTGCGGTGATAGAAGTGGGACGCAGATGGAAAACGTTGATGAGCCTGGCTTAACTCGGCTGCCTTCGCCTCGCCGTCGATAGCCGCCCAAACTTCAGGCTGCATGATGACCGCCCATACGCGGTGTCGTCGTTCACGGTCATACAGTCGTGTGACATAGAAGTCGTGCTGCAGAACTTGAGTGCGCGCCGCTGCTAAAAAGTAAGTGCTGGTCTTAATGTCACCGCGCCAGTTACCTACAAGCAGGTCAAAACTCAGACGGCGTTGCTCTGGATCGGTTATGTCGTGGGCGGCAAAGGCAATGCCCGCCCTTCTCATGTCGCGGTAGACGGCTACTTCAAAGATATAGCCTTTAGCGAAGCTGTCCCACCAGAAAACACAGTAAGCGCGCAGATAGAGACTATAGCGAGCATCTGGATTATACCATCCCGACTCCCGAAGGCGGCCGGTGATGGTACGGGCATAAGCCGCTTTGAGCGGGATCCCCTCTCTTTCTGGATCGGCCAACTGCAGCAGGCGAGATAGAAAGTCGGCCGCGATTGGCTCTTGAACCACGGCCTGGTGAATGGCCGCAAAAGTGCGAGCTTCGCCCTTTATTTGAACCCGGGCCTGAGCTAACATCACCTTTGACCGAAAAGCAGATAATCGCATATTTGAATCTGGACCCC
>CAYYTU010000162.1:0-4288 GCA_964474655.1 uncultured Anaerolineales bacterium
GCCTGGTGCGCTGGGAGTGTCGGGCACTCCTTCCAGGAAGGTATTTTAATCTTGACTCCTGGACTTTTCAAAGTAACTGCTCAGATACCTGAAGGGTGTCGGGATGCAACTAAAAGCGATGATCCACCTCCTGATCTGTCCCGGGGCCAAACGCGCGGTCGTCATACCAGAGTGCAGAGAAATTGACGTGGCGATTATCAGAAGCAATATGCGGACGGCCGGTATGACGCGCGAGGAATACTTTTGAACCACTGAGAGACTGAAAATAGTGAGACCACTGAGAGCCTGCCTCTATCAGGAGAATAGCTATCCGTATCCAGCTAACTGTATGCGCAGAGAGCGCCGGCCGAGTCAACCAGGGCGTTCAGTGAAATCAGAGCCTTCAGCGTTTTCAGTGGTTCCAGGGCTGGTGCGGTAAGCAAATCGCTCGGCCTACAGCTTCGCGGCCTCGACGGTGACGATGGTGTTGGGGTTTGAAGACTTGCTTGAGGTGAGAGTTTGACCAATTCACACAAAGCTTTTGAATGGAGTAGCCGTTTGTTGCCCTTCCTGATTCTCGTCGGTTTGCTCGTGCCTGGCGACGCCTGGATTGCTCAGGAAATCCGCACTTTTGCCGGGCTGATTACGGTGCTTATTCTGCCGGGCTATGCGCTGGCGCGAGGGCTGGGGCTGTTCAACCATTTCGATAGCTGGCTGGACGCGCTGTCGCTCAGTGTGGCGCTGACCTGGAGTATAGGGTTATTGCTGTGGCTGGCCTTCTTTTTCCTAAACGTACCATTGCAGATCGTCAGTTACGTTTGGCTGGGGACGACACTGGTTGGCCTGATCGCTGCATCTTTCGTGCCTTTGCCCAATCATCTGACGTCGTGGCCCTCGCGGCCCTGGCTCACGGGGGGAATTGCACTATGGATCATAATTGTGACTGGCATAGTCTTTCTTTACGGCGGTCGGGTTGACGGTGACGCCTACTCCTATATGACCTGGCTGCGCAACATCCGGGCAGGCGATATCCGTCCCGGCGTCAATATCCACGCTAGTTGGGAACAAAATTATCCCTTTTTTAAAAATCTTTACGCCCCAACATATCTCTATTATGCAATGACCAGCTTTCTGGGCCGCGTGGATACCAACTGGGTCTGGACGCACGCACCGACGATGTGGATGTCGGTGATGCTGGCCGTGCAGTTCAGCCTGACGCGGCAGATATTTAAGCGCAAGGTGAAAGGTTACGTCTTGGTTTTTCTCTTACCCCTTATATACGCCGGGCGTCCGCTTTTTACCTCCATAGGAGACTCGCACCACATCTGCAACGTCGTCTTGCTCCCGATGGCTTTTTGGCTCTTCTTACGGGCAATCTTTGCTGAGCACAAAGCACTGTGGTGGGCTTTCCCTATCGCTGTACTGACGGCTATCAGCCTGACGTTTGAGCACCTCCCCCATATCGTTCACTATCTGTTGGTGGTTGGAACGTTCACACTTTTCTACGTTTTGTCGCCTCGGCGACGGGCTTTCTGGAGAAGTGTTATTCTTATCCTGGTAGTGTTGCTTCTCGTGGCGCCTTTTATCTGGCACACTTTGCAACTGGCCTCCGCCTATGGATTCGATGCGCAACAGTCAACAGCGACCAATTTGAATATGAGCGAGAGGGGTCGCGCCGAGCGCTTCTTGAAATTAGGCGGTGAACGGTTCTTTATCGTCATCCCGCGTAAGCTGCTTGCGGCCGGAATTCTGCCCGAACTTACGATTCTGGGCATTGTCTTCATTGTGTTGCATCTCAAAACTTTGTGGCGTAACGAATCAGCGAGGTTGCTGATCGGCAGTACTGCTATCGTTTTCTTTATCGGCCTCAACCCCGTACTCACGCCGCTTTTGTCGCGCCTTGTCGCTCCCCACGTGACCCATCGTCTCAATGAGGCTCTGATTATCTACCCTGCGCTCGCTTATGGTGTAACCCGAACGGCGCTCCAACTGCGTATCTCCTGGCGTCACCGTCGGCAACTGAGGTATGGGTTATCCGTTTTGGCGGTTATTTTCCTCGCCTTGGTCAGTTACAATCTGAGTCAAGAAGCTATGGATGCGGTCAAGATGAAGGCACGGGGCGTTATCTACAGTCCAGCCGGCGTCAGCACAAATTTGAGCGATCGCTTGATCCGCCGGATGATGGAAAAAGAACTCGAATCGCCCCCTTACCCTATCTTGGACCCACCGGCACAGTTAACCCGCTATCTAGATGCTGCGACGTTGCGTTATATCAGGGAGCAGATACCAAGTGATTCTGTGTTTCTATCCGAGCGTTTGACGGAGTACAATTTGCCGGCCTATGCTGACCAACTGGCCTACCTGGGTCGCCAGGGCTGGCCGGAGTGGGGCGATATCTGCCCGCGCGTGCGGGATGAGGGAGCAAGGGCTGCTTTTCCCACGGTGCGCCGTCCTGAGGTTTACCATCGCTTGGACGTCGCGTGTGCTATTCTAGATTCAGATGCCGATCCGGAGGATGTTGAAAGCCTGCTGAGGGAAAACAGCGCGGAGATCGACTATCTTCTAGTCACGCCCAACACCTCGTACCTGCGTGATAGCCTGGATCGAGTTATGCCAGAAGCGCAAGTCTACGACAATGGCCATTTTGCCATCTATGCGGTGGAATCGCTGCGCTGAAGTGAGCTTAGATTATGACAGAGCCTTCTCAAGACATTGCGCAGCGCACGATTGCCTCTGTGACCTGGCAGGCAATCAGCAATCTGGGCCGCATTCTCGTGAGCTTTGTCCGCACTATGCTGCTGGCCCGCTGGCTGCCGGTGGAGGTGTTTGGCATCTATGGCTTTGCCCACTCGTGGGCCGTGTTGAGCGGCGAGGTGGCTAATTTTGGCATCGGGGGTGCCTTTTTACACCGTACCAAGGAGACGGAGGACGAAGAGCGAGCAGCAGCTATTCATTTTACCCTTAAGATTCTTTTCACACTCGGGTGGGCCTCTCTTATGATCATCGGCGCGCTCCTCTTCGCTGAGGGAAGCGCTAGAATGGCACTTTTGGTGCTCACGGCCACCGAAGCGGGCGTTCATCTCACCCAGACACCTCAAATGATCCTCCATCGTAGAGTTGTACACCGACGCTTGGCGCTCTTGGAGCTGATTGGGTCTGTTTCGATTACTCTCGCATCCGTAGGTCTGGCCTGGCAAGGCGCCACGTTGTGGGCTTTGTTGGCTATGGATGTTGTACTTTTGGGCGTAAGGGTTATTATGCTGTACGTTTGGTGCCCGGTGTGGCGCCCGCGTCTGGCCTGGTCCCCCACAGCAGTGCGCTATTTCTTACGTTTCGGGCGTCACAATTTCCTGGCACATTTGCTCGCGCGGGCATTGGATCGCGTGGATGATCTGTGGACCGGCCTTTGGCTGGGAGATCTGTCGCTGGGCTTCTATTCGAAGGCGTACGAATTCGCGACCTATCCCAGCAAGATCGTGAGTCGATCCATAAACGTTGTTTCTACCGGGACGTACGCCGAGCTCGAAGGGGACCGCCTCCGTCTGTCCAAGGCCTTTTTCCGCACCAACGCTCTCCTGGTGCGCAGTGGCTTTTTTCTGGGTGGGCTTATGGTCTTGACGGCGCCGGAGTTTGTTAGGATAGTATTAGGAGAGCGATGGCTGCTTATGGTCACCCCTTTTCGCCTGATGTTGGTGTTCACCTTGCTTGACCCGATCAAGAATACGATCGCGAACCTGTTTACGGCCGTCGGGGAACCCGAGCGGGTGGCGAAAGCACGTGGCCTGCAATTGGCGGTGCTTGTTGGAGGTCTCTTTTCGCTTGGATTACCGTTCGGAATTACCGGTGTGGCTCTGGCTGTGGATATTATGCTGGTAGTAGGAATAGGACTTTTGTTATGGTGGACGCGACTTCACGTAGATTTTTCGCTCAAGTGGTTGTTTCTGGCGCCATCCTTGGCGCTGCTTCTGGGCATCTTACTCTCTTTAGGAGCTAGTAGCGTGCTGGAAGCCGAAGGATCGGATTGGCTGATGGGCTCTGTCAAGGCGATTGTTTTCTCGCTTGCCTATGGCATTGTGTTGCTGGTATTTGAGTTTCGCCAGACAATCAGGGTAGTGTCAAATATACTGAAGCGGTTTGGAATCAGGTAGGTCAGGATTCACAACACGGGGGAAGCCAAGTAGGCAATGAAAACCCAAGTTAAAGAGGTGACGAGATTTTGTCTTCTCACTACACCACGGTCGGGGTCGACGTGGTTCCTGTCGCTGCTGAACAGCCACCCGCAGATCGGCGCGTTCGGTGAGGCATTTCT
>CAYYTU010000163.1:0-4224 GCA_964474655.1 uncultured Anaerolineales bacterium
GGTACGGGTTCAGACCCACCGACAAGCCGGCGCGACGGAACGTCGTCTCGTGCATCGACGGCGAGCACGCTGCGACCACCACGGCGTCCAGATCGTGTTCCTCAATCGCATCGCGCAGGATCTGCTGGCCCGGCTCCGAACACATATAGCTGTAGTCCGTGGCGTAGACGACCTCGCCGTGGCGTCCGGCCTCCTCTGCGATCCGCTCCACGTCAATTGTACCTGCGATATTGATACCGCAGTGACAGACAAAGACACCCACTCGATTCATGAGGAGAAATCTACCCCCATCAAACAACATTTCGAGGCCAATCAAGGCCTTTGGCTTCCCAAGTCCTGAGCGGCAAACTTCCGAAGTTTTATCTTAACGACATTACCTCTACACCAACTACCCCGGGGCATCCTACACACATCCTACCAGCCAGATTCGCAAACACGTTTTGAGACCACGTTAGCCGTGATACGCGAAAGAGCAACCTGTTACGCGGCGACCGGCTCCGGTTTCTCCTCGACGGTCAATGCCTCACGCGCTCGCTCCTCGGCCTCGGCCGCCTGGAATAGCGACAACACCTTGGCCGCCGCGCCGGAAGCCTGCGCCACCGTCTCCGGGATATCCTGGGGGCCAAGCCCGGTGCCGACCAGATAGACCCCGGGGATGCCGCTCTCGATAGGCGACATCTCGGCGTCGCCAGATTCGTAGAAGCCGTATTCGTCGGCCTCAAGACCCAACATCTCCGCGACCTCGTGGCTCTTCACCGAGGGGATGATGGCCGACGCCACCACCACCAGATCGGCCTCGATTTCCACCTTCCGCCCGGTGAGCGTATCCACACCCCAGACCATCACCTTGTCCTTGGTGGGGAACACCTTGGAGACGCGCCCGCGGATGTAGACCGTGTGGTCCTCCTCCATCGCCCGGTTGACGAACTCCTCGTACCCCTTGCCGCCGGCCCGGATATCCATATAGAAGACGTAAACCTGGCCATCAGGGACGCGGTGCTTATACAGGATGGCGTGCTTGGCGGTGTACATACAACAGATCTTGGAGCAGTAAGAGACGCCATGCTCCGGGTTGCGGGACCCGGCGCACTGGATGAAGACCACCTCCTTCGGGGTCGTGCGATCGGAGGGGCGGATCACCTCACCGCCGGTCGGCCCGGTGGCCGAAAGCATCCGCTCGAACTCCAACCCGTCCATCACGTCGGGATGGGACATATACTCATAGGCCGCCACGGCCTCGTTCTGATAGAGCTCGTAGCCGGTGGCGACGATGATGGCGTCCATATCCACCTCGATGATCTCCGGTTGCATATCGTAGTCGATGGCGCCCACGTCGCACGCCTCGGCGCAACTGCCGCAAGCCAGCGGGAAGAGTCCTAGACAGGCCTCGGGATCGAGCCGATAGACGGCCGGCACCGCCTGGGGCGACGGGATGTAGATGGCGCGGCGAGCAGCCAAGCCCCGGTCGAACTCGTTGGGCACCACCACGGGACAGGCCTCGGCGCAATCGCCGCAAGCCGTGCATTTGGTCTCGTCCACGTAGCGCGGATTGCGCCGAATGCGCACTCGGAAGCCCCGATGGCCGTCTGCATCAGCCGGGAGCCGTTCGGCGTCGACGACCTCGCTGAGCGTCAGCAGCCGGATGTTAGGATGCTGACCGACCTCGACCGTACGCGGCGTCAGGATGCACTGCGAGCAATCCAGAGTAGGGAACGTCTCCGAGAGCTGCGCCATATGCCCGCCGAGAGACGGCTCTTTCTCGACCAGGGTCACCTCGTAACCGCTGTTGGCGATATCCAACGCGGCCTGCATCCCACTGATTCCGGCTCCAATGACCAACGCGCGATAATTCATACCGTTACATCCCACTCCAAAATTACGTATCACCTTGATGGGGCGCGATTATTGGGCATTAGGGTAAAAGTCGCACTTACTCGCTCAAAGCCACTGTCTCGGGGGCGTCCGACACGATTTTTGTGCCCTAAACGCCCTCGGGGACGAGGGCTGTGAGCAGTGGAAAAGTCGGTGTGTCACTTTTACCTCAATGCGATTATTGGGCGTGGATCGACGTAATGCTCCTCAAGCCCCCAGGCCTCCTCCGGCAAGCCCAGCGCCACGGCCATCAGCTGGGTGAAATAGAGGATCGGCAACTCTCCGCCCGTGGGACCGGCCTCGGTCTCCCGCTGCGGGTAATCCAGATTGAACCCGCATAGCGGACAGGCCGTGATGATCAGATCAGCGCCGTGCTCCCGGGCCGATCCAACAATATCCTTCGAGAGCGTCTGGGGCACATCAGGCTCCTTGACGATCAGATACGACCCGCAACACTCGATGTTATAGGGGAAATCGACCGGCTCGGCTCCCAGCGCTCGTACCAGATCGTGCAGGATCGTCGGCTCCTCTGGATCGTCCAACCCAATCTCGTCAAAAGGGCGCAGCAGAAGGCAGCCATAATATGGCGCCACCCGCAGCCCCTCCAACGGACTGCGACCATCCTCCGCCCTTTCCACCACCTGCTCGGCCAACGCCTCCCAGCCCAGATCGTCGCGGAGCACCTCCAGGAAGTGCTCGACGCGTACATCGCCTTCGTACTCCTGCTCGGTGAACCAATTGATGCGTTCAAGCATCTCCTCATCGCGCGCCAGCAGCGCCTGCGAGCGCCGGAGCACGTTGAAACAGATGGAACAAAGCGTCGTCACGCGCTCCCCAGCCTGTTGGGCCTGATAGAGAATGCGCGTCGGGGCGATCAGGGCCATCGAATCGTCCAACATCAAGGGGAACGTAGCCCCACAACACTGCCAGTTCGGCAGCTCCTCCAGCGGAAACCCCAGTGCTTCGGCCACCGCCCGCGCCGAACGGTCGTAGTTCTTCGCTTTGGTCGAAAGCGTACAACCTGGAAAATAGGGAATACCCATCACAGCTCCAATAGTAAGCCAGCCCTACTTCATATACTTTCTGCATCCGCCGATGACGGCCAGCTGTGGAAGTTCCTTCAGCAGTTCCGACGGCAGATCGTTCAGATCGAGCTGCGCAACGCCCTTACGGAGAGCGATCTGACGCAGCGCCTCCATCAAGCGCGGCAGGTCAACGTCCTTGGGGCAACGCGCCACGCACGTCAGGCACGAGGCGCAGATCCAGATCGTGTTGGACTCCAGGACCTCTTCCATCCCCAACTGCGCCATACGAATCACCTGGCTGGGGAGGACGTCCATCGTCCCCACGATGGGACAACCGGCGCTACATTTGCCGCATTGATTGCAGGCCAGCAGATCCTGCCCGCTGATCTCCTCCACCTGGCGGACGAAGCGTCCTTGCACCTTTTCGATCGATATCTGAGTCCTCATCCTACCCCCTAGCCGACGATCCGACGTAAGACGAATGCGAAACGATTGTACGAGTAAATGGGGCTGCAAATAAGTGAGGTTTATACCACGTTACACCCCATTTACTCACACACCCGTGAATGCTCTACTCCAAACCAGCGGCGCGCTGCGCCGAAACCAGCGTATTCTTCAGCAACATCGCGATTGTCATCGGACCGGTGCCACCCGGCACCGGCGTGACGTAACCGACCACGTCCTTGACCTCGTCGAACTCGACGTTGCCCTTGACGCGATAGCCCTTTTCCGCCGTCTCGTCCTTGACGCGGCTCCAGCCTACGTCGATCACCGCCGCGCCCGGTTTGACCCAGTCGCCCTTCACCATTCCTGGCTCGTCAATCGCGGCGACGAGGATGTCGGCCCGCTTGCTGGCAGCCGCCAGGTCTTCGGTATGCGGGTGGCAGATCGTCAGCGAAGCGCCTCGATGGAGCAGAAGCAGCGCCGTGGGCAACCCCACGATGTTGGTCGGGCCCAGCACCACCGCCTCCTGGCCCTTGATCGCGACGTCGTATCGGTCGAGCAGCTCAATGCAGCCCAGCGGCATGCACGGGGCGAACGTCGGCTCCACGCCCTGCAGCGTCAACCGCGCGATGTTCAAAGGATGAAACCCGTCGACATCCTTCTCCAGCGCGATGGCGGCCAACGTCCGATCCTCATCCAGATGATCGGGCAGCGGCAGCTGCACCAGGATACCGTGCACCGCGGGATCGGCGTTCAAGGCCGTGATCTCCGCCTCCAGATCCTCCTGGCTGATGTCCTCCGGCAGGTGGTGCCCAAAAGCGTTCATCCCGGCCTCCTCGCACTGGTTCTCTTTCATCGTCACATACGTCTGAGAAGCCGGATT
>CAYYTU010000164.1:0-4216 GCA_964474655.1 uncultured Anaerolineales bacterium
GATGTTAACGTAGCAAATAGAAAATTTGAGGAAACTTAATTTCCAGTGTAATTAATGTGTCACGGTAAGTAATTCTGCATCAGATCCATTGTTGTATCTGGGAGATAGTGAGGCTCGTTTACTTCTCCAAATCCAATGAGTGTCTGATTGTAGCTTGTCCTCGCGACAAGATGAGTTCTTTTTTATCAGGACTAATTGAAATCTCCGCGTTAACCCATTTATCGAAGAGGAACAGCGTCGCTAGATAAAGCCTGCCGGTATTAGTTGCATAATATACCATATGAACATTAGGATCACCAGATTCCCTTAATGTTTTTGTCTCTCCCTCCTCAGAGTCCAGCGGTATCAAGATTGCTTCTGAAGTATCTTTACTACTATGCAGTTGAACTCGATTATTGTTCGTAATTGTTGCGTTCTCAAAATGCCACGCCAGAGCTGCTTGACGACCGAAAGGGCCTTCAGCTTTATCTACCACAATTATGGGGCCGTTGTTGTGGTAAAAGTAGATCCACCGATCGTGTTGCCATCCTCTCCATTTCGCTAGTCGAGTGTGGGTCCAATCCAAATCTTTTCCGGTTTCGAACGCTACAACATTGGCATACTGTGGTGGATCCTGGGCCCATAGCTCTCCCATCTGAGTCAATGAATAAAGTACAGAACTCATTCCGGTGCGTTCTACTAATAAGCCATTGAGATTTCCCCGCGGAATACGTTTATCGCGGAACAACATCCGACCTTTTGGCAACCAGTTGAATGCGTGATCATTAAAAACATCTGTAACGAGGGGGCCATTCTTGTAGACCGAGGATATAGTATTGGTTCCTTTATAGCGATGCCAGCCTGTGAAACGTAGGTTGAGCAAGAGATAGGGAGATTCTTCTGACCAACTTTCTCGCAAGACGATTTTGTCTGGTGCCAGTGGTCCCATTTGGTTGGGTAAGCCCGAGTTACCGTAGATCAAACAAGAGCCCTGGGTAGGGGAATGACCTTCTAAAGAGAGGGGGGCCTCGACACCAGGTTGAGCGGGGGGATGGGGCTCCTTGGCCCCTAATCGATTCTTTTGAGTTAGCGCTTGGCCAGCCAACCAAATATAACGAGGATCCTCTAGCAATCGAGCTCCCAGGTATGCGGTTCCTGCAAGAGAGATGTCTGCTGGGTGATTATATCCAGGAGGTGTTCCATCGGGCAATGTTTGCAACAACAGCCATTCAAAGGATAGTCTTTTATTGATCTGTGACACTTTTTCCGTGTAGAGCGATTGAAAATAAGCGTTGTTAATCCAAACGGGTTGATAAACAAAGGCGTCATCTGTATTTCGGAAATAGGTATCCCATCCGCGATTCGTCTGTTCCAGGTAATTTTGGTTCTCTTGTGAGAGATCCGGTGCGCCAATACTTTCAGTCTCCAGCAGGGCCAGTAGACCAGATCCAATTTCTTGATTCTCGTAAGGACCTTCTGGTTTCTTGGCAAATGCCAGAGCGTACATCCAGTCTACCCATTCAACCGTGAGGGCCCTATAATTGATAGAGGTAAACCATTCTTCCATCTTTATAAGATCATCTTCTGAAAACAAGCCGGGGAATGCGACATCGACTCGAGGTAGGTAGTATGCTCTTAAAGAAGCTTCGTATTGCACCGATTTCACACTATTGGCAGGTCCAGTGTAAAGTCCCTCGGCGGCTTCATTCAAGAGGCTCTTACGAAATGTCTGAGCCCAGTGTTGTTTGCCGGTGCCCAGAGCCAGCATGCCGTATTCTGGTGTGTCTTTATGAGGATTGGCTTCGACCCGCGCTAACAAGCGGCGAAAAACTTCCTCTCCGTCGAACCTTTGGGGGTTAGGCTGTGTCTCGCCGCAGATAAACGGGGTTTGGGGAGATATGCCTTCATAGATTGAAACCTCAGACGGATAAAATCTGTTTTGATAGGACCTTACCGTCACCCCTCCTACTACGATGGAGAGTAAGACCAACACCGGGGCTATCCAACGGCTGTCAAGGTGTAAGCCCTGGGGGGATCTTTTTCTCGATCGAGTAAGCAGGCTATGTGCTCCTAACAGTAAAAGCCAGAATAGGCTCAGCGCTAGCGCCTGTACCGCAACGAAAAATTCCTCATCTGCGAATTGGGATTCTACTTGCGCTATAATAATGGGTGTTAAGCCACCAGCTAAAGCTAGTAAGATATGCACTAGCCAGTTCCAAAAGGTACCCTGACCGGTCGACAGCGTTGTATCCAGCCATATGAGCGTAAGGTATAGGGAACCCAGGACACCCCACGCAGACCAAGTAGCCTTGCTCACTATATACACGAGCAGCAGCCCTATACCTGCACCGATGACCAACACTGCGGACCAGGGCCATACACAATGCCATTTCTTGATGGAATGGGGGGATCCTATCTGGGCAATGCCTAATAGGCTGACAATAAATAGCCACCGTAGGACTAGGTTTCTCCATATGAAATCGCCCCCGTCAATCCACCTCAACCCTTCCAGGGGAACGACCAAAATGATACTCAGGCTAATGCCAAGAAGAATTTTTCTCCGGGGAATTGAGTATAATTTCATTCTTGGGTTCCAGGTTCACAGATTTGAGGATCTAGAGCGAAGATATGCACCCGATCCTGTTGGTAGACTTGGCGAAACTCGGGGGTTGCTTTCAGATCATCAGGAGAAAAAAGTTGACTCGCTTGGGCACCTGTCTTTCCCTGTCCTTGTCCGACGTAAACGTGAGTGATATCCCATTTGCATATTGACTGTAACCCCTCTGGAGAGGATGGGGATAAGCGCTCTAAATGAGCTACTAAGTCCACGACTTGATCCGTATATCCTGGATCTGCTGGTTCTTCGTTTATTAATGCGTATTGAGGGGGCATTGTGTTCTCGCGCTTGGTTAGAAGCGGAATCCACCAGCCAGCATCGGCCCCCACAGCCGACCAGCCTTCATAGATGCGAAATCCCTCTACCAAGAAGCGAGATTGAGAGGAGGTATTCTCGCGAATCCAGGCCATGGCTCGCATATCGGGGCGCGTTACCATTACATAAGAAGGTTTTACAATACTTGTTTGCTCTCTGGCGCCCCATGCAGCTAGGAGAATCACAAGTCCTCCTATGATCCATTGCTTCTCCCACAGAGTTACCCGTTCAGTACTCTCTCCGATCAGCCAGCCAGTCAACAGCCCGACAGGGATGTAAAGAGCGATTTGGATGGCAAAATGTTGCATAAAGTTCGATCCTGGTAGATAAATCAGGCGCGTGGCGACTAGCGAGACCAGACCCAGAATCCATAGGCCAATGGAAATAATAGCCCAATGTTTTCGCATAACGCTCCATATTAAAGTAACACCAGACAGGATCAACAGGGGGGGCGGTACATATGAGGTTATTCGGTACCAGGCTTGATAACTATTTAGCACTTGCTTTACCGGCGAATCCTGGGTTACGCTTTTGCTGAGCGTGTTCGCAAGGGTTCCTCCCGCGATTTGCAACCCCCAAGGGAGGAAGAACAGCAAGAAGACAATCGCAATTACTGAAAGACGGCCCACCCTTTTCAACCATAACTTGGCGTTTACTTTCCAATGTGGCAGCCCCCATCCCATTAACCAAGCCAAGGTAAAAGCGGCATAGTAGAATGGCATTCGATAGTAATTTAGTGTCATCCCGGCCAGAACTATGCCGGCAACGAGTTGGCTTCTATGACAAGTCTCTTTTTGTTCAACCGATTCCAAAAGCAGCCAGATAGCTACTGGCAAGACGGTCTGACCAGCCAATTGGGCATAACGCCCCCAGTTGACATATTCAGATGGCATAGGGGAAAGCAAACCTGCTACAAGGACGGCTCCAACGCCAGCCCAGCGGTTGTCATCGGCGATGCGAACAGTCAGAGGATAGATCGTGAGTATAGCGAGCCCGTTAATGATTTGCCCTATTAGGAGTGTAGCTTGAGTGCTCCCTAATTGAGTTATCCAAGAAAAGAGAGCAACGGTTGTTGGGAATCCGAAGTGAACGGTCAAACTGCGGTACGGCGTGTACGGCTCCCACGAATCGAACAGGCCGCCGTTATCGACCAATAATTGCGCAATCATCGTATGCTGATACGAATCACCCCACATCGGCGCGTCAAGCGTTCGCACCACCAACAAGCGCACGCCAAAGACGAGCCCCAAGACGACGATCAGCGTCACGTCGGGCCAAAGCGCCTCGGAGGCAGCCCATCTCTGT
>CAYYTU010000165.1:0-4153 GCA_964474655.1 uncultured Anaerolineales bacterium
GCTCGGGTGAAACCCAGACGTGCGGATCGGGCGCGCCTTCGTGGTGATCGTCGTCGTGGTCGTCGTCATGGTCGTGATCATCATCGTGATGGTGATGCACATCCATAGGCCGCCGCTCGATGTCGGCTATCGTATCCACCATCAGCATATCCTCGTTCGCTTCGGCGATTTTGTCAAGCCAGGCATTCTCGAAGTCCACGCCGATGCTGAAGTAGGCCGCGGCCTCGCTCAGCGCGCGCATCTGCTCCGGCTGCGGCTCGTACGTGTGCGGGCTTGCGCCCGGCTCGACCATCACATCGACCGTGACGTGCTCGCCCCCGATGCGCTCCACGAAATACTTCTGGGGCATGATGCTCACCATCACCGTCAGCGGGCCCTCTTCCTCCACCGGCTCCGGTTGGGAAGCGCAGGCCCCCAGCCCCCCTATCAACAGACTGACCAACACCATCCACACAAAGAAACGACTTTTCCGGATATTCATAGTGACCTCCTTTTGTTAGTGAAAACATTTTTCAGTACAGGGTAAAAAAAGCGTCTTACGCCATGAGATGCTTCAAGGGGCATCGGATGGCGATGCATCATATGATGCGTCTGGTTCTGGGCAGCGCTTTCGGCGCAGTTTCACCAACGTCAAGGCCAGCGCCACCGGCCAGAAATGCAGCAACATCGGCCCACCACACTCCGGACAAGGGAGCAGCCCCGCGCCCCACAACCCGGCGATCCCCAACCACGATTTGAGTGCCGCCCACTGAATTTTCGCCCATATCCGCCGGAGCATCATGCCGCCTGGTTCGCCTGGCACTCCGGGCAGAGGCCGGTTAATTCCAGCAGGTGCTCAGTGACGGTGTATCCCGTCTGCTGGCGGACGGCCTGGATGAAGGCGTCCAGCCCATGGCAAGGGACCTCCGTCACGCGATGGCAGCGCTCGCAGATCAGGTAGTGGCGGTTGGTGCCGGCGCTGGCGTAGCTGTGGCAGCGGCCCTCGCTGTGGACGCGCCGCACCAGGCCCAACTCGGTGAGCAGATTGAGCGTCCGGTAGACCGTCACCAGGCCCAGGGAGGGGTAGATGGCCTTGCCCTGATCGTAGATCGCTTCCGGGCTGAGGCCGGCGTCGTTCTCGGTCAGCACTTGCAGCACCGCCAGCCGGGGCTGCGTCAGCCTGTACCCGGCATCACTTAGTGCTTGCGCTATCGGCAGTTGTCTTGGATCGGTCATCGCCCCCTCGTGTTGAAAAAACTTTTCATTAAGCTAGATGTTATTATAACTTAGCGTGTGCAATTGTCAAGCCGAGGCGTTTTCGCCCAGCAATAAAGAACAGCGAAAGCTTGCGCATCGTTTGAGGTGAGCTAATCTGTTGTTGGAGGCGACGGGTTGGACATCACGCAGAATACCCTCTGGACAGCAGAGCTGATCAGCACAGTGTATAGGAGCTAAGTTGGAGGGGGGCATGCACTGGAACGAGAGGGAGGGCTACGGCGGAGCAAAAGAAATCCGGCATCACGGAGAAAGCGAAGCCATTGGGAAACACTAGCTTGGCTTCTAATACTGGGTGGTAGTAGGTCGTCTTGCCGTGGTGCGTAGCGGTCAGACAGTGGGGGCAGTGTTGCTTGGGGAAGGTGAGCCGCCCGGTGCCATCCAAGGCAATTACGAAGTACCGATCGAGGAAACGATAGCCGTATAGCACCTTCTTGCGAATCAAGGTCCTGATTATGTCTGGATGATCTCCAGAATGCGCACGCCAGTCAGATTGGGATCGTCGGCCAGCAAGGCGTGAATCTTTGGCTTGTAAGGATCAAGGATCGAGCCGCGTGACTCGCGTTCGTATTTGGGGGGCTCATCCGACGCCAGAGCCCGCGAGACGGTGTCGCGGTGTATGCCCAAACGTCGGGCGATAGCCCGCTTGGATAGTTTCTCGACTTTGTGCAACCGACGGATTTCCGCCCAGTCTTCCACAGTGATCATTCTCCTTCCTCCTGAACCTGGTTGATGTGTTTTCTCTGAGGTTCAGGATGACAGAAAAGTCGCCTTTTGGCAACTTGTGGGATGGCCTGGGTGGTACACTTTTCAGTCGGTGTTTTTGGTACAATATTGTATCGGTGTTCACATTCTGTTTGACGTATCAGTTTAGTCTAATGAGCAACTGCTCTCAGCCCTCGTCTCGAGGGCGACTTATGCACCTCAATTAGCATCTTCGAAGCTGTCTCCAATCGCCCCCGGGGACGGTGGCTCGGAGCCTGCTCACAAGACTGAAGTATTACTTGTTTGACAGCTTCTTATCTACACGTGGAGAAACACGCACTATCTGCTTCTTTGTCTCCACTCACAGCCTAGTGTATGGTAGACGCTTATTGCAAATGAGAAGAATTATCAATAAGCAGGGCAAAAAAAGAGAGGCACACGTCATTGGACGATCAACACCTACGAATCATCTGGGACAACGGAAAACGTGCGCGGCAGCTTGACCGCGAAGGGGCAATGCTCTGGCCCCGGACACGATCCTCCACAACCGCTATCGGCGCAGGCTGCTGCGGAGGCGTTATCGTCCTGTAGCTTCCCCTGTCGCACTAGATAGTCGATCATCCCCTCCAGCGCGCTCCGTTCGATCCCCATCCTACGGCTGAGTTCGTTGACGCTCATGCTGCCGGAGGCCGATTCAAATTCGTGCAGGATACGTTTTAGCATATCGTTCTCCTTCCAATCGCAAAGCTGAGCGAGACTCCTCACACAGGATAGCCCCGCTCAGCTTGCTCACTTGCTCACTTGCAGACTTGCAAACTTCATAGCTATCCCAGCCCCAGCAACAGGCCGCCCTGGAAGATAATCAGGGCCATCAGCCACGCCAGAACCAACTGCCCGATGATGCTGACCCACATCCACTTGGCGCCCAACTCCTGCCGCTCGGCGGCGACGGCCACCATGCACGGGGTGTAGATCAGCACGAAGACCATGAAGGCTACCGACGCCAGCGCGCCGTGTCCGCCGCTGGTTTGCTCGAAGTCTTGCTTCACCGCGGCCATCAGCGCCGTCGGCTCGCCCTCCTCCTCCCCGCCGAATAGGTCAACGCCCACGATGAGGGGAATCGATTTAACAGTGTCCCACGTGGCGCCGATGAAGCTGGTCACGATCTCGCCGATGTCCTCGAAGAAGGTAGTCGGTTCGGCGGCCTCCTCGGCCCCTTCCACCTCGTAGATCTGGGCCATCGTGCCCACCACGACCTCCTTGGCCACGAAGCCTGTGATCAGCGAACCGCTAGCCTCCCAGTCGCCGAAGCCCAAGGGCTTGAAGACCGGCGCGATCACGCGGGAGACCGTGGCGAAAGCGCTGTTCCCCACCTCAACGTCGGCGAAGGCGCCGCCGCCCACAGGAATGGCCGAGAGGACCCAGATGATGACGCTAGTCGCCAGGATCAGGGTCCAGGCCTTGCGCACGAAGGCGCTGGTGCGCTCCCACATGTGGAACCAGATACCTTTGAGGGTGGGCATGCGATAGGGCGGTAGCTCCATCACGAAGGGCGACTGTTCCTTGCCCTTGAAGAGCGTGTTCTTGAGCGCCACGCCGAGCACGATGGCGGTGACGATGCCGGTGATGTAGAGCCAGAAGATCACCGCGCCGCTCCGGCCCGGGAAGAAGATCGAGGCGAAGAGCACGTAGACCGGCAGCCGCGCGCCGCAGCTCATAAAGGGCACCAGCAGGCCAGTCAGCACACGGTCCTTCTCGTTCTCCAGCGTGCGCGTGGCATAGAGCGCCGGCACGGTGCAGCCGAAGCCGATGATCATCGGCAGGAAGCTCTTGCCGTGCAGCCCCAGGGCGTGCATCAGGCGATCCATCACGAAGGCGGCGCGGGCCATATAGCCCGAGTCCTCCAGCACAGCCAGGGCCAGGTAGAGGGACATCAGCACCGGGACGAAGACCAGCACGCCGCCCACGCCGGCGATGATACCGTCCACGAACAGACTCTCGACCCAGGTGGAGCTCAGGCCGATGGCGCCCAGGAGCGCCACCACCCAGTTGGTGATCGGCCCGCCGATGACGCCGTCCACCCAGTCTAGATACGGGCCAGCGACGTCGGTGGTGACCTTGAAGACGATCCACATCATAGCCAGGAAGATGGGGATGCCCAGCACGCGGTTGGTCACGATCTTGTCGATTTTGT
>CAYYTU010000166.1:0-4056 GCA_964474655.1 uncultured Anaerolineales bacterium
GGATAGGGCGACGCTGACGGACCGGCTGACGGCGGTGCACTTGGCAGCAGGGCCCTTGCCCCGCGGAGCCGAAGTCCGCTTCCCATCGGGCTCCGAGGACCCCGCCCCGTACCTGGAGGACGACCGGGGAAGACGGTATGAGCTCGAAGAGGACGTGGGCTGGGAGCCCGAAGAGGAGTCCGTCGAGCGGTCGGGAATCCCGCACACGCTCACGTTCGAGCCGCTGCAGCCCCTGGCGCGGCGCGTGACGCTGCGCGTACCGCAGGCGGAGCTGGTGTTGCCGGACCAGGCCAGCTTCGACGTGACAGTGCCGGCGGGGATTAAGCTGGAGCCACGCTTCGAGGTGACCAGAGAGCCCACCTTTGCGGATTCGCCCCGCCCCATGGTCTGGAGCGCGAGCGAACCGTGGGACGTGGACGTCACGCTGGAAGCAGCGGGCTACCGAATCCACCTGAGCCAGGCCTGCTTGGAGCGGTTCGGCCGCACCACGCAGCTAGCCCTCACCTCCGAAGCCCTCCGACCTCGACCGGGAGACTACCGGTTGACGGGGTTGTGGTCGGCCTCCGGGACGGGACCGCACGGAGAGGCCGCGCGGTTGGGGGGCGGTTTCGATATGAGAGTGTTCTTCGAGGACCACTTCCCCGCTGAGACGCAACACCGGACCGTGCTGACCTTCCAAGATCTGGAGAGCGAGCCGGTGCCGCCGGGGCCTTACCACGTCGAGATAGACGGATTCCGAGTCGTGGTTCAGGGTCCCTGGAAGCTGAGTCGGGACGTGCCTTCGCCTTGATGTGCCCGTCTGGAGGTCTCCCGAGCTATTCATAGGCCTGTTTGACCGTTGCATCGGATACGCTCCATGGTACCATACGTGACGCAACGGCTATCTCGTCGCACACCCCGAAGCGAAACTTCTGGTCGAGCATGCCATAGTGTAAGGAGAAAGAAAACGATGAGGATCAGTATCCCACTGTTAACGGTGGTAGGGCTGATGCTGTCCGCTTGTGTCGGTGCGCCGACGCCGGACGTGGAGGAGACTGTGCAGGCTGGCGTCGCCGCCACGCTCACCGCCCAGCCGACCGAGACCCCTACGGCGACGGCAACAGCGACGATCACTCCGACTCCAACGGCGACAGCCACCCAGGCACCAACCCCGACGCCAACCGCGACGCCACGGGCGAAATACGGTGCGCCCTCGGAGATGGCAACCCCCTTGCCTGAAGCGCTGTCGCTGCAGACCTACGACGGCCCCGGTTTCTCGTTCCAGTACCCATCGAACGCACAGGTGGAGACGGCCGAGCCGGAGGTGGCAGCGGTGAGCGAATTGCACGTCACGGGCCCCGTGGTATGGGTGAAACCAGGGGACGCGGACTGGTCCTACAACGGTGAGGCCTACGAGTTGATCGTACGCACGTTCGAGAACCCGCAGGAGCTGGACGCCGAATCGTGGGCGCGGGAGTACGTGCTGGAGCGTTGGGAGGAGGCCAAGGAACAGAACCGCCCCACGGGATCCCTGCCGGTGACGGAGGAGGGGACGATTCGAGAGGACTGGGTAGGACACTGCGAGGTGGCCGGTGAGCCTGCCTTCTGGGTCAGGTATTTCGCGTTTGACTCGACGTACTGGGCGTTCTATCTGACAGTGGAGGATCGCGTCGTGCAGCTGAGCTTCCATGCTTCGCCCCTGGTCAACCAGCCCTTGGCCGTGGTGCAGCAGGACGTCTATGCGTTGATCATAGACACCTTCCAATTCGAATGAGCGGCAGACTCGGGGAACCTGTAAGCATTCCCAGATGACAAGTGACGTAGCACGTGATATCCTGTACGTGTCACGGGGAAGACCGATACATCCTGACTCAGTTGAAGGAGGCTGACTATGCCCAGGATGAGTTCTCGTCACGGAGCAAGAAATGGGAAGTGTAAGACACGAAGCGTCCTCTTGCACTCGATGGCTGGCGTCCTGGTTCTCGGGCTCTTCTACGTCGCGTCACGGACGCTACCGCTGGCCACAGCCAGCTTCGAGGAGTGGGCCTATGACGTCGTTATGAGCAGTCATGGGGGCCTGCAGCCATTTCTGGCTGCGGAAGCCAGCCGCCGGGTGGAGCTCCCTGCCCCACAACCAGTGGACGAGGACATCGATATGGACTTCGCCCCGTTGCTCGACGCCTTTGATGAAGCCGACTTACCGACCAAGGGGGTTTGGCCCAGGCGAACCCACGAGGTCTCCGTTTCCGTACGAGGGCAGCGGGAGATGATCGTCTATCATTACGTGATCGAGTGGTTCAGCTGGAGGGTTGCTGATATCTCTAAGGCGTCAAGCTGAGAGAATCTTACATCCCGGGCAGGCGTACCTGAGCCGCGCCGGCCGTTTCTTTTCCGTCCCGACTGCTCCCCGCGCCCCATACATCTATGAGCACCCTTCGTGCATCCTGCACTCCGCGAGCGCCAAGTGAGGTGACAGATCCTCGCTCAGCCACGAGAACTCACGGCAAAGGCGCGCATAGCACGGAGTAATGACATAGGGTCAATGAGAGAGGGCTGACACAGATGATCACAGAGAAGACGTGGAGATCCACGGAGCGGAGCCATCTTAGGCAGAGGGGAGCATTCCAACAAGATGGCCGTTTTCAATCAGGAGGTGGCGTTCGAGAATGTTGACTCTGAGAACGAGACGAGTGGTCTGCGTCCTGGCGGTACTGGGCGCCGCAGTCGCCGCATGCGGTCAGTTCGACTCGCCACCGCCTTCAGATCCAGCGTCCCAGACGCCGACCGTCTCGGAGGTAATGGAGAGGGGCACGGAGGTAGCGTTCAAGATCTGCGGATCGGCGGGTTCGTGGGAACGGCCGTCCGAGGAGGAGCAAACGTCGGTGTGGGAGTCGGGTCGGTACGCCGGGGCCAACGAGGAGGTGCTGGAGTACCCGTGGAGGCACAATTTCTTCCTCAACTACGGCAGCGCCAGCGTCGAGCAGGATCTCACCAATCTCAGCGGCCTGTGGACGCTGCCGGAGCGTGCTAGGGCGGGATGCATCGAGCCGGAACGGCAGCAGGCGCTGATTGACTGGGAGGAGGTAGAGTTGTGGATCCTGCATCATCGGGTCAAGGAGGTAAGGCGAGTGGACGCTTCTTATACCGTGGTGGTGGAGCCGGTGGAGCAAGGCGTCCAATTCGTGCGTCTGCCGAGACCGGATCAGCTCCCCCTGACGTTCACCTTGGTCACCGAGGAGGGCCAGGTGGTGGAGGCGATCGAGGAGGAGGACTACCGCTACTGGCCTGGAAGCAGCAGCGCCGAGACAGAGGAAGCAAAGCCGAGCCCAACTGTCTGGCGCACGGTGACGCCCTCGTCGCGCCCGGTCAACACGCGGGCGCCCGCGTTGACACCAACACGAACGCCACCCCCTGCGACCGACGCGCCGTCCTTCCAGGTCATCTATACCTGCGGGCGCCAGCTCTGCCTGGCCGATGACGCCGGGGAGGTGAACAAACTGACGGAGGTACCGTCCTCAGATAGGGTGACGGACTTCGCCGTCGATCCCCACCACCGATGGGTGGTTTACGCGCAGCAGATGGGAGAGACGTTCAGCGAGGAGCTGGGCTGGGTGAGATTGGGCGCTGACACGAGGCCACCAGTGTTCACCTTTGACGCTCCTCACGCCGTGCGGAACCTGGCCTGGTCACCCAGCGGAGATCGGCTGGCGTTGGTGATCACCCCGCTCGAAGACGAAACCCGCGATGTCCAGGCTGGCACGGGCGTCGATCAGCTCTGGGTGCTGTCGTTCGAGAACGGTCAGCAGGAGCGCATCATCCCCCAGAACGCCGACGAGACGGTGGATTGGCGTTGGCTTCATTGGTCGCCGGACGAACGGTATCTCTTCGCCAACCGCTTCCTGCCCGATGGGTCTGGCCCGCCGGTCCTCTACGTGTTCGATCTGAGCACGCGCCGTCTGCAGAGGCTCGGCGAGGATATGAAGGTGTTAGATCAGAACCGAAAGGGAGCGTTGTTGCTAGGCTACGTAAGAGAGGGTCTACCCCTCTTTCTCGTCGTGGGAGGCCTCCATAACCTCG
>CAYYTU010000167.1:0-4036 GCA_964474655.1 uncultured Anaerolineales bacterium
GTTCGAGCGCCCTATCGCCGTGATGGACGGTTGGTTGGCCTGCGAGGTCGGCTTGACGGATGTCCTTTCGTCGTCGCGGCTCGGCTGGTCATCGTCGCCACAGGTGCTAATCGATCCTTGCTCCGGGCTCTGGATCTGTGGCCCAGCGCTCGGCTCCGGGCGTTAGCGATGCGGTCTTACGCCACGGGACTCCACAACCTCGACTCCGGAGTTGAGGTCCACCTGGATAGAGAGATACTGCCCGGCTATGCCTGGGTCTTTCCCATCAGCGATACGACCGCCAACGTGGGGGTAGGGCTGAGGCTGGTGGGCGATATGACACCCGCCGAAGGGAATCGGCGGCTGCGGGCTGCGTTTGACCGCTTCCTGTGCAGTGAACGGCTGAGCGGTGGGCAACTACATCACCGCCCCCGCGGCTTCCCGCTGCGCACCGACTTCCCCTCCGTTCCCACATCTGCCCCCGGTTTGCTGGTAGTAGGCGAGGCGGCCGGACTGGTCAATCCTCTCACCGGCGAGGGCATCGCCTGGGCCGTGGAGAGCGGGAAATTGGCAGCCGAGGTCGCGGGTGAGGCTCTATCTTCAGGAGATACTTCCGCTGAGTGTCTAGGGCGGTATAGCGATCGCTTGCGGGAGCAGCACGCCGACTTTTTCGAGCGGGCCCGGGAGTTGATGGCCCGGTTGGCATATCCTCAGGTGGCGGAAGCGCTGATCCGTTATGCTCGGTCGAATGATCAAGTCCGGGAGGCACTGGTTATGGCCATCCTGGATGGGAAGCCGCAACAGGGCATAGCGGTGTTGGAACGTATCTTGCAGCATGACGGGATGCCATCCCTGGCGAGGTCGCTCTTCGCGATCGGCGCTTACCGTCCGCTGCTCGACCGTTGTCGAGCTTACATGCTGACCGAGGTCAGAGAAGATGCTCCCGCATCGTCGATCGTGGAGCTGATTGGGCCTGGGCGGGGCAAGATGCTGCGTGCTTTGCTGGTCTTTTTGGGCTGTGAGGCTGCCGGCGGTGAACCTGAGCAGGTCATAGCCGGTGCGGCTGGCATCGAGCTGGTCCACGCAGCCTCGCTCGTCCACGACGACATTATGGATCAGGCCGATACGCGGCGTGGTCTGCCGGCGCTGCACCAGACGCAAGGCGCGTCACGGGCCATCGTCAGCGGCGATTACCTGATCGCCAAGGCCTTCCGCTTGCTGGCCGCAAGTCGGGCCGATAATCCACCGGATCGAGTTGTGGAGGCGTTCATCATCGGCGCCGAGAGCGGCATCCGTGCCTGCGCGGGGCAATTTCAGGACGTAGGCATCTGGGCCGAAGAGATGCTAACGGAGGCAACGTATAATCGCCTGATAGCCGATAAGACGGCTGGCGTGATCGCCGGAGCGTTAGCTGCGGGTGCTACTTTGGCCGGGGGCGACGATGCTTTGATAGAGGATCTCTCGCGCTACGGGGAGACCGTGGGGCGCGCTTTCCAGGTCAGAGATGACCTGATTGAGTTTGAGGAAGTACTGGCCGAGGGCGGCGCCGGGGATGTGGATCGGCGCCCGATGCTTCCTCTGATATATGCCTATCGACACGCCGACCGGGCAGGCCAAGAGTTGGTCCGACGGTTTCTCGACGGGCAAGATGTGGAAGAGAAGGCTCTCATTGAGTTGCTTCGAGCGACTGAGGCGCTGGCTTATGTAAGGAGCGAGGCCGAGATGTTGATGGATGAGGCCCTGCGGGCGGCAAGGCGTGTGCCGCACATAGCTGGTGTGCTAGAGGCTTTTGCGCGGTACGCGGTACTGCGCGATCATTGAATCATAGGAGATGCTCGATGCGACGGATCGCGCCGCTGCTTGTTCTGGTTACTCTGAGTTTAGGTCTCATCGGCTGTGCTCGCTGGAGAGGAAAGAGGATTGCTTTCACCGTAGTGGACGAAGGGGTACGGCAAGTGATTATCCTGACCAACAAGGGATGTGCGTTGATTCACTTTCGGGGTGACGGTCGCTGTGGGAACAGCTACATCGCTACACAATCCCTAAACCGACTCTTCCGGAGATCGACTTCACACGGTATATGCTGATTGCCATCTTCGCCGGCGAGAAACGAAGCGGCGGTTACACTGTCCGAGTCCAGAGGGCGAGGGAAACCAAGCGGGCGTTGACTGTGCAGGCGGCGGTGAAATCGCCAGACCCAGACCAAGTGACGACAGCTCAGATAGTTTATCCCTACCAAATTGTGAAAGTGCCTCGAAGCGATCTGCCCGTGGAGTTCCAGTTCGACTTCTAGTACACCTTATACTCATGGCAGCAGGCCGGACGTCCTTGATCTCAAATGAACTGACGCTGCGTCGACGGGACGCAGCAGAGACCTGCACTCCACCGTCGACCTACGTCCGCGATGAGGAGCACAATGTGCTCAGCGTGCCCATCTGCCACGGCCCGACCAACCGCGTCTATCTCCCGCTGGTGATGCGACATTAGTGAGAGTTTGGATGAGACTTGTGGGAGAGTACTGGTGTGGAAGAGGTTTTCAAGTTCGAAGTCTTGTACTACACGAAACACATACGTGAAACGACCTTTTCACGGCGAAGTGCACCCGGACAAGAATGAGGAGGGGGATCACCAACCAGGATCTGCCCCCACCTTCACCGCCAGCTGCCGGGCGAGCTCCTCCATCGCCGCCACGCGCTGCTCGTGATACTCGGCCTCCCAGGCCTTCACCAAATCCTCCTGCCTCGCTGAGAGCTGCCGCATCCGTCCCCCGCACCAGGCCGTGTTCTGCTCCCGCAGCGAGCGCACCTGCTCCGCGTGCTCCGGCTTCAAGTCGAGAGCAGCCAGCCGCGCCAGGCGGAAGGCCAGATCCCGCCGCTGCTTGAGCGCCTGGTAGTGGGCCGCCAGTTCCTCTTCCCAATCGTCTTTTGGCTCATCGCCCCGCTCGCGCAAGATGTCCCACAACGTCCGCTTCTGATTGCGAGTCAGGTACCCCTTGCCGTGCACGAGGCGGCGCAGATAATCGTAAAGCAGCTTCTGAGTGCTCTCCCGCGGTTCCACTTGAATCATCAAGCCCATCACGGGCACCAGACCCTGGTAGTCATCGTGAACCATCGCTTTCCAATCGTCGGGCACGCCCATTCCGGACAGGGGATGGCGGTTGTTGAGCACGGTTTTCCAGCGATGAACCGGCCTGTGGTCGTAGCAATGGTGGAGACAAGTCCGCCCCACAGACTGGCCGTCCACTCCCACACTTGTCCCGCCATGTCCAAGCAGCCATAGGGACTAGCACCCCCATTAAGGATTCCAGCCGGCATAGCATCGTCTCGGCCAAACTCACGGGTGTTGCACTTCGTTCTGTCCCAGCCGTCTCCCCAGGGATAGGACCTGCGGTCCAAGTGGCCTCTCGCGGCTTTCTCCCAGTGGGCCTCGGTGGGTAGGGTGATGGATTTACCGGTGACATCAGACAGCCATTCGCAGTAAGCCAAGGCATCGTGCCAGCTGACGTACACTGCTGGATACGGGCCCCAATACGACGGAAGCCCGTCCTCCCACTCACGCGCCCCCGTGGAGCCCGTCGCCTCCGTGAAGAGCTCGATCTGCTTCTCCCAATCATTGGGCAGACAGCGCGAAACCCGGACCAGCCAATCGACCACTTGCTCCTCGATCACCTCTGCTGGCAGCGTCGGCTGCTCACAGTCACAACGATGCTCGATCTGATTGGCGTCCCGGTAGTATCGGTGCCCGTTCACCGTTGTGGCCCGACTGGGCCGGGTCGGAGAGGATCGCTACTTCCTCCCAGCGTTCTCCTGCGATGAAAGACTTGATGCGTTTCTCCTGGTCCTCCATACTCTTGCCGAAGAGCTTCTGCATGGTGGAGGAGACGCGCGTGTACCCGGCGGCCCGCAGCCCTTTCCGATCCTGGGGACGGGAACGGCCGCTCAAGATGTCGCGCACCGTCTCGGAGACTGCACCGTCGTCGGACGGGGAAGCCCCTGCCTCGGAAGGGTGACCGGGTCGCGGTCGGGCAGCACCGCCTCGACGTCCAGGATCATAACCT
>CAYYTU010000168.1:0-4015 GCA_964474655.1 uncultured Anaerolineales bacterium
AGAGGATCAGACCTGCTCACCTGACCGGCTCTGAGTGCCCGGTCATTGTCCCTGGGATGCCCCACCATGACAACACTTATTATACGAGTGGAGGTCAAAGGAGCCGTGTGATAGCAATCTTGACGTGACGCAGCTCTAGGAGGCGGCAGATGAAGGAGAAGCGTTGTCGGAAGGTAGCCCGCCGGTTGAAGTTGCTCTCTCATCCTGCCAGACTGCGTATCGTGACCGAGTTGCGTGAGGGAGAGGCGTGTGTTTCAGAGCTACAAGCTGTGCTCGAACGGCCCCAGCCTTACGTGTCTCAGCAGTTAGGCCTGCTGCGTGAAGCGGGTATCGTGGCGTGCCGCAGGGAAGGACAGTACGTCTACTACCGCTTGGTCGACCCCTTCATCGGGCAACTGCTGGATGAAATCGTGAAGAAATCGGCAGAGTCCTGAGCCGTACTGGGACCTGCACCAACTCACATACAGATAGCTTGAGGAATCTCCATATGAATACTAGAGGATCGCTGATCCCAATCTTGATACGTTCAGTCATCACCATCATCATCGTGGTGCTCGCTCTGTCGGGGCCGCTGTCGGGACGCAATCCCGTTCAGGCCGACGAGCCGGTGGTGCGAGCATTGTTCTTCTGGGCCGAGACGTGCCCACACTGCCACGAGGTGATGGACGAGGTACTGCCGCCATTGGAGGAAGAGTATGGGGCGCAACTGGAGATCGCCAAGCTGGAGCTCTCCGAAGTGCCGGAGAACTACGAAGTGTGGCTGGCGGCCATGGAAGCCTTCGAGGTGCCACCTGAGCGTCGTGGGGTACCGATGCTCTTTATCGGTCATACGGCGCTGGTGAGCTCGCGCGAGATACCGGAGAGGCTTCCGGGCTTGATCGAGCAGCACCTGGCGGCTGGAGGGGTGGGTTATCCCGACGTTCCCGGCCTGGAAGCCGTCCTGGAGACGACGGCGTCCCCTTCACAGGATCCGACGACGACGCCCACGGCCACCGCACAGGACTATGAAGACAGTGTAGTGAACGTCCTCTTTTTCACTGATCGGCTATGCTCGGGATGTGTGGTGGTGGAGCAACAGGTCCTCGACCCGCTCAAGGAGAGGTACGGGACGCAGCTGGCGATTGACCGACGAGACGTGGAGGGGTCGACGGAGAACTACGACCTCCTACGGACACTGGAGGAACGCCACGGCGTCACACGGGCAGAGATACCCGTGATCGTCAGCGGCGACCACTTCCTGTCCGGGGAGCAAGAAGCGCGGGCGCAACTGGAGGAATTGGTGGAGTCGTATCTGAAGACGGGTGGTGTGGATCTTCCGGACGTGGAGATGACGCCCACACCGGAGGCGCCGTCGCCGGAGGAGTCCGATGAACCTCCCATTCACCTAGCTTACTTCTATCAAGCCGGGTGCCCGGAGTGCGATCGGGTGCAGCTCGACCTGAACTACCTGCAGCACGAGTACCCCCAGCTCGTGGTCCACGAGTTCGACGTGCGGGAGGAGGCAGTCCTGGCCGAGTGGCTGGGCGAGCGAGCCGGCGTGCCGGAGAGGAAGCGGCTTACCGCACCGGCGGTTTTCGTCGGTCAGCACGCGCTCGTTGGCGATGAAGAAGTGCATGCCCGCTCCCTCGAGACACTCATTGCTCAGTATGCCGACACGGGAGCAGAGCCGGTGTGGGAGGATGTGAGCAGTGGCAGCCCGTTGGTGGCTGCGGGGAGTGAGGCCGCTTCCGGTATCATCGAGCGCTTTCGATCATTCGGGCTGCTCACTGTGTTGGTGGCAGGGTTGGTCGACGGGCTCAACCCCTGTGCCTTCGCTACGCTGGTCTTCTTCATTTCGTACTTGACCTTCATGGGTCGGGAGGGTCGGGAGGTCCTGCTGGCGGGTGGGGCCTTTGCCTTGGCCGTCTTCTTGACCTACTTAGGCGTGGGGTTCGGCGTGTTGAAGTTCCTGGCTACGCTACCTTTCCTCGACGTCGCGAGCCGCTGGATTAACGGGATCACGACGGCGCTTTGCCTGGTGCTGGCTGTTGGCACTCTCTACGATTGGTGGCAGGCGCGGCGCGGGAAAGCCACGGAGATGCGGCTGACCATGCCGACCCGGCTGCGCCGGCGTGTGAACCAGGCCATTCGGGAGCGGGCTGGTGCGAAGGCCTTTGTGCCCGTGACCTTCGTCACCGGGGTCGTGGTCTCGATCATTGAGCTGGCATGCACCGGTCAGGTCTACCTACCGACCATTCTTTTCGTCTTAGGTGTGCCGGAGATGCAGGCGCAGGCAGGACTCTATCTGGTGCTCTACAATCTGATGTTCATCCTGCCGTTGGTGGTGGTCTTCGTTTTCGCCTACTTGGGTACTACGTCGCAGCAACTAGGCCTGCTTATCCACCGCCACACGGCCAAAGTTAAGCTGGCTACGGCGGGGTTGTTCGTGCTTTTGGCCGGCTGAATGGTGGTGACGCTTGTATGAAACGTAAGCGAAGGACGCACGAATCCCGCAAAGTTGGCATGTGGGCGCGGTTGCCGCTCCGCCAGATCGGTATCATCGGAGGGGTCCTGATCCTGATCGGCCCCGTCCTGATTCTAAAGGGTCGGCAATCTCCCGCCGTTTCAGCTGAGCCCGGCGAGGCGGGGCCGACGCTTCCCGTAGGGCAGGAATCTCAATCTGATCCGGAAGGCTCCGTGCCGCTCGCCACAGCGACGGCCGAGGCTACGCGCGGAGCGGATGCATAAGCTAGGTGCCAACTTGTCGCTCGCAGGTCCCCTACCAGATGATGGCGTCGGCGGCTCGCCAATCGGAATGAGCACCGCCGTTGGGAGGCGGCGAGCCCTCGGCGTAGCGGTTGGCACACTGGGCATGCTATTATACAATGACCGCATTGTGGCGGCTCTCCTCGCGGCCTCCGCCGCTAGGATAATCAGGAAAGGATTTGTGCAATGAGTAGCAATTCACACAACCTGCTTGATGCAGCATTCAGACCATTTGCCGAATGGCTATGCGACCTCGCCACCATCCAATGTGGTGAACAGGTGATGGACTTGGGGGCTGGTGCCGGGATCAGTACAGATGTTATCCTCGAAAGAACTACTCCTGACGGAAAGGTATTCGCTGTTGAACCTGACGCAGATGCTCTCAAGGAGCTGGACACTCGCACCTCAAGGGCGGATCGGGAGAGGTTACGATCAGTTGCTGCAAAAGCGGAAGACCTAGAGGACCATCTTCCATGTGGGCAATTCGACGCGGTAGTAAGCAACTTCAGCTTCCACCTCTTTGACGAACAAGCAGTGGCCTTGAAGCAGGTACGCAGAGCTCTGAAGCCCGGCGGTAGGCTGGCTTTCAGCGTGCCGGGGGCACTGCACGTCAAGGAATTCAGGCAGGCGTTGTCTGCAGTGCTGAATGAGCTTGACCTGCGAGAATCGTTTTCTAGGAAGGGACCGCTGGTTCCCGACGGGAACACGATACGTGAATGGTGTAGAGCAGATGAAGGAAGCTGGCAATCTTGGACGATGCAGGAGAAGAAGATAGTTCTCAGATGCTCTCCGGATGCGTATCTGAATCACATGATAGAGCGAGGAGGGGCGAGACGCATTAAGAGCCGTCTGCCGGTTTCTAGAAGGCAGGAGCTATGGGCGGCGCTCCACACACGAATGAACGCTGCTTATGCAGAGGGCAGCATGCCTCTGACCCTCCACGCCCTGGCCGTGCACGCAAAGAGAATCTAGCCATCATCTGGTATCACATAATCCCTGGCAGCTCGCTCCCCTTGCCGGCGTCGAGGATGCCGCAGAGGGCCGCCAGGACCTATTCTAGAGGGGAGGATCCAATGTCATTCAACGTGCTGTTCATGGCGCACGCCCCAGAGGCCGATAGAGCCAAACACAGAAGCAAGATCGACACGGGGAAATTCCGCCTCCTGTCCGTCGTGGTGCCGAATCAGGCAGAGGCTGTAGAGACCGCCAAGGAGACAGCTAAGGAGGAGGCCATCGATTCCGTGCTCCTCTGTCCAGGATTCACCCACAC
>CAYYTU010000169.1:0-3990 GCA_964474655.1 uncultured Anaerolineales bacterium
ATCCGCACGCCCGGCTGGTGCCCAGCCCGCAGATGGCCAACGCCGCTGGCTTCTACCGCTACAGCCTGCGGAAGTTCGCTTAGTGTGTAACGGTTACACAACGACAACACCGTTGTGTAATCGTTACACAATGGAGACCTTATGGCGTCCATCAGAAAACAACTGGTGCTGGACCCGGAAGAAGACCGCGACATCCTAGATTGGCTCAAGCGTCAAGCTAATCAGAGCGCGGCGGTCCGCGCCGCGATTCGACAGACCATCCAGTCCTCCGAATCGCTGGATGAAGCGACGCTTCGCCGTGTGCTGCGAGAGGAATTGGCCCAAGCTCAAGTCAAAGTGACCGATGAAGATGATGATGAAGCCTCCCCGGCGATCAGCGAGGACGTGGACCCGGAGGCCGGACAGCGACTGGACAACTTGTTCTAGCCCCAGGGGCTCGATCAGGTCGAGCCCTCCTCCGCCTGCGGGGAGAGGGGCCTTCCAGGAACAGCCCCGTTCGACAGGGGGCGTGATGGAGGAGACGGGCGAAAACAACGTGCAAAAACCCCCGGGCAAAAACCAGAGGGTATATGGGCATGGGGTTAGATTATTATTTATGCGTGGGGGTTTTTGCGTATGGACGAGGAGGTCAAGACTGGGATATGTCTATTGCCTTGACCGGGGCGGCGAAATGTCTACTGCTCTCAAATTGGCGAAAGCCAATTGTAGCCCCATTCAATTGGGCCGGAATGCCCTATTTCAACCAAACAGTGTGACTCATGACAACATGATGTCATCATCACGATGGACATAGAGAATTTCTTTCCATCGGTTAGATCTACTGTCGTTCATAGCGGTTGGAAGTACTTCTTTAATTTCCCGGAAAATATCGCAGATACTCTCACCAGCCTTACGACGTATAGAGGCTTTTTGCCACAAGGTGCTTCTACTAGCCCCGGGTTGGCGAATCTAGTGGTTTATGACAGAGAGCCGAGAGTTGTGGAATCCCTTCAGGAACGAGGCTTGTGCTACTCGAGATATGTTGATGATGTAATAGTATCCGCAGATCGGTTTGTTGATAAGAATGAATTGGAGTTCGCCTTTGGTCAAGTTTTTGGTATGTTTGCAAGTAAAGAACTGTCCCCTAATCGAGATAAGATCAATATTTCAACGCCAGGGGAGCCTCGTCAGGTACACAGTCTTAACATAAATGCTGGGCGGCCGACCTTGCCAAAGCAGGAACGGTCGAGAATTAGGGCTGCAGTGAAGCAGTGTGAAGACGAAGAGGTTAGCGGGAGGGAGGCCGAGGACTTCGAGGAGCTGTGGCGGAGTACGTATGGCAGGGTCAAAATGATGGAGAGAATGCATCCCGGTGAAGCAGAAAAGTATCTTCAGAGACTAGAGGTTATTGAGCCTCTATGATTGAGGTTGGTAGGGCTCCAATTGAATTTTCCTCGCGCCAAGAAATTAGGAGGGGCTCTTGACAAAGTGCCCGGAGCGTTATTGAGGTCAGATTCTCTCTAGATTTAGAATGTTTAATCGATCGAACACCTGTTTAATACCTCGTTGCAACTCAATCAGCTTCTCATCCGTCACAAACGGCGGATAGCGTGTCCTCTTAGAGGCAATGTCGTGCTCCCCCCTGAAGGCTTGCTGGAGTTTGTGAATCGCACAGTTGGCCTTTTTGCTCAAATTTCTCGTTGTGCTATAATTACCCCATCTGACTTATAAGTCAATCGACTTAACTCCATTGGAGGGGAAGATGCCAACTTTCTACCCATCATACCTGCGCGAGCGCTTCACCAACCGCGCCCACGAGCTCTCCGTCCTGGCCAGCGTGGCCGAGGACCTGCGAGAAGGGCGTCCGCAACACGTGGCCCTCTTCGGCCTGCGGCGTATCGGCAAGACGCTCCTTGCCCAGGAGCAGGTGATCCGCCTCCTGGACCGGGGCGTCGTCGCCCCGGTCTACCTGGATATGGAGGGCATCTGCAGCGCGCCGGACCCCTTCGCCCAGCGCTACATCGGCTTGATCTGCTACTGGGTCCTTGCCGAGGGTGAGGGCCCGGTTGAGCCTTACCTCACCGCTGACCGGCTGCTGGAGACGGAGGCGGCCGAGGTGCCCCTGGTGGCCCGCACGACCGGCGCTTTGGTGCGCGCGCTGGGCCGCCGTAAGACTGACTATGCTCTGCTTCTCAAACTGGCCTTCGACTTCCCTGAGCAGCTGGCCCAGGCTCTGGATCGACCCGTCATGTGCTTTCTGGACGAGTTTCCCGAGCTTGCCAGCCTGGGCAACTTTCCCGGTGTTGGCGATCCACTCAAGCGCTTTCGGGCTTCTATGCAGCAGCAGGCTCGGGTTGCTTACGTGATCACTGGCTCGGCCGTCACAGCGATGGAGAGACTGGTCCGCGATCACGAATCCCCGCTCTTCCTCCAGTTCCGCGCCCTGGAGCTCCAGCCCTTCACCCAGGAGGACACCGAGAGGCTGGTAGAGCGGATGTTTGGCCCTCTGCCGCCGCAGGCCCAATCGGCCGTCTACACCTACACCTTTGGCCATCCCTTCTACGTCACCGCCCTGACCGGGCGCCTGCGGGATCTGGTGCCAACGGCGGAGGCGGTCGACGTCGAGCGAGTGGAGCAGGCCTTTCTGCTGGAGACGCTCTCTCGCCAGGGGCAGATTTACGGCTACTGCCGTTATCTCTACGACATCTCGCTGCAGAAGGCCCGGGGCTACGGCTTGCTGAAGGCGCTGCTACAGATCCTGGCCGAGGAGGAGGGACTGTCGCTTTCCGAGCTGGCGGGCCGTTTGCGCCGCCAGGCCTCGGCCACGAGGGAGTACCTGCGCTGGCTGATGGAGGTCGATTTGGTCATCCAGGAGGAGAAGCGTTACTATTACAGGGACCCGGTGCTCCGTTTCTGGGTGGCCTACACCAGCCAGGGCGTGGAAGTGGACGCATTCCCTCGCCGGGAGGACCTGTCCTCGACAAGCAGCATCGAGGGCCTGGAGGGGTTGGTGGGCGATCTCTCGGAGCGGTTTCAGCGCGTGTCCACCCAGCTTGGACGGGCCAAAGAGAGCGAGGTGCGGGAGCTGCTGCGCAAGCTGGCCGGGCGGACGGTGGATGGCGAGTTGCTTGGACAGGAGGAGTCAGTGCGGATTCCTGACTTCACCAGCGTGGAGCGGTACCTATCCCCCGATGGTCAGGTGGAGCTGGACGCCTTGGCCGAAAATGACGAGCGATGGGTCGTCGAGGTCAAGTGGCGCCTGAAGCGTGTGGGGAAGGGCGAGCTGGAGCAGCTCGTGAAGCACGCGGAGCAGTTCGAGGCGAGGGCGTGGTGCGTCTCGCAGGCCGGGTTCACGCCGGAGGCGGTCGAGTTTGCTGAGGAACATAAGGTGATGATCAGCGGAGCGGATGAGTTGAAGGGATTGAGTAAGCTGGTAGCTTAGGGCGGAGGCCGCTGTCGTGGCTGCTGAGATGGTGACCGGTGAGCACGACCAGAAGTGATTGTGCGAGGGTGAGATTAAGATACAATGATGCGAAAGATTCAGTATTTCGAGGAGCGCGTGAGCTTGTGGAAGGTTCTTTAGGTGTGACGTGGAGCAAAAAGGTCCACAGTAGACAATGGCTCAGGGATAGGGAGACGTTGAAATATGTCAGCAAATTCAGAGTCCATGGCTGCCGAAAAGCTTGCTCGGGAGATACGCGAAGTTGCTAGGAATGCCCACACCGAGGAAGACTTGCGTATAGGTGTGGAGCAGGCACTCTCCACTACGCTTGATGCGCTTGATTTGACTCTTGCGCCCAGGTACGAGATGACAACGTTGAGTGGGGCGGCTGACGCTGTTTACGGCCATGTTGTCATTGAGTACAAGCGACCTGGTAGACTTTCCCAGAAGGGAGCTTCCGCGAAGCTGGCTGACCAGATAGCTAGATACCTAAAAGACCGAGCGGGCTGTTAGCGCTGACTTTTACCGATAAGTTTCTTGAATAGCTAATGAAATTTGTCACTTGGTAT
>CAYYTU010000170.1:0-3965 GCA_964474655.1 uncultured Anaerolineales bacterium
CCCGGAAACGCTGCGCCTGGGGACGATCATCAAGAGCCTGCTTCTGGTTCCACTGGCGTGGGTGAGCTTGCGTCATCTCCTCCATCCGCCGGGACGGGCCGGCCTGGAAGTCCCTCAGTTGGCCCTGGATCTCGCCTTCGCGCTCTACCTGGGGGCTTTCATCTGGCTCGATATGGTGTGGGAGGTATCCCTGGGGATCGCGATTTTCCCCTATCTGCTGGGCACGTTGAAGCAGAAATGGGCCAGGGTGTTAGCCAGCGCGACTTTCTTGCCCTACGCTCTGCTCGATCCGCTGCGGGTGGGCAGCCTGGCCCTCATCCCGCTGGGAGTAGAGGTCATCGCGCCCGGGCCGTACATCCTGACCGACCCCAACATCTACGTGCCCTTGATGATGATCGTGATTTTGGTATTTTACGCGCTGCTGATCGGGCGTCTGTGGGACGCCACGCGAGAGAACTCCGTCAAGGTGAGCGTGGCGGCCTAGCGATAAGGGCTTTGTCCGGATTGAATCACTGACTCACTGAAGGCCCTGAGGCCACTGAGAGAGCGCACAATCTTCCCGAAAGCTTTCGGATGCGATGAAACTAGCTGAGAATTACCTGAAAGCGGGCTCTTTGGGCCTTTTAGACTGGTAACCGTTCAGGATGGGATATGTAATTAGTAAAAGAACACGGATTAACAGGATTCACAGATTGGGTAGCAAGCGAAAGGAGAAAACGAAAGTAGTCCAGCTAGCGAGGATTGCCAAATCCGTTAATCCTAGAAATCCGTGTTCTTTCCACACGTCCCCCTGAACACTTACTTAGACTGTTCTTTTCAGCTTTCGGGAAGGGCGAGGGTCAGTGAAGTCAGAGCCTCAGTGCTTCAGTGATTCTGAATTCTGTTCAAGCAGGTGCATCGGAACGAGGCATAATTCGTTCTATTCCTCATTCGGTGTAGTGTCCCTGGCAGAAGTTTTTATGCGGAGTTCTAGCACGGTAACAGGAGATCTATGACTCCAGGCGAAAGACCTATTCCCACCTGGGGGGAATTCCAGAACCTATCCACCGCGGAGGTGGCCGAGCTGGTGCGCCGGGATGGGCCCAAGGTGTGCGTCTTCCCCATCAACGGCACGCGACGCTGGTTTATGCTGGAGTATCCGGATCTGGCGCGGGAGAACTTCGTGGGGACTTACCTCCGCATCAGCGGGCAACGGCATATCGAGCTCTATAAGCTCTTCTTCGACCACGGGATTGACACGTTGGTGACGCCGATCTTCGGACCGGACTTATTGGAACGTGGCGAGGAGTATAGAGCACTCCTGGAGCAGGGGTTGCTCTGGTTTGCTCAGGATCGGGATTTCCTGAGTTTCTACGAGACCTATGAGGTACGGGTGCACATCTACGGTGACGCGGAGCGCTATCTTAAGGACACGCCCTATGAAGGCGCTCTGGGGGCCTACGACGAGGTGGCGCGACGCACGGCCTCCCACGAGCGCTACCGTCTCTTCTTCGGCGTCTGCGCCCATGACGCCACAGAGCGTGTCGCTCAGTTTGGCGCTCGTTTTCATCGCAAACAGGGGCGTCCGCCCAACAAGCGCGAGATTGTGGCGGCTTACTACGGTGAATACGTCGAGCCGGTGGACTTCTTTATTGGTTTCGCCGACCGCCCCGCCGCGTTCGATATGCCCTTGATCGCCACCGGCAGCGAGGATCTCTACTTCACCGTCAGCCCCTCGCCATACCTGGACGCTCATACGCTACGTTCTATTCTTTACGATCATTTGTACACCCGGCGAGTGGACGACGCCGACTACGACGCGCTTTCCGCCGAGGAGTGGCGCACAATGGCAGACTTCTACGCCCGCAACCGTCATCACGTCCTGGGCCTGGGGCGTCGACTGAGAAGCGGTAGCTTCTGGTATCCTCTGCCCCAGGTGGAACTCACACCAGCGATGAGGTAGAAAGCGCCGAAATCTGCTTTTTGTAAAACACTACATCGAATTGAGAAACAAACGAATAGAGACTTATTCGTTTTTCCCCACTCGTTGTAGTGTGAACGATAAGCCCCAAGACAGTAGAGGGAGACTTAGTGGACTATATTGAGGAAGCGCGGGAATTGGTGCGGAACTTAGACCAGCGTATGGGCCCCAGCCCCTACGACATCGCCTGGATGGCCCGCCTGCGCACGGAGGACGGCGAGCCTCGCTGGCCCGACCTGATCGACTGGCTGCTGGAAAATCAACATCCCGATGGTAGCTGGGGCGGGGAGATCGAGTATTATCACGACCGGATCATTTGCACCTTGATCGCCATCATCGCCCTGCGCGAGAATGGGCAGACAAAGCAAGCCCAAGAAGCGATTAAGCGCGGCGAGCGCTATCTGTGGCATCATATGCATATGTTACCTCATGACCCTTTTGAATTAGTGGGTTTTGAGCTAATTTTTCCCACATTACTTAATGAGGCTCAATCCCTTGATTTAGACGTACCAGCTCATACCTGCGGATATGGAGAAATCCAAACTGCTAAGTTACGAATGATCCCTCCCAGGATGCTCTATTCGCCCCACATCTCCACTGTATACTCTCTGGAGTTCTTAGGACAGTCTGGCGACCCCTTTCGCTTGAAGCAAGCGTTGACTAGTGTCGGTTCCCTTGGTAATTCACCAGCCACTACAGCTTACTACTTATTACTCAATGGTCAAAATCAATCGGCACTACAGTATCTTGAGACCGTACGCAAGCACATAGACCACATTATTCCTGTTTATCCATTCCGCACCTTTGAAACAACGTGGGTCTTGAACAACTTAGTCTTTTCAGGGGTACCTATTGTGGAGTTTGCAGAAGAAAAAATCTGGCAATCATTACAAGAGGATTTAAATCCTTCAGGTGTGGGATTTGATACTACGTTCGGTATCCCCGACGGAGACACCACCTCGGTCTGTTGCCGAGTGCTACTTGAGGCAGGCTACAACGTTGATCCGACGATTTTGGCACAATTTGAGGATTCGGAGAAGCACATTATTCGCACTTACAACTACGAGCGAAACGCCAGTGTAAGCACCAATATTCACGCCCTGGATGCACTACATCTAATGTCCGAATATCCCAATCGTCGTGAGGTGCAAGAACAAATTATCCTCATGTTGCTCAACAATCGGAAATATAATATGTATTGGACAGATAAATGGCACTCGTCACCTTATTATGCCACATCCCATGCCCTGCTAGCTTTATTCAAAGAGGGATCTTACTTAATCCAGGCTTACCAACATACGATCGATTGGTTACTACACACCCAGCGAGAAGATGGATCTTGGGGATTCTTCGATCGGGGCACAGCAGAGGAGACTGCCTACGTCCTAACCACGTTGCTGCATTACAACCGTTTGGACCCCATCGACCAAAAAGTGCTACATCGAAGCGCAAATTACCTGGCTCGTGCTTACGGGGACTCAAACGCAATTTACTCACCTCTCTGGATTGTGAAGTGCCTATATGCACCGAAGAACATAATACGTTCAGCCATCTTAGCAGCTTTGATTCTATATCAGGAAACTTTTAATAAAGTTTTGTAGCAAGAAAATGTCCCTCAATCTTATCAGCCAGATATTAAGTGTTCCTTCAATAGATCCCGACGAAGCCCGTCGTAGAAAACTACTCAATATCATCCTGGCAGGTATGGGAACACTGGCTCTTATAACTCTACTGACAACGATCATCATTGGCATCGCTGATCTAGAAATCCAACGACGCACAAACGCTGTTGCTTTTGCCTCTCTAGCCATGTTAGGAGGCATTGGAGTTATATTTGTTATCAATCGCTACGGCTCAGGCTGGCTGGCCAGTTCGCTATTTTTGTTACTTCTAACCACCGTCGTCGCCTTCGCCGACGAACCGGAACAGGTCGTGAACGGGCGGTCGTTGTTCCTCTTCACCATCCCCATCCTGATGGCCATCGTCATCCTCCGCCCCTGGGCCA
>CAYYTU010000171.1:0-3949 GCA_964474655.1 uncultured Anaerolineales bacterium
CAAAATTAGCATCTAAGTGCCGGTCACCTGAACGCTTACCATTTGTGTTGTGGCCTGTGCCTTCGCACGCCGTTTGACACAGATCCTGATCGGTTGCGTCGGACAAGGGGAAGGTAAATGGAATGATCCAACATCTTTGTCTTGAACACGCCGCTGCCCCTTGTACCGGCGTAGAGCATAGTCGGCGTCACCGGGTTGATCGCCAGGGCCTGCTATTTTTTGTTGAAAGAGCCAATCTCAACTAAGTTTCCCTCTGGATCTGAGATGTAGCATGTTCGCTGTCCCCACTCTTCCGTTGTTGGTTCAAGAACCGAAGTTGCTCCTTGCTGAATTGCTTTCTCATAGGCTTCGTCAACCGCCTTATAATTATCTACACTGAGCGCAACCTCAAAATGTCCATCAATTCCATCTGCGTAGCTAAACCTATTATTCGTCATTTCTTCAAAATCTGTTCTTCGGAACAAAAGAAAAAGAGTTCCATCCTTTTGCAAGAAGACATTAGTTGTATCTTCATCTTCCTTGATATCGAATCCCAACACGTCTCTGTAGAAGCGGATCATTGCGCCCATATCCTTCACAAATATTCCAAAACCATCTAATTTCATCGTTTTTCCCCCTTATTTATACCGGAGGGCTGCTTGTGGGCCGCTTAGTACCCGCAGCCCACTCACGTCCCTACTCTGTGTGCGGTCTCTCTTTCCTCAAACCGCCACGCTCTCTTTGAATTGCTCCAAGTACTCCAACGACTGGTGACGGAAGTAGGTGTTGTAGAGCTCGGCGTAGTGGCCGCCCTGGGCCATCAGCTCGTCGTGGGTGCCCTCCTCGATGATCTCGCCGTGGTCCATCACCAGGATGCGGTCGGCGTGCTTGACGGTCGAGAGCCGGTGGGCGATGACGATGGCGGTGCGATCCTCCATGATCGCCTCCAGCCCCTCCTGGATCTGGAGCTCGGTGAAGGGGTCCACGCTGGCCGTGGCCTCGTCCAGGATGAAGATGGCCGGGTCCTTCAGCAGCACCCGCGCCAGCGCCACCAGCTGCCGCTGGCCCATCGAGAGATTCGCCCCGCGCTCGCCCACGTCGGTTTTTAATCCATCGGGCAGGTCGGCCAGCCAATCGCCGCGGGAGATGCGCTGCGCGGCCCGACGCACCTCCTCCTCGCTGGCCTCGGGCTGGGCGTAGCGGATGTTATCGGCCACGCTGCCGGAGAAGAGGAATGGCTCCTGCGGCACCACGCCGATGTGCCGCCGATACTGCCGCAGGTCCAGTCGGCGGATGTCGCGCCCGTCGATCAGCAGCTCGCCCCCCTGGAACTCGTAGAAGCGAGAGATCAGCCGGGCCACGCTGCTCTTGCCCGCGCCCGTGTGTCCGACCAGGGCCACGGTCTCGCCGGGCGCGATCTCCAGCGTGAAGTCGGGCAGCACTATCTCACCCCGATCCCCATCCGCGTCCTCACCGCCCTCGTAGGAGAAATTGAGGTTGCGGAACGCGATCCGCCCCTCGAGCTGCTCGACGGCTCGACTGAGCTCGCCGAAGTCCGGCTCGTCGGCCTCCTGCACCACGCACGGCTCGGCGTCGATCAGCGCGAAGACCCGCTCGGCGGCCGAAAGCCCATCCTGGAACTGGCTCCAGAAGGAGGAGATGTTCATCAGTGGCCACCAGAAGAAGCCGACCGCCTGCATAAACAGGTACCAGTCGCCGGGGCTGATGCTAGCCCGCGTCGCCAGCCCGCCGGCGTAGACCAGCGCCGCCACGCTGGCGCCGGAGGCCATGCCCATCACGGGAAAGATGGTGTTGAGCGTCAGGCCGCGTCGCACGCCCACCCGGTAGGCCTGGGCGTTGTTCCGCTCGAAGGTCTCGTAGATGGCCCGCTCCTGGCGGAAGCTCTTGGCGATCATGATGCCGCTGATCGACTCCTGGATCTGAGCGTTGATCTTGGCCGTCACGCGGCGGGCGTTCTGCGTCACGCGGCGCGCCACCCGCCGGAAGCTGAGCGCGATAGCGACCGCCACCGGTGACATCGCCAGCAGCAGCAGCGTCAGGCGCAGGCTGATGGCGGACAGCCAGGCGACCAGGAAGACCACCAGCAGAATCTGGCTGAGCAGGTCCATCACCAGCGTGGCCACGGTGGAGAAATCCTGCGTATCCGAGGTGACGCGGCTGACGATCTTGCCGGACGGGTGCTCGTCGTAGAAGGAGAGGTCGTGCCCGATGGTGGCCTCGAAGACGTCCTCGCGCAGCCTGAGCACCACGTCGCCCACCACCTGGGCCGAGAACCACTGCCGGATGTAGTTGAAGCCCCAGGCCGCCACCTCCATCAGCAGCACGCCGCCAGCCATCAGCAGGATCAACCGCAGCGCGGGCCGCTGCCCGATCAGATCGAGCGCTCTGGAGATCAGGATCGGGCCGCCGGTGCCGGCCGCCGAGTTCAACGCGATCATCAGCCCCACCACGATCATCTGGCGGAGGTAGGGCCGGAAGTAGCCCACGATGCGCCGCACCAGCTCGCGGTCGCTGTAGCTGCGGTCGTAAGATTCGGTGTCGAGTCCGTCGAGTACGAAGCCCATCACTCATACCTCGCAAAGATGCGCCGGTAGTCCTCACTCCGCGCCATCAACTCCTCGTGCCTGCCCTGATCGACCAGCCGGCCTCGCCGCAGCACCAGGATGCGGTCGGCCCAGCGGATCTGGCTGAGGCGGTGGGTGATGATGAAGGTGGTTCGTTCGCTGGAGATGCACCGCATGGCGCGCTGGATCTGATCCTCGGTGGCGCTGTCGATGGCGCTGGTGGAGTCGTCGAGGATCAAGATGCGCGGATCGGTGAGGAAGGCGCGGGCGATGGCGATGCGCTGGCGCTGGCCGCCGGAGAGCATCACACCGCGCTCGCCGATCTCCGTCTCGTAACCCTCGCCGAAGCCGGTGATGAAGTCGTGGGCCTGGGCCGCGCGGGCCGCCTCCTCAATTGCCTCCCGATCGGCGTCGGCGCAGCCGAAGGCGATGTTCTCGGCCAGCGTGCGGGAGAAGAGGAAGACGTCCTGCTCGATGGTCGAGATCTGCGAGCGGAGCGACGCCATCCGCCAGTCGCGCACGTCGACGCTGTCCACCAACACGCGCCCACTGTCGACATCGAAAATGCGGTTGATCAGCCGCGTGAGGGTCGTCTTGCCAGAGCCGGTCTGGCCCACGATGGCGACGGTCTCCCCCGGGCGGGCGGTGAAGCTGACGTCCTCCAGCACCGGCTTCCCGTTGTAGGCGAAGCTGACGTTCTCGAAGATCACTTGGCCCTGGATCGGCTTCGCCACGCCCTCCTCGTTCTCATCCAGCTCCGTCTCAATGTTCATCAGCTCCAGGATGCGCCGCGCCCCGGCGACGCCCAGCTGCACCAGGTTGAAGGAAAAAATCGAGATGAAGGTCGGGAAACGCAGGGTGCCCATCAGGCCCATAAAGGCCACCACCTGCCCCAGGCTGATCCCGCCCGCGCGCCAGAAGAGCAGCGCGTGCAGGAACCCGCCGGCCCAGCAGAAGGCGAAGACCAGCATCGGCCAATACAGGGCCTGAATCTTCCCTTGCTGGACGAAATAATCGCGGAACTGACGGGCGTCGCGCACGAAGCGCTTCCACTCGCGGCGCTCCTGGGCATTGGCCTTGACCACCTCGATGCCGGCGATGGCCTCGGCCAGCCCGGCGTTCATCTCCCCGAACTGCTCGCGCTGGTTCAGGCTGACCGGCTTGAGGCGCCGATTGTATTCGGCCACGGTCAGCGCCCAGAGGACGACGAAGACGAACGGCGCCAGCAGCAGGCGCCAGTTGAGCTGGGCGATCAGCGCCACGGGCACGATGATGGCCATCGCCGAGTCGACGATCAGCATCAGGCCGGGGCTGAACATCAAGTTGAGCTGGCGCACGTCGTTGGTGGCGCGGGCCATGATGTCGCCGATGCGCTGCTTGCTGTG
>CAYYTU010000172.1:0-3936 GCA_964474655.1 uncultured Anaerolineales bacterium
CGCGATCGACTTCGAGAACTTGACCGCTGCGGAACTGGGGTTGCTCTTCTTCGCGCTGGGGCTGGATGGCAGCATCGCGCTGAAGCTGGGCGGCGGAAAGCCTGTGTGCCTGGGATCGCTGCGCGTCGAGCCCGGGGAGATCGAGCTGGTGCAGGCGGATCACTTTCTCCAGGCGGAACCGGCGGTCACGAACTTGGATGGGGAAGACCTGGTTACCCATCTCGGCGAGAAGATGCAGACGGCGCTGCAGACCGGGATTTTGCTGGTCGAGCAGGCGCAGAAGCTGCGCGAGATCCTGCAATATCCCCACGACCACGAATGTCCCGACCAGTACTGAGGGAGGGAGGTAAGAGAATGGAGCGGCAATACGACCCGGTGACGCTAACCGAACAGGAGTGGGCAGCGGCCGAGCGGCTGGCTCGCGACCTCGCCCGCGACGTGGACCGTAACGAGCTGGGCAAGGTGATCTCCTACTTCCAACGCGTGGGGAGCAAGGAGAAATTGTTTCGGCTGCTGAGGCGCCTGCCGGACTCCGGCTTCATCCGCAGCGGACAGACGCGGGGCTACCTGCGACGCATCAGTGAGGCGTGCGAGCGTCACCTGCAGGAAATCGAAGGAGATGAGCGGACTCTGAGGGTGCTGGGCTGGGCTTTCCGGCTGATGACGTATTATCAGACGAGACGCGGGACTCGTTTTGCGCGGGGTAAGAGACGTTAAATTGCGTTGAGGGCTATAATGGCCGGTGGAAGACGCATTGACTACGATGTGGTCATCTCGTATGCTGGCCCAGATCGGGATGAAGCGGTAGCACTTTACAAGCGCTTGCGCGCCAAACAGCTACGCGTATTCTACGATCGCGAGGAGCTGGGGCAACTAATTGGAAAGAACCTGATTAATGAACTGACCAACATCTATCAGAATCGGGCATTCTTGTGTGTTATGTTAGTTTCGACTCACTATAGCGAATCCTCATACACCTATCACGAACGCCAAGCTGCCCAAAAACGGGACAAAGAAGATCCTGGCTATATTTTCCCTATCAAACTTGACGAAAAAAGCTTGCCCGATATGCCGGATGAACGATGTTTTGTAGAATGGCATTCTTATGATCCCGACTGGATCGCTGAACAGATCCACGAGATGCTTTCCAAACGTTATAGAAAAGTTGTCAGTGAAAGAACCGAAAATCCAGACGCCCAGGAGTCGGCTTTGCTTGGGCTGATGAATTACCATGTTACTCTCCGACAATGGCGTCGGGCAATAGAGCTCGCTTGGAGGAGAATCGATATCTTGCCACGGACGGAGTTCGCGAAGAGAGATAGGTTAAACGAATTACCTGATTACGAACAAAATGCACGTGCGGAGTTAGCTCAAATCTATGTTTGGAAAGCGGAAGAGAGCATAGAGCGAGAGCAGTGGAAGGAGGCGATAGACCCTTATCAAGAAGCTAAACGAATCTATCAAGAAATTGGAGATCGGCAGAGTGGACGAGAAATTTCATCTACTATGGCTCAAGTTTACGAACGATTGGCGGAATCGAAGATGAAGATTTTCGAGCGGGCAGATGCTGTAGACTATTATCGCAGCGCTTTGAACCTATACAAAGAAATTAAGGACCCGTCAAGGGTGGCACAGATTTGGCATTGCTTGGGAGAGATACGTGATAAACAAGACCGTAATCGCGAAGCGATAGATTGTTTTTTGAACTGTTTGCAGTACGGTAGAGACAACAGTAGTAGATTTCTGATCCCACTTGACACCATACGCTCTGCTCACGATAAGATCATCAATATACGGCGCGAGCGAGGTGAATTCCATTACATTGTGCTGCAATTATGTGAAAAAGCGAGAGATCTATTCATATTGGGTGAAGAAGGAATAGCGATAGATGTTGCAAAAAGAGCATATCGTACAGCGGTAGAAAGAAACGATCCAGTTTTGGTTTTTGAATCTTGTCTTTGCTTAGGTGATTTATGCTTCAGGAGGGAACAAGTACAGCGCGCCATAGACAATTATGAAAAGGCTCTAAGACTGGCGACTTCGCAGGATAATAAGAAGTTCCTCAGCAAAGTAAGGACACACATTGAAGATGCTCTAGAGGAATACTGGGTGAGGTGGCGCAGGGCACAACGATCTGATAGAAAGTCAGAATACCGAAACTACATTGAGCGTTTGCAGGAGCTGACTGCGAGGATATAGATGGGTTTTCAACCAGTGTTCAGGATCTTCATCAGTTCCACCACCGAGGATCTACAACCCGAGCGGGATGCCGTCGAACAGGCTATCCAGGACTTACGCCTGGAAGCGGTACGCTCCGAGACGGTAGGCTCGTCCAACATTTCGCCGCGTGAAGCTTGCCGAATTATGGCTCAGAATTGTGACGTCTATCTAGGTATCCTTGGGAGACGATACGGCTTTGAGCTCGACGAAGGCCGTTCGGCCACCGAGTTCGAGTTTGACATCGCACGAGACGCCGGTAAGCCCATTCTCCTTTATCGCAAAGAAGTGGAGGATTTGGAACCCAAGCAGGAAGCGTTCATCGAACGAGTGATGGACTTCGATACCGGCTACTACGCCCGTAACTTCAATGCGCTTCACGTCCCTGATCAACTCGCCAAGTGGGTGCAACAAGATATTGTAAAACTTCTGGCGGGGGACTTTAAGGGGCAAATGCCGGAAGCGCGACATCGTCCTGGCCCAGCAAGCGGTAAACGTACGCTGATCGCTTCGCTGGGACGCTCACCCGGCGCGGTGACCGGCCTGTACTACGCGCTCAAAGATCTCGGCAAGCCGGTTGACCGCATCTTCACTATCTCTACCATCGACTTCACCGTGAAGCGCGCTGTCCGCGAGGTGGCCAGGGCGCTGCAAGAGGAGGACGTGGTCTACGAGGATACTCCGATTTCCGCCCTGGACATCGCCAACGACCGTGATGCTCAGGAGTTCAAGGGTGCCGTCTACGAGCGCCTAGCGCAGGCTCGGGACGAGGGCGACGAGATCTGCCTGGGCATCGCTGGCGGACGCGCGGTGATGGGCTCCCTGCTGACCCTGGTGGCGCAGATGGAGGCACCGGAGGGAACGCTGCTCTATCAACTCAGCGTGCCGGATGACATCTGGGAGGACGGTCAGATACCGCAATTCTTAAGACTTCCGCCAGAGCGCAAGCAGGAAGTTCTTCGGCCTCGGGAGTATCATCTTGTAAAGGTTCCCTTCGCCCGCTTCGAACCTGAAAGGGATTAAAAGACCATCGACTACGGCGAACTGATCGCCGCCTTCCAGGACTCCAACGTCTCCGACTACTCCTACTGGCTCGACACCGAGACCGGCGATGTGTTTATGATCAATGACTGGTACGAGGAGCAGGCCCGCGAGCTGGACAGCCCCTGCGACACCGACGACCCGGGTATCCGGCTGGCCTGGTGCATACTGTGGCAGGACGGCGAGATCGGCCTGGAGGAGCGAGAGGCAGAGGATAAGAAGACGGTAGATGCCCTGATGGAACCGTTCGTTCCGGTGCCCCAGGCCGACCCCCACGAGGCTTATGAGCAGATGGTCGACTTCGCCGCCACGGTGCAGGACCCTCACCTGCGCGAGTTGTTGGACGTGGCCCTGGACGGTCGCGGGGCCTTCCGCCGCTTTCGGGATGTGCTAGCCCCCTACCCCGACGAGCGTGAGCGCTGGTTCGACTTCCGCGATGACGGAACGCGGAAGCAGGTCGATGCCTGGCTGGAGTCATTGGGCTTTGAGGCAAAATCCGATGACTGAGGCCTCTGCCAAGCTCTTATCGGGGGGATGCTTGGTGATTCCCGCGTCTATCTACTCGGCCCTGGGAGTCGCGCCGGGTGTACGTTTCCACATCTATGTAGACGCAGGCAGGATCATCCTAGAGCCAGCATCGACTTCACTTGTCGAGGATCTCTACGGCAAATATGCCGA
>CAYYTU010000173.1:0-2120 GCA_964474655.1 uncultured Anaerolineales bacterium
CTACTATTTGCTACGGATCGAATCAACATGCAGTCGATCCATAACCGGGCTCACACGCGCTACCCCATCCGATAGTGCTTCCGCACCGGCTGGCGCACCGTTCAGGTGCAGTTCATCCCTTTCTACCTCCATTCAGTTCACAAGTTGATGTTAGCACAGCACCACTAGCTAACCTGGGTCAAACAGACAAATCTCTATTCCACCTTCTCTTCCACAATCTTGGCCCCAATCTGCCGGATCGTCTCCCTGACCTTATGCTCCAACGTCGACTCTGAGATACCTTCCTCGCTGGTGACGTCGATCTCCATCGTGAACGTCACCTCGCCCGCGGCCTGGCTCAGGGGCATAAACACGCCCCGGTTGACGTCGGCGATCTTGCTCGCTGGCACGTCCGCCACCACCAACCGCACGCGGTGATAGCGCTTCTCCGTCGGTTTTGCCGCCGTCTCCGGCTCGGGCTCCTCTTCGACGCCGGGCGCGACTGACTCTACTTCGCCTGTGCCGGTCACCTCCACGCTCGCTCCGATATCCTCTTCCTTGGATTCTACCTGCACCAGGAGCGCCTTGCAGCGCTCGCGAGAGAGTACATAGACGCTCTCGTCGAAAGAGACGGTCAGCAGCGGGATCTCCTCGTCGTAGCGCAGCGTTTCGACGTCGACGTCACCATCGCGCACCTCGGCCAAGCCCAGGGCGCCGTCCTGTACACCTAGCTGGATCGCACGAGCCACCACGTCCTCGTTGGCCGGCGCCGGCAGCGTCGGCTCCTTGTAGAACTGGTCCAGGATCTTGGTCGCGGGCAGTTGCCCGTTCTCGGCCAGGAACTTGTTGACCAGCATCCGGTAGTGGATCTTGGTCACGATGGCGCCTACGTCGGGCGAGGTCAGCTCGCGCCAGTACCAGTTACTCAGCGTCTCGTTACCAGCCACAGGGTGCCCCAGGTCGACCTCCCGCTCGCCGAAGCGGAGCGTGTGGTACATCCGCCGCACGCTGAAGGAGAAGTCACGCTGGATCTTGTGCATCCGGCGCTGCACCTCGTCCCGCTTGCCCTCCAGCAGTGGGTGGTCGCCCGAGTCGATCTCGCCCTTGATCGCTTCCAGGGCCAAGATGGTCTTCACGTCCTCCCGCAGCTTGACGAAGGCACCGGTGTCGGCCAGGGCGAAGAAGAGCGTGTTCTTGTAGTCGCGGAAGCCCTCGCCGTGTCGTTCAATCCACTTCGGGATCTGTGAGCCGTCATCGTCAGGATCGAGGATGATCAGCTTGAGGGCTCGGTTGTCGGGGATTACGGCCGAGACGTCGCGCCCGCTCGTGGTTTCGGGCCAGAGATAGGGCGTGAACGGGGGACCTTTGGTCCCCTGGGGACCGATCTCGTCCTCGATGACCTCGCTCAGTCGGGGCTCGTACCCATCGGTGAACAGTTCCTTCTTGTCCAGGATCATACGGTTCAGGTTGGGGATGCGGGAGAAATAATAGGCCTCGCCGCGGCTGTTCAGGTACCAGAGCGTGTTTGCCATCTTGCCCAGCACCTCGGTGACCAGGGCCGGCATCGTGTCGCTGTGCAGGGTGGCCAGCTTGATGTAGGGCAGGGTGGCACCTCGCTCCGAATCGTCGGCGCTGAAGGAATGGAAGAAGACGGCGGTGGCCACCCGCTGCGCCAGGTGATTCCAGTTCTTGTTGGCGGCGTCCATCGCCTTCGCTTTGGCCTCGTGGCCCGCGATGTCGGAGCCGATCACCCCCTCATACTCCTGACCGATGTGCTTGAGGAACTCCTGGCGAATGGACGGGCGTTCCAGGTTGACGTCGCCCGGCGTGATCAGATCGAGGTTGGCCTCCTGCTGGTAGAGGTCCTCGATCACGTTGGCCATCAGGCGCAGCACGCCCCGTGTGCGCTGGAAGGAGGGGAAGGTGGACCACTTCTCGTACAGCAGGTCGATCAGGTCGGGGTGGAAGGGGTAGGCCAACTCCATCTTGTCGCGGTAGCCCACGTCGCGGACTTTGGGCGGCAGGTCATCCTGGTGCTCCTGATAGAGCTGGAAGTAGCGGTGGACGACCTCGCGCATCTCGGCCCTCTGCAGGTGCTCCACCTCGAACAAGCGGCGCCGGATAACGGCGTAGACCTCCTC
>CAYYTU010000173.1:2220-3922 GCA_964474655.1 uncultured Anaerolineales bacterium
GCGACGGCGGAGACGTTGGCGTCGAGCAGCGCCACGCCGTTGGGCAACAGTCCTTCGACCTGCGACCCGTGCTGGAGGTAGTGATAGATGGCGACCAGCGCGTGGGTCTTGCCGCCGCCGAAAGGGGTCTGGATCTGGATCACCGAGGGGCCATGGCCTTGCTCCAGCTTGGTGTAGACGCGCTTGAGCAAGTTCTCCAGGCCTGTGGTCAGGTAGGTCTTCTTGTAGAAGAGGTAGGGATCGCGGTAGTCCTCGGGCGCGGCCTCGGCGGCCACGTCGCCCAGGTCGGCGGCGAAGACGGCTTCGTCAAAGTGGCCCTTGCGGATGTCCGCGTGCGGGGGAATGATGTCGTACCAATTCTTCATCGTCCTGTCTCCCTTAAGTCCCGTACAAACTCCGAAAAACGGAAATAATCGGAGGATTTTCCGTTTTTTCTCCGCTTTCACCAGGCACTGAGTAATCCTCTCGTGGTAAACTCTGATTAAACTCCAAATTCGGAGTTTGTGTGGAGTTACTCTGTTGACAAGCCCCTAGCGATTTGCAAACCAGACCCGATACTCTTGCACGAGGTCGTGATTCGGCGAACTCGTGTCAAGAACTGCTAGATCACAGAGCGGGAAGTCGTACCACTGGCCCCCACGTCTCAAGTGGACGATCACGCCATAAGTGTAGTCCAGGCCGGCGATGCTCACGACGGTCACCTGATCTCCTCCTCGTAGCGGTCCTCTCTCCTGGAATTCATTGACCTTCGCCTCAAAGGGGAAGTCCAGGTGCTCCTCCATATGATCGTTCCAGGCGTCAAACGCGGCTACCTCGTCATCGGGATCAACGCCGGCCAATACCTCTTGAATGGCTCTTCCTTCCGGCCCGATCCCAATCCATGCGTGTTTCTTCTCCAATTCCTCGACCACTCGATCGACGTCCGTCTGCGTGTCGCGTGGGCGGGCCGGCTCGACGTCGCTTGCCGGAATGGGATACAGTGCCCAGCTCAGCCCCTGCTTCTCGCATCCTTCAATCATCTCATCGGGCATCTCGCGCAAGGTGACGCTGTCCCAATGGATGAGCAATATCCCTTCCCGTTCGCGCGGTTCGACCTCCTCGACCCGGCCTTGCCAGCCGCCGATGTCGACGTCGAAGTCGACGTCTTGAACACCCGATTTGACCACGACGGAATCATTTACTTTGAACATTTTCCTCTCCATATTCCTTGCAACCTACTACTCAATTAACCGCATTTGCTCCGGTCTCTTATCGGGCTCCACAACGACCTCCGCGCTCTCGCGGATGTAGCCGTCCTTCCCCATCAGCAGGCCTTCCAGTAGCTGTTTCTCCTTGCTTCCGTTCAGTAAGCACTCGGCCACGGCCTGGCAGAACTGCCAGAAGGCCCCGCTCTGACCGTAGCCTGTCTGGCCCAGGAGCTGCGTGATCTCCTGTTTCTGTCCCTGCTCCCAGAGCTGACAGGCGCGGTGCATCGCGTCGACCATATGCTGGATCTCCTCGACCGCATCCCGCTTGTGCGGCCCGCGCACCTGGACCTTGGAGCCGCGCTTGCGCACGAAGCTGTTCTTGCGGTCCCAGAGCTGCTCCAGATTGACGCCCTCGGCGCTGGCGATCTTGCGGGCGTCGTCGTAGGGGATGCGGTTGTCCAGGTAGGTCCAGCGGTAGGTGAGGTAGAACTGGGCCTCCTTGTCGATGGCCTCGC
>CAYYTU010000174.1:0-3843 GCA_964474655.1 uncultured Anaerolineales bacterium
ACTTTACCCTTCTACCCCTTGGTGGGGGCATTTTGTCGCAGCGGGGCCGACGGGAATTGGTCCCGTAGATACGATGGGATTCTTTGGATTCGTCCCACCCAAGCCGTCGACCGATATTTGGTTAAGTGCTAGATGAGTCACAGTCGCGACAGAAGTTAGTATAACACAGTTCGCGGCACCGGGCAAGTAAAAAAAGACCCTCGAATGAGTTAGTCACTCATTTGGAGGGTCTTTTTTCATGCCAAGCGAAAACTCACAACTTAAATTCGAGGGCTTCGAACAGCCCCGGCAAAACTACTATCGTCTCCCCAACTCCATCTTCGACACCTGGCTCTGGTACCGGGAGACTCGCAACTCCAGCCGCATCGACGGCCCCATCAAATGGCTGGAGTACCTGATCAAGCACTCCTGGGGCTATCTCCGCTTCGACCAACCCATCCGCCTCACCAAGGACGAGTTCCAGCTCGGGCGCCGCAAGAGCACCTCGGACGGATCGCGCGGCGGGCGGATGGACCGCGGCACCGGCCTCTCCAGCCGCGCTCTGGTCACCATCCCCCGGCGCCTCCTCGACTCCGGCCTGATCGAACGCCACCAGGACGACAGCGACCAGGCCCGGGTCAAGATCTTCTACCTGCCCCGCGTGCGACGCCCCGAAGTCGATCCCCTCACCCCCTCGCACTCGCCCGATACCTTCCCCGGCTTCGATGAGCCCCGCTCCAACTATTTCCCCGTCCCCTTCGTCTGGACCGACCTCACACGCGACATCAACAGCGGCGTGGCCATCCTCTCCGGCGAGTATCTCATGCGCCACACCTTCGGCTGGCGCGACCGCGTGCGCTGGCTGACGCCGACCGAGATCGCCAGCGGCCGCCAGAGGCAGGACGGATCCACCTACGACGAGGGCATCCACTACCCCCGCAGCACCACGGCCTCCGCCTGCGATCGGATGGTGGACGAGGGACTCTTCGTCTGGCGCCCGGCCCAGCGCGACATCGGACGCGAGAAGCGGGAGTACGCCTTACGGATGCGCCATATGCTGGTGGACGAGGATAGCGGGCGGTTTCTGGGCTGGGCGGAGGGTGCTGAGGAGGAACACTATAAAGGGACGTCCGAGAAACAGAGTAAACCTCCGACCTCACAAAGTACACCGCTAACCCGACAAAGTAAACCGCTGACCGGACAAAGTACGGCCCCTGAACCCCAACAAAGTACATCCCTGACCCGACAAAGTACACCCCCGAACCAACAAAGTAAACCGCTGGCCGGACAAAGTATACCCCCGACCGGACAAAGTACACCGCGTACAGGTAGCAACACTCACAGAAAACACACTACAAAACACTCGGATAAAACACATACAACAACACAGCGCGCACGCGCGCGCGATGCCGATGCTGCTGATGCTGATGCTGCCCAATTACGTCATGCCCTGGACTCCCTCGGCATCGGCGGCCGGAAGCGCGGCGAGATCCTCTCCCTCGACGACCCGCCCACCTGCGCGGAGGCCTTCGGCTGGGCCTACTGGGCTCACGCTCAGGACTGGCCCGACAATCCGACCGGCCTGGCAATCCAACGGCTCCTCAACCCCGAGACGCGCCACTCCCCGCCAGCTCCCTTCGACCGCTTCGGCGAGGAGTACGCCACACCATCGCTGACCGCCTGCGCGCTGACCGAGGCTTATCGCCTCTCCGGCTACCAACCCCTCGGTCCACCGGAGGACGGCGAGCTCCCCCGGTTGTGGCGCGAGCACTTCAGCGGGCGTCACCCCGACGATCTCCCGCCAGCGGCAGAGGCGGCCCGCATCTGGGCGCGGGAGCGTCAGGCCCTCAACGCCTCCCCCCTCTCCCCCGCCGAGCCGGACATCGAGGGCCGCTGGCGCTCCGCCTGCGACGCTGCTCTGCCATCCTCGGGCCGCGACTGGCGCGCGCTGACGGAGCCGCTGGGCTATGCCGATGGCGCGCTGGTCTTCCAGGTCGAGGGCGTCGAGGCCCGCGTGCGCCTGGAGGACCATCGCGAGGCCCTCGAGGCGCGTCTCCAGACCCCGATCCAGCTCACCGCGGCAGCGCTCGCGCCGCCCACACGGGGGGAGCAGGACGAGCTGTCCGAGCCGTCCCAGGCGGCAGAGCTCTGGGAGGATGTCGTGCATCAGCTCCGGCTGTGTATGTCCCAGGCGGTCTTCGACCGTCATTTTCGCCACTGCACCCCCGCGGTCCTCGAGGACCACACGCTGACCTTGCATTCCGACGACGATGGCAGCCTATCCTGGATCAAGGAGCGCCTGGGGCACGTGATCGCGGGCGCTCTCAGGCAGGTCCCGCACGATGTTGCCCGCCTGCGGCTGGTCACGGCCTCCGGGGGCGAGGTGGTGATCGAAACTGCACGCGATGAATAGGCAAGGATGCACGGCTACTACAAGAACAAGGAGGTTCCCAAATGACTAACAACTCCAATGAGCAACAGAAGGCCGGGCGCCCCACGCTGCGGGAGCGCCCCGACAAGCGCATCACGGTGCGGTTCCGGCACTACTGTGACCAGGACTTGATTCAGGTGCTGAAACAGGTGCCGAACGCGAGCAAGTTCATCCGCGAGTCCATGCGAGCGCGGCTCAAACAGGAGGACGCGTCCAATGCGTAATCAAGATGCTACCGAGAAAGGAGAATCTCAAGTGAATGATTTCAACGTGGTAACCGTACCCAGCTTCGGGGATTTCGTGGAAGAGACGGGAGCGGAAGGACCGGAGCGGATTGCTCGCCTCGTTCTGGGCGAGAAATCTCGCCAGAGCAACGGACTGCCCGCCGTCACCGTCACGCTGGATCTGCAAGCCCTCAACGGCATCAACGGCAGCGATGAGCTGGTCTGGCTCAGCAAGAGCGTGACTATCATCGGGTTTCGCCGTAACGGTGCCTTCAAGGATCCCAAAAAGCAGGCCCGCTACGAGGCGATGGACGACCTGGAGCGCATCGTCAAAGAGAGGCTGGAGGCCCTGGGCTTCGAGGTGCGTCCTGGGCGCTACGTTTTGCCCGAGGACCTGCATCCCCTCAACGGTGTTTTCGATTGCACTGAGTGGTATCGGGACGACGAGGGCTTGCCGCAGGTGAGGCCCGCTTCCGAGCCATCGGACTGAAGAAAACAAGAACCCCTGGGGTGCTGAAGACACCCCAGGGGCGTTGGGGACGGGCGAGGCTCTCACCTTTCCCGCCCCGGCGAATTATATCACGAAAAGGAGGCTCTCGACATGTTTGCGGTACGAGAACTGGTGCAAACCGTGGCCCTGGCCATTGCAGCGTTCTGGCAAGCCCTGAACCTGCGCGGGGCCTGGCGGGCGATGGACCTGCGCCGCCGCCTGACGGTCTGGTGGCGGGTTGTGACTGGAGAGGACTACTGGCAGACCCATCTGGAGGAGGCAACCGATGCGTAAGCGACTGGAACACCAATGTGACGTGATCGAAGCGGTCTTGGGAACCCATAGCATTCCTGCCCGGGTGACCGGCGGCACCGTCAAGCCGCGTTGGGTGCGTTTCAACGTGCTGCCAGCAGCGGGCGCGACGATCTCCAAGATCAAGCGGCTCAGCGGAGCACTGGCCGCCGCGCTGGACGCGCCGGACTGCCGCGTGAAGCGGCGCGGGGCCGCGGTCGACGTCGAAATCCCGCGCGAGTGCGAAGGGCCAGCGGTGCGGCTGTTGCCGCTCCAGAAGCAGCTCCGGCAGCTTGAGGGGAACGGAACCTGGCGAGTGCCCCCGGTGACTGCCACGCTGGGGGTGGACGAGGAGGGAGCGCCGTTGCTGATTCGCCTGCCCGCGCCCGACGTGCAGCACGTCCTAGTCGCTGGCGTGACCGGCGCCG
>CAYYTU010000175.1:0-3826 GCA_964474655.1 uncultured Anaerolineales bacterium
CCAGCCGAAGCGAGCCCAGAACGTCTTCAGTAAGCTGAGCCCCGCTGATCGGTAAGCCCAGCTGGTCCTTTTCCAATCGAGTATCGATCCCAAGAACAACGACGGTGAGTTGGGCCATGGCATAAACTTCCCCAGTGCTTTTTCGGCCCAGGGTCGCACCCAGGGCCAAGATGCCTCGGCGGAACCATTCCTTAGGCAATTGACAAAGCTTCGTTCATCCCATACTCCTCGTTGCGCTCGATGATCGTCAAGAGTCGGGACGGTGTCCAATGCGCGTTTTTCCTCGACAAGCACCAGCCCATCGTAATAGACTGTGACTGGTTTACCGCCGCCTTCGCTTGCCCAGGGACGAAGCTTAACTTCTACCCGGTCTGCATCGGTGGAGACAGTCCCCGTGATCGCATAAAAGGTTGGCTCCGTTGTCAAACCTACCGTCTGCCAGGTGCAACGCCGCCACCCGTCGCAAAGCATCGGTGAGCGTATCTCCACGGATTGGTCGGCCCACATCCAGGCTCCCAGAGTGACTGATTGGCCCTGTAGGCCCTCGATTTTTTCCTGCGGCAGAAACTGCAGCACCTGGCGCGTTGGCTCCTCTGGCGTTGCTACAATTGTCAGGGCGTGTTTGCCCAGAGGGGCTTTCCCTATCTCCTGACGGGTTGACGATTTCTGTGCCACTCCTTGTCCCCTGTACCACAATGTGGCATCTCCCCACGAGAATGTCAGCGGAAGCAAAATTGCTCCAATAGCGACGATTCCTATCCACCAGATTCGTCGCCAACGACCGCGCGCCAGGGCAAGGGCTATGGCCAATGGTACCAGGGGAACTGCCACAGATCCGGTGTTCTTTGTCCATACGCAAAGCGCAGCTGCTCCTGTTACCCAGATCAAGCGCAATACAGTCACACCGCGTAGGATCAAACGCACTGATCCCCAGAGGAAGAGGGAGAAAAGAACTGTTGATCCCACATCATTGTTGATCGCTGTCATCAGATCAGTGTAGCCGGGTAAGAGAGCCATCATCCCTGGTACGGCCCAGCGTAGCACGTGCCTCTGAGGGGTCAGGTCTCTTACCATTTGAGAGGCAAGCCAGATATTCAGGATGAAAAGGAGCAGAGAAACACCCCGACCGACGTAAAGTTGGAAGGTGATGCTGGCGTGACGTATCAGGCGCAGCGGCAAGGATATCAGAAGATAGTAAAAGGGAGGATGACGTAGTTCCGAATAGCCGATTCCCGTTCGCTTACTTAACAGATTGGGGCCATAGCCCATATCCCGGTAGAATTCGTGCTCTACCATTGAGGCAGCCACTTCACGTCGCATCGCCTGATCGAAGTCTCCCATCTTGGGCATTCCCGATCGATTGGCCATCAACCAGGCGTACTCGAAGTGGGTGGGTTCGTCATAATGCTGCCACGGTGGTACAAGGGCAAGGTAGAGAGATCCAACTACTAGCGCCAGGAGCAGAACGACTTTTTCGGACACCATTGACGGGTTGAACGGGCTATTCTCTGGTCTTCTTTCGTCTCTTGGCACTTTGCCGCTGTTTTGTTTGCTTGCACTGTCGCTTGGCTGTCTAATAAGCCCCCTTGCCTTGCAGTACAACCCAGAGCGTCTTCCACAGGATCATCAAATCTAGTAAGGGAGAGTAGTTCTGAATATAGTAGAGATCCTCTTCGGTATGCAGATGCATCGGCTTTTCGCTACGACCATTGATCTGCCACCAGCCGGTGACTCCTTGCGGTACGGAAAATCGTTTGCGCTGCCAGGGTTCATACTGTTCCACCAACCATGGGACTTCAGGACGCGGTCCCACCAGGCTCATCTCGCCCTTCAGCACGTTGAACAACTGAGGCAGCTCATCCAGGCTGAATCGACGGATTAAACGCCCCACGCGGGTCACTCGAGGATCATCGGGCTTCTTGTGGATGATATGTCCCTCTCCATTCCTGTCACTGACCTGTTCCTGCAGCTCATCGGCGCCGTGGATCATTGAGCGAAACTTATACATCGTGAATGGATGTCCGTTCTCCCCTATGCGTTCTTGACGAAAGAGTACTGGGCCAGGAGAGTCTATTTTGATCGCCAAGGCTACCAGGCCCATCAGCGGCGACGTCAACAGCAAAAGTATACTGCCAACGACGAGATCAAAGAACCGTTTGAATAATCGCTGCACGTCGTTCAATGCCGGAGCACGTAGATCGATCATCGGGATTCCGGCGAAGTCGTCGACCGAGGCCCGATAGAGCGCCAGGCTGAAATAATCGGGCACAACACGCACTTGTACGGGGTTCTCGTGTAATCTGGTGACCAGCTGATTGAGCCTTTGGTAGGCTCGACGAGGAAGGGCGATCACCACCTCATCGATCTTGTGCTTCTGAATGACCTCTTGCACGTCACCCAACGTGCCGAGCAGGGGTAAATCAGTTTCCTGTGCGATGTGGTTGTCGTCCAGATAACCGATCAGTTCCATCCTGGCCCAGCTGCACTCCCGTACCCTTTGGGCAACCCTTTGCCCCACTTCTCCCGCGCCGATGATGAGTACGCGCGGTCGAGTGGATGGTGATTGATTCATCTGCCATACAATGCGAGCGATCCCTCGCCAGCCGAGCAGCAGAACAGTATTGATCAAGACGAAGACGATGAAGAGCCAACGAGAGACGTCCCGAAAAGTGAGATAGAGGAGGCCAGCCGATGACAAAGTGGCTACACCAGCTCCAAGGATCACGCGTTGCGACTCCTCTAAGACTCTGTAGACTTGCCTCGGATCGTAGGCAGAGATGAGGAAGAAGACCCCTATCCAGAGGGCGGGTATGATGACATACAGAACGATGGGCAGGCGAACTGAGTCAAAGGGTTGAAGAAGGGGCAGGGCGGGCGGCAGTGTCGGTCGGAGCACGACCGACGTCAATAGCGACAGGAAGGTGAAAACGCCATCCAGGAGTATGGAGAGAACGGCGAAGTTGACGCTGGACCTTCGAAACATAGATTGTCACCCGTGCTTGGGAGGATACCATCCCCACCGCTGCTTCAATACGCGCCATAGAAAAAGTGGGTTGCCGACCAGGTATCGTTTCCACAGGCGGTGAGGTTCCACCATGAACCGTCCTAACCACTCCAGGCCGTGGTTCGTCATCCAGGTGGGGGCTCTGGGAACTCGTCCGGAGACGAAGTCTACCAGGGCTCCCACTGCCCAGACCACAGAGACGTTTAATCTATCGAAATTGTGCGCAATCCATTTTTCTTGTAGAGGCGTTCCAAAACCTACCAGTAGGATGTTAGGGCTAATGCCGTTAATGTGGCTTACAAGTTGCTTGTTCTCAGACCCCCAGTGATCGTAGTAGCCGTGGTGTGTGCCGGCGATCTGAATTCGAGGATATCGCTGACGCAGCTTCTTGGTAGCCTCTTCGGCGACGCCCGGCCTTCCACCTAAGAAATATAGCAAGTATTTCCACTTCTGACAAGCTTCTCCCAGATCGTAGATCCAATCGGCGCCGGTCATACGCTCTGGCAATGTGCTTCCTAACAGACGAGATCCTAGCTTGACGCCCTCACCGTCACAGTAGACGATGTCTGCCTCTTTCATAATGTACTGTAGTTCCAAGTCCTGATAGGCTGAGTTCAATGTATGAATGTTGGCATATAGCACCTGCGCTCGTTGCCGCGATTGAATGGTATGGACAACCGTTTGAATCAAGTCGTCCAACGTCAAAGGGGTTACGGGTACTCCCAGAATATTCACTGCGTCCGCGCCGATATCGAAGGTATCCAATCTAAATGTGTGTTATTGGATCATCCCTTCGCCGTCTCGGAGGGGGATGGATGCGAG
>CAYYTU010000176.1:0-3796 GCA_964474655.1 uncultured Anaerolineales bacterium
ATGAGCAATGTACCACCTTCGCTGTTAAGAAATGCAGCAACCGTTTTGGTGATACCTTTCTCAAGTCCTTTGTTGACTTGCTCTCTGCGCATATCCCATCGCATAGTTGACTTATACTCAAGGGCAGCGTTCTCACCTGTAAGCAACTCTGACAATTCCTGTGGCTCAGGTGATTCCAGCTCAGCAATAAGCTCGCCCATACGCTTGTTTATGGCATCGGCGATTAGCATGCGACGGGCAGCCAGGAAGTCCTCATAGTGCTCCAATTCCCACAAGGCCGGATCTGTAGGTATGAATTGCTTCTTAAGCGCACCTGGATACTTGTCCGCCACCTCCGGGAGATATTCAGCTGGTTCGGTGTTACCAAGACTCACATTTGATGTGCCAGTTAGAAATGCCCGGTTAGCGATCTCATTGACAACCTTTTTGTGGAGATGATTTTCAGACGTGTACCCACCGCGTTCTGAATAAAGCAAGGATCTGGGAAATATGTGGTGACTATGAACAGCGTAGGAACCACCGGGGTTAGCGTCCAACGGTATGCCATTGAACCAATCCAATGCGCCTTGTGATTTGGCGAGCACATACGTCATGCGATAGAGCGGATGTCGGGTTGAACGCCCTTCCAGATCGCTGGCTTTTACCTCAATCCGACCACGCTGATCAATTATTGCATCGACAAGCTCACGCCATGGGGTACGTGTGCGTTGCATGATCGCAATATCATGGTCGAGGCGCTGATCAGTCTGGCTAGTGTAGCGTGACCAGATGCTGGCAGCATAGAGCCAGTGGATGAAATGTCGCATGTTTCGGTCACTATTGAATTGCAAATCATGCTTCGCCAGATAAGCTACGGCTGGAACCAGCACATTGTTTGTATTTAAGTCCTCAGTTGAATGGATATTGGCATGACCAGCAAGGATCGTCACCAGGTAATCTAGAATGCTTGATAATAACTCCCAACCCAGCTTCAACTCCTCCGCTGGGGTATCATGGATGGTTTCAAATATCGCGCGACCGTTCACTACAGCGGTCAGACAGCGCACCATGAAGGTTAGATCGAAAGCGAAATGCTTGTTTTCAAGCTCACGTATTTTGTCTTTCATCACTTGACGAGCTTGAGGCCATTTCCCCGTGATGTGAGCCAATGCGAGTTCTGCTTCGCTCAGTGGCGTACCTAGGCTGTTAACGCGATCAAATACATCTATGGCATCGTCTACGCTGGCGGTGGCAGGGACAATCTGAATGGGATACGTGCGTTTCCGTATCCCTTTCAGCTGATTCAGATTGTCGTAATAGCGCTCAATCAAAATCCCTAGGTTCTGTTCTTCACTCGCCTTCTCATTAGCTATGTCCACAGGATTGACAGCACCGTTAAAGCACTCAGTTACCGGAACCCAAGTGGGGTTGTTACGCATTCTTGTCACTTGATAGTACTGGAAATCACCGGTGTTCAGGTCAAAATAGAGGTCTCTTGGATCCCGCTTGATATCTTCCGCACGGTAGTAAGGTGGAATCTCATCCTGTGTGAACAAGTACAATGTTGTTAATCTTTGTTGTCCATCCAGGATGACGAGCGTTGAACCGATCTTATCAGGTGGTATGGTGGTGTTTTTGGCCTCCGGCGGCTTGTCAGTCTTCCAAAAAAGCAAACTACCTGTAGGAAACTCTCGGAAGAGAGATACAAGTAGTTGTTTGGCTTGTTCACGACTCCAAACGTATTCACGTTGGAATTCAGGAAGAACCAGGTCCATCTTGCGAATGTTGAACATCAATTCAGTGATTTCCATTATGACCTCCTATGTAGTTGAGAGTTCGAAACAGTTCAGTCAAACAGGGTTAGTTGCCCTGTTTGTTTCTATATGCTTTGATCTCGTTGGCGTAGAGATACACACGTTTAGCGGCTTGCACGTGCCTTTTCCCCCAACGGTCCTTTGCAGATTCTGGGAATATGCTCTCCATCTAAATTATCTCCTTCACTCACCGCATTCTCTGAAACCGCACCCAACTGGTGTCCTGATCCACTGTGTTGACCTTCCAGCCTGCCGCGAGCCAGGCCTAGGCGTAGGGGTGCTGATCGGGAGAGTTAGAATTGGCCCACCAGGCGTGATATTTATGGGCGCTGAGCGGAAGTTCAAATCCCAGGATGTGCTCCAATTGCGCAAAGGAGAGCGTGATTTCCAAGACGTGTTTCGCGGCGCTCTCAAGCGTCGTTTCCGTCGCCTGTAATATCCAGGACCGGTATCTCATCTGTCATGTTCACCTCCCCATCTCTTCGGGTTCCAGTCTGTAACCGCGTGCTCACGCGCTGTCTGCCGTGGCCCGCGCCGGCGCGGTGGTCACTGTTGCCGTTTCTCCTCCAGCGCCCGCGCCAGCTTGGGATACCGCCGCCAGAACCATTTCTCCACCTCCGCGATGTCCTCCGCGCTCAGGTTGTACAGCCGGTAGACCAGCCGGTCGATCTCCACCTGCTCGTTCGTCATATAATCGTAGCGGGGATCGCGGTGTTGCTTCTCGATGATGCGCTCAACAAGTTTCTTTATACCTGAAGTAGATGCTTCCAAAATTATCGGGATAGGTTTGGTATCATCCACTTGAGAATTGACCGTATGATTGACAAACCCCTTGAACAAGAATCTGTACATACGGGAATTCATTATCCCCAAAGCAACCAACACCTTCCTTTCGTCAAGGTATAAATTGGAACAGCCCGAACTGAACGGACCAATAGCACTCAATCGATATGAAGGAGAATACATTCCCACGCGGGAAGCTGTGATACCTTTTCGAAAGTAATAATCCGCGTTCTGAAACCTCGAACAAACCTTATCAGGATTTGCGGCAGTAACCCGCTTGCCATAGTGAGTGTCACGCTCGGCAATGGTCAGCGTCTGCAAGCGTTCGACCGCCCGCTCGCTCCAGTCGATGTAGTAATCGGTGGGCACGTAGTAGTTGGGCAACCAGCCCTCGTCGATGTCCGAGGCGCCGCCCTTGTCGTAGGGCACGAAGTACCGCCCGTCGAAGTAGCGATCCTCTGGATGCACCACCACCTCGCCGTCGGGCATCTCCACGTCAGGGCGGCGCTCGAAGGTGCCCAGCAGCGTCCGCTCCCCCGCCACGTCCTCCGGCTCGCCCTCGTGCACCTCCACCGCGTCCGGCCCGAAGCGCACCGTCAATGGCCCGACTTGGGGCTCCGCCAGCTCCTCCACCAGCCCCACCTGGATCACGGCCAGCCGCAGCGCCTCGTCCCCCGCGATCTGCGCCAGCGCGTCGTCGCCGATCACCAGCTCCCAATCCACCACCGGGTAGTTGCGACTGGAGCCTGGCAGCTTTTTCTGCGATTGTCGCAGATAGTACTTGTTGTCGCCCGTCTGCAGACCCACCACGACGTCTGCCACGTCGCCCAGCTTGACCAGCTCCAGTTCCTTGCGGTTGAAATCGACGCCGTAGACGGGCGGGCCGTCCATCTCGCCTAAGAAATCGGCCTGCGCGGGGCCGCCCAGGAAGCTGCCCTGCTGCGGCTGCACCCACGGATCGGCCTTGACGTTGCCCACATCCCGCATCAGCCGGAAGAGCTTGGGGCTGGCGATGAAGAAGGAGTGGTTGGAGAAGCGTGGGATCAGCTTCTGGCGGTAGGCGAAGATGGCCATCTCCCGGTCGGACCAGAGGGTGTGGCCGTCGCGGCGCTCGTCGAGCGCGTCGGGGTCGATCTCGGCCAACATCTCGAAGGCCACCTCCACGTCGCCCTCGGCGATGGAGAGCGGCGAGAAATCGGCCGCCAGCAGCCAGTTATCGC
>CAYYTU010000177.1:0-3780 GCA_964474655.1 uncultured Anaerolineales bacterium
AGCGCCGGATGGGGAAAGGGGCGACGCATATCGTCTATGCGTCGCCCCTTTGTTTGAAGCGTTCACCGCCCCCGCTCAGAGGGGGTTTGCAACCTCCGACTTAGACGAGGAGATGCTTGGGCGTGCTGTTTCTTGTGTAAATCCCACCAGTGGCGGGGTTACAAACCCCGCCAGAGCACTAACTCTGCCGGTCGTAGCGCGCGGTTTCACTCGCCGTGCCAAACCCGTGCAAGGAGCTACACAAGAGCGTAAAGAAAAAGCAGAGAGCTCTGCTCTCTGCTTTCGTTAGTACTTTGCTCTTTAGTTTATGTCGAGTTCCACCAAGCAAGGGCAGCCCAAGAACCCACAGCGGACCAGTTTCCTATGGAGCTCATCCGCCCTACGGAGCTCATCCGCCCTACGGAGCTCATCCGCCCAATGGAGCTCATCCGCCCCACAGAGGTCGTCGGGGCGACCATCGCGGGCAGAATCATAACGGTCACCAACACGAGCAACGTCACGGCTAGCAATGCCTTCTGCATATTTTCTCACCTCCTCTTATCATTTTACTATTTTAAATCCCCCCACCGTTGTTGGCGGCGGAAGGCTCACTCGGTTCTGCCACACTCCGGAGGCGGCTGCTCTCGTGGATGATGCAACCAGATTATCGCACACTCGAGCACCTCGTCCTTCACTGTAGCCTCATCGTCCTTCACCAACATGTCTGGCGGTACGCCTTTATCGCCATACCAGCGCTGTGCCGGTGACAACCACCGCGCTACAGTCATCTGTATGACGGAACCGTCGAGCAAAGGAAAATATTTGTTGATGGTGCCTTTCCCGTACGTCGTCTCTCCGACTAGATTCCCCCTCTCCAAGTCTCTGGTGGTTGCAGCCACGACCTCCGGGGCGGAGTAGCTGCGTCCATCGATCAGCACCACCAGCGGGATCTCGGTCGCTATGCCACCCTCGCTGCTGCGATGTGGAGTCAATTCGCCATTCCTTCCCTCCGAGTACAATAGGATCTCCTCGTCTGAGAAGAAATAATCCAGGCTCTCGACTGTCGCCGTCAGCGATCCGCCACCGTTGCCTCGCAGATCCCAGATCAATCCCTCGGGATTCCGCGCCAGTAGATCATCCAACCCGTGCTTCAACTCTTGAGGGGCGTTGAAACCAAAGTCCTGCTGGTACAGGTAAGCAATCCTGGAATCGATAGTACGCGTGGTCACGACCGTGGACGCTTTGCGCGTCACGTCGAACTCAAGGATCTCACCATCACGCTCCACCGTTATGTGAACAGGAGTACCTTCACGTCCTCGAATCATCAGGGCTACTTCTTGGTAGGTGGTATCTTTTTTCAGTTTCCACTTATCGACCTGCACAATGAGGTCACCTACCTGCAAGCCAGCTTGGTCAGCGGGGTCCCCAGGATTGATCTGCGTGATCTCAAGCCCCTCACCTTGCATTTCCCCTCTTATGCCCGTTCCGGCATATTTACCTTCATAATCCTCTCGGATGCGCTTGCCTAGATCCGCTTCATAAAACACGGCACGGGGATCACCAATACTGTATAGCATCCCGCGTAGCGCAGCATAGGTCAGATCTCTCGAAGACGGAAGGTCGCCATTATAATTATTGAGGATGATATTGCGCGCTTGCTCTACCAACAGGATGTCCTCACTTAGAAAGAACTCACGGACGCGCCAGCCGATGAAAAACCAGGCAATAGACAAGACAATCATGATGATTGCTGTCTTTTGCTCGCGTAGTTTCCGAATAATAGTATGAAATCTTTGATCGAGCATATTGTTTCTGCTGTATTCATTGATTTTCAGCATAGCAAAATAGGTATACCGTGATAAGCACCTTACCAATCCCAAATTGGTAGTCGTGCGGTTTGCTCATTTTCTGAGCGAAAAAGTAAAATTAGCTCCCCTGAAAGAACCTTCAGACGCTGAGCGCAACTGGGTTTGGCGCCCCACTTCGCCTCGCTGGAGGCACTGTCTTAGGGACAGGACCATCCAGAACGCCGTTTTTCTGGCCCATCTTCCCCACAGAGTGGGGGCCAATGACCTTTTTTCAGTGGAGCCAAAATTCAATGCTTTTCGCAACTTGCCCTGTGAAATTTCCACCGATAAACAAAATTACCCGCTAATAGCAAGCAACATCGACAAAAAAGTGTTAATAACTAACAATAAATGCAGTTATGTAATACTGATGATGCAAAATGCACTACATTCACATCTAAATAGATTATTGAGGCAAGTAAAGTCAACATCTTAGCATAAAAATAAAGCACAATTTTGTTTTGTGATGGAAAATATCAGCGAACCGCACGTTAACTACCGGTGAAAGGAGTAACCTCAATGTCTACAATATTGAAAGAGCGCGAAAGGGTATATGAGCAATTGTGTCAATGGATCGATGACGATCCTCGCCGCTTAGTAATCTGGGTCTCTAGGATTTCGCAGGGTTTCGCTCTAAGGGGATTGCCAAATCCCGGCATTTTGTGGCACAGCGTCACTTTGCCTCTAAATGTGGCTCGGATTGCTAAATCCGAGCCGAGCACCACGCGAAACCCCGAAGAGCCAGCAAACTTGGCTGATTTGACAGTTGCCATTCCTCTTAGCCGCAGCTTGCAGAGCCCAGACTTAGCCGAGAATATCATTCGTGATGTCCAGGATCAAAGCATTGCCCAAATGCTACGCCGGTTCTACAAAAATGAGGCTATCACCTGGGAAACATTTTGCTGGCCAATTCTAAAGCAGCGTTAGCGTCTTGTCAAGTGGTGTAAAGTGTCGGGTCAGAGTGATTGCACCTAAAATCTCATCTGCACCCTTACGCTCTATCTACAAGTAATTGATGCAGGAATAGCATCAGATGCGTCACTTTAGCTACGCGCGGTCGCCCAATTTCAGATCATCGTCGCCACTTATTGCGTCTTGTCGCCGTACAAGGTGCTGAAAGCGTTAAGGCCTGCAAGATTGACTTGCCGCAATGTGCTGATCTGCAACTAAGAGTTTAGATGCGATTGCCCTGAATGTCGGGTCAGGGCAATCGCATCTAAACTCAGGTGGTAAGATGAACGGGTACATTGGAGATCGTAGTAGATAGAATGCGGTAAAAGTCAAGTCCGAGTTTAGGGTGAAAAAAGGACCTTAGCAACTGAAAAGAAGGCGCGTTTAACTATGCCTGCCCATATCGATTTTTTCGAAAATGGGGGCTGGTTATGGATCTATGACGGCCAGTACCAACGTCGGGCGACCTAGTCTACCCGGGGGAGAAGGCAAACGGCCAGTGTTGTCAGGGTTGGTTCACTCGTTCCTCCCTGGAGCGATAAGGTTCGTCGCGGTGTAGCAGCCCGACGACAAGCCCAACGTTCTTGCGGGCGGTCATGACCAGCGCCCGCTTGTGATGATGCCTGGAAGATTCCTTGTACTTGCGTGCGTAGAACTCGGCATACTCAGAGCAATGCTGACGCATCTTGTCAGCGGCTTGAATGAGATAGTAACGCAAGTAGTGATTGCCGGATTTGGCCAAGCGGCGATCTTGAGCGGAAAAGTCACCCGAGTCGGCGCGAGGCCACCACAGGCCAGCGATCTTGGCCACGGCGTCCTCGGCATCGTGGAGGTTACGACGGCGATAGCGCTTGCGCTTCTTGTCCCATTTCTGCCCTTGAAGAAAGCGGTGAACACCGCCGATCTCGGCGCCCATGCCACTGGAGAAGACGGGGCCGACGCCGGGGATAGTAGCCAGCTGAGAGATGACGGGATAGGCTTCGAGTTCTTGGGCGATCCAGCG
>CAYYTU010000178.1:0-3770 GCA_964474655.1 uncultured Anaerolineales bacterium
TCGTAGACTTCCGAAGTCTTGGCACTCCTGCCCCCCCAAGTTTTGCATACACCCCGCTGAGACAGGCTATTTTTCAATATTTTAACCAGCTTGACAAATCTTTTCCTTCAGTTTCTCTGCGCTCTCTGCGTTCTCGGCGGTTATATCGACCGCTACCTGAACGGTTACAAAATTAAAGGAGGAAAAGCTATGTCGTTCATCAATACGTATGAGGCCAGGCTTTTGGCAGAAGAACGCATCAAGAACGGCCTTCGGGCAGCAGAAAGGGCTCGATTGATACGAGGGATCGGGAACCTCAGCGAGACGCGGTGCGGACGACCGGGATTCATCTCCCATCTGGTCGACTTGCCGCTTTCCTTGCTCACTCTCTTGACCGACGATGCGAAATCGCAACGTGTACCCGCGATAAGAAACACCCGCTGAGCGAGTGAGGGCGAGAACCATGCGTGTTCTACTGGCGGATGATCAAGCAAAGGTACGCTCGGCGCTGCGGCTGCTCCTGGACCACGAGCCCGAAATCGAGGTGCTGGGAGAGGCCGTGGACGCCACCGGCCTGCTGGACTGGGTGAAGGTGACCTGTCCCGACCTGGTGCTGCTCGACTGGGAGCTGCCCGGCTTCAGCCCGGACCTATTGACCACCCTGCGGGAGCTCTGTCCGTCTCTGACCGTGGTCGCCCTCAGCGGGAAACCGGATGCGCGCCGGGCAGCGATGGACGCCGGGACCGATGCTTTCGTCAGCAAGGGGGACCCACCGGAGCAACTCCTGACCGCTATCCGCAACTGCCCACGGCACGCGGAACCATCAGTCGCTACCAACGAAACAAAATCATCCAACTTGCGTAGATATAACAGAAACCAAACTTCGAGCACCAATTAGATCACAACTTAAAGGAGGTCAATCAGAATGGATTACGGTCAATTACTGAGTCGCGCGTGGAATATCATCTGGGAACATAAGTTCCTGATCCTGCTCGGCGTGCTGGTCGCGTTGGGCAGCGCAGGTGGTGGTGGGGGGAGCAATGCTAACTTCTCGACCGGCAAAGGCGATTTCGATTTTAACCCGCCGGATGACTTCGAGTTCCACCCGCCAGATATCCTGGATGATTTCGGCCTGCCAGCTTTCGGTATTGTAGTCATCCTTATACTCATCGGCATCGCCTTTATCTTTGGCCTGGCGTTCTGGGTGCTCTCGACCATATCGCGCGGCGGGCTGATCGCGGGCGTGAGCGTCATCGACGCCGGAGGCACCTCTAGCTTCGGCCAGGCCTTCCGTGCCGGCTGGCAAAAGGGCTGGACGCTGATCGGTATCGGCATCGTGCCGGCGATTCCCGGCTTCATCCTTCTCGTCTTGGGGATTATGATTGCTGCGAGCTACTTCTGGGTCGCTCAGGTAGGGGCCGGCGACACCCCAGCTCCGCCGATAAATGCGGCCGGAGGAATTGCGATCCTGGGTCTGGTCTGTGTCCTGCTGCCCATCGCGCTGGTGCTGGGCCTGCTGCGCACCTTCGCCAACCGGGCCTGTATGCTGAAGGACACGGGAGTGTTCGCCTCCTACAAGCGTGGTTTCTCCGTCCTGATGGGGAACTTCGGCCCGGCGCTGGTGCTCTTCCTGATCCAGATCGCCATCAATATCGGCCTTGGGATCGCGATGATCCTGCCCAGCATCATAATGGCACTGTGCTGTCTGCTGTGGCCGGTGCTGATTCTGATTCAGGGCACGATCACGGCCTACTTCTCCACGCTCTGGACGCTGGCCTGGCGCGAGTGGACGGGATCAAAGAGCGATCAGGTGATTGAAGCCAGCGCGGCGACCCTCTAACAAACCCCACCGCTCAAACGCTCAAGGCAACTTCGCAAGGCACGTTCTTGAAAACAAGCTCCCGCCGGATTCGCGAATCCGGCGGGAGTGGGACCACCCTCCGAGAGAGGAAGCAAAGAAAATGAACATTCGACCAGGTAGAACAAGATCGTTGATCGGCGGCATCATGGCGCTGGTGGTGATGGTGATCGGCCTGCTGATGATGTCCCGCGCGGGCGGGATAGGCGGCGGTATGCTCGGCCCGTTTATGATCATCTGGGTCGTGATTGGGCTGCTGGGCGCTGGCATATCGTTCTACAACGCCTTCAGCGAAAAGGGCGTGCCACTGTACGAGATTCAGACGGATAGCGAGGGAAACGGCGCGTTCTGCCCCCAGTGCGGCGAGCCGGTTCAAGCCAGCGATCAATTTTGCCGCCACTGCGGCGCGACGCTGAACACATAGGAGCAAGGGCGATGGAGAAAACACTCGACACCCGACGGATTCTGATCTACCTGGCGTTCGCCTTCGGCATCGCCTGGGTAGCCTCGCTGGCGGTCTATCTGACCGGCGGCCTGCAGGATAGCCCCGTCGTCATCCCCCAGGCGAACATCTCGCTGGCCCTGATTCTGATCGCCGGGCCGGTGATGTGGGCGCCGGCGCTGGCTCATCTCCTGACGCGCCTGCTGACCGGCGAGGGCTGGGCGGACGTCTACCTGCGACCGCGGCTCAAACAAGGATGGCCGTACTACGCGGCGGCGTGGCTCCTGCCGGGCCTGCTGACTATCGCCGGAATGGTCGTCTTCTTCCTGCTCTTTCCGCGTTACTACGACCCCGAGCTGACGACGCTGAAGCGGATGCTGGCCCAGAGCAGCGTCGACCTGGAGACAGTCAACATCTGGACCATCGTCGCCGCCCAGACCCTCCAGGCGATGCTACTTTCGCCCTTGCTCAATGGCCTGGCCACCTTCGGCGAGGAGTTCGGCTGGCGCGGTTACCTGCAACCCAAGCTGATGGGCCTGGGCGGGCGCCGGGCGATGCTGCTGATGGGCCTGATCTGGGGCGCGTGGCATTGGCCCGTCATCCTGATGGGCCACAACTACGGGCTCGACTATCCAGGCGCGCCGTTCCTCGGCCCGCTGGCCATGGTCTGGTTCACGCTCGCCCTGGGCACGTTCCTGGGCTGGGTGACGCTGAAGGCGATGAGCGTATGGCCGGCCGTGATCGGGCACGCGGCGGTCAACGGGATGGCCAACCTGGGCGTGATCTTTATGCGGGGAGAACCCAACCCTCTGCTGGGGCCGTTGCCCGTGGGCCTGATCGGCGGCGTGGGGTTCACGGTGGTCGCGCTACTGCTATTCCTCTTTCCGGGGGCGCTGCGCCCGTCATCACTCACTGGCGAATGATTGACAGTTGGAGGTCTATAGTGAATCAAAGCGAATACGCGCTTGACGTACACGACATCTCAAAATCCTACGCCACGGTGCAGGCGGTCGATAATCTCTCCTTCGCCGTGCAGCAAGGCGAGATCTTCGGCCTGCTGGGGCCCAACGGCGCGGGCAAGACCACGTCGATCCGCATGATCCTCGACATCATCAAGCCCAATTCAGGCCAGATCAACGTGCTGGGTGGACCGATGACCGAGGCGAAGAAATCGCGCATCGGCTACCTGCCGGAGGAGCGAGGGCTCTACGACGACATGACGCTGATCGACATCCTGCTCTTCATGGGCCAACTGAAAGGGCTCAACCGCGCGTTGGCCCAGAAGCGAGCCGAGCGATACTTGAAGGAAGTCGAGCTCTGGGACGTGCGCGAGCGCAAGATCGAGGCCCTCAGCCGCGGCATGCGCCAGAAGGCCCAGTTCGTGGCCGGCACGATGCACGAGCCCGACTTGATCATCATCGACGAACCCTTCACGGGCCTCGACCCGGTCAACAAACGCATCATCAAGGGCCTGCTCTACCAGATGCGCGA
>CAYYTU010000179.1:0-3706 GCA_964474655.1 uncultured Anaerolineales bacterium
AGTCACCATTGACTGACCGCCTTGGCTGTTGGTTCCCGTGTAGGTACCGCTTGCCACTTTGATGACGTCCCCCTCGGTACCCAGTCCACAGCGTCCTGAACCGACGTGTAACAGTCAGAGATACCCGAGCAGTCACGCGCTACGTAGAGGATGCTGCCCGTCGCATTGCCGGAAACCTGCAGTTCGCTCATATGGTCAATGTCAGCCCGAGCACAGACGTCACCAGCAACCGTGTGTCCTTCATCGTTCGCTCTCCTCGTCCAATAGTCGTTCCCCAGACAGAGGGTGTGGCTATATGCCGGAACGATTTGCCAGATGAGCCTGCCCGCCAGCCTAACCGATACGGTCAATAGAACGAGCAGATACGTCGTTACCTGTCGAACGCCCTCAGAACCAGCGGGAGGTATATCTGGGACTGTGCTACGAAAACCCTCCCCTCAGCCTTCAAGGCTTGCGTACCGGAGAAGGTCGCGGTGTTGGCGACGAGGCCCGCGCCGGTTGCCTGCGCTTTGATTGTGAGTGTTACCGTCTGGCCCGTATCCACCGCTACGGTCCAGCCGACTGTCTGTCCATTCACCGAGGGCGTCGGGGTGGTGCTGCCCGTCGCAGTGAGGACCGTCGTCGCTGTAGGGACGTCGTCGGTGATGGTGACGGTGTGTGCTGTGTCACCGGCGTCGTAGGACAGAATGTAGTCGAAGGTCTCACCCAGCCCGATGGTGGACCGGCTGGCGGATTTGGTCGTCTGCGGCCCGGTGAGCCGCGCGGCGATGGCGGCTCGCGCCTCGTAGAGGTCCGTGGGCACGCGGCTGAAGGCCGTCCGTGAGGCGATGAAACGGTCGGTCAGGGCATCGGCGTCGCTGGCGGTGCCGATCTCGGGATCACCGTCGTTCAGCAGCCAGAGGTACTCGTAGTCCTCCATCCCTTCCCGCAGCAGCTCCCAGCGGATGGAGGTCACCAGCCGGTTCGACTGCGGATCGCAGGGATCGTAGGCCACCGTCCCGTCCTTTGGAGGGTAGAAGAGAAAGCCATCGCCGTTGCCATCGTTGATCCAGGGATCGGCCCACGGATCGGGGCTCCAATCCGTGGTCGCATAGTAGACCAGGCCTCCCACCCGCTCGCGCCACGCCAGCCAGGGGACGATGCGTGCCTCGACGCCGGGCCGATCGATGACGGTAGGGTTGGGCAGCGGCGGACGGTCGCCGTAGAGGAAGTACCACCAGACGTCCTCGCCGTGATTCCGCTGGCGGTCGTGGGCCCGGGCCACCTGGTAGTTGCTGATGGTCGGCATCCAGACGTCGATCTTGGCGTCGGGATAGGTGGCGTTGGCGTAGATGGCGGGCTCCACCTGCTCGCTGACCAGGATGCGTACTTCGGGGGCGTTTGCCTTGGTCCGCTGCGCCAGGTAGGCGACGATGTCGTAATGATCGAAGGTCTGCGGTTCGTTGACGATGTGGTAATAGCCCTTCTGCGCGTAGTCGGCGGTGGCGCCCACGTAATCCCCGACGGCGTCCCAGTACTGGAACCACCTGGCGTTGTAGGCGGCGTTGCCCGGCGGGTCGGTGCCCCGGCTCTCCCCACAGAAAGATGAGGGACGGCTGCCGGGTGGCCAGTTGCTGCTGGGACCCTTGATGAGAAAAGAGGGGAATCCGGTGCCGTTATCCAGTTCGTCACCCTGGAGATACTTCTGCGCCAGGGTGTGGAAGTCCCAATCGCCCCAGGCGTCGGGGGCGAGGGTGCCGGCGCAGTCGTACGCCACGCCGCCGGGGTAGTTCAACCCGGCGGGCCAGCCCACGCCCTTGGGCGTCAGCCGGTGGTCGGCGAAGTCCTCGTAGAGCGCGTCCACCAGGTCCCAATAGCAGTCCTGGACGCTGCCCTCTTGGGTGCCGCCGTAGGTCTCCACTACGTTGCTCCAGCCGAAGCCCCACTCACCCGCGAGATGGATCTCCTGAGGTAGAGCGAAGTTCCAGACCTCCAACGCTACGGGGACGACCGCCGCGCCGACGGTCACCGTCGCGTTGTAGACGCCGGGCGCGGCGTCGCGGGGGACGTGGACCGTGAACCAGAGCGGCTGGTTCTCACCGGCCGGTAGCGTCACGGTACTGCCCATCGCCAGGGGATAGAGTGGATCGGGCCAGTCGCCCAACCGCCCGAAGGCGTCGCTGAGCCGGGTGAGCGTCACATAGTCGACACGATGAAACGTCACCTGGGACGCCGGAATGACGTCGCTGCCCTTGACGAAATCGGAGATGTTCACCGCCGCCGAGGTCGTCGTGGGACTTCGCACCACCAGCTGGAAGGGCTCAAACTCGGCCTGTGCAGCCTGGATGCGCAGCGGCGCCGTGGCGGTGGGCGACGCCTGCGACTTGAGGATCTTCTCCACCGGCGGCGCGGCCCACACGTTCAGAGTACCTGTGATCGCTCCCTGAACGCGATGGAAGTAGCCCCCCGCCTCCGGCGCGCCGACCGTGCCCGTCATCGTCGCCGAACCCGGATCGCTCAAGTCGGGCTGGGGATGGCCTTCGTGGGTTAGCGTGTCGAAGTAGACGTAGTAGGTGGTCGTGCTGCCGTCGGCTTGCCAGCGGATCGTGCCGTTGTCTTGATCCACCAAGCGCAGGTTGTCGAACCAGAGCGTCAGCTCGTCGCCGTCGTCCCAGAGCCCACTGTTGCCATTGACCGTTTCGTTGTCGCGGGTGTGGAACTCCATCCGCGTGATGGAATCCAGGTTGGGTTCGGTGCAGGTGTGCAGCGGGGCGAGAGAGACACTGGCGTAGTTCCATTGGTCGAGGGTCAGCGGCGGCCCGCCCTGGGTCAAGTCGTCGTTCCCGGGACAGCCAGTGTCGTAGAGTTTGAACCAGTAGAGGTCCGGCGCCTGATCCAACGCGCTGCCGTTGACCTGGGGCCAGACGTCGTAGATGAAGGTCTCGTAGTCGCGCCAGTCGTTCAGCGGATCGCCGTCAGCGATGCGTAGCTCGACGCCAGGATAGCCATAACCGCCGGGTAGGTTCTCGACGACGGCCTTGAGGGAGCCGCTGCCCTGGGAAAACCGGGTCGCGTCCGGCGTGGCGTGGTCGTCATTCACGATCCAGTAGACGCCGGAGCTAGACCAACCAATCTGAGGCTCATCGGCGTCCTCCAACATCGTGGAGTAGGTCTCGGCGTAGGGGATGGGCTCGCCAGGCGTAGTGCCGTCGTAGGGGACGACGCGGATGGAGCGCACGTCGAGCAGCGCGTCATTGAGACCCAGATCAGCGAAGGCGGCCGTGAAATCGAGGCTGACCTCGGCGACACCGGTGCCCGTGACGGTGACGGGAACTCGGTAGGGCCAGGCCTCGTCCCACCAGGCATCGGACGCGTCAGCTTGGGCGGGCGACGGAAATGGAAACAGCAGTGCCAATACTGTCCCAATCATCAGGAGACCAATTATCCCACGCTTCCATTGTGTGGTGTCCATATCGGCTCTCTTCGATTCCCTTCCCGGTAGCGATCGCGTTATGACTTCGACGGTGAGAAGGTGCCGCAAGCGGACATACGACCATCACTCTGTGGTGTTTCTGCTCGCTACTATATACCTCTCATCTCTTCTTCGCAAATCAGCGAGGGGGGTAAGACATCTATGACGACGAAACAGAGTCAAGAATCACAAAACCCGCTTGCGCGGGGTAGAGGGCAGAATTGTTAGCGCTGCATCTGTCAAGTTTGCTAACTG
>CAYYTU010000180.1:0-3698 GCA_964474655.1 uncultured Anaerolineales bacterium
ATCCCGAGCGTGAGCTCAGGTCGATTATTCAATTATCAATGTGCGGAAAACAGGCGGAGTGCCTCCTGTAATCTTATGTTGGCTTGCCCCCAATGGATAGCCGAGATTTATCTTATTGTCAAGGTGCTTGGCGGATACACCGCCACATACCGAAAAACCTATGCTGAAAATGAATTTAGGGACATTACCCAGGATCCTTTCGCTTCCAAAATCAGCCCGCGGGTGGTGACCCCTTCTTGCAACAATAGCGTGCACTCCAGGCGATGGCGCCGCGCGTTGGATAGGGTCCAGGTCCAGATCGCCAACAGCCCTACAAGCAGCACCAGCGCAGCGAGAAACAGCACCAGCCACTCCTCAACTATTCTGCCGAGATCGCTTGACGTTCTCACTTGCTCACCTACAAACTTGCTTACTTGCCACTTGCAGACTTGCGCACTTGCCTACTCTACGCCCCAGACGTGCACCAGCGGCTTGTCGCCGTCGCCGAAGGGCTCGAAGAGGTAGAGCAGTCCCCGCGCTCGGTCGAAAGCCAACGCGCCGACGTGATACTTCTGCTGATCGGACGTGACGTGGTAGAGCGCGTCGTCCACGTCCAGCATGGCGTAGGGCTGCGGCGCGTGGGGATCTATCGTCCCTTGCGCCACCGCGGCCAGGTCGGCCGGGTCGTAGAAGAGGAACCGGGCGACGAAGCTGCTCGACCACCAGCCTCGGTCGCAGTCGTTCGGCCAGGGCGGCGCGTCGGTGCCGTCGGCGCAGCCGTACCAGCAGTCGCCGGTGCCCTTGGTGCCGACGAAGACGACGGCGGCCCTTTCGCCGGCGGTGAGCCAGGCCGCACCGGTCCACTCGTCAGAGTGGTGGTAGTCGCTCACCGTGTACTGTTCGGCATCGGTCACGGCGCTGTAGAGGAGCAACGGCGTGGCTGCGAGCGTACTATCGGCGGCGGGCGGGTTGCCGCGCTCCCAGGGCGCGACGGCGAAGAGCGCCGGTCCCTGCGCCCCCTGCCCGCCGTCACGGAAGCGTCCGGTGGCCAAGTACTGACCAGAGACGTAGGAGTCGGCCCAGTTCTGCGGGATGTCGAAAAGATAGTCGCCGGTGACGTAGTTCCAATAGTTGTCGATGCGCCACGGGCCAGCGCTTTGGGGATTCGCAAGATCCAGCTCGCTCCAGCCGTGGGAGGGATCGGTCGCACCCTCGTCCAGGTGGGAGGCCCAGGCAAAGTAGAGTTTGCCCGTGGTTTGCGCGCCCTGGGCCGGCAGATAAGCCAGGCCAACACGGGGCATCTCTATGTAGCCGAACATGCCATCCCGGATGTCGGCGAAGGGTTGCAGAGTCGTCGCCGTGTTCAGGCTGACCAGACCCTTGCCCGGCGAGTCGACAGGAGGCGGAATGCTGACCTCCGAGACGTACTGCGTATGGTCGTGCCCCACGCCGAAGATGGAGCCGGGATAGCCATCGGCATCGCCGCTGGGGTCGCCATCGGGGTAGTAGGTGGCGGCCGAGGCCCAGTTGCTCCACGCCCAGCCCACGTCCTCCGGCGTGCCGGGGGAATCGGGCAGGCGGAAAGCGCCGCGGTAGACCAGATCGGACGGTTGAATGAGGTCACCATCAGTCATCGCGGACGGACTGTAAGCTCTCAGCATCAGGGGCAGATGAACGGTGTTGGTGAAGGTGCTGGGATCGTAGAGCGTGAACGCGGCGCTGGTATCGCTGATGACAGCCGGGCTGACCACGCTGGCGACCCGCACTCGCGCCGAACGGGTCGGTGTAGGCGGCGTGGTCCAGGTGTAGACGCCGGTGTTGATCACCGGCGAGGAGATCACGTGCGTGGTCGTGAAGCCGTCGTTGGCATAGAGCAGCCTAACCTCGGGCACGCTGCCGGTGGTGGTCCAGCGGATCTGCCGCGTGCTGCTGACGGGCCAGCTCGTCTCGCCGGTGGGCGCGATGAGGGCCAGCGACGCGATTGTGCCATACTCGTCGGCGCCGACGTCCGGCGCGGAGCCGATGGGGCGCGGGTCGCCGTCGATGTCGACGGTGACCTGCGCCAGCGAGGAAGCCTGATCGATGGCCTGCGTCGCCGACGGCAGTAGGTGCAGATCGGCATTAGCCGCGTCGACGAACCACGAGGGCTGCGCGTCGGTGACGTTGCCTGTCATGCCGGCGCCACTGCCGTTGCGGTTGATGATGGGCATATTGGTCAGGTTGTAGGCAAAGGTGCCAGTGGTACCGCCGAAGCGCGCTTCCATGCTCCAGGTGACGCCGGTGGAATTCAACAGCAGCGCTGTGTTATGTGCCACCAGCCAATCGGTCGCGTGAACCATCTCTATCACCGAGTCGTGAGGTTGGCTGGCGTAGATGACGTTGTTACGCACGATCCCTCCACTGTGACTGGGTCGATCATCGTCAGATGAGTTGCCGAAGGCGATACCCTGATAACAATCCACCAACAGATTGCGCTCAACGACGGTATCCGATGATCCAGACCAGAAGAGGATCGTCGGGGCAGGCGTGTTGCCTGGCGTGCGAATGCGTTCCCAGCGGTTATCGCGCACGGTCCAACCGTGGGCGTCGTGAGCGCTGATGCCGTTGGTGTAATTCTCCGGTGAGGTATCTGTGTACTCCAGGCGCGAGCAGGCCAGCAGGCCGTCCTCGCTGCCGTCGCCGACGGGATTGACCTTGACCAGCTGGTAGCCAGTGTCGATGATGTGCAGGTTATAGAGCGTAGGCCGGTCGTTGCCTTGCACAGAGATGCCGTGCTCGTCGCCGTTGCGGATGGTCAGATCGGCGATGGTCACATCGTCGGCGTTGATAAGGATGACGTGGTAGCGCCCAGTGGCGAGCATCCCCCCGCCGTCCAGGATCACGTCGTCGCGGTTTCCCGTGGCGCCGCGGATGGTGACGTCGTCGTTGGCGACGTGGACGATGCCCTCCAGGTTGTAGACGCCCGGCGAGACCAGGACGATGGTGCCGGAGGCAGCGCTGCTCACCGCGTCCTGCAGTTCGCTCTCGGTGGAGACAGTGATGGTCTCGCCGGTGGGCAGATCCAGCGGCGGACAAAGCTCGTCGTCCTCCGAGGCCAGCGCCCCGCTGGCCGTGCCCATAAATAGGACGATGACGAGAATCGATGCAAGATAGGTTCGGGTGTTCATACGAAAGCTGATTTCCCTTTATTCCGAGCAAGCATAGCTGCCGCTGTAGAGCGTAGTCTCTCGCCCGTCCAACTCGAAGCGAATCTCCATCGTGGAGCCCACCGGCGCGCGATAGAAGTTGGCCTTGATCTTGCCGCGGCCCCTCGGCCCAGATACGCAGGTGATGAAGTAGCCCTGGCGCACCTGCCCTGCGCTTTCGAAGGACGGCGACCAGGCGAAGAAGCCCGACTCGATGGGTTCCCCCAGGGCCTCCACGACCTCGGTATGTCGTTCGACGGTGCGCATAATGCACGCATACTCCTCGGTGGTCTTGATAAACAGACCGAAGAAAAACACCATCACCGCCGGGAAAAGTGACGTCAACGCAGCCAGCTTCACCACTCGCCAAATCCTCTTTTGATCCATTTTTTGCTCCTAACCTGGACGTAGTGGCCTGTCGCACTTGCTCACTTGCGCACTTGCCTACTTGAGAACAAGCCTTTCGTTACCTCAGCACGAGCGGCAGACAAATGCGCCAGACGTCGCCCTGTTCGGTCTCGTCTGCGCCGATAT
>CAYYTU010000181.1:0-3695 GCA_964474655.1 uncultured Anaerolineales bacterium
CAATCGGATTCCTTACGATATAGATTATCCTGGCTCCTGGCATAATTTCCTTTATATGTTCGATATCTTTCATATCAAGAAAAGAATATGCCGGAGTTATCTCCCCTTTCACCTGACTGCCAGCGCTTTTGAACAAAGCGGCATACCAATTATCATTATACTGCCCGAAGAAAAACTGCAGATACCAAGCGATTTCCTGCCAGGTTGCCTCTCGAATGGTAAGGATTCTCTTCACCAGCTCTTTGCGCCACAACCTATCTTGGCGACCCTGTCCTAAAATTCTGAAGATAAGGGAACTCGAAGTAAGCGGGCTTGGAGAAGCGGGGTAAGAGCGATTGAAGTAATGGATCTCTTTTATTGGAGGTACCCAGACTTCTGGATGTCGACGTAAGTTCTCGTTCAACCACGTGGTTCCTGCTTTTTGGGCACCGATTCCGAGGAAGTCAGGTAGCCATTCCTTCTTCAGCGCATTCACAGATAACCTCTACTGGGCTTTGGTAGATTGCTATCTAGCATGCCAACTGGCTTGTGACGTTTCATACTTGGCAAAACACTAGTGATGAATTTGTAAAGGGGTCTCGCTGTAGCGACAAAAGCGATTGTGACCATCATCTATGCAGGCATAGAGATAGTATGCTCCTGGCGAGATATCTTCGGTGAACCAAGTATAACACGCGCCTGAGCAAGGAGTAACATATCTGCGTGTTACAAGTGGAAGGTAAATTGTCTCACTCAATCCTTCAGTTGCGTGTAACGGGATAGAAGGCTCGGTGGCAGAAGTTGTTCTATTGGTCTTTTCGCCATCTGTTAGAGACAAGGTAGCTACGTGTGTGCCGTCCCTGTCAGCCTGATCATCGTCGTAGTAAAGGGTCATCGTCGTTACTGAAGTGTCCGGATCAGTTAGTTGCCATTTAATGTTAGAAAAAGCGTCAGCTTCCTCATCCCCTGTCAACTTGACATCGTCGATGTATACCGTTAGTTCGTCCCCTGTCTTGTTTTGACCAATAGGATCCATACGGAATAGGGTCCAATCGGCCGTTTCCCATATTGGGCCGTCATAAAGCGGCATTGAGCGCAGGTCGATCGTATAGGTCATCCAACCAGGATAGACATAGAGCAATCCACTGGTCGTTTCTGTGTTCGGCAATCTGCCCCAGAAAATCCTGTTGTTTTGTCCTACAGCACTGCGACCAAAGGGGTAGTCAAACAATAGGCGATAGGTCAAATAGTAGTGGCGATCACTATCGATTGGATCTGGTACATTCAAGTGCACTTGGCTATCCAGGGAGCCGTCAGGAATGGTAACGACTAGGACGTCTTCGCTGATCTTGTAACTACTTTGGACGACGTGGTCCACATCCGCTGCGTCACTCATATCCCAGGCGTTGCCAGTCTCGGTAGCATAGTCGTTGCCGCTTGTGTAGCTAGGTTGGGTGAAGTGGATGATTGGTGACCGATTGACGGTCAATTGATCAGAGCTATAACCTGCGATGGTTCCGTCCGTTCGTGCACAGACGTAGTAGTCGCCGTGAGCAACGTTGGCGGGTGACGCTATGCCATCACCCGATTGTTGCCAGCGGAAGTAACCGCTAGTGGAGAGGTTGCCTTCCGAGTAGATTGGGGGACCATCACAGCCCGCGGTATCGGTGTCAAGATGGAACTTGAGATTATCAGGTACTGGACGCAGGCCCGACCAAGAAATGTCCAATGCATTGTCCGTCGGATTGTCTGCTGTCAAACGCACCCAGTCAATCTTGACTTGGCTTCCCGTTGGTGCGAGAGATAAGATGTCTAGCGCTGGCACCATTCCTTCCCAGCCGGTTGCTCCACCGCTTGTATTCTTTATTGGCGCCGATTCGAGATCGATAACGTACGTATGCCAACCTGCTGTGGCTGCCATCTTCTCCGTCTCAGCCCATGGTCTGTCGTTATCCCCATACCGTCCGTAGAACCACTTGATCTTGAAGTCCGCCGCCGGATGGTACATCCGAAAGGAAAGCCAGCGGTATACGGACGTGTCTATCGGATAGTTCATACCAACATTACCGACATCTACCATGCCTTCTTTACCGGGGAACAGCACTTTGATGAGCGAGCGATCATCTTCCGCCGTTAGACTCAGCTCCCCGTTACTGATTGTGGCGTCGGGTAGGTGGTGTCGGCCCAACAAATCGCTCGGTTCACTCATATCCCACGGGTCGCCCAACACAGTCGTGGCAAAATCGTCACCGTTGCCGACCGTGTTAGCACCACCGTTTGGTTGTTCAATTGTTATGATGACTTCAGTTTCAGCCAATGTTGAGGCATTATGACCGAAATGCCATCTGACTAGACAAGCGCTGATGATCAAGGCGCTTGACGTCAAAATCTGGATAACTCTCTTCATCTTCAATCCAATCTCCGGAAAGGGCTAAATTTACAGTGAGGAGAGCAGGCCATTGGAACGGATTTCTTGACCCATCGCCCTCCTAGACCTTGATTTCATAAGTCCTTCGACTTCTCGGCGGCTTTCTTGAGCCGCTCCTGTAAGTCGTCACGAGTGAAATTCCAGCGAAACGGTTTCGCAGTTTGATTGTAATACTCCTGGAATCCCAGGACACGATCTTCAACAGCCTGTTTGTGCGGCAAGTCCATGGGTGTGAGCGCCTTGCGGGTCAAGATTGAGAAGTAAATCTCAATCTGATTGAGCCAGCTAGCGTGAGTGGGCAGATGCACGACGGTAATGTTAGCATAAGCAGCCCGTAAGCGTTCAGGCGATGTGTTCGGATGATGGGAAGGACCGCCATCAACAATCCAGAACACACGATCAGCGGTTGTGTAAGGGGCTTGACTCATAACCAAGTCAACCAGCTTACCGAAAGGAACAATGCCCACTGTGTCATCGACACGCCCGAGCACACACCCGCTGAATACATCCAGTGCAGCCAGGTAAGTGACTGTCCCTCGACGTTCGTATTCGAACTCGTAGCGCCCTAGCTGACCAGAAACAGGTGGTAGCGATGGATGCTTGCGTGCCAGCACCTGAATGCCGCTTTTCTCATCGGCACTGATGACATAGTCGCGAGGTCCTAACGGCTGGCCTTGTCAGATGCGTTGGTAAAGGTCCAATACCGGACCGGCCTTCTCGACAAACAGTGGATCTCTCGGAAACAGCCAAGCTCGATAGAACCATGGCCGAATGGCATCCCGATGGAGCAAGCGCCACAAGGTGCTTACGCTGATCTCAGACACGATCTCGGTCTGTAGCACCCAGTTGTGGACTTCCTGTAACGAGAAACGACTCAAGGGCAGTTCCAGCTTGGCTGGCTTCTCACAGGCAATAGCCTTGATCTGGGTGATCTCCAAGGGGGTGAACTTGGGCGGTCGGCCTGATCGGGGCTTGTCTTGCAGACTTTCTTGTACGGATAGGCCAGCAGCGCGTCGCTCCAGATACCACTTACGCCAGTTGATGACTGTGCTCCGGTGGAACTCGAGCCGGCGAGCGATTTCATCCACGGTCAAGCCTGCTGCTGTCCACAGGATGATGCGGGCCCGGTCAGCCACGCGACGTTCCGTCTTCCCTGCTCGTTTCAGGGCGCGCAGAATCTGTTTCTCTTTGCCACTCAAGCGGATCTGATATTTGTAGGGTTTCATCTGTCCTCCTCAAGTTGGTCAGTATTGGACAGATGATACACCATTTTTGTTAACGTGACTAA
>CAYYTU010000182.1:0-3689 GCA_964474655.1 uncultured Anaerolineales bacterium
GGCAAGCGGTACCTACACGGGAACCAACAGCCAAGGCGGTCAGTCAATGGTGACTATCATCTTGGCTACGAAAGCGCAGCCATCGGGCGGGGAGTGGATGTGGGCGTGACGGAGGACATCGACGGCGATCCGCGCTTGGGCGATCCCGACCTCGGAGCGGATGAGGTTGTGCGGTCTATCTTTCTGCCGCTGGTCGTTCGCACCTATCCATTCTGATTCGCTCAATGGATTCTTCACCGGCGATATTTCCCCAGCACCAACCGCCCTCTCAGATTGTCCTCCTGGGCACTGGGACGCCCAATGCCGACCCTGACCGTTCCGGCCCCTCGGTGGCTATCGTGGTGAATCGAGCACCGTACCTCGTCGACGCCGGGCCGGGCGTCGTGCGCCGTGCAGCCGCTGCCTTTCGCAACGGCGTGATTGGGCTGGAGGTCTCGCGGCTCAGCAGACTCTTCGTGACGCACCTGCACTCCGATCACACGGCAGGCTATCCAGACTTGATCCTCACGCCGTGGGTGCTGGGCCGCCGAGAGCCGTTAGAGGTCTACGGTCCTCCCGGTATTGAGGTGATGACGGAACATCTCCTGGCAGCCTACCGAGAGGACATCCGGGAACGCCTGGCGGGGCTGGAACCTGCTAACGACACGGGCCACCTCGTGCACGCCCACGCGATCGAACTGGGTGTCGTCCACCGCGACCGGCAGGTGACCGTCGAGGCGTTCGCAGTTGACCACGGCTCCTGGGCCGCATTTGGCTACACATTCCGAACACCCGATCGGACGATCACCATCTCGGGAGACACGGCGGCGGCCCCGCAATGCGTTGAGGCCTACCGAGGCTGCGACGTGCTGATTCACGAGGTCTACTCGGCGGCGGGGCTCAAGAGGCGTATGCCAGATTGGCAGAACTATTACGCGAGCGTCCACACCTCCTCGCACGAGCTTGCAGCGATAGCATCCAGCGTTCCGCCGGATCTGTTGATCCTCTACCACCAGCTCTTCCACGGCGTCTCGGAGCGCGAACTGCTTCGGGAAATCCAGGAGCGCTACGCGGGGCGTGTCGTATCTGGTAGAGACCTCGATGTCTATTGAGTGCTTGGCACACAGTCCTGGACCAAACCAGTGGCCATTTGGTCACTAGTTATTTGACCTACAATAATTATTGTGATATACTCAATGATGTCCGACGCAAAAGCGTCGCCTCTCGACAGACAATTCGGAGTTCTGGTCCAAGCGGTGCTCAATCCGCGTGCCCAGTTTGACATCCTCTCCTAGTTTGCACCGCGTTTGGTGTGGCGATTGTGTCACGCTGTAAAGCTTACATAGCAATGGCTATCCACATCCACGACCACTTATATCGTTCGAGGCAGAGCTGTGGCCTGCTCCCGATTGGAGTGCAGTCCGCAGTTTTCGCTGTCTGCATATCTGCTACACTCATCACAAGGAGTGGCTGATGAATCGACCAACTGTCAACCTCGATTTGGCTTTGCAAGCCGCCGTTCAGCAGCATATGGACCCCCTCGTGCGCCGGGCCAACGCCGATGCCGCCTTGCTTCAAGGGGCAAATATGGATAAGAGCCAAATCCGCAACGTGCTCAACGTGGCGGAGGAGAGCCGCAGCCTGGCGGTGGTGACCAACTTCATCCGCTACCAGCTGGGACGCAGTCAGACCGGTCCCGCCTGGCGGAAAAACGGCTTTGGGTTGTACCGATCCAGATGACCAAAGACATTGCAGTCAAGACGATCCAATTCCCCAATGGAAACGCCGCACGTGCGGTACACGTGCGTGATGAGGTCGATAGCGACACCCTCTTATCGGCTATCGCTGTGGATCTTCCCCGTGCTCTAATTGTGATCACCGGAGGCGCCGGAGGCATGAGCGAGGAAGAAATCGAGCGGATGCGCCCGCTGTTCGTGGATGGACTGGCCTATCTGGCGTCTCAAAAACATATCGCCATCCTCGACGGCGGCACGGACAGCGGCGTGATGAGACTGGCGGGTGAAGGTGCAGCCAGATATTACCTCACAGCCCCGCTCATCGGCGTGTGCCCGGCGGCGCAGGTCACCTGGCCCGGACACTCTAATCCCGAGGCAGTCACGAGCCTGGAACCGCACCATTCGCACTTCGTGCTGACAGCCGGCAAGGAGTTCGGCACGGAAAGCGAAACTATCTATGCTATTGCCGACGCGCTGGATAAACAGATACCCTCAGTGGCGTTACTGGTCAACGGAGGCGCCATAACTTACGACGAGGCACGCAGGAACGCAGAACAGGATCGTGAGATAATCGTGCTGAAAGGGAGCGGCCGGGCGGCGGATGCAATCGCAGCCGCCATAGAAAGTGGGCGACCGGCAAAAGACCGCCGCGTCGCTGAGATCGTGCGTCGAGCAACGATCACGTTGTTCAACGTCGAAGCGGGATCGGAAGCATTCGTGGAGTTGCTCCAGAGAAAACTACTTGGAGGGAGGGCGTGAGCGAGATCGACAAATTCGAGGAATACAAACTGTTCGTCCAGGACACCGCCCGGCTGTCGGATCGCCGGCAGACGGTGACCAACATCTACATCGCGGTCAATTCGCTGCTGCTGGGGGCGATCTCGTTCCTCATCAAAGATGCGACCAGCGACCAAGGGTGGGGGCTGGCCCTGGCGGTGCCTCTGTTGGCCGGGGGCATTCTCGTCTGTCTTTTCTGGAAGCAGTTCCTGAGGAAATACAAGGCTCTCATTGGGCTACGGATTGACACACTTCGTAAAATGGAGGAATTACCGGAGATGGAGGGCTGCGTGCGGATGTACCACGTGGAGGACAAGCTCTACCCCCGCGACGAGGAGGGCCGTATGATCCCCGGCGAGGGGCTTAACTTCTCTGACCTTGAGAAACGCCTTCCGATGGTTTTCCTCATCCTTTACGCCCTCTACGCGGTGATCACGCTGTTGGCGCTTCTGGGGATGGGCGTAATCGCACTGTTGAACCTGGTGGCTTGACCTCACAGAGGACTGCTCCGACGAAGAAACTGGAGGTGTTTATGAGCGAACAATGGGATGATTGGAAGCGCGAGGTGCTCGACCCGCTAATAGATGACTCCCCGGAATTGATTGACCCTGATGCGCCGGTGGCCATCCTCAGCGCCGACGCCGACCGCGTGCAGGATTACGTCTTCGAATCGGCGCGGCTGCCGGAGATCCGAGGCGCCAGTCGGCTCCTCCAGGAGTTGAACAAGCGAGCAGCCGAGCTGGTGGAGGACGCCGTGAGCCCACGCTGTGTCATCTACCAGGGCGGCGGGAGCCTGCTGGCTCTGGTGCCCGATGACGCGCAACTACTGCGCGCGTTGAAAAACGATATCGAGGCGCTTTATCCGCAGCGGACGGATATTGCAACGACAACGTGCGTCTACCACCGCACCACCGTCGGTCAGCTGCTGGGGGGGTACGGTGAGTTCACGCGGGAGGCCGTCAACGCGCTTCGCGAGCGACATCCGGCCGACTGGAAGCGCATCGCTGCTGGCTACGGCGTCTATGGCGAGGACGGCGCCCCTCCAGGCGAAATCCCACCGGATGTCTTCAATGCACATCGAGGGTTCGGTCAGATGGTCAAACTGGCGGGGATGAAACTGCGCCGTCGCAAGGACGACCGCCCTCTCGTGCCTTTCTACGAGACCCTGCCCCACGCCCAGCGCTGTCGCTCCTGCGG
>CAYYTU010000183.1:0-3647 GCA_964474655.1 uncultured Anaerolineales bacterium
TTGTGGCGAAACCTTGATACCGCGCATGCCAATCGATGACAAATTTGGTGCAGGAGACGGGACTTCGAAACAGATCGCCCAGCAAAGAGGCCTCAAGCCCTGGTAGAAAGTGATCTTAACTATCCATTTTCCCTAGCACGTTCAAGTCATTGGCTCCGCTGAGCAAAATGCCGTGCTCGTCAGCAAAATCGACCGCCGCTGGCGTGAATCCGGCCCGCGAGACGCACCAGGCCTGAGCCTCGAACATCTCCGCCCGCTCCTGGAGCTGCTCAAGTTCGCCCTTGCCCACGCGCTTCCGGCGCCACTTGACCTCGACCACCCAGCACTCATCATTCTCGGCCAGAGCGTCCACCTCCACCTGACCATCGGGGGAGCGATAGGGCTCCACCCGCGCGAAATCAGGCACCTCCACTGCCGCGTCCTGCCCAAAAAGCGCCCCTTCCACCGTCTGACCGGATAGCTTACGGAGCAGTTCGCGCACCTCGCTCTCCTTGGCGCCCCCCAGGACCGTGGCCGTCCGCTGGTACTTTTCGTCCAGCTGCTTGACCATCTCCTCCAGGATCTCTCGTCGCGGCGGCCCGGCGATCTCAAGGCCCATCGTGACATTGCCCACCCACAGGCGCAGTACGGGATCGCGGTAAAGGTGCTCACCGTCTTGCTCCACGATCAGGTCCACTTCCTGGAGCCAACGCAGATAGTCCCGCGCCGTGGCGGGCGTCACCTTCTGGCGTCGCGCCACCTCGCTGATGGTCAACCCTTCCTCCTCGGCCAACAACTGTAAGATAGCGACGAGTGCTCCTTGCCCTCGCGCCCGCTGGATGGACACATCGTAGATATAGCGACAGAAATCATAGATGCGTCCTTCTGGCGAGAGCACCTCCCAGATGAAGGCCTCTTTAACGGCATTCGGCGTCAGCGACATATCGCGTAGGAAATGCCAGCTCCTGAGTCGTTCGCACAGGGCTTCTACATAAAACGGATGACCATTGGTCAGCTGCTGTACTTCCGCAATCAAGGTCGGTATATCCTCGACGTCGTCGGCGGGGAGCAGTTTAGTCACCAGAATCCGTGTGTCGTCTTTGTCCATCGGGGCTAGCGTGAAGCGTTCAAACTGGGCGAAGAGCGGGCTGGTATGGGCCAGCAGGCGCTCCATCACGCTGATCGCCGACCCGGCCACGACGTAACCACAGGAACTCTGTCGCTCCAAATGAGCCCGAAATACGGCCACCACGTCCTTGGCTCCGGGGAAATTCGCCAGCGTGTGGATGGTCTGGAACTCATCTAGCATCATCAGGAAGCGCAGCCCCGTCTTCTGCGCCAGCTCCTCGGCAAAATCGAACGCCAGGTGCAGGAGGAACCCCCGGTCCGGCTTAGCCTTGTCCAACTCATTGGCCAGGGAGGCCAGGCTTCCCTTCATCTCATCGGGGCCGTTGAGAAGGAGCGTATTGAGACTCAAAAAGGGCGTCGGCATCGCCTCGCCCTTGGTCTGAAACCAATACGAGATGTGACCGATGTAGCGCAGGGCGAAGGACTCCGGCGAGCTGCATATCTCCTCGAAGTCGATGTAGACCGGCAGAGTCTCTTTCTGCTCCGCCCGGCCCTCGACGAGCAGACGATAGGCAAACTCCTTGAGCAGCGTCGTCTTACCGATGCGGCGCAACCCAAAAAGGGCGACGTGGTGAGGATGTCCCTGCCTCAGTTCGTCCACGGCGTAATGTAGGACAGCCAACTCGCGTTGACGGTTCGTAAACTGGTTATGCAGCTGGCTGGAGTAGAAATAGAACATAGGTCATCCCCCCTATAGGTCATATGCCCTAATCATACCACTACACCAGAGGAGAGGCAAGAGTGGGATTCAGGTGCATACAAGTTGGGGGAGGACAGACTTTGGAAGTCTCGAATACTGCTCTGCCTATCAAATTATGCCGAGAAGAGCAATTTTGAAGCCCTGCGCACATCGTTCTCGCGGACTTCCGAAGTCTTGACGCTCGTGCTCCCCCAAGTTTTGCATACCCCGATTTTGACAGAGGAAATCGGTAATTCGGTTGGGGCCGATCGGGAGACTGGCCCCAGCGGGTAAAAAGTGCTCTAGCAGGTCTCCTGACCGTTCCAGCAGCAGATCGATTTCACCATTAGCTTTTTGGAGTTACTTAGGGCGTGCTACCCAGCAAGCGCTCCAACACCTGCTCCATCCGATCAAACCAGTACGGTCTATACTCGGCGCCTACTTGCCGCTTATCCTCGGTGTGCAAGAATGTGAAGACCCGGACGTTCAGCCCCTCGTGTCCGATGAGCTTGCAACCGTCCCCATCCTCGAAGAGCCGTCGATAGCCATCAACCTTGTGCTGATAATCCGCGTACGTCGTGCCCTTGGGATCGATGAACACGATGTAGTAATCCGCGCCCTTTTGCAGCCAGAAGATGAAGTCGGGCTTGAAGTCCCGGATACGGTTGGCCGAAGGATCGTAGTAGGGCAGGGCTATCTCGTCCAGATGCTCGTCCAGCTTGCTGAAGAGCCACCAATCGAACTGGTCGAAGAGATTACCATCTCCCCGCACATAGTCGTTCAGGGCATTGACAAAATCGACTTCGCTCTCAACCTGGATGATGTGCTTGATGTAATCGACGCGATCACTGTCCGCCAGGATGGTCGGGATGTAGTAGTGCTGCGCAATGTACACTTGGATTCGCCCCTCCATCTTGCCTGCCAGTATTCGGTTATTAAGGATCAACCGTCAGGCGCTATTCGCCATTCGCTATATCCTTGACCTGATCATCATTCGCCGCTATTATATGGAGTGGAGGTACACGATGACCACTTTTAAAGTACCTAACGACTTAGCTCAGCGGCTGCTGCCGCTCCAGGAGCATCTGCCGGAGATCATTGAGATGGGCCTTCAGCAGTGGCAAAGCCAAGAACAAGACCAGGCTCACCTCACCCCGCGCCAGCGCGTGGAAAGACTTTGGGCCACTCACAGGTTGACCACCTCACTGCCCCCGGCGACCATCCAGCGATACGCCACCTCATCGCAACGGCAATCTCCCTTACGAACGGAGGGGAAACCGGCCAGCCAGATAATCATTGATCAGCGCAAGGGCCAATGACCCCCTCCACGTTCTACCTGGACGCCAGCGCGCTGGTTAAGCGGTATATGGCGGAGCAAGGCACCGAGTGGGTCGAAGTCCTGTGCAAGGATGAGGAAAACAACGCCATTGCCATCGCTCATATTGGGCTGGTAGAGGTAGCCGCCGCATTTGCCGCCAAGCGAAGAGGCCACTTTATCGCCGACAATGAACACCAACGAGCCCTGAATGACCTCATCACCGATGCTCAGTCTCGCTATCAGTTGGTAAGCATCAATCCGGACATCACAGACAGCGCGATTCAACTCACTGGGCGTCGCAAATTACGCGGGTATGATGCTGTTCACTTGGCTTGTGCCCTGGCCCTCAACAGACCACTCATTGAAAACGAGATGTCCCCATTGATCTTCGTCTCTGCCGATGCGGATCTCCTTGATGCGGCGCAGGCCGAAAATCTCCCCACAGAGAATCCCAACGACTACTGATCAGGCCGCGGTCAAACTCCCGAATAGCGCCGCCGGCCACCGCGGGGGGTATCGCGTGTCGCTTATCGCTTATTGCGT
>CAYYTU010000184.1:0-3610 GCA_964474655.1 uncultured Anaerolineales bacterium
ATCCTCCTCGCCGTGACCGCTGTAGTAGAAGAGCAACAGATCGTCGGGCTCGGTGACGTCGGCGACGGCTTTGAGGGCGGTCAGAATGTTGGCCCGGGTGGGCGGCTCGTCTGTGTGATCGGTGAGCAGACGAATGCGGGCCGGGTCGAAGCCGCCGGCGACGAGCTGCTCGTGGATGGCCTCCACATCCTTGACGCAGACCTGGAGTTGACCGTAGTTGGCACTATCCTCGTATTCATTGACGCCGACCAACACAGCCCAGGGATTGCCGGTGCCGTAGAGTTGTTCGGGGTCGGCGGGGTCGCCGTTGCCCTTGGTTTCGGTCGAAGCTGGGGACGGCGGCTGCTTGCCCATACACAGATCGTTGAAGCTGATTCCCAGGTGTTTGAGCGCCAGGGCATTGAGTTGGTCCACGATGCGCGTGCGGTCGCGGCGGGTCTGCTCGCTGGGGCCGTAGCGGCGCTCATCGCGCAGATTCTCAAGCAACGGCGCTTCGTGAACGGTGAAATCCTGGTGCCAATCGGTGCCCTCGGCCAGTTGCCTGAGAGCTTCCAGTCCGCGTTCGTAGTCCATATTATTTCCTCTCGTAGATGATGATTTTGGAACGTCAACTTGCGGCTCGGAGCGGCCTGCTGGCGCCGAAGGAGCCTCAACCCTGCCCAGAACACCCATCGGGTCCTCGACCAGAATCTTGATCCCCCGATCCCGCCATATCTGCGCTTCATCCTCCGGTAAACCGGGCCAGACGGCGTAGGCTGTGCGGTTGAAACGCCCGGCGCGATCCAGCACCTCACGCCATAGCAGGTTGAAGTCGGGATCGGCGAGGTTGTAGCCCAGGTAGAGCACCGTCTGGCGACGCAGCACAGTGCGCACTTCGTGGAGCAGGTCCTCCTTGTCACGGTCGCGCCACAGATCGTAGTGATCGTCCTCGGTGACGACCAGGGTGTCCGGCTGTTGGGCGTCGCCGTAGAGCTTGATCAGCGTCGGGCGGCCGGGGTCGATGAAGCTGACGTCGCCGCCACGCACGACGCGGTTGATGGCGACGCCAGCTTCCTGAAAAGCCAGATCCAGCAGATTGTCGTAGGCGGTGGTGATGAGGGTCTTGATATCGTGTTCCTGGACCAATTCGACGATGCGCCGGTGGAAGGGCTGCGGCGGCTTGCCGGTGGTGTCGAGTTGGTCGCGGATGAAGGCGGTGAAGTCCCAGCGGTTGCCGCCCCGGGCCACGCGCTGGGCGACCCCGGCGAGGGAGAGGGAGGTGTCCAGTCCTTTGCGGCGGGCCAGCTCGCGGGCCAGCTCGGCGCGGGAGGGGAGGCCGGTGACGTCGCGGGGCAGGTCGGCGCCGAGGAAGAGGGCTAGATTGCGACGGTTGAGAGCATCGTTGAGTTCAGGATGTGATGCAAATTTCGGTTTCGGGTGTGTAGTTTCCTCAGTATCGTTAGCCTCGTTGTTCATTTTGACCATCTTATACCCCAATCTTATGAACATCTGCTCAAAACTATCCAGGAAACCCTCAAATATCTCGGTGGCTTTGGGGTCGGACTGTGATTCAACTACAGGGTCGGCGTGGACCTCAATCACCGTCCAGCCTTCTGCTCCCTGAAACAAATGCAGGCGACGTTCGTTGAAATTGTAGATGCTGTCTGCGTCGGGGCGATTTATGCCGAGCAGGAGAGTCGCGCTCTTAGTGCTTTTGCTATGCTCTGTTTCGTCCACGCTCCACCAGAGTCGTTCCTGTTTTGCCCAACAAGAGTCCTTCTGGTCGCGGGTATAAACTAGACAACGCCACACTTCATCAAAGCTCGCATTGATTCGCAGTGAGTAAAGCCTTTCAAGATTGGGAACTGGGTATGAGGGTGGTATCCGCTCCGATTGTGGTTCCAACGTTTTTAGCAATACTTGTCTGTAGAGCCGATTGCGTATAACACAAAATCCATCCGCCCCTTCCTTGATCACGCCCAACAATTCCAGGTCTGCCTGCCGCCGATGTTCTCGTGGGTAGAACTTGAAGCGTTCGCCGGACAATATGCGCGCAACGTATTGGCTCAGCTTTTCGTCCTGACCAAGTCGATCCATCAGCGGCGGGAGGTGGTTCTCGTCTTCACGGCGCAGACGCTCGACGCCGGCATCGATATCTGCCGGCCCAGCGTCGGGACCCAGGTAGGAGCAGAGTAGTTGAGTGAGGTAAGGCTGACCGTCCGTCCAGTAGTGGACGCGTTCGGCCAAGGCAATAGATTGATCCTCAGACCAGTTCCCTTTGTTCACCAACTCAAGAACCTGCTCTGTTGTGAAATCATCAAGACGCACGCGCTGGGCGATGTTGAAAGGGGAAATCTTGTCGTCCTGGATGAGATCGCGGGGATGGAAGGCCCCTGCCAGCAGGAAAGTGAGCTGCTTGAGCTCAGTCTCTGCTTGTCGTGAATTGTACACATCGCGCAGAACGCTGAAGAAATCGGTCGCACATGGAAAGGTCACAGCGCCGATCTCGTCCAGAGCGATGACCACGCGCTTGTGAGCATCAGCGGCACAGATAGCCACTTCACACAGGAACTCCCTCCAGCCGGCGCTGTTCTGGGGGATAGGCGGTCTCTGATTGCGTGGTATAAAGTCTCGTAGCTGACGTAGAACGCGAGGGCAGAGGGTTTGGTACCAAGCAGCTTCAGAGGAGCAATCGGGCGTGGTTACGTCCAGGTAAGCGAACGCTACGTTTTCCAGGCCAGAGTGACACATCAGATGGTTGATCAAGCTGGTCTTGCCCTGCTGGCGCGGTTCGATGGTCAGCAGGTAGTCCATTCTGTGTAAGTGTGTCAATGCCTCCCAATCAACCCGACGCTCGATGTAGATATCGGCGTGGTCGTCGGTCAGGGCGCCGCCGGTTCTGAAGGGGGTTGTGTTCATTCGCCCTGCTCCTTATACTCTTCGGTGAGGATCATCAGCATATCGTTCAGGGTCATCGTCCCGGCGACGACGCGGGGGAAGCCTTTGACGGCGAACTCGTAGCCGTTGGGCGTGCGCTCTAGGATGGAGCGCAGGTCCACCAGGCGCTGGAGCGCATTGTCTATTTCCCGGGCGCTGGCATGTAGGTTACAGCGGTCTTCAAGAGCTCTTCGCAGAGACTGTAAGGTGCGGACTTCTCTATTGTCGGACATCAGTAGAGAAATGATCTTTTCCAAGGAGGTTGCTGCCTCCCAGTAGGTGCTGAGGAAGTCGTCACGCTGAAAGCCAGGGTCTTCGATGACGGCGTCCACATCGTCCAATGTGATACGGCGCGAGCCCTGCTCATTTAGCCGTTCGATGAGGCGACGGCAGAGGCGTTGGACAACGTTGGGATGACCTGATGTTAAATCCCAAATGCTGTTCACAATGGATTTCTCTCCCACCAAGTCGATCTCCAGTTGTTTCATAGGCTGGGTAACCAGTTCCTCCACAGCTCGATAGTCTAGGGGACCAAGGAGGATTTCGTTGGCGAAGTTGAATAAAGGACTCTTGGGGTCGCGCAGCGCATCACGCAAAGTGCGTTCACCACTGAGTATGACTTGTGGTATGTGTCAACGACTTTGGTATGTGTCAACGACTTTGACACAACTTGGGCTCGAACTTAGAGTACAAA
>CAYYTU010000185.1:0-3608 GCA_964474655.1 uncultured Anaerolineales bacterium
GAGTTCAAGGACGCAGTCAATATGGCCTTCAGCGAGGCCGATTGGCACGTCGGGGGCTACAAGATCGAACCGGTGTGGATCGACTCGCAGTCCGACCCGACTACGGCCACACAAGCCTACGAACAGGCTATCACTCAGGACGGCGTCCAGGCCGGTCTGCTCAACTGGCACAGCTCGGTGGCTGTCGGCTGTATGGACGTGGTCGCCGAACACGAGATACCGCACTTCGCCGGCTTGGGTGCGACCGGCGTGGTGAACGACGTGTTCAACGGTGACCAGGAGAAGTATGGCTACTGGACCACCAAGTGGTGGCCTACACCCGGCAAGCTGAACATCTCCTACGTACAGATGCTGGAGGATGCCATCGATTCCGGTCACTGGAGCCCAAGCGAGAAGACAGTCGCTATCTACGGCGAGGACACCGACTGGGGGCACGCCTTCGGCGACGGGATCAAAGCGAACTTCGAGAACGCTGGCTGGACCGTGGTAGCGGCGGAGTACTTCCCCTACGATCAGACCGACTTCACGGCGTTGATGGAGACGCTCAATGAGCTGAACCCGGCCGTCGTCGCCGGCACCACGTCAGGGGACAGCACCACGGCTTTCATCAACCAGGCGGACGCAACGGGGTTGAACAGCGTGATCATCGCCGATGGTCTCGGTTGGACTGGCGACTGGTATGGACAGACCGGCAGCTCCTCCGACTACGTCGTCGATCAGATCCCCGGCTGGGCCAGCGCTGAGAGTCAAGCCTTCAAACAAGCGTTCGAGGATCGCTATGGCTACTCACCCAGCCCTTCGTCCGGCGGACTGGCCTACGACGCGGCCAACTTCTTCATCAGCGTCGCTCAGGCCACGTACGAGCAGTATGGCGAGCTGAGCAGCAAGACTCTCTACTCCTTCACCCAGGATCAGATCTGGACCGGACAATGGACCTACACCGACGGGGTGATGATGGAGGAATACAAGTATACTGAGCAGACCATCCCGGATCCTGTGCTCGGCGTGGGATACTATACCTTCCCTGTGCGTCAGTACTTCGATGGAGACGGCAAGATCATCTTCCCGCCTGACTGGGCGGAGCAGCCGTTCACGCCGCCGGGTGACTGATGCCCATCTGCTTTAGGCTTTGAGTTGGACCCAGCAGTAAAACATAATGAATGGCAACGAGGCGTGACGTCTCGTTGCCATCACCTCAAAGCCGAACAGAACCAGAGAAGCATACCCACCTCCCACTGGTGGCATAGATCGCTGAATCATCGTGCCGCAAAACAACTCCGCGGCTAGATCGGCAACTGAAACAAGCACAAGGAGATTCTGAGAATGACCAAGCGTATTAGATGGCTCGTTTTCGCTATCTTACTCACAGTATTACTCACGGTCACCAGTCCTGTATCAGCCTCTACAGGTTCGGGGGCAGGTGCGACAGGCGATGGTCAACAACCCATAGCGTCCGACGTCGTGCTGGTTGGTCTAGAGCCCGGCGTCTCGTTGAATACCAACGGGCTGGGTATCCAATCCACCGATTCGGCGCTCAACGCTACGCTTGCCGATGTCGGCGTCCAAGCGGTGGAATCCGTTTTTGCAAGCGGGCAATCCACAGGCATCTTATCCACCCAAGATGAGAGTCCTTTGAATCGTATCTACCGCCTGCGCCTGTCACCGGGATCGGAGGTCCCCCAGGCGATAGACGCACTGAGCCGCAATCCCGCCGTGGCGTATGCTGAGCCCGATTACTTGGCACACGTGATCGCCACCCCAAACGATCCTCAATATAGCGAGCAGTGGGGTTTGTCGCAGATTAACGCTTCCACTGCCTGGGATCAGACCACGGGCTCGTCGGACGTCGTTATCGCTGTGGTCGACGCAGGTCTCGACACAAGTCACCCTGATTTGGCATCCCAGTTGTGGGAGAATCCAGGTGAAATCGCTGACAATGACCAAGACGACGACAACAACGGCTGCGTGGACGATATGCACGGCTGGAATATCGTCGGTGACGACGCCAATCTGAGCGACAGCACCGGGCACGGCACCCAGGTCGCCGGTGTGATCGCGGCAGAGACGGACAATGGCGAGGGGATCGCCGGCGTCTGCTGGAACTGCCGCCTGATGGTGGTCAAGGTGACGCAGTCCGGTGGCGTGGCGAACTACTCCGACATCGCGGCCGGCGTGGCCTACGCGGCCCAGAAGGGCGCCGAGGTGATCAACCTGAGCCTGGGTGGGTACGCCGACTCCACCACGCTGCGGACCGCGATCGAGGAAGCGGCAGAGACCGCCGTCGTGATCGGCGGCGCGGGTAATGATGAAAAAACCGATCAGTTCTATCCGGCTGCTTACGACGAGGTGTTGGCCGTAGCCGGAACAACCGATAGCGACACGAAAGTCGCAACATCGAACTACGGCGATTGGGTGGACGTGTCCGCCCCGGGTGAAACGATCAGAACCACCTTCGGTGGCGGAGGATATGGGGATGCCTCGGGCACCTCGATGGCGGTGCCTTTTGTCTCTGGTCTGGCCGGGCTGCTGAAGAGCCAGCACGCCGACTGGTCGCCGGAGCTGGTGCAGGCCCACATTGTTCATACCGCGGTTGATATCGACGGCGAGAACCCTGGCTACGAGGGCCAGTTGGGCAGCGGTCGAATCAATGCCAACGTCGCCGTGGGGACGGACGCCACTCCGCAGCTCGCCGTTGCGAGCTACACGGTCGATGGGCAGGACAAAGCCCCTGAGCCAGGAAGCACTTTTGAGCTGGCGGTCAGTCTTTCGAATGCCTGGGGGCCGGTGAGCGGGCTCGCCGGTACGCTCTCGACCAGCGACGGCTACGCTACCGTCGACGATGGATCAGGAACCTTCGGCGACATCGCGTCAGGCGAAACGGGTGACAACAAAGCCGATACGTTCCAGGTTACTCTGGATAGCAACACGCCGTACGCGCATTCCATCCCGTTCACGCTTGATCTCAACGGCAACGACGGATTCAACACTAATCTGTCCTTCGACGTGACCGTGCGGAGCGGCTTCGAACATCTGCCGGGCGGTACGGTGATCAGCACTGATACAAACTGGACCGCCGATAAGACCTATGTGCTGGATGGAAACGTGGTGATAGGAGAGAATGTGACACTTGAGATCGAACCTGGCACCACCATCAAGGGCACACCCGGCAACTGGCTGCGCGTCGACGGCACGCTCGTTGCCAGCGGGACGGTGGATTCGCCGATCTCGTTTGTGGGGTCTATCAATAGCATAACCGGTACCGTCCCGTCCTGGGGTGGCTTGCGCTTCAGCGACAAGAGCGAGCCGACGGTCTTGGACGAGAACGGCGGCTACGTCTCAGGCTCCATCGTGCGCCACGCCCACTTGCAGCACGCTGAGACGGGAATAGGCATCAACGGCAGCGCGCTCTCCATCGCTGACAGCGTCTTTGAGTCCAATTACGGGGGCGATGGCGCGGGAGTAAAGGTGAGCAACAACGGTCAGGCCACGATCGAGAACTGTCAGTTCACCGATAACGGCACAGGTGTTCGTGGTAACGATAGTCGTCTCTCTGTCACCGATAGCACATTCACCGCCAACAGCACCGCCATCTACGCTGACAACACCAG
>CAYYTU010000186.1:0-3602 GCA_964474655.1 uncultured Anaerolineales bacterium
GTCAAGTTGTCCATGCGCCAAAGTCAAGTTGTCCATGCGCCAAAGTCAAGTTGTCTATGCGCCAAAGTCAAGTTGTCCATGCGCCAAAGTCAAGTTGACTTTCTAGCTACCGGACACTTCTCGAATCCAGCCTGGAGCAAGCATCCTGAGCCTGTCGAAGGATGACTTTTGCCGGCATCTGGAACGGAAGATCATCCCGGTTGTAAAACTGTCCAGTAGCTAGTTCGACTTCAACAATGGCATGTTAGACTCCGAAGTCCACAACCACTCATTTCACCGGCTGAATCTTTGCAAAATCTCGGTTTTTTGCGCTCCAAGGCCATTTTCTAGACTTCAGAAGTCTGAATTCTGCTAATGTGACATTGTCAAATTAAGGCTCGTAGCGGGTTTGTAACCCGCGTGCTTGGTGACTATAAAGGCATCAGCACCACTTTATGGTCAGACAGTGGGGTTGCAAACCCCACTGGAGCAAGAATTTCTACACATCAACGCTTAAGTTGACGCATATGCCCCTTGTCCCCTGGCCCGCACCGATGTATAATCCAAACCGCTTTTCATCATTCGATCAACCCAAGGGTTAGATAAGGATAGCCGCTCATTCACTTCCAGCAGGCTTGCAAGCCCAATGGCCCTGCACAGATCAAACGCCAAGCCAACCGCACCGCAAGGACGAGCCTTTACCCCGCGCCAGACGAGAGGTGAACAGATACCAGAAAGGTACGTATGCCCAGAACCTACATAGCGTTGGACCTGGAGACGACGGGCGTCGATAGCCACCGCGACGCCATCATCGAAATCGGCGCCCTCAAATTCCGCGACGATGAAGTGCTCGACGAGCTTTCCACCTTCGTCGACCCCGGCCGTTCCATCCCCCGCGATATCACCGTGCTGACCGGCATCAGCGACAAAGATGTGCGAAACGCCCCCCAGCTCTACGACGTGCTGCCCCGGCTGGCCCGCTTTGTGGGCGACAAGTCGATCGTGGGGCACAGCGTCAACTTCGACCTCCAGTTTCTGGGGCGCCACTCGGATCAGTTCGATAATCACTACATCGACACCTTCGAGCTGGCCGGCGTGCTGCTCCCTCACGCGGATAGTTACAGCCTGAGCCGACTGGCCCGCACCGTCGGCGTCGAGGTCGAGGAGGCCCACCGCGCGCTCGGCGACGCGGAGACCAGCTTCCGCCTCTTCCGGGCCCTGATGCGCCGTGCCGCTGCCTTGCCGCCTCGCCTGCTGAAGGAGATCATCGGCCACGGCGAGCGTACCGAGTGGCGCGCTACCCCCTTCTTCCGCGAGGCGCTCAACCTGCGAGCCTCACAGCCGGAGGTGTTCCAAGAGAGCGACCCCCTACTGGCCACCATTGATGCCTTCGCCAGCCAGGCTCCTCTCTTCGCCGAGGCAGAGCACCCGAAGCCGCTGGAGCCGGACGAAAGCCCCAGCCCCGTGAACGTCGACCAGCTGGCCGAATTGCTGGAGGAGGACGGCGCCTTCGCCAAACACTTCCCCGGCTACGAGTATCGCCCACAACAGGTCGATATGTTGCGCGCGGTGGCCGAAGCCTTCAACCGCGGCGAGCACCTGGTGGTGGAAGCCCCTACCGGCGTCGGCAAGTCACTGGCCTACCTGATTCCAGCCGTCCACTGGGCGGCCCAAAACGGCCAGCGCGTCGTCATCTCCACCAACACCATCAACCTGCAGGAACAACTCCATCGCAAAGATCTGCCCGATCTGGAGCAGATCCTGCCGCTCGACTTCCAGGCCGCTGTGCTCAAGGGCCGCTCCCACTATCTCTGTCCGGCCCGGTTGCAGGCTCTCCGTCGGCGCGGCGCTCGCTCCCCCGAACAAGCGCGGGTGCTGACCAAGGTGCTCATCTGGCAGATGGCGACCGACGACGGCGACGGCGACGTGCTCTTCCTTCCCACGGGGCTGGAGCGTAGTATGTGGCACCGCCTCTCGGCCGACTACGACGGCTGCCGCCCAGAGCGCTGCCGCTACGCCCAGAACAACAGCTGCTACTTCTACCGCGCACACCGCCTGGCCGAATCCGCCCACTTGATCATCGTCAACCACGCCCTGCTGCTGGCTGATGTGGCCGTCCAGAACCGCGCCCTGCCGGAATACGATTACCTCATCGTGGACGAGGCGCATCACCTCGAATCGGCCACCACCAACGGGCTGAGCTTCGAGACCGACCGCGCCACCATCCGACGATTGCTGAACGAGATTGGCCGGGTGACCGCCAGCGGGCGCGTAACCGGCTTGCTGGGCCAGATACTGGGCAGCTGCCGCCAGGCCGACTTGCCGGCCGATGTGATGGAGACGCTGGAGCTCTCCATCGGCCAGATCGGCCAGGCCGCCGACCGGGCTCTGAGCCAGACGGATCGGTTCTTCGACCGGCTACAGGAGTTCGTAGAGGAGCAAAAGGGGAACCGTCGCAGCCGCTACACCTTCCAGCTGCGGATCACGTCGGGCGTGCGCGTCCAACCGGCCTGGGATAAGATTGAGATAGCGTGGGACGACGCCAACCTGCCAATCAAGGGCGCCGTCGACGTGATGGAGAACCTGGCCGGAGGCCTGGACGAACTGCTGGCCAACTTCACCATCCCCGACGGCGAGGAAGTGCAGGGCCAGCTGCTCGGCATGGCCCAGCACCTGGAGGAGGTCAGGGAACAGACCAGCCACATGATCATGGAGCCCTCCGACGACTTGATCTACTGGACCGAGATGCGCCCCAACAGCGATCGCCTGAGCCTCCACGCCGCGCCGCTCCACGTGGGGCCGCTGGTGGAAGAGCACCTCTTTTACCAGAAGCACTCGGTGGTCTTGACATCGGCCACACTGCGCACCAGCGGCACGTTCGACTTCTTGCGGGAGCGGCTCCACGCATGGGACGCCAACGAGCTGGCCGTCGGCTCCCCCTTCGACTACCAGGACTCGACGCTTTTCTACATCGTGGACGATATTCCGGAGCCACGCGGGCGCGGCTACCAGCAAGCGGTGGCCCAGGGGATGGCCGCGCTCTTCAAGGCCACCCAAGGGCGGGCGCTGGCGCTTTTCACCTCCTACCGCCAGCTGCGAGCGACCCATAAAGCCATTGAAGCCCCGTTGGCCCAGGCAGGCATCACCGTCCGCGCGCAGGGCGAGGGCGTCTCGCGGGCCCAGCTGCTGGAGGACTTCCGCACCGGCGAGCGTCGGGTGTTGCTGGGCACCCGCAGCTTCTGGGAGGGCGTCGACGTGCCGGGCGAATCGCTCAGCTGTCTGGCCATCGCCAAGCTGCCCTTCAGCGTGCCCAGCGATCCCATCTTCGCCGCCCGCTCAGAGACCTTCGAGCAGCCCTTCCGGGACTTCGCCGTGCCGGAGACGATCCTGCGCTTTCTGCAGGGTTTCGGGCGCTTGATCCGCACCCGGGACGACCGAGGCATCGTGGCCGTCTTCGATAAACGCCTGCTGACCAAGAGCTACGGACCCTTCTTCCTGGAATCGCTGCCCGAACCCACCATTCGACGCGGACCCGTCACGCAGTTGTCCCGCGTCGCCGCCGAGTGGCTGGAGCGATAAAACCTTCCGTCCGGCTCTGACCGCCCAGTGGCACGCTTGCCCAG
>CAYYTU010000187.1:0-3602 GCA_964474655.1 uncultured Anaerolineales bacterium
AAGGACATCTTCTCCAAGTCCGAAGCCGAGCTGGTCGCGATGAATGAGGAGCTTGCCAAATACTATCAGGCTGCCGTAGATATCCAAGCGCCGGAGCAGGGCGACCCGGGCGGCTGGGGCGTGCAGGCGATCTACTTGAGCATGGGAAGGCGGCACGACTACCGCGATGGCCTGCAGGCAGTGGAGGCGCCCGTTCTGGTCGTGCACGGCTCAGAGGACGTTTTTCAGCCGGAAGGCGCCAGCCGCGCGTACGCTGACGCTTTTCCCAAGGCCGAGTTTCGCATCATCGAAGAAGCCGGACACTTTTCATTCTACAATCAGCCCGATGCGTTCGCGCAAGTCGTCGGCGAATTCTTGGGCAATCTGGAGTAGATGAGGTGGCCTGTACCGATTGGTTGCTGCAGGAATCGTGACTGAAGACTCAGCCATGAGTACAAAGACGGGATTTCCGCAGAGAAAAACACCCAAACACCAAGAAGGGGCAAGATTGACTGAGATAGACAAAGATATGATTCGTGCCCGGATGGCCGAGTTGCTGAAACAGGTCGAGAAGCCGCGGGCTTTCGACCAAGGGCTGCACAATCTGCTGCGCTCCCTGGGCAGCGAGGAGCAGGTGGTCAGCGCGGAGCAGTTCATTCCAGGACTGGGCGAGAGTTATGGTGTGCCCGTCCCCACCCTGCGCATCATCGCCGCCGAGTTGGCTAAGTGGGATCGCTCGGCTGGAGGGAACCGACAGGGTGTAGATTTCCCCTTCGCCTTGCTCGAACGGCTGTGGCACAACGGCTCTCGCGAGGAACGAGTCATCGTGGCCAAAACGCTGGAGCGACTGGGCAAGCGAAAGTGGGAGCGGACGTTGGAATTGGCTGCTTCCTTCGTGGATGACATCCATAACTGGGAGGAGTGTGACCAACTGGCTTGCTTCGGGCTGCGATACGTCGTACAGCGCCACACGGAACCGGTGCTCGCCCGCTGCCGGGATTGGGTGCAGGATGAGGATACGTGGACGCGCCGTTTCGGCGTAGTCGTTCTGACCAGCCTGCCCAAAGGCAAGTCGGGCAAGACGTTTCGGCCTTCCGAGCGGGAGTTCGCCATTCTGGACGCGGTGATGGTCGACGAGGCGGAGGAGGTGCAAAAAGCGGTCGCCTGGGTGCTGCGGGAGATGTGTAAGCGAGACCCGACGGCGGTGGACGGTTATCTGCGTCGCTATGTCCGATCCACCAGCCCGCCCACCCGTCGTATCATCAAGGAGGCTATGCGGAAACTGCCCGATGAGGAACAGGTGGCATTACGGATGCTGTTGGAGGAGAAGAGCGACGCATGAAAACGCAAGAGGCCAGAGATCTGGGCAAACGCATCGCCGCGCACGTCCACGCCGATGAGACAGAGGCAGGGTACGCGCTCCTGGCGCCGGTGCTCGCCGAGCGGACGCCATTTCGCTTGCTGAGGCTCATCGGTGAGGCCGTCGGCGCGGGGCCGCTGGAGAGCACGAACGCCTTCCTGGATCGCATCGCCTCCGAAAAGACCGAGGGCGGCTGGGCCGGGTCATCTCGATTTTCACCAAGAGACGCTGAGAGACGCTGACGAAAATAGGGCTTCCACCCCATAGAACATCCAAGGAGGATGCCGATGAACGAAACGCTGAGACTGATCCACAACCGCCGCTCGGTGCGGGCCTACCAGGACAGGCCCATCGCCGAAGAGACCACGAACGCGATCATCAACGCCGCGATGCGCGCCCCCACGGCTGGTAACATGATGCTCTACTCGATCCTCGAAATCGACGATCAGGCGCTCAAGGAGAAGCTGGCCCAGTCCTGCGATAACCAGCCCTTCATCGCCCGAGCGCCACTGGTGCTGCTGTTCCTGGCCGACTATCAGCGCTGGTTCGATACCTACGTCGCGTACGACGTCCCGGCGCTGTGCGAGGCCGACAGGCAGACGATGCGGCGTCCCGGCGAGGGCGACTTGATGCTGGCCTGCTGTGACGCCCTGATCGCGGCACAGACCGCCGTGATCGCGGCCGAATCGCTGGGCGTCGGATCGTGCTACATCGGCGACATCATGGAGCGTTACGAGTATCACCGCGAGCTGCTGAACCTACCCCGCTACACCTTTCCCATCATGCTGCTCTGCTTCGGTCACCCGACGCAGGCGGCGCGAGAGCGGGCACTCACACCCCGCTTCCCGCAAGATTGCGTCCACTTCAAGAATCGCTATCGCCGCCTGGATGAAGTTGAGCTGAAGCAAATGCTGGAGCCACGTGACCGAGGGAACTACCTGGGGAACGCCGCCAACATCGGGCAGCACTACTACGTGCGCAAATTCTCGGCCGATTTCACCGTGGAGATGACACGCTCTGTCCGCCAGGCGATCCAAACGTGGGTCGAGGAGCGCGAGGCCGATGAGTTAGTTTCCTGAGCGGGTGATGCACACCACCGCCCAGGCGATGGGGCAAGCAAGGGGGCGATTCTTTTACTATCGCTCATCATCCCATACACGGCGACAGCACACGATCCGAGGCAAAAAAAGCGGTTGGCAGGCCGCTTTTTTATGCTAAAATGGCCTCAGATAATTGCGTAGAACCGTTGGTATACGCAACCAAATGGAGGCCCACATGAGCACCAAAATCATCCCCCTGGAGGCCGATCCGACGGCCTTTCTGATCTCCCCAGACGCCGACAAACACGCCCGCTATCGCTTGGGCGCCTTCGCCGATTGGCTGAAGGAACGCGACCGCCCCTGGCACGAGCCCGACCTGCGGGCCTACCGCGATGCGATGCTGGCCCAGGACTACGCCCCGGCCACCGTCAGCGCCCATCTGTCTACCGTCCGCGGTCGCTATCGAGAGATTCTGCGGGACAACGCACTGCGCGACGCGCTGGAGATCGCGGTGCGCGAGCGGCTGGAGGCACAGGGCCAGCCCTACGGCCCGGCCGACGTCGAGGCCCTGGTGCGGCGCAAACTGGATCGCCTGGAGAACGCCATCGACCCGACCACCTCGCCGGTCACCACCAGAACCTCCCAGGACACGCCCGACAGTGCTCACTTACGGTTGACCAAGGAACAGGCCAATGCGCTGCTGGCAGCCCCTGGCCTTGATGACCTGAAGGGCCTGCGCGACACCTCCGTGATCGCCCTGATGCTCTGCACCGGCATCCGCGAGGCTGAATTGAGCGCTCTGGAGGTGAAGGACCTGCGCCAGCACCTGGGCGGCGAATTGGCGCTCCACGTCAGAGAAGGGAAGGGCTGCAAGGAAAGACTGGTGCCCTACGGGGAACTCGACTGGGTGTTGGTGGTCGTCGAGGCCTGGCTGGAGGCGGCGGGCATCGCGGAGGGGCCGGTTTTCCGCGGCTTCTACCGCGGCAACAAGACGCTGCGTCCCGGTCCACTCTCGGTGCGCGCGATTCAGTATCTGCTGGAGCGCTACCCCATCGCGGTGGACGGCGACCTGGTGACGGTCAGGCCGCACGACCTGCGACGCACCTACGCCCGAAGGTTGTATGAGGCCGGGATGGCGCCGGTGGAGATTCAGCAGAACCTGGGCCACGCCGATCTGAAGACCACGCTGGGCTACATCGGCACGCTGGATGCAGAGCAGCGCC
>CAYYTU010000188.1:0-3577 GCA_964474655.1 uncultured Anaerolineales bacterium
CCGGCGCTGGAGGTCTTCGGCCAGTACGAGGAGGTGCGGCGCTTCTCCGGCGAGCCCTTCACCGTGAGCGAGTTCCTGGACGAGGTGCGCTCCATCGTCTCCGACTACGCCCTGGCCAAGGTGCTCCACAACGGCCACATCGGGGCCGTCGATCCCCCCACGCGCTTCTACGTCATCTGGCGCTGGGCCTACGGGAGCAACAAAGTGCCCTTCGACGACGGGCGCGTGCTGGCCCAGGCCCTGGGCGCCGAGATCGACGACCTGCGGAAGGGGATCAACATCCTGCGCGGCCGCACCAACCTGCGTTTGTGGAAGGTCAAGGCCCGCGTGCAGCGCAACGAGGACCTGGGCGAGCCGGAGGGCGGCGTGCCCGCCCCGCTGATCGACGTGTTGCAACGGGCCTGCGTGCTCTGGGCGCGGGAGGAGCGGACGGTCCTGAGCGAGTTCCTGAGCCGGGCATTGATGGGCCGCGATGAGGTCTTCTGGAGCGTGGCCCAGTCCCTCTCAGAAATCCTGCCCGATGGGGATAAGGAAAAGCAGATGCTGCAAGGGCTGCTGGTCAGCCAGGATCGGCTGGACGTGTCTTGGCAACCAGAGCTATGGGACGAATAGGAATGATAGTTTCAGAGTTCGTAACTATTCACCTCGTCAGATGGCGGGGCTTTGAGCAGGCTGTGTAGGAGCTGGGGAGCCAATGTGCGCCTGGATGGTCTCCAGGATATCCTGCCCTCTTTTGCGTGCTGTGTCCACTACTGACGAGACGACAGCATGAGCTTTCGCGCCAGTTTCGGAACGAAAACCACCCGTGACTTTGCGATGGATCACCGAGTTGCGCAGCGCTCGTTCAGCCGCATTGTTGTCATAAGGCACATCGGGATGATAGAGAAAGACAAACAGGGCTTGGCGATGTTTCTGATAGCGGTTCAGCAATTTCTGTGCCTCTGGTGTCTCCACCTCCTGTGCGAGCAGAATGTCGCAATCGGTCTCCAGCTGAGCGACCGCGCGTTGATAAATGTCAGAGGACAATTGCTCTCGCCGCTTGGACAAACGCTGCGAACGCAAGAGCAGCTGATGCATACGGTAGGCCCAGGCCGACCGCTCGGCGTCGACGGCATACTGGAGATCGCGCAGTTGATGAGCATGGCAGATTTGATAATGCTCTGCCGAGGCCTTGAGTTGGGCGCTCCACAAGTCGCTCACCCAACTCAGCGGAACAGCGCCGCCCATCATTTTCCCTATCACCTCCGATCCGCGGCTGGAGGCGATGATATGGTAGGTAGATCTGTCGGTGACAAAAACCCACTGCCACCAGTTCTGTCCATCCACCCGAGCACCTGTCTCATCAGAACCAACTACCGAGCTTCCGCGGATCTCATCTCGAATCGCCTCAGCAGCTGGTTCCAACCGGCGGGCGGTGCGGCGCACAATGTTGACCAAGGCCCCCACCGAAATGGCCAGCCCCGTAAGCACTCGCATCACTGTCTGCACACGCACATAGCTCAGATGGTGTACTTCGTGCAGGTAGGTGACCAGCGCCTCCAGCCGGTTCCCAAACACCCGCTCGGGCTCCATCCCTTCCGGATAGTCCGCCTCGACCGAAGCTCCACAGTCAGGACACGTGGTGCCATAACGATGGACCTCTACCACGACCGGCTCCACTGGTGGAATCTCGACCACCTGGTTGCTACCAATGTGGTGTTGATCAACATCCTCCAGATCCGCTCCGCAGTCTGGACAAGTTCCCACCCGACATTCGACGCTCACATCTGGGTCGGCACGGCGGCGGCTGGTGCCCTGGTGTCCTTTTTGGGCACCACGTTTGCGACGCTTAGACGACCTCTGTCGGTTCGACTTATGCCCAGCCGAGGGGGGCACCGAGGAGTTCTTTGGCGTTTTAGGCGGACGTTCCAGCTTCGCCTCCAGCTCAGCAAGCCGCTCTCGAAGGTACGCATTCTCTTCACGCAACTCCTCGTTTGCAGCGTGCAGCTCCAGAACCAACTTGATCAACTCGTCTTTCGAAAGGCTTTCCAGTTCACTAGAGGTCATAATTCTAGTTTACAATATCGACACTCGTTTGTCTATCCCACCAATTGGGGATTGACAAAACCAACGAGGTGAATAATTACCAGAGTTCTACTCACAGGATAGGAGGTTCCGAAAGTAATGCTAGATCGGCGCTTCAGACGGTATATTGGTAAATGTCTGCTGCCTGTAGCCCTATCAATGACGTTGTTCATTTTAATCACCACTGTTGTTGCCAATTCCCCCTCGCCTGACGAGAATATCTGGCACGAGTACCACGACCAAGTCGCCCCACCGGTATCTCCTCCCATTCATACGTGTTGGTTTGGAAACATGTGCAATGGGGTGGTCACCGGTACATCTGGGGGGACGTGGGTCATCAAGGGCCCCAACGACGATTTGAAGCATATTCAAGAATATCGCATCGCTACCTTTGAGCAATCAATTGTTGATCGATCCGACGGCAGCGTAACCGTGAAGATCAGAAGCGATGCTTTCCTGGAGACAGAGGCAAACTACCCGCTAGATACCGATACCATACCTTCGGATATCCGGTCCTACCTGGAGCCTGACTCCGATAAGCAATCTGATGCCGAGGTGATCGTCCAACAGGCCCAGCAGCTCGTTGAGGACGCCGAAACGGAGGCCCAAGCCGTTGTGGCGATATTGGATTGGGTCCGGGGCAATATCGCTTACGATAACACATTCTCCCTACCACGGGATGCCTTGTCAGTGTATCAGAACAGAAGTGGTGTTTGTGAAGGGTTCTCCAACCTGAGCGTCGCGTTGCTGCGCGCCGCGGGAATCCCCGCGCGGGTTCAATCTGGTTGTGCTCTTTGGGCCTTGCCCGAAGGTGGTGGACACGCGTGGATAGAGGTCTATTATCCTGATTTAGGCTGGGTACCCTCTGAACCCCAGAACAAAGAGAACTATCTCGATCAACATCTGGTGGCGCCGAATTGGTGGGCGTTCTGTGGAAAAGCCAGCACCAACATCACGTATACCGAGCGCCTTGAGGCCCCGTCTGTTTACGACACAAGGACACCCTATGACGATAGTATTTGGCCGTACTTGACCAGCGCTGGCATCTCCTCCTGGGATCGTAATCCGGCCCGTTCGAGTGTAAACCATCTATCTGCTATGGTTAGTGTGAGCGAAACACAGAGCATTCACCACCTGGAAGTAGAGAGCACCCACTGCTATTCCACAAGCTGGAACCTTGAATCAAGCGTCCCCTGGGTGAACGTTTCGCCCGCGCAAGGAAATGAGCAAACTGAGGTGACAGTGTCAGTCGATACTTCTGCTTTGACGTTGGGGGTGAACTCGGGAGTAATCACCATGGTGACACCGCTCTGGTGGAGCAATCTCGGGGTTAGGGAAATCCCCGTGAACGTGTGGATTGTTGAGAATTTGCACGAGACCTTCCTTCCCCTCGTGACAAAAGAGACGTCTTTTGATTAGCTTCTCGTTTCCAGGATACACAGTTCGAAGATGGAGGACACCAATGCTCAAACCCTGGCGTAAAATCGCCGAACCGCACCGCGACATCCGCGAG
>CAYYTU010000189.1:0-3545 GCA_964474655.1 uncultured Anaerolineales bacterium
CCCCCTGTGGGTTCGCCCAGGTGCCTGACGAGGTGGTGATTCACAAAGGCCGCGAGGTAGCCGGATAGGGATGAGATAGGGGAAGGTTCTCCATCGTCATCTTTCGAGTTCCCCCAAGGCTCATACACAAAGGCAAAGTTTTTCGGCCCGGGGATCTGGTACTTCTCGCCGACCGGCTTGAAGTCATCAATATGGAGCGGGGGCGATATCGGCTCAATGCCATCCAGGAGGAACCACATCCGGGATTGATGCTCCTTGCCCGTAGCTGAGATCTCAAAGTCAGTCTTCCCACGTTCCTCTGGCAGGGTATGCTCGGGCCACGGGCTTTCAATCGGTTCGCCCCCGGGGCCGACAAAGTCCACAATGTGCCCGCGCCGGGCGATCTCACCGCCGTAGGAGATATAGAGCCAGCTCGGGAGCGATTCCCGCAGACGGTCAACGTAATCGCGGTCTGGGTTGTAGCTCCACCAGGAAGCTACCTTACCCGTGCTGCCCAGAAGGTCACGCGCAGATTCAAGCCAGGCGCTTTTCTCTACACTGTTTTCGGCAGCTGCGCCGACCAGCACAACCTTGCGGGACAGCGCCTGTCGCACATTCGCAGGCCACACCTGGACGAGAAGAGGCCAAACTTGACGATAGACCTGCATAATCCGCTCATTGGCCGCTTCTTCCAATTCTACCGCTTCTGCACACGACATCCTTTGTACTAATGTGACGCTCCAGCCCTGATTCTCATCTAGATCCTCTATCATCTGCCTTAATTCCGCAGCGGAATTGACAGGGCGATTTTCGACATGCCAGATACTCAGCGATGCCGAGAGCCCCTTCTCGATCAATCCATCAAGCATGCGCGCAAACATAGCGTCGTGTTCCAGAGAGGTAATCATTCGATACACATCTCGGTCCGAAGTATAGCCTTTTTCTTGAACCCATTGTGGGGTAGGGTGCTCAATCATAAGACCGAAGGTGAGCGTCTGACTCTCGACATCCCGACTAAACCACAACTGTGCTTGGTTGCTCCAGTCCTCCCTGGGGCGCGGCGTGTCCGTGGGGTGAAACCACAAATCCTCCAGCCAATCCGTTCGGCTGAAATTGACCTGTGTGAATGGATGTCCAAACTCCTGCTCTAACCGGCGGCCGAGTTCGTCCCACAAGTGCCAACCGCCATGTTCCTTTTTCGTCACGTATCCCTGACAGTCCTCTTTCCAGAATTGAAATGTCTTGTCAGTCACTTGAATCTCCCCTTGTCAATATCAATCTCCACACTTCTATCGTCCCATTCACCGCTTTGTAAGCCGCTAATTGCCGGTCCCCGCCTCTGCAGTCAGCATCCGCACCACTGTCTCCATTTCCGCCGTCGCCTCCGGACGCAGCGGGATCGCCCCCACGCCCGCAAAGCCTGGCAGCAGCGCCTCCGCGCTTTCGTATCGCTCTCCGTCGGCTCCAAAGGCGCGAAACTCGGTGCCGGGGTAGATGATGAAGACGGCCTCCGCGCCCGCAACGGCGTCTCGATAGGTGTGCATCTTGTAGATATCAGCTTGTTTGAACGTGGCTTCGCGGTCCTCTGTCTCCTCTTCGTCCATCACCTCTGAGAGGTCCTCCCACCTCAAACGGTACTTGGCGTCGAACAGCCAGCGGCGACCGGCTGCCTCCACCGTATAGTCGGGGCGGAGCGGCAAGGAGTAGGAATTGGGGCGCCGGAATCCGCGATTGTACCAGAGCGCTATCGGACCAATGCGCAGCTTCGAGGTCAGGCCACGCTGTAGACGAACCTCCCACACGTTCTCCCTCGTCTCTATCACATTCTGCCAGTCAGGTGGATCGCCAGTGACCCGGGCCAGCGCATCGGCCAGGGCGAAGAAGCACCAATACTCGTAGAGCTGCCACACCTTGCGGCTGGGCACGCGCAGCTGCTCCTCCAGGCCCTCCCACGCCACACAGGGGCCGAGCAGGATCTGCAAGTAGGCATCGCGCAGCTGTCGGTAGCCCCCGCGCCGTCGGAGCACCTGAGAGGCGGCGGGGAAGACGGTCATCGGGCCCACGTCCTCCAGGAACGACGCGCGGTCCATTCGCGTCGCCTGCCGCGACCATCGCTGGCAATCCTCCGCCAGCCGATGGGCCATCTCGGCGCGAGCAGGGTGCTCCCCTGCATCACGCCGGAAGGCTCGCTCCAGATGACCCAACTGCCGCCGCAGCGCGCTCAAAAGATGAGCTACGAAGCGATTCTCCGGCGTGTCGAAGTCGGTGCGCGGGCGCGTGTCGATCAATCGGGTCGGGGCGTGACCACGCAGCAGGCGGGAGACGGTCGGGGGCAGCGCGCCGCGCCCGCGCGCCAGATCGTCCCGGGTGACCAGATCCGCCAGCGTCCGCGCGTCGATCTGCCGGGCCTGCGCGAAGTCGACCCGCCGCGGTTCGCGTATCAGGCGACGGTGTGGTCGCAATCGCACCTGCTCGAAGGCGGCCGGCACGCGATCGTGCGCCATCACCCGGCGGAGCATCAGATAGATCAAGTAGAGCGAGCCGCGCTCCGGCGCAACTGTCGCCGCGGGCAACGCCGTGGGCGTGGCGACGCTGAAGACCAGGGCACTCAGCCAGTCGGTCAGCTCGTCGAGCAGGCGACGGTAATCGCTCTCGTAGTCGATCTTCTCGCTGTAGACCTCGGTGGGGAGATCGAGCACCGTCTCCCCCGCCACCGCCACCCGCAAGCGGGAGAGCCCGACGTAACTGCCCCAGCCGAACGTCCAGAGAAACTCGCCCTCATCCAGAGCCCGCAGTTCGCCCGCGCCCCGTTCCTCCCCGGCCCAGACCTCAACCTTCGCATCGGGTGGGGCGTGGATGCGGACCCAACACCGCGCCCGCTCCTCGAAGCGGCACACGGGGCAACCGGGCTTGGCATTGGCGCGATAAGTCACGCCATCGCCAGCCTGGAGGCGGATGGATCGTGCGGGGGACGCCGCCGGAAGCTCGAGCCAGGTGGCAGGTTTCCGACTCATCACTCACCTGTGCCTTTCACCGCATACCTCCATCACATCACCCCGCATCCACCTCCGCATCCTCGTCGTACTGCCGGACACTATCTCGCAGGCGCTCGATGAGGTCGCTCCCCAGCTCCTGGTCGGCCTCGGCGCTCAGGCGCAGCTGCACCGCGATCTCGGCCCCGACGCTCATCAGCGGGTCGATGACGTCGTCGTAGAACGTGTACCACTGCTCCCACGGTACCTGCGCCCGGATCGTCACGCCGCGCGCCGCTACCTCCTGCTCGCCGACGAAATCTTGGTCAGCGACGTCGCCCGTCAGCGTGACCGTGATCTCCACCGGCTTGAAGGTGTAGCCGCTCTTTTGCGGCCGCACGGTGTAGCTGCCCTGCTGCAGGTCCTCAAACGAGTAGAGCCCCTCGGCGCCCGTCGTCGCCGGCGGCACCGCCCCTGGCTCCAGAGTCACGCGCACGTCGCTCAGCGGCCGCCCATCCGCTGTCTGGATGGCCCCGGAGAGCGCGTAGGTCTCCGGCGGCCCCACCACCTCCTGCGCCACGAACTCCAGCCCGC
>CAYYTU010000190.1:0-3535 GCA_964474655.1 uncultured Anaerolineales bacterium
GCGAATGGCGAATAGCGAATAGCGAATGGCGAATGGGTGGATCTATCTACAGGATAGCATACATTGAGGCGGTCGTCATCGGGGTGGAGTACTGACTTTCGAGAGGAGGGGTAGTACTGGGGTACTATGCGAGGGAGCGAATGAGCGAGTCAGCGAATGGGCGAGGGAGCGCCGGGTGAGTGGTGTCTTGAGCCTGTCGGAGGGTACGCGCCGTATCGAAGCCAGGCGAGGGGTTTTTCGCCGCGCAAGCCGCTCCTTGATCTCGATACACCCAGCAAGCGGCGCTGGGCACTCGATCGGCGTCGCTCTCTCGGCTTCCTTTCAAAATGTCTGCGTCGTGGGTACACGGACGCGCACCGTCGTCCCTCGCCCAGGCCTTGAGCGCACGTCAATCTCACCGCCGATCAGCTCGACGCGCTCCTGCATCCCGATCAGGCCGAAGTGATCGTCCGCCGTCAGGCCTTGCAGGGAATCGGGGACTTCGAAGCCGCGCCCGTCGTCCCGCACGGTGAGGGTCAGGCGGGTTTCCTCGCGCCGCAGATGGAGCACGACGTGACGGGCGTCGGCGTGGCGGGCGACGTTGGTCAGCGCCTCCTGCACCACGCGGTAGAGGTTGACGGCCACGTCGACGGGCAGATCCCGCAGGCTTGCGTCGGCGGGCAGCCGGGTCTCAAGCGCTACATCGTGCTGGCTTGACCATTCCGCCGCCAGTGCGCGGAGCGCAGCGCCCAGCCCCAGGGTATCCAGCATCGGCGGGCGCAGGTCGGCGCAGACCTGCCGCAGATCGCTCAGCAGCTGCCGCACCTCGGCCCGCAGGCCACGCAGCTCGTTGATCAGCACCGCCCCGTCAGCGTCACCCTCGGACGCCTCCGTCTGACTGAGCAGGATGCCCAGCTGCAGATTGAGCCCCACCAGCAGCTGAACGGGCCCATCGTGCAGGTCGCGCGCCACGCGCGACCGCTCCTCCTCGCGCGAACGGAGCAGCTGGCGCTGCACCTCCTGAATCTCGCGGAGGCGACGGCGCAGCGCCTCCACCAGCAGCACGTTGCCCAGCGCCACCTCGGCCTGCCGGGCCAGCGTCTGGAGAATGCGCCGATCGGCGGCGGAGAAATCATCACCATCGCGCCGGGGACCGACGAGCCAGAGTCCGCGCATCTCCCCCTGGAAGCTGAGGGGAAACGCTAAACTCGCAGCATCGGACTGCTCTGCCGACAAGGCCTCGGGGGACGCAATCTGGAGCCGGGCCCCCCGCAGCTGCATCAGGGCCGGGACCTGCTCGGTCATCACGTCTTCCAGCTGCTCGCGCTCCAGGGTACGGGCCAGGGCGTCGCTGACGGTCTCCACCACGGCGGGGTAATCGTACCAGCCGCCGTAGAAGAAACGGTCGACCAGACGCTGCGCGCGCGTCCGCGCCCAATCGAAGCTCAAGCCGACCAGCAGCGTCAGCGCCGAGACAACCAGGATCTGCGCGACCACATCGTCGGGCAAGAACCGGTAGAGCAGCAGAAACGGCCCCAGGTAGAGCACGAGGATGCCCAGCGAGAGCAGCCCGTAGACCAGGGCGCGGTTGAGCAGACGGTCGATCTCAAAGAGCCGATGCCGCGCGATGGCCAGCAGATAACTGAACGGCGACAGAACCATAAAGAACCCGGCTGTCCAGAGCGGCGGCCCCCAGGTCAAGCGCAAGATGTACGGCAGGACGTAGACGAGAATGGTCGGCAGCCCGGCCGCCAGATACCCGAAGAGAATCACGCGCAGCCGACGGCGGTCGGCGGGGGAAGCACGCCGCACGTAGACGTAGATCAGGATGCCTCCGACGGCCAGCTGCGCCACCGCCGTGACGGCCAGGATGCGGCGAACCCAAATCTCCGCCAGCAACCACGTGCCGGCGAGCGCAGCCAGGGTCAGTGCATAGACCAGCGTCAGCAGCCGACGGCGGGGGCGCGGGCGTCCCAAACGAACGGGATACGTCACGGCATGATGGAGCAGAAGCGGCACCGCCAGCTGGAAACACGCCCGCCCCAGCTGGGTCATCCAGGGCAGGCGCGTGCCTTCTGGATGCGCCAGGAGGAAAAGCGCCGCCACGCCCAGAGATTGCATCATCAGGAAGAGGAGCCGCACGTCGGGACGCCGGAACCGGCGCCACAGCAAGGCCGTCCCCACGCCCCAGAAGATCAGGTCCGTCACCACGCCGCTGATCAGGGGCCAGCGGTTGACCCGCGCCAGGGGCACGAAGTAGAGCTCCAGGTCGATGCGCCGCTCGCCGCGCTCTACCTGGGCCACGTAGTTACCCGGCACCCGGTTATGCCATTCGGCGAACGGGACGCCCTCGATTGAGCGGATGACATCGCCTTCCCACAAGCCGGCCCAATCGGCGAAGCTATGCTGGGGCACGCGAATGACGCGCCCGGTCGCCGGGTCCACGGAGAAATCGAGCGTGGCGGTGCTAAATTGGAAATAGACGTCGTATCCAACCAGAAGGGGGACGATCAGCGCCAGCAGGACAAAGAGGGAACGAGTCAGTCGCGCGCGCTCAACAGACATCGGAGCGGTCTTCCGGGCCTACTTCCACAAGCCCCTGGCGGATGGCATAGAGCGCGGCCTGGGTGCGCGAATTCACGTTCAGCTTGCCGTAGATGGTGCTGACGTGATTCTGGATGGTGCGCTTGGTGACCACCAGCTCGTCGGCGATGGCGGCGTTGTCCAGCCCCTGGGCCAACAGACAGAGCACCTCGGTCTCTCGTGGCGTGAGGGGCGACGGCGGCGGGTCCGCAGGGGGCTCCTCCCGCTCCGTAGCGCGGTCGACGACCTGGCTGGCCACCGTCGGGCTAAGCCAGCTTTCGCCCCGCGCGACGGCCCGCACCGCCTTCACCAGCGCCTCCGGCGCCTCGTCCTTAAGCACGTAGCCCTGAGCGCCGCTCTTCAGCAGGCCAAAGACCGTCTGGCGATCGTCGTAAGCGGTGAGCACGAGGATCGCCGGCGCTTCATCCCGCACACAGAGCCGACGAGTCACCTCCAGCCCGTTCAGATCGGGCAGATTGACGTCGAGTACCAACACGTCGGGCCGGTGGCGCGGCACCAGGCGCAGCGCATCGGCGCCATCGTGCCCGCACGCCAGGACGGTCACGTCATCGGCCGCGTCCAGCACGGTGCATAACCCGGCTCGCACGACCGGGTGATCATCAACAACCACCACGGTAGTCATAACCAATCCCTTTCTAATCCCGGTTCCAGGCCACATAAGCATCGTAGACCTCGCCCTGGGTGGCCCACGTCACTATCGCCTGCTGCTCCAGCGCCTGCATCTGCTCGAAGAAAGTGTACCAGGCGGCCTCGTGTTGCTCGCTGAACAGCTTCAGTGGGATGTATATGTTCGCCTTGGCGATCCGGCTGCGATCCCGGATGCGGTCGACCTTGCGGATCTGGGCCACGACCAGCTCTACGTCCTCCTCGGTGAACGGGCAGCTCGTCTGCGGACAGTTGGTGGGGCCACCCTCCACCATCGAATCCAGCCGGCCGATGCCGCCCCCGCTGA
>CAYYTU010000191.1:0-3528 GCA_964474655.1 uncultured Anaerolineales bacterium
CGCCCGCCAGGCGCCGTGCTCGACCCGATAGCTGGTCACCTTGATCTCCTCCTCCGGCTCCAGCCTGGAGGCCGGGTCCGGCATCACCCACAGCCGAGGCTCGCTGGCGCAGGCGAACCCTGCGGGTTCGTTGACCACGATGTAGAGCCAGAAGGTCTCCCCCAGCTGCTGGGCCTTCAGCCACTCGTTGGGGCTGAGGCGTACGGCCCCTTCCCCGGCACGGCCCTTGACCTCGATGCGCCGCACCGCGCCGCCCGGCCCGTGCGAGCGCACGTCGAAGCCCAGGTTCTCCTCGGAGACGTCCTCGGGCCGCCAACCCCGCTGGCGCTCGTGGGCCATCGCCACCTCCATCGCGATCCGCTCGACCTCCGCGCTGGAACGCATCCCGCCGCGCTCATCCTCCCGTTCGCGCGGCTGGGGCAGCACGGCCGCCACGCCGACCACCTCCGGCGTGCGCCGGGAGAGGTAGCGTTCCGACCTCACTTCCGCCAGACGCCGCTCGCGCTTCTCGACCAGCTCATCCTTGCGCATCTGCTCTTGGCGGATGGCCATCTCCATATTCGCCCCGCCTTGTTCGCGCCGCTTGTACCGTCCGATCTTCTTCATCGAGGCCGAAATGCGGGCGTTGAAAGAGCGTGTGAGGTAGCGCCGCTTGATCTCGGCCTCCCGCGTGCGCCGCTCGGCCAGCTCCTCGAAGTAGGGATCGACGCAGTGATCCAGGCTCCAGTCGATCACGCGCTCCCTGGCCTCCGGCATCGCGTCGTCTGCGGCGACCTCATCCAGCCTCGTCTCCTCCAGGGCAATGCTGGAGGCGCCCTCCAGATCCAGCAGCGCGGTCAGCGGCCACTGCTCCCGGGCACCATCCGCGGCCTCGAAGACGGCGAACAACCGCTCGCCCACCGCATCGCCGTGGCCGTCGCGCACGCTGCCCCGCAGGAACCAGAGCCGCCCCCCGCGCCCCTCGGGGTCGTAGAACACGGCCCCCTCCTGCAGCGCCGACGCGAAGCGCTCCTCCGCCTGGTAGCGCACGGCTTCGAACAGGGGATGACCGGGGGCCACAAATTCGGGTGTAAGCGAAGCGGCATGTTCGCCCTTGGCCAGCTGCTTGTGGAACGTGAAGCGCCGGTACCGCTGCTTCGGCTGCCCGAAGCGACGCGTGAGGCTCCGCGGCACGTCGCGCAGCGCCGAGCGCAGCCAGTCGATGGCCCACACGCTATCCTCTCTCTCCTGGAGGGTGCCCTCGCCCAGCGCCTCGAAGGCTTCCACGAAGAAACGCTCGATGTAGGCCGGCATCAGGCGGTGCTCCTCCGATGCCTGCTTCCGCTGCCGGACGCCGCTGAAGTCGATGCGGTCGCTGGCTAGCCCCTCCAACCGCGCCTTGCGCACCAGGTCGGCGTTGGCCGGGTCGTACTGGGCGTCGATCTCGGCCAGAATCTCGTCGAAGCTCCGCCGCCGGGCCAGCGCCTGGCGGAACAATTGCTCCAGGCTCTTCCCCTGGGCCACCTCGTCGATGACGTCGAAGACGGCATCGTTGCCCAGCTCCTCGCGCATCACGTCCAGCTTCTCCAGCAACTTCTCCACCACCGCGCCCTCGCGGGTATCCGAGGCCACCAGGTTGAAGATGTAGACCTCTTTCTCCTGCCCGTAGCGGTGGATGCGCCCCATCCGCTGGGCCAGACGGTTGGGGTTCCAGGGGATGTCGTAGTTGACCATCAGGTGGCAGAACTGGAGGTTGATGCCCTCGCCAGCTGCCTCGGTGGCCACCATCACCTGCGCTCGGTGTTCGAAGTCCTCTTCCGCCTGGACGCGGGCCTCCATATCCATCGTGCCGTCAATGTGCACCGGCTGGAAGCCCCAGCGCTGCAAATTCTCCAGCAAGTAGTCCAGCGTGTCCTTGGCCTCGGTGAAGATCAGCAGCTTCTCGTCCGAGTGGAACAGCCCCTCGTCCTCCATCACCGTCCGCAGCTCCTGCAGCTTCCGCTCCTCGCCGGACGCCTCGGCGATCTTCGCCAGCCGGATCAGGTGCTCCAGCTCCTTGATCTCCTCGCCCAGCTCCGGCAGGTCGCGGGCCATCGTGTGGCGGGCCAGGGCCTCGTCCTCCACCCGCCAGCGCTCGACCTCGGGCATATCGGCCAGATCATCCCAGTCCAAATCCTCGTCTCTATCTGCCTGCAGCGCCTCCTGACCGAGCACGTGGATCTCCTTCAGCTTGTCGCGGCGCTTCTCCAGCGAGCATCGAATGGCCCGCAGGCTGGAGGCCAGCCGCCGCTGGAGCACCAGCAGCGCCAACTGGACGTGGCGGTTCTCCTCCCCGAACGCCCGCTGGAAGCCCTCCTCGACGTAGTCGGTCACGGCGTCGTAGAGCCGGCGCTCCGGCTTGCTCAACTCGTAGGAGACGGTCTCCGGATGGCGTGGCGGGAACAAGGGTTTGCCGTCGAAGCCGCACATCTGCTCCTTCATCCGCCGCAGGAAGATGGGGTTCTCGTCGCGTCGCACCGCCTGGCGCAGGATGTCGGTGTCGGCGTAGAGGTCGGGATCGAGCAGCTTGAGGAGCAGCAGGAAGTTTTCGGGATCGCCCTTGTGGGGCGTGGCGGTCAGGAAGAGCAGGCCATCGGTGTGATCCGAGAGTAGCTCACCCAATTGATAGCGGTCGGTTTTGTCCGTCTTCTTGCCATACTTGGTAGCGCTAGCGACGCGGTAGGCCGCCATCTTGTGGGCCTCATCGACAACCACCAAGTCCCAGTGAACACTGCGCAGCGTATCCTGTACGTCATCCTGCTTGGCGAAGTCGACGGACGTGATACACTGCGGATGATGCTCCCAGGCGTTCCGCCCAGGGAAAGCCTGCAACAACCCTCGGTTGACCTCGACGAAGGTCTCGTCGAACTTCTCTTCCAATTCGCGCTGCCACTGATCGATCAGCTTGGCCGGGACGACGATCAACGTGCGCTCAATCACGCCGCGATACTTCAGCTCCTTGAGCGCCAGGCCAGCCATGATGGTCTTGCCGGCGCCGGGGTCGTCGGCCAGCATGAAGCGCAGGCGCGGGCGCGGCAGCACGTAGTCGTAGACCGCCTCCAGCTGATGGGGCAAGGGATCGATCTGGGAGACGCTGATGGCGAAGTGCGGGTCGTACTCGTAGGCCAGGCCGATGCGCTGGGCCTCGATGGCCAGGCGGAAGTGGAGCGGGTTGGCCGTGAACGTTGGACCCTCTTGGGAGGATCGTATCTCGACGTTGGCCTCGACGTCGACCAGGTCCTGCACGCTGTTGTAGTAGCGCTCGGTGCGCAGGCCGACGCCCTCGATCTCGATGCGCTCGTCGCGCACCTGGGCGGTCAGCACGCGCACCGGCTCGGGCCAGTAGGGGCCTTCGAGGATGCTGTCCTTGGGGATGAGGTCTGTAGGTTGGTCTGTCGATGAGTGCACCGGAGGACTCCTTGCCCTTGAGGGGGAAACGAAAAACCCGCTTATCATTGACGGTAAGCGGGCCGTGTGCTACAATATTTTCACTGAGGCGGCCCTTCTCCG
>CAYYTU010000192.1:0-3506 GCA_964474655.1 uncultured Anaerolineales bacterium
TGAGTCGTCAGAGTCTAATTGTGCGATTTATTCCAGGCGGGCAAAGGTCACGCTAGAGACCCACTGGCAACGGCTTCATCTTCTTCTACTGTTCTCCTGCCCATATGCATCCTGGATCAACGCCTGCATCGCCTGAATATCCTCCGGCGGAAGCACGCGTGGGTGGCCGATGCTTTGGGCCAGGATGTAGATGTGAGCTGTCTTCTCCACCACCTGACAGGCTTTGAATGCGTTCTTCATACCGGCGCCAACGCACAGTGTCCCGTGGTTGGGCATAAGAACTGCATTACGCTCGCCCAAGGCCGCCACGACGTTCTGGGCCAGAGCTTCTGTGCCTGGTAGAGCATACTCAGCACAGGCGACCCGCTCTCCTACAATCTGGACAAAATCCTCGCTGATGCCGGGCAGATCCATCCCATTGACGCCGAGCACAGCCGAGTAGAGCGGATGGGTGTGGATGACGGCGTTGACGTCTCGGCGCGCGCAGTAGATGGCGGCGTGCATCTGCTTTTCGATCGAAGGACGAGCGGCCCCCTCGATGATCTCCAGATCCTCATCGAGCACGACGATATGTTGGCGCTGAATGGCGTCGTAGTCCATACCGCTAGGCGTTATATAGATCAGGCCAGTCTCATCGTCCCGCACGCTGATGTTGCCCCAGGTGGCGACCGAAAGGCCCTGCTCGATCATCGCCAGACCAGCTTCTACGACCATCTCCTTTAGCGCGTTCTTGACTCTCTCTGTCATCGTCTCTTCTCCTCCTACCAATCAGGACTTCAGTTTACCACCGGCCCCACTCACCGTCAAGCAGTAGCCGTTTACCTGCTTGCTCAAATCGACTATATCATTTATAGTAGCAGCGTAGTCGCAACGTGAATGGCGTTTAGCGAGGTGAAAATAGCAGGAGGGAAAGATGGATTTCAACACCGCATCGGAACTGGTCGAAAGAGTGAAAGCCCTGGCACGCGAGGAGTTCTCGCCGCGTTACGGCGATCTCGAAGGCGCGTTCAGTCAGCATCCACGCTGGGAACGGTTGCGTGCGCTAGGATCGAGGCTCTGGTTGGACACTGGCGACATTGAGGGCGCAGCACAACGCTGGACTGAGGAGATGGAGGCCCTGACGACGAATAACACGCTGCTCAATCGCGAGGTCCAGAAGGGCATCTACGACGATTTGATCGCGGAAAGCCTCTCAGTCCTGGATGACCTTTCTGGGCTGGATCGTCAGCAGCTCATTATGGAGATAGCGTTCATCCTCAACGCCCGTCACGGCTTACGCCTGGTGGAGCGCTTCGACGCCCGCGTCAGCGTGGAGCTCCACACGAATCTGGCGCACGATATTGATGGCACGTTCTGGTATGGGCGGCGACTGTTCGACGTCTGTCCGGAGCGTTTCATCGTCAAGGTGCCGCTCACTCCCGCTGGGTATCTGGCGGCCCGACGCCTGAACGCGGCCAGCGTGGCGGTCAACTTCACGCTGGGCTTTTCGGCCCGCCAGAACTATCTGGCGGCGATGGTGGCGAAGCCGGCCTTTGTGAACGTCTTCCTGGGCCGTCTGAACAGCTTCGTGGCCAGCAACGACCTGGGCGACGGGGAGAATGTGGGAGAGAAAACCACAATCGCCAGCCAGCAGGCAATCGAAGCGTTGCGTTCACAAGAGGGGATGCACACACGCCAGATCGCTGCCAGTATGCGGTCAGGGGATCAGGTGATGAAGTTGGCTGGGGTGGACGTGATGACGATGCCCCTCAACGTAGCCGATGATTTCCTGGCGCTTGATAGCGCTTCTCAGAAGCTTGTGTCTTTCGCGGACCAGGTCTATCCTGTGACGTTAGAGGCCGAGGTGGAGGAGGTTGTGAATAAGTTATGGAGAGTGCCTCCATCGTTCAAGGAATCTGTGGAGGAGTTGCTCAATCAGCCGCTGGGGGATTATCAAGCCGATGACCTGCGGGCCTTCTGGGCTGAACGTGGCTTTGGCGACTTATTCCCCGAGTGGAGCCAGAAAGATGTTGCAGCCATCGAGGCGGATGGCAAGATTCCAGCCTATACGCGGTGGGCTGAGCGGTTGCAAGTCGGCCAAGTGGCCCTGGACGCCTTGATGAGCAAATCTGGATTGCACCAGTTTGCCGCTGACCAGAAAGAATTGGATGCTCGAATTGCGTCCAATCTCTAGCTGCTGTGCATCATCTGCGAGGAGCCGGTCAGAAGACCGGCTCCTGTAGACTTTGTGGAGATCGGTTTGTTACTCGGTTGTGGGGGCCAGGCGCCCGGCCAGGTCGCGCAGCTGGGTGAAGCTGATCGGTTTGAGCAGCACCAGGTCGGATTGCCCCTTGAGCATATCGGCCATCTGAGGGTCGGCGGTGGCGATGACGACGCTGATTTCGGCCAGCCGCTCGTCGGCCCGGATCTGCTTCAGTATCTCCTTGCCCGATACGTGGGGCAGGTGGAGATCCAGGATGATGATGTCGGGCCGCGATTCCTTCAGGCGGGTCATCGCATTCGCGCCATCGCGTACGATGTTGGTTTCGAAACCAGCTGCCTGAAGCGCCTCGGCAAAGATAATCGAAAGGTCGGCGTTGTCTTCAACAATTAAAGCTTGTCGCTTACTCATCGGTCGTGCCTCCTTGCTGGTGGAGCGGGAGAAGAATGGTAAACGTGCTCCCCTCCCCGATTTCGCTCTCCAGCGCTAGTCTGCCGCCCATCAGATTGACCAATTCTTTGACGATTGATAGTCCCAGGCCGACTCCCAGGTGTTCGCGCGTCGAAGAGTTATCGACGCGCTTAAAAGGTTCGAAGATACGCTCCTGGGCCTCCAGGGGTATCCCCGGGCCGGTGTCAGAAACTTCCATTCCCCAGTAGTCCCGCAGCTGTCCATCAGGCCGATAGATGCGCACGTCCACGCCCCCCTCGTCGGTGAACTTGATGGCGTTGTTGATCAGGTTGACAAGTATCTGGTGCAGGCGTTTCTCGTCGCCGTAGAGAGTAGCCGGCACGTTAGATTTGACCTCGGTGGTCAGCTCCAGGCCCTCGGACGTGGCCAGCACACCCATCGTCGAGTTGACCTCTTCCAGCAAGTCGGCGGGCGAAAATGAATGAGGATGGAGCGAGATTTGCCCAGCTTCGATGCGAGCCTGATCCAACAGGTCGTCGACGAGGCGTAGCAGGCGAGTGGTGTTTGCCGTGATGCGGTTGAGCGCGTTCTCTTGCTTCTCCGTGAGTGATCCGTAGATGCCGGCCAGCAGCATCTCGGCGAAGCCCTGGACGGCGCTGAGCGGCGTGCGCAGTTCGTGGGAGACCATAGAGACGAAGCGGGACTTGAGGCGGTCGAGTTCGCGCAGGTGTTCGTTGGCCTCGGCCAGCTCTTTGTTGGCCTGGCGCAGCTCGCGCGTGCGCTGCTCCACGCGCTGGTCCAGCTCGCGGTTGATGGCGCGCAGGTCCTCGAGCGCGCCCTCCAGGCTGCGCGCCGAAAGCCAGGAGATGAGGGCGAAGGCGAAGAAGCCGAGCAT
>CAYYTU010000193.1:0-3472 GCA_964474655.1 uncultured Anaerolineales bacterium
CGCTCGGTGCTGCTGGACGCCAAGGCCGACTATCTGATCTACGGGATGGCGGAGCAGAGCGTGCTGGCTTTCGCCGACGCGATGCGCTTCGACGATAACCCCCGCTACCTGCGCGGGCTCTGCTACGTCGATAGCGAGCCCCAGAAGGGCTACCTGGCGCTGCCAGCCTATGAAGAAGTCGCACGCCCGACCAGGGAAAGCAAACAGGCCTTCACCGAGATGTTCCACACCTTCTACCGCAACAACGATCCCCAGAGCGCTCAAGGTCTGACCCAGCGCTACGGCAACCGTCACCTGATTCACAACCCGCCGCCCCCGTACCTGACGCAGGACGAGCTGGATGCGGTCTACACGCTGAACTTCGAGCGCGACGCGCACCCATACTACAAAGAACAAGGAGAGATCAAGGCCCTGGAAACGATCAGCTTCGCGGTCAAAACCCACCGCGGCTGCTACGGCGAATGTAACTTCTGCGCCATCGGGGTCCACGAAGGGCGCACCGTGCGCTGGCGCAGACCAGATTCGATCGTGGACGAGGCCCACGCGCTGACGCGCCAGCCGGGCTTCAAGGGCTACATCCAGGACGTCAGCGCGCCGACGGCGAATATGTACGGCTTTGAGTGCGAGAAGAAGCTGCAGGAAGGCCCTTGCCCGGACCGGCGCTGCATCTACCCCGACGTCTGCCCCGCGCTGCCGGTTGATCACAGCCGCCATTTGGATCTGCTGCGCCGGCTGCGGGAGCTGCCCGGGGTCAAGAAGGTCTTCGTCTCCTCCGGCCTGCGCCACGATATGGTGCTCGACGATGAAGCACACGGCGACGAGTACCTGGACGAGCTAGTCGTGCACCACGTATCCGGTCAGCTGAAGATCGCGCCGGAACACACCGAGGAGCACGTGCTCCAGGCGATGGGCAAGCCCGGGCCGGAGCCGTTGCTGGCGTTCCGGGAGCGCTTCTTCGAGGCCACCGAGCAAGCGGACTTGCCCCAGTTCCTCACTTACTACCTCATCGCGGCCCACCCCGGCTGTACGGAGCGGGATATGCGCCGCCTGCGCCAATTCGCGCGCGAAAAACTCCATACGCGGCCAGAACAGGTCCAAATCTTCACGCCCACGCCCTCGACTTACGCCAGCCTGATGTACTACACGGAGCGCGATCCCTTCACCGATAAGCCCCTCTTCGTGGAAAAGACGTTCAAAGGGAAACGCCGGCAGAAGCGCATCATCACCAACCAGTGATTCACATCAAGGAGCAAGCGATGGACATTCCACGTACCAGCCACAAAAATTTATCACAATCTCTCATATGGAGCCTGTTGATGGCAAGTATGCTCTTGCTGACGGCCTGCGGTGGATCGCTGACAAACGCGCCGACGACACCTTCCACGCACACGGCGACGCCCATACCATCCAATACCCCAACGACCACAGCCACTCCATCCCCATCCCCCACCATCACCTCAACGCCGACGATGACGCCCACCCCTCTTCACCCGATGGCCATCAAAGCGATGCGCCAACGGACCTATCCAGGCAGCGAAATCGTGATTGAGGAGCAGCTAACGCCCGGCTCCAACTACGATCGTTACCTCGCCTCCTATCAATCCGAGGGGCTGAAGATCTACGCCCTGCTGACCGTGCCTCGGGAGGAAAGGCCCGAAAGCGGCTGGCCCATAATCGTCTTCAACCACGGCTACATCCCCCCTGCACAGTATCGCACCACCGAGCGCTACGTCTCCTACGTCGACGGCTTCGCCCGCAACGGCTATATCGTCTTCCGCCCTGACTACCGCGGGCACGGCAACTCGGAAGGGGAGCCCGCCAGCGCGTACACCACGCCAGATTACACCGTCGATGTCCTCAACGCCATCAGCTCGCTGCAGCAATACCCAGACGCCGACCCCGAACGGATCGGGATGTGGGGCCACTCGATGGGCGGCACCCTCACACTGCGGGCCATGGTCGTGACGGACAACATCGACGCCGGAGTGATCTGGGCTGGCGTGGTCGCATCAATCGAGGAAGTATGGGAGGAGCGGAGGGAATGGATCGCCAATCACCTGACGGCCACTCCCGGTCCGGGCGACGCTCCACCGCCCGAAGACATCTTCGCCTACGGCACGTTCGAAGAAAACCCCACCTTCTGGACCGCCGTCGATCCCATGTTCCACCTGGACGAGCTATCGGGACCGCTGCAGCTCCATCACGGAACAGCGGATCAATCGGTCCCGGTCACGTTCTCCGAGGACTTGCAAGCACGGTTGGAATCGGCCAATCAGCCGTCCGAGATCTACCTTTACGAAGGCGATAATCACAACATCTCCAACAGCTTCGGGACAGCGATGGAGCGCTCGATTCAGTTCTTCGACCAGCACGTCAAGGGCACAAGCGATTAGCCGCCCCGCCCAGTCTCATCGCGAGCGCTCGACCTGGCGCACGGCCTCAGCGAACAAGCCCACGCCCCTCCGCGCCATCGCCTCGGTCAGCACCAGGGGCGGCAGAAAGCGCGCGACGTTGGCATAGTGCCCGCCAATTTCGATCAGAAGACCGCGGCGATGGCAGGCGGTCCGTACCTGCCCGGCCAAGTCAGGAGCAGCCGCCTTTGTAGCTTTATCCGCGACGATTTCGACTACTCAAGAGGGGTTATGCCGTGCCGAATGGCGAACCTGACCAGATCGGCCAGGTTATTGAAGCCCATTTTGCTCATCAAGCGCGATCGATACGTGGTGATCGTGGCCAAGGACAACGAAAGCGCCTCAGCGATATATTGACTCGACCGACCCTCAGCGACCAGCTGAAGCACCTCGCGCTCTCGAGGTGTGAGCTCCTGGAGCGGTGAATCGGACTCCAAGCCCAAGCGCTGATCGACGTAACGACCAATTATCTGATCCGTGATCTTGGGGCTCAGATAACGATGCCCGGCGTGCACCTTCCGCGCTGCATCAATCACTTCCACGCCAGCCGTCTCCTTCAGCAAGAAGCCCTGAGCGCCAGCCTCCAGCGCCCGCCTCACGTAAGTCATTGTCGAGTGCATCGTGAGAATAATCACCTTCGCCGTAGGGCACACGTCACGGACCCACCGCGTGACTTCCAGGCCGTTCATACCCGGCATCGAAATATCCATCACCACAATATCTGGTTGGAGGACCTCAATCCTATTCAGCGCTTGCCGCCCGTTACAGGCTTGACCAATAACCTCAACGCCGGGTGCATCGTTCAGAATCACCCGCAGCCCTTCGCGAACGATTTTATGATCATCGGCCAGAAAAACGGTGATTTTCATCAGGTGCCTCCAATAGAACGCATAATCTACTGGATACGAGCAAGAATCCCAGAAGTCGTTACAGTGACCTGCGAATCGACAAACTGGCGACGACGCCGTTCCACTATAATATGCATGAATTCCGAAGATCTTTACTCTCCGCTATTTTTATAAATTTAATCGGCGGTTGTCGCCTTTGTTTACAATGTAGCT
>CAYYTU010000194.1:0-3459 GCA_964474655.1 uncultured Anaerolineales bacterium
TGTTAGCGGCCAAATTGTTTGGAGGCGAGTTGGCCGAATTGAATGGAGAACCTGGGGCCAAAAAAAGAGGCCCCAAGGGCCTCTCGTAGGACACTCAGCCTCAGATTGAGCCATCCAGGTCAAGGATGACCCGCTTGAGGTCGGTTTCATCGAGGAGCTGCTTGCGCTCGGAGGCACCGAGCAAGAGCGCACTGCGACAAAGATTGTTGATCTTGCGGGCGACGCCCTTGGTGTGATCGTGGACACCGCCCACGAAACTGTCGCTGAAAAGCGAGCCCTGAAAGCCCGCCACGCGCAGGTGATGCTTGACGTACCCAGCGGTTTCCTCCAGGTCGAACGGAGGAATCTGATAGCGGACGGCGATGCGCTGGTAGAGCGCCTCGTAGGGGGCGAAGCGGAGCTTATGGGCCAGCTCGGGTTGACCGAGCAGGACGAGGGTGATGAGCGAAGCGGAATCCATCTGCTGATTGAGCAGGAAACGAAGCTGATTGAAGATCTCAGGGGGAAGCAGATGGCCCTCGTCGATGACGAGCAGAACGTAGCGCCCCTTGCGGGCGAATTCGGCCAGGGAACTTTGCAGTTGGGGCTGGAGTTGGAGGAAATTGTAGGCGGGCTCGACCTGGAGAGCGAGCAGGATCTGGCGGTAGAGAGACGTGACCGTCAGGTGAGGGTTGGAAAGGTAGACGACGTGGTAGATGTTGCGGTCGAGCGACTGGGCGAAGGCGCGCAGGGCCGTGGACTTGCCAGTGCCAACATCGCCGGTGATGAGGGCCGGGAGGCGTTCCTGGAGGGCGAAACTGAGGCGTCCCTGCACCTCTTGGTGGCCGCGAGAGGGGAAAAGGTTCTCAGTGGCGATGGATTTGGTGAACGGCGTGCGTTCGAAGCCGTAGAAGTCATTCAGAGCAGTCATCAGAGGTCTCCTGGGGATCAGTTTGATCGAGTTGGGTAAAGTTAATGGCGCCGAGCTGCTCCTGGAGCAAGCGCTCGCGCTCCATCCGCAGCAGGGCGAGATAATCGAGGCCGGAGTCCGGCGGCGGCTTGGGGATGGGATCGGGCTCGACGTCAGGATGAGTGGAGGTGACCACTTCCTCCGGCTCGGCGAGCTCCAGGAAGGTGTCATTGCGGTGTCGTGGGGTGGCCCACGCCACCACACGGTACCAGACCTCGATGCGATTGAGATCGAAGGGATCGAAGCGCAGTTCGACCCGCTTGCCGCGCAGATAGGCCGGGACGGAGTAGCGGTTGCCCTTGAAAGAGACGGTGGCGGTCTGATAGACCTTGCGCTCGGCGCGGTGGAGGAAGGCCACACGGAGTTCCTCCGGATCGGCAGGGCGGGTGGTAGGCGCTGGATCCTGGCGGAAACGCTCTAAGGGCGCTTGGCCGGTCTCAGAATGAACCTTGCGATGATAAACCACATCGAGCCAAGCGAGGAACGATTCGTTGAGGTGGCGGAGCGTGGTGACGGAAGATGTGGTCAACTCGGGTAAGAAGTCGGACTGGACGAACTCGAAGAGGCGCTCGATTTTGCCCCGGCCCTCGGGGTAATAGGGCGTGCCGAGGATGCGTTGGATCCCGAGGGTAGCGCAGACGGTATTGAGGTGCTTGGAGGTGTAGATTTTGGCCCGGTCGACGTAGATGGACAGCGGGCGGCCACGACGTCGGATGGCGCGTTTGAGGCAATCCTCCATGCGAGGTACCTGCTCGTTCCAATAGAACTGGGCGTGGGGCACGAGGCGCGAGTGGTCGTCGATGAAGGCGAAGAGGAAGACCTGGCGTTCCTTTTCAGGGTTAGCAGGATCGGGGAGATAGGGGCCGTGCATCGCATCACCCTGCCAGAGGTCACCGAAATGGGATCGCTCGAAGCGACGATAGGGCTTGGGGCGCTGCTCGGCGAGGAGTTGAGGCGTGGTAGCATCGCGCAGGGCCAGGTGGCGGCGGAGAGTACGCGGGGCGATTCGCTCCTCAGGGATCGGATTGGTCTGATCAAGCGTCAGAATCTTGATGATGGAGCGAGCGGAACGCCTTGGTTGTTCGCGCTTGAGCGTCTCGGCACGATCGAGCGTCTCCTCCGAGATAGCGCGGGGCTTGCCGCGGTCAGAACGGGGCTTGGGCTTGAGGCCCTCGAAGCCATCTTGGCGATAAAGGCGCTCCCAGCGAGCCAGCGTAGACGGGCTGACGGTGGAACGAGATGAACCGGGAATGTCGTAATGGCGGCTGGCGATCTGCTCGCGCAGGGCCTGCTTGCCGCCGGGGGCGTATTCATCTCGGATGAGGGGCAGGATGAGTGTGTAGCGGAACAGGGCGATCTCGGTGCGTCGGTCATCGGATGTGGACATACGGTAGCCTCCTTGAGGTTAGTTGGCACCAGTGTACCAAACGTCGCGAGGCCACGTAAGGCGAAAGTCTGTTGGTCACGGGCCGTGGGAGGCCAAGGCGCAAGGGGGGAGAAGCGGTCAGATTGGTTGCAGGTTCGAGGAGCGCCTCGTTTAGGCTAGAAAGGCTCCATCGGTGTGGTGGCAAGGTGTGGAGACCAGAAGATGCGAGGAGTAACCGCTTGATTTTGGAGCCAGTGGAGCACGAAGGCGAGCACCTGCTCGGTCGCGAAATGGAGTCGAGGCAACCGAGCCTTGGCCTGAGCATAGAGCTGCTCGGCCAAGCACCAGAATCGATGGGCCTTTGCCAGGCGACGCTGCTTGGTGGCATCCGGGACGCGCTCAAGATGATCAGGTGGCGGCGTCTCCGGCAGCTCGCTCAGGGGGCTGAAGGTTGCCAGCTGGCGACGAAGCCGGTCGACCAGCAACACCCCGGCCCCGTAGGCGAAGGCGCTGATCCACTCGCGGACGGTGGAGCGCACCGGGCCCTGTCCCATCAGATGCTCCATCAGGCCTTCGATGCTCACATTGGCGCGAAGATAGAGCGAGACGATGCGTTGCAGAAGGGAGATGACGTAGTGGCGGTAAGGATGCAGGAAGTCAGGAAGCAGGCTGTGAGTCCGTCCACAGGCCTTACAGCGCACCCGCTGCACGCGGATACGATAGTCCGTGAGTATCGTGCAGGCCCATCGCTCGTAGAAGCCCCAGCGGATCAGGAGGTTAACCGCGCCACAAGCGGGGCAGGCGTCGGGGATGGGAAAGAGGACTCCAGGAGACGGGCTGGCTTCAGCGTAGTGCTTGGCAGAATGAGGATAGTGTTGTACAATGACCACATCGGGGCGCCTCCTTTCGTGGACTTGTCTGTCAGGATTCGGCCACTTCGGGAGGCGTTCTCCTTTCTCTCCTGTTTGGCTTCCTGGACGGTCATTATCCTCTGTCGCGCCACTCCCGTCAACTCCTGTTGGCAAACATCTGCTGCTCGCTCCCCCCTCAGTCAATGTGACCGCTCTGCGTCTACCTCTACAGCTGTCCCATTCAATTTGGCCGGAATATGCCCTATTTCAACCAAACAGTGTGGCCCATGACA
>CAYYTU010000195.1:0-3415 GCA_964474655.1 uncultured Anaerolineales bacterium
GCAAGCCACACGGTGCGCCGCAACCTGCAGCCGTCGCCACTTGCAAACTTGCAACCTGCCAACCTGCAAACTCCCCCCTGCCCGTCAGGGCGCTGCTTAACGGTCGTCAGCAAGCCACACGGTGCGCCGCAACCTGCAGCCGTCGCCACTTGCAAACTTGCAACTTGCCAACCTGCAAACTCCCCCTGCCCGTCAGGGCCTTACAGCAGACAGCGGCGACCACGCGGCGGCGGCTGTTGGCAAAGCTTCATCGCCACACCTGACGCCTCAAGTCCAAGAAGTAGCATCCACGAATCTGTTCATAGCGATGAACGTCACAGGAGGAGGACACGTATGTACATCTGGGCCGGAAGTTATCGCGAGGCAGCAGCCTACGCCCAAGAGCACCGCATCAAGGACTGGCGCTACGTCTCCGGCGCCGAGGTGCTGCGCAAGGCCCCCCGCGGGGCCACCGTCAAGTGCATCGGCTCGTACCAGCTGCGCGACGACGCCTACGCCATCGAGCAGGTGGTCAAGGACCGGGGGTTGCGGCTGACGTGAATCGAAAGGGACGATCAGAACCAGCGCGGTATCGACGCGAAAGGAGGAGTATGACCATCAACGATGACCTTCGAACGGCAGCGGATCAGATCGAGCGCGGGGACAAGGCGGCGGCCAAAGAGCAGCTGATCGCCATCCTCAAGTCCGATCCCGAGCACCAGGTGGCGTGGCTGCTGCTTTCCTACGCCGTCGACGACGCGGGCCAACGGCGCGAATGCCTGGAGCGCGTCCTGGAGATCGATCCCACCACCAAGGTCGCCAAGCGGGCGTTGAAGCAGCTGGCCCTGAAGCAAGCACCTCCGTCGGCGCCCGAGACCCAGGCGAGCTCGCCCGCGTTCATCGAGCGGATCAGCAAGCGCACCGGCGTCTCCAGAAGGGACCTGCTCATCTTCGCGGGGCTGGTGGGAGCGGCCCTCGTGATCCTCGCGACGTTCGGGACGCTGACCGGCGTGAACCAGATTCGGCATCGCCGGGCCCTCGCCACGGCCACGGCGGTGTACCGGATCAAGCAACGTCGCGCGGTCGCAACCGCCACGGCCGAATACATCACCTGCCTCGCCGATTTTGAGGACGAGATGCTCAAGTTGCTCAGCGAGTTCTTCCGCCAGGACGACATCGCCAGCACGACGGCGCGGATCAACCTGCCGGAGCAGATCGCGCGGCTGGAGGACATCCGGAATCGGGCCTGGAATATGGAAAGCCAAACCTGTCGCCCGCGCTGGCACAGTTTGATGATGGACTATATGGACAAGGCGATAGATTCGTATGTCTCGTTCTCCGCCGAAGAGCCCGATTACGTATGGGAGGAGAAGTACGTGGAGAGCCTGGAAGCGCTGTCCGCGCTGGACGACGCCGTGATCGCCGACGGTCATTCCGGTGGTCTGGCGGCGATGTTCCGGCAGCACGGTTACTACTATTGGGAGCAGCTCGACGAACCCGATTGGAAGGAAAATCTTTGAGGTAACGCCAGGGAGCCCGTATGCTGGCACGGTCAGGAGACCGGCCAGAGCACGTTTTGATAAGATACGAATGATGACGAAGGGAGAGACGATGAACACGATTTTGATGGCCAACGTAGGCAATCACGACGTACAGCTCCGCGACACCGCTCTGTTGCCCGAGAAGCTGCGTGATAAGCGGTATGCGCCGTCGCGCCAGCTGGGCGAGGAACTTCTGGCCAATTACAACCGCTACGTCAAAGCGATCGAACTACCCCTTATCGCACCCTGCCTGCGCTGGCTGCTGGAGGACGAGGGAGTGCCACCGGATGCGCTGTACGTTCACCTCTTCGCGTCCGATCAGCAAGACCCGCCCGTTACGCCGGAGGGTGAATGGAACAAAGACACCGTTTTCTTCGCGCGAGTGATTGAGCGCCTGCTGAAGAGCGGCGGCCTGGTCTGGACGCCGCCGGGGGAGCACAGGGAGGCGCGACTACAGCTGGCAAGTCGCCAGGTGCACGTCCACACCGTCCCCGGCAGCCCGGCCAACTACAACAATATGATGGAGTACTTCGGCCAGGAGCTGCCACACCTGACCCGCTGGATCGACGAGGAGGACGAGGTCTACCTGGAGGTGACCGGGGGCACGCCGGCGATGACCTCGATGCTGATCGTCTCTGGCGTGGAGATGTTTGGCGAGCGAGCGCACACGCTCTACGTCGAGCGGGGCGCCGACCGACCCTACCAGATTGGGATTGGGCGCCGCTTCTTCGCTCGCCGGGCGCGGAATACGTTGCGCACGCAGCTGGCGCTGCACGGCTACAAGTCGGCCCGGGAGACGTTGAACCGACACGGGGCGCTGCTCGTGCCAGACGCCGAGCGCCGGCAGCTGGTCGATTGGCTGCTGCAGTATGCCGACCGGCGTCTGGCCTTCGACTTCGCCCGAGCGCGTGAGGCCCTCCAGCGCGCACAGCGCTACGCCACCGGCGACGTCCAGGCGCAGATCCAGTACCGGCTGCGCGAGCTGCAGCCCGAGGAAGAACAGGAGCGCAGCTCGGCCGATCTGCTGGCCGAGCTGATCCACAGCACGCGCATCAAGTACCATTGGGGCGACTACGCCGACTTCACCCAGCGTCTCTTCCGCTTCCAGGAGGCCATCCTGCGCCATCTGGTCGAGAAGATGGGGCTGGAATACAGCGACAACGACGGCCAGTATGCCAGTGGCAGCTGGGTGAAGAGCGTCCCGGGGTTGACCGAGTTTCTGGAGGATTACCCTTTCGGATCGGGTCAGAAAGGCATCGACCTGGACCGCTACCTCAATCGCGTTAGCCTGATGGCAATCGGCGAGTTCTTCGCCGAGCACGACCCGGAATGGGCGGACGCGCGGTCCTTGCTGAAGCGGATCGAGCGCATCTCCGACGTCGCCCGGCTGCGAAACAAGGGGCTGGCGGGGCACGGCTTCGAGGGCGTAGGACAGCAGGATCTGGAGCAAGCGTTCGGCGATGATCCCGATACGGTCATCCCCTACCTGGAAGGCATCTACGCCGCCGTCTTCGAGCAGGACATCGGCCCCAGTCCCTACGAAACCATCAACGAGGTGATCGTGGAATTGCTGTAGGCGTGATGCAACACAGTACGCTATGTACATTAACAGTTGAACATATCGTAACAGTGAAGACGCGCTCTGCGAACACCCCCCTTGAAAAGGGCCTCCAAAGAGGGGTTCGCGAGGGGGGTGTTCGCACAAAATCGGCCTTTATGGTATAATTTAGGGCGTCTGGGTACCTTATCAATTGAATCCGCGGCGAGGCAATCCCAGATATGGGGGTTGCTTCGGAAAGAACCGGTAAATATAGCAGTCCAAAAACCATCAATGCCCGTAAGGAGGGTAGGACAAGTCCTGACTGGTTACGCCATGGCACCAAAAAGCGTAACCA
>CAYYTU010000196.1:0-3407 GCA_964474655.1 uncultured Anaerolineales bacterium
GAGGTGACTTGGGAAAGCATTATCTACTTGGTGAACCGCTTGCTGGACCGCCGGTCAGGACAGGGTGTCCTGATCCGGGTGCGAGATAAAGTACGCGAAGCCAAGGGTCAGCGGCTGATCGCACGAGCCCTCCATCAGCGTAATCTCTTAGGGACACTAGCGCAGGACTTTGGGCAGCAGCTGAGACGGTTCGTCGAGTTGAATCGCGCCCAGGTGGACCCGCGATACGGTGCCAGTCTGGCTCTTGCGGCCGATCCACGCCACACCAATCCGCTGAGTTGGAAGCCGGTTGAAAAAGCCCGTCGGCGGCTGTCCAAAACCCTGCGAGAGACGGGGCATGCAGTAAGACATCTTCACGATTGGCTCGGCGAACACCCACTTCCTGCTTTTCAGGAGCAGACGCGGAACGAGCTGTATTACCTGTCCGATCAGCTGGCTCAGCAGGCGAGTTTGCTGGAGGATCTGCTGAGAGTCGGCTACGACCGCCTGGTGCGTGTCCACTGGATCGAAGTCGAGCGAGCTATTCCCCCCGAGGACCTTTCCGAAGTGGATGACGAGTATGAAGGCCCATACCGTTGGGCGGTCAAACGGGCACCGGTGCGTGTAGGGTCATATCTGAATGAACTAGTTTACAAGAATTGTCGGTCTCTAATTCTGACCTCGGCCACCCTGCGCACCACGCGCGAGGCCGGTTTTGGATTCTTGCTTGATCGGTTGGGGCTTCTGGATTGCGTGGGGTCTGAGGACGCCATTGCCCTGCCACCGGAACTGGACTACGGCCGTGCGCTGTTCGCCGTCGCTCGCTATATGCGCTCCGATGCTCGACCCAGCGAGATCCAGAATTTCGTAGAAGAAGTAGGCCAGGAGCTGGCCTGGTTTTACCGCTTCACCGGGGGCAACGGGCTGACCCTGTTCACTGCCCGTAAGCGGATGCTTGAGGTATTCCAGGAGTTGGAACCAGCGTTAGGCGAGCATTCCATCCCCGTCGGTTGTCAGGGCGAGACTGGCAGCCGGCGAGCCTTGCTTGATGAGATCAGGGCGCGACCGGGATCGGTGCTCCTGGGATTGAAGAGCTTCTGGGAAGGGGTCGACGTTCCTGGTCCCAACGTATCCTACGTTGTGATGGAGAAGCTGCCCTTTCCGCTGCTGGGCGACCCGGTTATACGCGCTCGCGCTGCCGAGGTGCGAGAGCGAGATGACCACGAGTTCGCCGATTACATCCTGCCCTTGATGCTGGTGGACTTCAAGCAGGGCTTCGGGCGCCTGATCCGCGGCGAGGACGATATCGGCGCGGTGATTCTTCTGGACAAGCGGGTGTGGAATCGGGAGTATCGGCACGATCTCCACGCTGCCCTGCCGGGAATGGACAGGACAGATGATAGCGAAAAAGAGCCGCTTCGCTTCCCTTCATATCGGAGGGGGCCGAGAATTCTCGAGGATGAGACATTGCTCTCGCGCCGCGCGGTCTACCAGGCTGTCGCTGATCACATGGCACAGGCGCCACCGAAGTGGCAGATCGATCGGGAGCGCATGGCATCCGTGCTGGCCGAGGTGCCCGAGCAACTACTGACCGGGCTAGAACAACTGCTGAAGCAATTACAGCTTCCGAGAATAGTCAGCTCGGAGCGCCTGCAGGCGCTGTGGCACCGCGTGATCCGGGGTATGCGAGAGGTCTTCGGCTTTCAAGATTGGCGCCCCCCGGAGCAAGAAAACGTCGTGCGGGCGGCGCTCACCGGCGAGGACGCCCTGGTTATCCTGCCCACCGGCTCTGGCAAGTCATTCACGTTCCAATTGCCTGCTTTGTTGCGGGAAGGGACCACGCTGGTCTTCTCTCCTCTCAAAGCGCTGATGAAGGATCAAGTTGATCAGCTTCTGGATCGAGGGTTAGCAGTCGCCGAGCGGGTGGACAGCAGTCAGACAGCCGAGGAACAGGAGCGTGTCTATCAACGGATGGAGGAGGGCACAGTACGGCTGGTCTATGTCGCTCCAGAACGAGTGCGGGATCCCAGACTGCTGGCTGCGCTAAAGTCGACGCAGAACATCGTCCAGGTAGTGGTGGACGAAGCTCACTGTGTCCACACCTGGGGCTACAGCTTCCGACCGGATTTTCTTTACATCCGTCGATTAGTGGACATCATTGAGGAGACTCAGGGCTGGCGGCCGCCGATCGCGGCGCTGACGGCGACGGCTACGCCGCGAGTGCGGGCTTCCATTGCTGACCGGCTGGATCTCCAACCTGACTATCGCGAGATCGAGCGGAATCCCAATCGACCGGAACTGCGCTTCGTGGTCTACAACGATCATAGCCCCGCATTTCAGATCGTCAGCAAGCGCGACAAACTCCGTATCTTGCTGCGCATCCTGCGGGCGGCCGATCGGCGCGATGAGAATGCTGTTGTCTATGCCAACACCACGCGCGAAACCGAGCGATTGGCTCAAAGACTGGAGATTATGGGGCTCAACGCCCGCCATTACCACGGCCAGATGGACGATCAGGCCCGCAAGGAAACCCAAGATATGTTCTTGGATGGGCAGATCAATATCATCGTGGCCACCAAAGCCTTCGGGATGGGTATCGACAAGCCCGACATTCGTTACGTGGTCCACTATCAGATACCTGGTGATATCGAATCCTACTTCCAAGAGGCAGGCCGGGCTGGACGCGATGGGGAGACGAGCTGGTGCGTGCTGCTCTATCACGAGGATGACCTTTGGATTCACGAAAACTACTTCATCCCCAACAGCCTGCCGGAGCCGAAGCAGGTCGGAAACGTACTGGCCTGGCTGCGCCGCCGTTGTGGGGACGATGAGTCACCCATCTACGTCGATCCTCAGGAGATGGCTGGCGCCCTGGGCTTCGAAGAGGATCGGGAATTGGGTATTCACTTGCACCTGTTGGAGGAGATGGGCTTCATCCAACGTGACGTGGACGTGACCTTGAAGGCGAGCACTCGACTATTAACCTCGCTGGAGAAGGTATCGGCACAGGCTCAAGAGATCGCGCCGGGTCCAGTGGGGGAAGCGATAGGCCAAGCGTTGGAGGCTTACGACATCAACCAAGTCACAAGGGGCGAACTGCCCCTACTGGAGGCAGCGCTGGCGGAGGAGGTGGATCCAGTGACGCTGGATGAGGCTTTTTATCAGCTAGCGCTGCAGGGACTTCTTATCTATCGCGGATTTGCGCGCGCCTTCGCGTTGACGCCGGGGCCGAAGATGCTTGAGGGAAAAGCGTTGGATCTGAGCATGGGAGAGGCCCGTCGAGTGCGCAGGGAGATGATGGATAACTTGGTCGCGATGCGGCGCTACGCGGAATCGCTGCGCGTGGGCGATTGCCTGCGCGGGGAGATTCTGGAATACCTGGGCGCCGAGAAGCCGCCAACTCCTGCTGACGAATGCTGTTCCTTGTG
>CAYYTU010000197.1:0-3407 GCA_964474655.1 uncultured Anaerolineales bacterium
GTAAACAAAGGCGACAACCACCGATTAAATTTATAAAAATAGCGGAAAGTAAAGTACGAACGGAGGTAAGGAATAGTGTTACCGGACTTTCTTTGTATTGGAGCTATGAAAGCAGGCACCAGTTGGCTATATCACAATATCCAACACCATCCTAATGTCCAAATGCCACCCTATAAGGAAATATTCTATTTCCACAATATGTCAGATTGGCCATCAATCACATGGCTTATCACCGAAAAAAATGCAGCGAGGCGCCGCCGGGTCTGGCGCGTTGTCACCCACTATATGCCCAGAAGAAAAAAGCATATTCGTTGGTTTCTGCGCTACCTCCTGTTGCCACGCACTGACGAATGGTACGCTTCGTTGTTCTCTCGAGATCAAGAGAAAATATCGGGGGACGTGACACCTACATATGCTCGACTGAAGAGAGGACGGGTCGCTAAGGTTCACGACCTAGTGCCAGATGCGAAAATCCTCTACCTAGTGCGGAATCCGATCAAGCGAACTTGGTCACAGGTGGCTATGCACTTCGAGAACTGGCGTCAAGGCCTAGAAGACGCAGATGACGAGGCAATCCAAGATTTCCTCGTCAGACTCGAGAGAAAAGGGGGGTTCAAAGACTCAAACTACCCACGTACACTACGGATCTGGGGGAGCTTCTATCCTGAAGATCAGATTCACGTCATATTTCTAGAGAAACTAGCACAAGAACCCGAGTTTTTTTTGCAGGACATCCACCAGATCCTAGGCCTGAGTACGTCTGAGTCGTTCGTCCCTGAAGGGGTGCAGAAGAAACGCAATGCACGTCAGTACCCTGCTATGCCTGATCATTTCGGCCATTACCTAGCCCATCATATGTATGATGACATCAAAGAAATGCACAGACAGTTCAATAACGTCCATACAGCAAACTGGTTGGAATTTGCCGAAGAATACCTCTAAAGATTCACAGCGAGAGATTCTACTTATCACCAATTCTGCCATTGGCCCCAATATGAGTGGGCCGGGGATTCGCTACTGGGAGTTTGCACGAGTTCTAAGCGATAATGCCTGCTTCGATGTGACTCTGGCGACTACCCCCGATGTCTCTCTCTCCCCTCTTACCACTAACCCTATCTTTGGGCTCCATTCCGGGCGTGACGAGGCTGATTTACGCACTTTGGCCGCCCATGCTGACGTAGTCGTCGCCCCCGGTGCCGTCGCTGACCTCTACCCATCGCTGACTCAGAACAACACGCCCTTGGTCCTAGATTTGTACATCCCTCTGCTGCTAGAGGAGTTACAGCGTCCCCGATCTGAATCGCTGACCGAGCAAGTGGGGCTTTTCGATCGCATACGTCGCAGTATGTGTAGCCAACTTTTGGCGGCGGACTTCATCATATGCGCCAGTGAAAAGCAACGGGACTTTTGGCTAGGAGCACTCTCAGCTATTGGAAGAGTCAATCCCTATACCCACGCTAGTGATCCCACCTTACAGCGCCTCATTGCAGTTGTCCCATTCGGCTTGCCGACGGATCCTCCTCGCCACACCCGACAAGTACTCAAGGGAGTCCATCCAGACATCGACGCTGACGACAAGGTACTGTTGTGGAGCGGCGGCGTTTGGGACTGGCTCGACACCTCTACGCTCCTCAGAGCTATGGCTAAATTGATCGATCACCGCCCTGACATCAAGCTATTCTTCATGGGGATCAAGCACTTCAATCCACAAGAAGCCCAACGCAGAGGGACGCGCGAAACTTTGGCTTTGGCCGATAAGTTAGATCTGACCAATCGGACGGTTTTCTTCAACGACTGGGTGCCCTACGAAGAGCGAGGCAACTACCTACTTGAAGCCGACATGAGCATCAGCTTACACCGGGACCACCTGGAAAGTCGGTTCTCCTTCCGCACCCGGTTTCTGGACAATCTATGGGCGGGGTTACCACTCATTGCGACCCGAGGAGATGTACTTAGCCGAGAGATTAAGCACTATGGCCTGGGCCACCTGGTCGAACCGGGCGATGTGGACGAAGTGGTGGAAGCAATACTGAACCTAGCAGATACCCCCAATTCACGCGAGGTCTATCGCTCTCGCTTCAAGCATCTCTCTGATGCCTATCGTTGGGAGGTGGTCACTCAGCCCCTGATCAAGTTCTGCACCGATCCTCACTTCGCTCCAGATAAACAACACCTAGGACAGCAGGCCTCAATGTTTAGAACTGGACCAACGAGTTGGTGGCAGTTACCTGGCAAAGCATGGCAAGCCCTGCAAAATGGGGGGCTACAAAACCTAGTTCGCCAGATGCGTCAGTATCTCCGATGGATACTCAATCGTCAAGGTATAGGATGAACCCGGCAGTTTCCATCGTCATCGTCAACTGGAACGGCCGCCAGTATCTGGCGGAGTGTCTCACTGCGCTCCAAGAACAGAGTTATGCCAACTTTGAAGTGATACTCGTGGACAACGGCTCGACCGACGGCTCACTCGAATTTGTAGCGAGATGCTTTCCCTGGGTGCGAACGATCTGTAACGATACAAACGTAGGCTTTGCTGTCGGCAACAACCAAGCCATCCACGAAACCCAAGCTGAGTTCATTGTCACCTTAAACAACGACACTCAGGTTGAAGCAGATTGGTTGGCCTCCTTGGTCACCGTAGCTGAAAGAGGATCCCAAGTGGGTATGTGCGCCTCCAAGATGCTTTTTGCTGACCGACCTCACATCATTAACTCGACCGGCATCGAGATGGACCCTCTAGGCATCGCCTGGGATCGGCGAGGTGGCGAGCTCGACGACGGAAAAGAGAGTGAACCGAGCGAAGTCTTTGGCCCCTGCGCCGGAGCTGCCCTCTATCGTCGGGCTATGCTTGATCAAATCGGAGGTTTCGACGAACATTTCTTTGCTTACCTAGAGGATGTAGATTTGGCTTGGCGAGCGAGATTAGCTGGCTGGCGCTGCCTTTACGTCCCTCAAGCCCGCGTCTACCACGTTCACTCGGCCACAGGGAAGGAAGGTTCAGCCTTTAAGAACCGACTGTTGGGGCGAAACAAGGTATGGACTATTGCTAAGAACTACGGACCAATCGGGCGGCTATTAGCCCACTTACCACTAATTGTGCTTTACGACCTGGCAGCAGTGCTCTACGCTCTGTTTGTCCGAGGGAGCGTCAGCTCGCTGCAAGGTCGCCTGAAAGGGCTAAGGGATTTGCCTCGTGTGTGGCAGCAACGGCAAGCAATCCAAAAACTGCGACAGAAGAACGAAAATGAACCTTGGCACCACTACCTCAGCCCCTTGCCTCTGCCATGGAGGGTGCCTGCGCGATATAAGCACTTAAGAGACCTGCTATAGGAAGTCAAGCAGGCCCTATGTGCTAGGGCAATCGCATTTATCTCAAGCGTAAGTGCCCCTAGAGTTGCTTCTCTCGA
>CAYYTU010000198.1:0-3342 GCA_964474655.1 uncultured Anaerolineales bacterium
AGCAGCCTCAGATCGCTGACCCAGCTGGGCGTTTTGAGGCCCGCTGAGCAGGAGATTAACCGTCTCATCGTCCTCATAGAACTCGTCGTCAATGATATCGACGGTGAAGGTCTGGCTGGTGATGCCGGCGGGGAAGGTGAGGGTGTCACTGGCGGCGACGTAGTCCTCGCCCGCCGTGGCCGTGTCGTCCGCGGTCTCGTAGTCCACCGTGGCCGTCAGCCCGGAGACCGCCTCAAGCGTGACCGTGATGGTCGCCTGATCGGCGCCCTCGTCCACGTTGTAAGCTTCGCTTTGGAAATCCACCACGGGCGGCGAATCGTCGTCACCGATGGTCAGAGCAGCCTCAGATCGCTGACCCAGCTGGGCGTTTTGAGGCCCGCTGAGCAGGAGAGTAATCGTCTCATCGTCCTCGTAGAGATCGTCGTCAATGATACCGACGGTGAAGGTCTGGCTGGTAGAGCCGGCGGGGAAGGTCACGAGGTCCGTCGTCGCCGTGTAGTCCTCGGTGTGGACCGCCGTGCCATCGGTGAGCGTGTAGGTGACGGTGATCGGCAGCGTCGATGCCGTCTCCAGGGTGACGGTGATGGTCGCCGTCCCGGCGTCCTCCTCCACACTGTACGAGGCAGCGCTGAGCTCCACCTCGGGGGGACGCACCGACGTCTCGACAGATTGTTCGTTGTCGCTCGCATCGCCCTCGGGCGTCGCGGTGCTGGTCACCGCGGCGGTGTTGGTCAAGGTCAGCGTCTGGGTGACTGAATCCGTCACGTCGACCACGGCGGTGTAGGTGCGTGATTCGTTGAGGGACAGCGTGCCCACGTCCCAGCCGAACGTCTGGGCGTTCTGAGTATCTGTGACCGGATCGGCATTGAGCAGCGTGACCGTCACCGGCAGCGTCGAGAGCGTGTCGGTGAGCCAGACGCCCCGTGCGTAGGAGGGGCCGTGGTTGGTGATGGTCAGCGTGTAGGTCACGTGCTGGCCCACGCCGGCGATGATCTCGTCCGGCATGCCGCGCTTCTCGACCGCCAGATCGGCCTCGGTGGTGATCGGCGTGGTCACGGTGAACGTATCGGAGGTCGGCTGGAGCGCCGCGACAGTCGCCTCGTTGGTGATGGAGCCCTGCGCAGCCGGATCGAGGTCGCCGACGATGGTGATGGTGGTGGTGAGGCTGGCTTGCATTGTGTCCAACGTGCACGTGACTGGTTCCGTCTCCTCGCACGCTCCCTGAGCAGCTTCGACGGAGCTCAGCGTGACGCTCATCGGCAGGGTGTCGGTTACCATGACCCCCAGCGCATCGCCGTTACCCTCGTTGGTGATGGTCAGGGTGTAGGTCAGGGCTTCGCCGGCGACGGCCAGTTCCGGATCGGCCGTCTTGCCGCCCACCAGGTCCGGCATCGCCACCGTGGTGGTGACCACGTCCACCGTCTGAGTCGAGCCCGTGGTGGGCGTGATGCCGGCCGTGTTGGTCAGCACCGTGCCTGCGGGCACCGTCAGCGGCACCATTCCGGCGAGCGAGATGGTGCTGGCCTCGTCGCGAGCCACCGGCGCGTCCAGCGTCCAGGTGATGGTTTCGCCGGTGCGGGTCACGGTCGCCGTGGCCGAGCTTGCGGATACGACCTCGGTGATCGAAAGCGGCAGCGTGTCGGTGACTTCCACGCCACCGATCTGCACCTTGCCGTCGTTGGTGTAGGCGATGGTGTAGGTGATCGTCTGGCCGGGCGAGCGGAACGCCGGGCCGCTCTTGTGGAGCACCAGGTGCGGCGAGCCGGTGGTGGTCGCGGCCTGCGCCGTGTCCGTGTAAGTGCGTTCCTCGGGCACCGTGTCAGGCTGGGAGGTGCCCCGCACGCCGGCGGTGGCGGTCAGCGCCTTCTGGGCCGCCACGGTTTCGATGACGCTGGCGGTGACGGTGTACGTCTCCGAATCGCCATCCGCCAAGTCCAGCGTCCAGGTGACCACGGAGTTAGCTTGATCGTGGGGTTGCGTTGCATCCTGGAAGGTCACATCTGAGGGCAGCGTCTCCGTCACCACGGCGTCGTAGAGCGGGCTGTCGCCGGTGTTGGAGACGGTCAGGGTGAAGGTGACGATGTCGCCGGCGCCCACGTCCTCGGTCGGCACCACCGTCTGCGTGATGGCGACCGCTGGCTCGACCAGGGTGAGCGCGTCGAGCGTGGTGGTGTAGTGCGCCGGACCGTCCGCGTTCGTCTCGGTGTAAGAGAGCGCAGCGGTGTTGGTCAGCACGTCGCCTGCGTCGCTATCGGGCAGGTTTTGCACCCGCGCGTTGAATGTGACGGTGCCAGGCTGCGGTGTGTCGCAGGTCGCCGTGACGGTCGCGAGCGTCCAGGTGATGGCGCCGCCGTCAGAGGCAACAACCTCGTTCTGTACAGAAGTATGATCGACCGATTCGCTTCCTACCACATAGGTCAGCGCCGCCGTCTCGGAGAGGCCACTGTCGGTGACCAGACGCGGCAGCGTATCCGTCACCACCGGTTCGTAGGCCACGTGACCCTGGGGCACGGTGAAGCCAACGGTGTAGGTGACCAGCTCGCCGATGGCCACTTGAGCATCCTCGGGCGAGCTCGTCTTGCGGAGCGTGGCGGGCGTCGTGGACACCGTGACGGCGTGCGTGCGGGTGAAGAGCGACGAGCCATCATCGACGGCGCCGGTGAAGGTGAGCACGGTGTCGTTGACCAGATAGGGCGTCACTCGCGTCGTGTAGGTGATCTGCACGCTGCCGTCCTTGGCGACGTCACCGGTCCAGGTGACGGCCGATTGAGCGTCCAGGTAGCCAGGAGCGCCTGACGTCGCCTCGACATCGTTGTTGTAAGTGACGCTGATGGGCAGCGTCTCGGTGAGCCGGACGCCGGTCAGGGATGCGCCGGTGGCGTTGGTGAGTGCCAGCGTGTGGGTCACCGTGCCGCACGGATCGACCGTGACGGGCGTGGCCGCGGTGGAGAAGCGCAGCGCGTACTGATCGGCGCCGACGTCCACCATCGTGATCGAGCGGCTGTCGCCGTCGATGTCGGTGTTGATGCCGGCCCAGATGCCCGCGCCCACGGCCGCCGAATCGCCCAGGATGTGGTAGTCCCGCGCCGCGCGATCGACGAAGCGCGGAGCACCGGTCAGGTCGTTGGTGGTGTCGATGGTGCCGCCGGCGGAGTTATCGGTGGGAGTGACTGTGTTGGTGTCCCACAGCGTGTGATCGGCGGTGACGTCAGCGCTGGTATTGGACGTGGTGATACCCACGGTGTGGCTGACCAGGATGGTGTTGGTCATCGCCAGCGTGAAGTTGCCGACGCGCAGGCCCTCTTCGGCGTTGTCGGCGATGGTGTTGTGGTGGAGATGGCC
>CAYYTU010000199.1:0-3314 GCA_964474655.1 uncultured Anaerolineales bacterium
CCTTGCCGACCGCTATTGTAGCCCGCATTTACCTCAAATACGTCAATGCCGCTGACCTTATGCTTGCGCAGCAGTCCCTTTGTTTCCCAGGGCAACGAGTGATCACGGGCCATTACCATACTTACTTCGTGTCCCAGCTCAACAAAACGACGAGCAAACTCGTAAGAACGGGTCCCTCCCACTTGTTTAGGCGTATGAAAATACTGATGCAAATATAGTATATGCATTAATTCCTCGTTAAGAATCTACCAGACGATACCCTGATACCTTGAGTTGGCGATACCATCCACTGAGCTTACCAGGTCAAGAACTTCTATCCCTTGTTCTACCCAATTATGTATCTGCTTATGAGCCACAGGGTGCCCCACAATAATCATTTCCCGGTCATCAAGTTCTTCTTTAGAATTTACTAATAGCTGAACCAGATGGGGCAACCGCTTTTCAACGTAGGCTTTGTTGCTTCCTACCAACCAAGCATCACGCACATTGTCATCCCATATTTCGAGATCTATACCTTTGCCAATCAAGCGCTCGGCCAATTCTACCAGGGGGCTTTCGCGTAGATCGTCTGTCCCCGGCTTGAAGGAAAGGCCTACCAATCCCACTTTCCGCGTTCCATTCTTGAGCACCGAGCGTAACGCCTGCTCAATCTGGGCTTTGTTACTGGGTAATACTCCCTCCAACATGGGCAAGGACAATCCTTGCGAACCGGCGGCATAGAGTAAAGCCCGCACGTCCTTTGGTAGACAAGAGCCACCGAAGGCAAATCCAGGCCGCAGGTACTTGGCGGAGATGTTAAGCTTGGTATCTGCACAGAAGATGTCCATCACCTTGCGGCTGTCAACGCCATAGGTGTCACAGAACCTGCCGATCTCGTTGGCGAAGGTGACCTTGACAGCGTGAAAAGCGTTATCGGCATACTTGACCATCTCCGCCACCTCTATCGACGTGACAAAGCGCGGCGAATCTATCCCCTCGTACAAATCGGTCACCGGCTGACCGGCGCCCGGAACCCGTTCTCCGACGACGATCTTTGGAGGATCATAGAAGTCCCGGACGGCGCTACCTTCGCGCAGGAACTCGGGATGAAACAGAACCTCATATCCATCGCCGACTCGCCGACCGGCGTGTTCTTCCAGTGTGGGGATAACCAGCGATCCCATCGTGCCGGGCAGCACCGTGCTGCGCAGCACAAATAAGAAAGGCCTGGCGCGTTCCTTGATCAATTCGCCAATCTGCGCCGTGACTCTCTCAACGTATCGCGTATCCAAGCCGCCATTCTCAACCGACGGCGTTCCGACACAGATGAGGGCCATATCGGTCTGCTCGATTGCATACGCCGCATCCGTCGTGGCGCTCAAGCGCCCGGAGCGAATTCCTTCCGCTACCAACTCGCCGATCTTTTCTTCGATGATCGGCGCTTCTCCTCGATTGATGCGTTCTACTTTGGCCTCGGAGATGTCCACGCCGATCACTCGATGTCCATCGTGAGCTAAACAGGCCCCTGAAATTGTGCCAACATAGCCCAAGCCAAAAATGCTAATATCCATGTACTAAGCCTCCACTAGATCAGTTAATAATAAGTCGTTCTTGCCCGATTGAACTATCTAAAATTGCTTCTTGAAAGATGCTCGATCCCTGAGGAGAGAGCAGGCTAGCCGTCAGTACAGAATCGGCTCTCGTAATCCGTATTCGGTCCTCTGACACCGATACCTGATCGTCATCCTCGCTTGGGGTGAAGATGCTGACAAAGCGTGACGGCATGCCAGACTCTGCACACAACTGCACGGAGAGGGCAGGGTGGCGGACGCCATAGTAGGCCGATTGCCAACCGCACGGGGCGCTCTCCTCCGTACCACGTGTTACGTCAAAATCGCCCTTTGCCTGTACGGGAAAGGCGAGGAAGACTTGCAGAACATACCGGTCGTCGCCCACGCGCAGTGAAACTCGCCTCTTCTGTGCATCGATAGTATACGGTACATCTGCCAGAAGCCAATGCAACCTGAGCCTGTGCCGGCCTTCGCCCAATAGGTCGTCGACCACAATCCACACATCAGACGCCTCGAGCACGGCCCGGCAGTGGATAACCGGTTCGGCCAAGCGGGTGTAGCCGTCGTGAGACCCTTCGAAGTATACCAGTCTCTTCTGCTCAGATACGAGATGATGACGCATTTGCGATTCAACTGAATCAAGCCACAGAAAGCGAGGACCCCGTCTCATCTGATCGGCACCATCCACCGAGACGGTATTGTGTACAGCGGTAGAAAGCAGCCCGTTATTCCACGGCGGATGAGCATAGTATAGATAGGAACCGGCGTCACAGGCCATGTTGACGCCATCCCTCCAGATATCCAAATGCAACATGTCTGGTCGTGAAGGACGATTCTGAGACTTGGCGCAGCGGATCATACCCCACGACCATTCACCGCGTAGCGTGTAGTACCCTCCAACGGGCGCTGTCCAGGATGTTCTTTTTACATGTTCCTGTTCAGCCTCCAGCGCTTCGGGCCCAAAGAGCCAGAGCAAGTCCTCATCCCAAGGGCCTGAAGGATAGAGTCGGGCTTCGTCGAAGAGATAATGCACACTTCCCAGAATCGGTCGAAAATCCCGATAGTCGCAGCTGTTGAGAGGCAAGATCAGGGCGCCGTCGTTAGAACCATAGTTGGGCACATACCCACTCGCCTCGTCCTGAAGCTGATATAGAAGGCGTCCAGCCCGGCGCACATGGGCGCACAGTGTAGGCGACAATTCGTTGCCAGTGACTTCTCCCAGGCGAATAGCCCATAGATAATCGTGCAACATCAGGCGGTGATAGTTCATTGACTGCTGCACATACGCGCCATCCTCATAAATCTGTCGCTGGGCTTCGGCTTCCAGGATGGCGCGGCCCATCGCGTGCCACCTGGCAGCCTGCCGAAGCTCAGGGAACAGAAGGCCGACCGTCCATAGCCCCACGCCCTCACTGATAGCGTGGTTGTTACCCTGCAAATAGGCGTAAATATGGTCCCCTGCCACTCGGTCTGCCTGAGCCGCGATCATCCCTACCAACGTGGACAATCTTTCGGGCGTAGTGGCTTGCGCGTCGGCAAACGCGTAGAGGGCAAAACACCAGGCCATCAAACGCAAGGAGATCTCTTGGCCGCATTTCCAGTGTACGCCGTGATTGGGCGGATTGGCATCGCGCCAACTTTCTATGATGCACCAAAAAGTTTCGGCGTAATCTTCATCATAAGTGAGCCAGTACGCGCGCGCCAGCGTATAAGCCGCAGCGAAACGGCCCGGTTCCCAAATGAACTTGATGTCACCGGTCTCCG
>CAYYTU010000200.1:0-3226 GCA_964474655.1 uncultured Anaerolineales bacterium
TTCGGGATCCACGTGCAGGCCAGGCACCGCGTTGGCGCCGAGCACGTCATTGCCGCTGATCACCAGACTCGCCACTTGCGATGATTCCAGGAAACTGGCATCGCCGCCCGCTCGTTCGTATGCCTTGAGGATGGCCTCAAAGTCGCTCATAATCCGCCTCCGTTTCGACCTGTTCGGCCCGGTCACAGGCCCGACAACAGCGACCGTAGCGCTCAATCACCTGTTCTGGGACGCCCGTCCGCACGATCTCCCCGGCGCAGATGAGGGAGGCCGCATCGGCGATCTCGACGATCTCGTCGCGGTGCGTGATCACCAACACAGTGCTGCCCTCCTGCGCCATGCGCCGAATCAAGGCCGCGATGTCGTCGAGCGTCATGGTGTCGATGCCCGAATCCGGCTCGTCCAGGATGGCCAATTTGGGCCGCATAGCGTACACGGAGGCCAACTCGATCCGCTTGCGCTCGCCTCCGGAGAGCGCGTCGTCCACGTAACGCGGCAGATAAGCATCCGGCGGCAGAGCGACCGCCTCCAGGGCCTGGCGCAGCCGATCCTCATCCGGTTCGCGCATCCCCAGGCTGACGTAACGCGCCACCGTCAACCCCTCGAAGCGCGCCGGCTCCTGCCAGGCCAACGTCATCCCCCGCTGCGCGCGCTCGGCGATGCTCAACGCGTTGAACAACTCGCCGTCGAACCAGATCTTGCCGTCGCTGGGGACGTATCCGCCGCTCCCCACCAACGTGTAGGCCAGCGTCGATTTCCCGGAGCCGTTCAGCCCCAGCACCACGTGCACGCTGCCCCGATCGACGACCAGATTGAGGCTGCGCAAGATCTCATAGTCCTCACGCTCCACGTGGAGATTGAATACTTGCAACAAATGGCCGTTTTCTGTGTTCATCATCATCATCTATTAACTATCCTCCTGATTGTGCCCCATCCACGCCTGCGCCGCTGCCTGTACCGCGTCCCACGGCGTGCTTAGAGGGGGGGGGTAACTGAGGTCGACGTCGTTTAGCGCCTCCGCTGTTAGGACAAATGCATTTATGTTTGTTGGATGTGATTAACGGGGGCGACATAGTCCTCCTGCCCGCCTTTCTCCGCCGGAAACTTGTCCCCATAGCGCCTCTTTAGCACCTGGAAGACCAGCGCCACACCGGCGATGGGCCAGAAGTGGAATATCATCGGCGCGCCGCATTCAGGGCAGGGCAATGCCCCCACCCCCAGCAACCCGCCTACCAGCAGCCACCCCCTGGTCGCGGCGCCGGTGAGCCGTTTGTACATGCGCTTGATCATAAGCCCCTGCCTCTCTCACACTCCTACCCGCACCGCTTCCGCAGCGCGGCCTCGACTCTTTTCGCAATCACTTCCTTGACGAACTCGTAGATCTCCTGCGTGTCATCTTGCTGGGCCAACAGCAAGACGTGACGAACCTCATCCTCGTCCAGGATAATCAGCGTTTTCCCAATGCGCTGCTTGGCCATCGGCCTACACGATCTCCCGCAGGGACTCGACGGCGTGGCGGACGTCCTCGGCGGTGGTGAAATAGCCGGGGCTGAAGCGCAGCGCGCCACGGTCCAGCGTTCCCGCTGTGCGGTGGGCCTGGGGCGCGCAGTGCAGCCCCGCGCGGGTGGCCACGTCGAACACCTGGTCCAGCACCGTCGCCAATTGCTCCGCCATATAGCCCTCGACGGTGACCGAGACCACCGCCGTGCGCTGCGCCAAATCGTCGGGGCCGAGAATCGTCAGGCCGGGCACGGTGCGCAATTCCTCCATCAACAGCGCTGTCAGCTCCATCTCGTGGGCGCGGATGCGTTCCACGCCCTGCTCCAGCACGAAGCGGACGCCAGCAAGCAAGCCAGCGATCCCCGCCGCGTTCTGGGTGCCCGCCTCCAGCCGATCGGGAAGCGCTTCCGGCATCGTCTCGGAGGCCGACTCGACGCCCGACCCGCCCTCAACCCAGGTCTCCATCTCGACGCCGGGCCGCACCACCAGCCCGCCGGTGCCGTGCGGCCCGTAGGTGCCCTTGTGCCCGGCGAAGGCCAGCAGGTCGATGCCCATCGCTTGCATATTGATCGGGTAGGCCCCGGCCGTCTGGGCCGCATCCACCAGGAACAGGACGCCACGACGGCGGCAGATGGCTCCGATCTCGGCAATGGGCAGGATCGCGCCCAGCACGTTGGAGCCGTGTATCAACGTCACCAGCCGGGTTTCGGTCCGCAGCGCCGCCTCCACGTCCACCGGTTCGAGCGTGCCGTCGGGTGCGCAAGGCACGGCGGTCACCTCCACGCCTTGCCGCTCCAGCGCCTTGAGCGGCCGCCAGACGGCGTTGTGCTCGATAGACGAGGTGAGTACGTGGTCGCCGGGGCGCAGCAGCCCTTTGAGCGCCATATTGATGGCCTGGGTGGCGTTCAGCGCGAATGCCACGCCCTGCGGATCGGGCGCGTTGAACAAATGAGCCAGCGCCTCGCGGGCCTCGTCGGCGATGCACATCGCCTCCTCCTCGCGCCGGTGGCCGCCGCGGCCGGGCGTCGCGCCCACCTCGCGCATAAAGCGATCCACCGCGTGGTAGACCGCCTCCGGCTTGGGCCAACTGGTGGCCGCGTTGTCCAGGTAGATCGTCATCTCATTCTCCTCCCCCCAAAGCGAGATTGGCCTATCTCCGCAACAGGTCACCAAGTTCTATGATGCGCTCGGCAAGTCTCTTGGCTGCTTCCACCGCCTCCCGATCTTGCTGTACACCCCCTGAGGCAAAGGCGATGCCGGAGACCCCTCTATTTGCCGGGACCATCTCATGTTTCAGGAAGAACGCATGGATCGCCGTGATCGCGCTTTCTGCACCATACCTTCTGCCCACCACGATCGCACCACCGATTTTGTTCTTGAGTTTACCTCTGATGGCCCAAGTGCGATCCATAAAGGCCTTGAGTTGAGCTGAAACGTTGTTGAAGTAGACTGGACTGCCCAGGACGATCGCGTCGGCATCAAGGAGCATCGGTATCAGAACCCTGCTCATATCATCGTCAACCGTACATTCGTCCCGCCGCCGGCAGGCCCAACAGGACTTGCAAGGTTCGATCTGATAATCGATGAGCTTCACAAACTGCCCGCCGGTGCTCGACAACATAAGCTCAAGCAAATAGTCTGTGTTGCTGTCCTTCCTGGGACTTCCTGAAACGTACAAGAGATTCATTAATTGATCAGTACCAGCCACATCAGGGAAGTTCCTTGA
>CAYYTU010000201.1:0-3226 GCA_964474655.1 uncultured Anaerolineales bacterium
TAGACTATGACGGTAACGAACGGCGCGGTCTGACGGCAAAGTGCAGTCGCGAGGACGGGTCAGAATATGTGGTTGCGGTCTCCGATGTCCTGTTGCCGCAAACATCGGCAGGGGCACGCTACATCGCCGCCTACCGGAGGTGGCTCAATCTCGATCCTTACCCTGCCGGGACGCAAAAAACCTCCCGACGGCGCAGGCAGCACAAAGCTACAGACAACGACATCGACCTGAGCGAACCCGTCGAACTGGTCGCCCTGTCGGTCAAGGAACGGGCCGCCCGGTGCCGTTTGCCGGGAAGCGACAGGATCATTACCCTTCGCGCAAGCCGCCTCTGGGAGGTGGTCCCTGGCACCATCGTTACGGTAACGCCTCGAAAGCAGTGGCGTTACGGCGGACATCCGTATCTCTCCGGCGAGATTCAGTCGACTCGAATCGACGTGAAGGCCCTCGATCTGGTTCCCCTGGGTCTTGAGGATATGGGCATGTGGGATCCCGAAGAGGATTATTGGAGAGAAGAAGACGATCCCATCGAAAAATGGGCCCAGCGGGTTGTCGATTATGGCCCCCGACCCGTGTTCGAGATGGAGCAGGTGCTGCCAGGCGATGATCCTGACGACCCTTTCAGTGACCCCATCATCCGGTCCAACGATCTCAGAGCTGCCGGCGAGGGGGCAGCGGCGTTTAAAATCTTGATGGAGCTTTGCGAGGCCGACCTGCGCTGCCTCGATGCCCATTCGCATCTGGGCAATTTTGTCTTTGGCCAAGGTCCCGCCAATGCCATCCGGCATTACGAAGTCGGTTTGCGTATCGGCGAGCTGTCTTTGGGAGACGACTTTTTAGGCGTGCTGGCGTGGGGCCTGATCGACAACCGTCCGTTTCTGCGCTGTATGCACGGCTATGGGCTTTGTCTCTGGCGTCTTGGGCGCTTCAACGAGGCGGAGCAGATATTTGAAAAGATGCTCTGGCTGAACCCGTCCGACAACCAGGGCGTGCGGTTTCTCATCGACGAGGTGAAGTCAAGAACAGCCTGGGAGGATCGAGAAGTCGAATGACCATCAGCTGTATAATCAAAGAGTTGCAAACAGCACTTGAAGCCGGTAAGCCGCTCTTTGGACTTTTTGCACTGGCGACTGTTTACAGTTCAAATTTTATGAGCGTGGGCCTTTGCGGATAAGTGGAAGAATTGGTCCGCTGATGACGCTGATTCACGCTGATCAAAACTCAGAGTTGTGGGTCTGTGAGGAAAAGATCATGGTCTGCAGGGGTGATCACCCTGGTTTTTGCCTCAGGATACGCCTTCAGAAACGTCTTGGGAAAACGGGCATTTTTTGTTTTCGGGTTCCATTTGAATTCACAGGCCAGGAGATTCTGCCTCTGTTCCTCAATGCAGACGATTTCCTGCTTCATGCGCCGTCACGACCCTGAACCCCGGCTGTCTTATTCCTCAAGAATGGACAGGAAAAAGCTGAATACGGTCTGGATCGCAACACCTTCGGTTTCCAAAGCCCGGTCCATGAACGGGCCGAAAGGTTTCCTGTCTCCGGTCAGCAAGTGCGTTGCCCCGCTTTGCAGAGCCACCAGGAAGATGGGTTGGTCCTTGAACGGAAGGTCGAGGGGGCAGGCCTTTCTGGGGATGCGAGACATGATTCGGATGTTCCAGAGAGAAAATCCATGCCAAGTACGACAGCGATGAGTTGAGGGATAAGGTTATTGGCTGATTCCAACAGAAAAGCCTGCCACGATGTCAATCTGACAGGCTATATCATGCCAACCGGGAGGGCAAACATCCTTCCGGCATGGTCAAAAATTGGAAATCAGGAGGCTGGTGAGACTTTACATGTTATTCATGGCTTCAGGCTCATATTGAGAGCAGCAGTGCGCGAGTCTTTTATTGGCCCGGGATGATTCCGCTCTTTTTGATGCCATCTTTCTTGCTCATACTTGAGGTCCAGATTCCCATTCTCGAATTCGTCCTTTGCTACCTTGATGAAGGCCTCTTTCGATAATTCCACTGGACAGTCCCTGAGAATGTGATCAAGATTCTTTTGCCTCGTGATGATTCCGACAGACCCATCAAGACTGAGATAATACATAGCTATGACCTTCACAATCTAGCGACAAAATTTCGGTCTGATGATGGACAAGAACTTGTTGCTGGCAGTTGCCAAGTGTCAAAGCCGTGAAGCCTCGAACCCCATAAGAGCCGCAGCCTTGCCGATCAAACTTGCAAATCAGTAAGTCTTCTCAGATTCTTCATGCAGGGACCACACCAATCAATCCTTGCCCACATCTCCCCTCCTGGCTAATCTTGGTCCATGCCCCGCCAGCGAAAACTTTTCGATCCCCTGCACTACCTCGAGCGCGATCTGCGCCTGAAGGTGGGGGTCGACAAAAAAGGACAGATCCTTCTCGATGGGCTCAGTTTCATTGGTCAACAGAACATTGACCGGGCTCTTTGGGTGGTGCGGACCTATGACCGGCTCCTGAGAATCCAGCTCAACGACTCCAGGCGGCCATCGGTTTACAAGCTCATTGCACAGGGAAAGCTGGAGGTGCGGAAAGGGAGGTATGTGGATTCTGATTCAAATAAAGGGAAAACATGAGAGCATAAAATATAAGGAGGTTTCTATGGCTTGGACAAAGAAAGAATGCGTTGTTGTGCCTACAGTGAATTTTTAGCCTGGCCCTATGCTCTCCATTATCTTTATATCCTTGGCTGTTTGAATGTCCTGGCACGTATGCTTCAAATTTGACTCATTTAAAAATCATGTACAACATGCGGATTGGAAAGATATTCAGAAACTTTACAATCAGTTGTTCCCGGCGGCGGAGCCGCCGGGAATCGCGGCGCTGACTCCATCAAGCGCCTTGTCCCGTCGCTCCGCGCCGGAACAAGCCACTTGACCTGACTGCGCGCACCGGCTGTGATCAGGCCTTAGGCCTGCTCCCATCCGTCGTGCTCGCGGGTCAGCGCCGCGATTAGCGATCTAACACTTACGAGGTGTTTATATGAATCGAGAGAAATTACTTGAGCAAATAAGGCGGGCCGTCCGCGAAGTGGAACCCGGCGCTGAGATCATTCTTTACGGCTCGCGCTCTCGTGGAGATGCAATCGCGGAATCAGACTGGGATTTCCTCGTCCTGGTTGATGGGCCTCTGAGCGAGGACCGCACCGATCGAATACGTCACAGGCTCTATGAAGTGGAATGGGAATCTGGAGAGGTGA
>CAYYTU010000202.1:0-3203 GCA_964474655.1 uncultured Anaerolineales bacterium
CGCCGCCGCAGGGGGTGGTCAATGCGCTCGACACACTGAACCCCGGAGATCGGCCTTCACCAAGCGCGATTATGATCGCGGATCTGGCTTGAAGGCATCCCGGTGCTATCGTCAGTTGGCGACGTGCTAGACCTGAGGAGAGCTAATGACTAAACGCTACTATCAGCCGGGCCAAGAAACATCTATCGACGTCACGGCTGCGTTTCTACAGACGACGATGAACGCTCGCGGCCTCAAGGCCGTCGTTTCTCCGCTCTTTGACGGGCCTCAGGTTCAGGCCTTTCGTGTGGACCTGGCGGTGGGCGTGCGCCCCGAGCAAGTGGAACGCATCGACGGCGCCCTGGCCATCGCGGCTGGCACCGACCGGTGCCGCATCTCGCGCCAGCGAGGGTACTTGATGATCGAAGCGCCTAAACCCCCGGAGGATCGCCAAACGCTCAAGGCGGAGCGGTTGCTTACGTTCAACCCCGGGTCCTTCTGGAAGATTCCGCTAGGGATCGACGTGCGCGGGAAGATTCTGTGGTTTGACCTGACCGACGAGCGGACGTGTCACGCGGTGATCGGGGGCACCACCGGCTCGGGGAAATCGAACCTGCTCCATTGGATGTTGTTCCGTCTGATGAACCAGAACCCGGCCGGGCGCTTGCAGCTCTTGCTGATGGACCCCAAGGGGTTCGAGCTGCGGCCCTTCTCTTGCTGCCGCCACTTACTGCATCCGCCGGAAAGCAGCCCGGACAAGATCGTCCAGCTTCTGATCTGGATTCAGGCGGAAATGCGTCGCCGGTCGGAGTCGCATACGCATCAGCCGCGTATCCTGGCCGTGATCGACGAAGTGAAGGAGCTGGCCGGTTACGACCCCCGCGTCAAGGCGATCCTGGCCTCCATCGCCCAGATCGGGCGCGGTCTGGGCATCCACCTGATCACCAGCACCCAGCAGCCCGGCGCGAAGGCCTTGGGGGAAGCGGTGGTCAACTTCCCCGCCCGCTTGTTGGGGCGGGTGGCCTCGGCCACGCTGGCGCGAGGTGCAGGTGCTGCGGACGGGCGATGACGCGCTCGCCGAGATGGTCAGCGTCGATGAGGAAAACGAGCCCGGGCCGGCGCTGACGGAGGTCGAGACGGCGCTGGTGCGCTATGCGGTCGAGGAGCTGGGCGGGGCGTTCAAGGTGGGCCGTCTCTACGACGCCCTGGGCGAGCGGATCAGCCACCGACAGATCGTCAAGCGGTCCCAGACCTGGGAGCGGCGCGGCTGGCTGACCGAACCGCAGCGCAACGCGCAGGGTCATCCCATCGGACGCCAGGTGACCGACGACCTACGCCAGTTGGCGGGCGTGGACGCGCCCGCGGATATATCCCCCGCCCCTGGGCAGGGAGAGCGATAACGCGGTAACGCCGATAATAGGGCGGTACAGGGGCCAAAAAGCGGTCATAGGGCCGATAATAGGGTGATAACAGGGCGATAACAGGGCATTGGGGTGATGGTTAGGCAAAATCCCGTATAATGCCCTTATGATCGCCCTGTTATCGTCTCGGAACAGGGGGAGACGTTTGCGCGTAAACGGTCTGCGCAATGCAAGCGAGCCCGGCGTCAGCCCCAGCAGTGCTCACCAAACTGAGACCTGAATCGGAACGTTGGACGAGGCCCTTGTGGTAGTTGTGTCTGGCAAGACACTGAATAAGGTGCTATAATGGTGTTATGGACGATCTGCGGGTTGTCATTGATACCAATGTAGTGTTCGAGGGACTAACCAAAAAGGGCGGCGCGGCTGGGTTTTTGATCGAAGCCTGGCTCGCTGAGCTGATTGATGTTCGTGTTTCCAATGCACTCGCCTACGAATACACCTCCGTTCTGTCTCGGAAACTTTCAGAAAAACGGTGGCGGCGCATCGAACCAGTTTTGGGAACCCTTCTTGCTCAAGCGGGGTTTGTCGTTATCAACTATTCGTGGCGCCCCATATCGCCTGATCCGCAGGATGATCACGTTGTAGATTGTGCTATGAACGCTGGGGCGGTAGTTATTACCTCAAACACACGCGATTTTCGGACGCCAGAGAAGCGGCTGGGGTTGCCAGTATTGACACCGACGGAAGCGGTACTGGTATTAGTTGAAAGCGAGGAGTGAAAAATGGGACGTTTTACCGTTCGTCTACCGGACACCCTCCATCGTCAAATCAAAGCTACGGCAAGTGAGGAAGGGATTTCGATGAATCAGTACATCGTCTATGCCCTGACGCGCCAGATCATGCAGGACTATACGGTTCATCCCGTGCCCGAAGCGGAAAAAGAAAGGCAGCAGAGGGCCTACGCGGCTCTACTGGAACGATTGGGGCAGGCGACATTTGATGAGTTAGAGGCCGCGTTGGAAGAACGAGAAGAAGGGGCGCCGGAAGAGGATCTCGCCCCGGAAGTTGTCGCTCGCGTGCAGAAGATGCTGGCCGAGTCCTCCAGGCAGCAAGAGGACAACGCGGCATCTGCCGTGGCGGGCTGATTTGCATTGTGGGGAGCCTCAAATAATTGCTCTAGCCCCCGTCTCCGGGGCGCTAGTCTTTACCCTAAGAATTTATCGGTGGAACAGCGAGGGCCGCGGCGTCTGCGACTACGCTCAACGCGGCCTGCGCTGCGGCGATGCTCAGTGGCGCGATGAGTGGCGCGAGGCGATGGCGGACGTTGAGGATTGAGGTGAGGAACTGCAACACTTGGGTATGGGCGTATTTACAAGTTGGGGGAGGACAGACTGCGGAAGTCTCAAATACTGCTCTGCTTATCAAATTATGCCGAGAAGAACAATTTTGAAGCCCTGCGCATATCGTTCTCGTAGACTTCCGAAGTCTTGGCGCTCCGAAGTCTATTATCAGAGAATTGGAGGAACCACGTATGACCAACCTTGGATTATCATCTAGCTCCGTATCGGAGAAAGAGAAGCGCTTTTACCGCGCCCTGGAGGACGTCTTCGTCGGCGCGGAGGTCGAGGGCCAATCCGGCTACATCAACCTGATGCGCATCAAGTCCCGTTACTTCCGGGAGTACGTCTTCCCGCAGCTCCGGGAGGACATTGAGGCCGCGCTGGAGGGAAACGCGGAATTTCGCAACGAGCTGTTCGACAAGCTCTACGACTTCTTCCACCGCTACTTCAGCGAGAGCGGCTCGATCTACTTCCGGCGCACGCGCTACCCCCAGAGCGTCTACGAGCAGGTCTACACCGACGA
>CAYYTU010000203.1:0-3165 GCA_964474655.1 uncultured Anaerolineales bacterium
GGAAGAAGCCGTAAGTTTCCTCGACGTCAAAAGCGGTCACGCCGTAGAGGTGATGACCGAAGTCGAGCTCCCCAGCTTGGCCGAACTGTCCGGGGTAGGAGATCTGCAGTCGTCGATAGGTCAGTTGGACCTCGCCCAGGCCCCGGGACTTGGCGAAGCCGATGGGCACCCGCCCGGCGCCCAGATCGCGCAGCGCAATGGCGAGTAATCCGATCTGCCAGAGTTGAAAGTTACGCACCGTCAGTTGGGCTTCGAAGGCACCTTTTGTGACCACTTCCAGCTGAAATGGTCCCACGGCCACCGCGCCGGAGATGCGGTCGATAGCCACGCCGTCGCGCTCCTCGGTGGCGTTGACCGCCTTGATGGTCTCAGGTGTAGGGTAGGCATCGCTAAACCAGACGTGGCTAGCCATCACCGTGTGACCAAATAGCCGGCAGATGGGACAGAGCTTTTCATAAATCTCGGCACCACTGCCGGTTCGGGCCTTCTGTTCCAATTGCCGACCGCAGGATTTGCTCCCCAGCGGATCGCAGACGTTCAATCCCACTGTGCGTCCGATCTTCTCACAGTAGCTGCGCACTGTCCCTTTCAGGCTCGATCCCGGCAGAAAGACCGTGCGCCCCAGCTCGGCGTGATTGGTGCGCACGAAGTTCATATCCAGCAACGTAGGATCGGCCCCGGCCTCCTGGCCCGATTTGATCAACAGCGGTCCCTGCGGCGCGATTCGGAAGTCCAACCGTAGTTCGTTCACCAGTCGCTTATGCATCGTCGTTTCCTCCTCCCATCACCGCTTCCAGAAACTGCTCCCAGTAAGCGCGCCGTGTCGCTTCGTCGGCCAGGGAGATCGTGGTCCGATCCAGGAGATATGCCCTCAAGCCGGCCTTCTTCACCAGCCAGGTCTCGTCGTTCGCCCAGTTCACCGTCAGCGTCACCTGGCCCAGGCCGCGCGAGCGCCCTCCGCCCAGCGTGACGAAGCCGTCCTCGAATTCCCGCAGGCCCAATAGCGCCAGCCCGATCTCCTCATCGGTGGCGTTGTCCACCACCATCTCGAAGCGAAAAGCGGTACCCGCCGGTACAGCTTCATAATCGTACTTCAAACCTTGTCCAGCAGTTTCGGTATCGCGGTCGATAGCCACGCCATCGCGGATCAGATATCGATCGAACCAGGTCTCTTCCACCACGGGCAGATCGCGCACCATCAGCTTGGAGGCCAGCCAGGGCGCGCCGCAGAGCCGGCAGGTCCAGCAAGAGCGATCTATGATCGCCTGGCTCAGGCCGTCGGCCTGCTCGCCATATTCTTCCTTCAGCGCGTTGATATCGCCCTGGCTCAGGCAGCCCGGCACCGCGCCGCGATCGCCAAATTGAGCGGGATCGGTGCTGAGACAAGCCAACGTCTCGTCCATCCCACGCAGCAGCGCTTCCAGGTGAGCACGATAGGCGCCTTTGAAGGAGCTGCCGGGAATGTAGGGCTTGCCGGCCAGATCCTTGAGCACCGGCAGGTCGTGTTCAGTGGCGCCGCCGCCCCCGCTCGCGCCGATGCGCAAGGCCGTTTCCAATTGCAGCGTGCCGACCACTCTCAAGCGGCTGTGAAACGTGCCGAAGTCTACCATCGCGCCGCCTCCTTCTTGTAGTAGAAATAACGGTTGAGCTGTCCCAGGTACTGGCGCGTCATCTCAATCCACAACTCGTCGATGTCCTGGTCCTGTACCTTGTCACCGAGATGAGAAGCAATGCTACGATCACGGGCCATCACCTCTGCGTCGTCACGCAATTGATCCAGCGCCTGGACCAACTTCTCACCGAAATCGTTCTTGCGCCAGCTGGTACGTGAGACGTCTCGCCCGATCTGGTAGCGGATGAAATTCTTCACCAGCTCGACGCTGGGCGTCTCCAGCGCCACGGAGAGCAGGTTGCCGATCTGGTGTTTCTCCATCCGGCTGTTGACAACGTCGGTCTCGTCGACTAACTCGCGCATACGGCGAATGATCTCATTGGTAAATTGCTCCACAGCGTGCTGGATCGCCATCCGCCGGCGCACGCGCTCCCGTGTTGCTTTTTTAGCAGTAGATAGATTCTCACTCATAACGTCACCTCCGGCTGATAGTGAATGGGGCTGGAGACCACGATCCGACCAAAGCCTCGGGCGCGCTCCTCGCCCAGCCCTTCACGCTCCAATAGTTTCAATGCAACTGCCAAATCATCCAGTGAAAGCCCCTCGGTACGATACATAAAGACGCTGCCCATCGTCGTGGCCAGCATCGTCCGCCGGGGCAATTGCCCTCCCATATGCCAGCCGCCGACCATCGTCTGGCGGCTAATGGCCCGCCACAAGCGGATCGCACCGGCTGGCAGGCCCAGGTCGGCAGGACGTGGCCGCGAGGCAGGAATACCGTGTCGCGTCAGGAACGCCGGCGCCGTCAGATCGAGGGCGAAGAAGCGTACGTCATCGGGCAATGACTCGACGTCCGCTACCCGCTGATAAAATTGCCACTCCCTTCTCACTGCCGCGTCGAACGCCTCCAGGCGATCCTTCAGCGGCGGCAGCGGGCGCTCCTCGTCTTCAAGCACGGTGACCTCGACCTGCCCCAGGCCCCGCGACCGTCCTCCCCCGATGCCTCGGACGCGCGGTAGCCAACGCTTCAGGAGCGCTTCCTGGGTCTTGTCACAAAGCACGTCGCCCAGGAACAACATCGGGGGGTGACCGCGCCGGCCCGGCTCGATAGCCTCCAGCGTATAGAGCATCTCTTCGGCAGCCGTCCCCCGCCGCCGGTCGATGGCTGTGCGGGACATCCGCCGGATGGGAGCGGTGGTACGGCCATAATGCGGGCCTACTTCATAGTATCCCGTCAGCGCCTTGACCTCGCTGTGGCATTGGGGACACCGGGGCTCGTACAGAAAGGGCAGGCTCGCGCCGGCGTCGAGCAAGGCCTCGAAGACGGCTTGCCGGATCAGAATGTCGCCGACGCCGTGGTTTCCATCGTCCCCGGTCTGAAAGCCGCCGTGATATTTGCACGTGCGCGCGGAAAGCGGCAAAGGGTACGTAGGCAGGCCGCTTTGGGACGGATAGAGGTTCGTGAAAAGCGGCTGCGCCGTCGGATCTCCGAAGAGCACCTCGAAGGCCTCCGTCGGTTCGCCGCCGTTCAACATCGTGCCGGCCAGCGCCCC
>CAYYTU010000204.1:0-3161 GCA_964474655.1 uncultured Anaerolineales bacterium
TTATTGAGCAGAGTTGTGTCACTTATGTTAGCACATAGCGATCCCTCTTCCTTCCATGGATCGTGCGACAAGAAGGTTTCTGCCATCAGATCCACGTTGCCCGGTGGGAACTGCAGCGCCTCGACATTGTCAATCGAGAGAATGAAGCCGCCCGCCGGCACAGCCCAATTCTCCAAGAGCTGATGGGCTTCGTCCTGAATCCTCTCGCGATCGGTAAAAGGCAACGTCTTTTGAATATCGCAATGGGACTCGAAACAGATGCGGCCCGCGAAATTCGTACCGATCTCACGGATTCCATTCACCCGGGGCTGCTGAAGGTTGAGCACATCGACGCCCAGCTCGATGAAATCATCGAGCAACGCATTGATATAGCCATCAGAGTGCAGCCAGACATGCCACCCCGCAGCGTGTACGGCATCAAAAACAACCTTGTAACGGGGTTTGAAGAACGCTCGCCACAGTTCAGGGCTCATCATCAATGCTTGTTGGGTGCCTAGATCTTCGGTAAACCAGAATCCGTGGATCTGTCTCTGGAAGCGCTGGGCGATGTTCTCTATAATCGCCAGGTTGAAGGCGACGATTCTATCGGCCAGCATCTCAATTTTGTCGCGCGCTGTCAGCAAGTCCACTAGCGTGTTTTCGAATCCGTGCAGGGCCTGCAAGTGCTCAAACAGCAGCATGAAAATTCCCGAATGTACATACCTCTCTTCCGCCGCGGCCAGCTTCTCATCCATACCCTGGTAAAAGGCCGCATCATCTGGATCGGGCCAGGCGTAGTCATCCAGCGCAGACCACTCTGCAAGTGGATGGCCTTTTACTTGGCCCATGTTTGTTTGACCGCTGCGCTCCCACAGACAGCCCCACTCGTCATAGCTCTCACGTGTATTGAGATCACCTGATCCGATGAAGTTCCAATTCACGTTCACCACGTCGCTCTCAATCAGGCCGAACCGCTCGCTGTGATAGGGGCCCCCTTTGACGGGCAATCGCTCAGGATCACCGAACTCGATTGCCCGCTTGACAACTTGATATGGCGTTTGACTCATCCCGTCACCTCAGCCCAGCGTATCCAGTACATCGGAGATCGACATCTCGCAGCCACACGTGTATCGATCTGCCCCGCCATAATAGAGCCACACGAGATCGTCGTCCCGTCTCACCAACCCGTTGCAGAAAACCACGTTGTCGTAGTATCCGACCTTCTCATAGTCTTCCCGGGGCGCCAGCAGGGGCTCTTCGCTGCGGGCGATCACGCGCGATGGGTCCTCCAAATCGAGCAGCATAGCGCCCAGATAGTAGCTATCCCCGTCAGAGCCGTGGTAGATCTCCAGCCAGCCCTCCTCGGTCTTGAGCGGCTCGGCGCCACAGCCGATACGAGCGCTGTCCCACATCCCCGGCCTGGTCAGCGACAGCGGCACAAACTCGCCCCAATGGATCAGATCCGGGCTGTACCCCAGCCACATGTTGTGTCCACCGAAGTAGACGCCGGAGGGCCGGTGAAACGCGCAGTACTTGCCGTCGATCTTCTCCGGAAAGAGGGCCACGTCCTTGTTGTCCGGCATGCAGATGACGCCCAGCCGCTCGAAGGTCTCCCAATCCTCGGTGGTGGCGATGGTCTGGGTGACGCCCCAGCGGTGGTCGCCAGCGCTGAAGATGATCACGTATCGACCGTCCAGGCGGATGACCCGGGGATCCTGGATGCCGAATGACTCCCACGGCCTCTCACCGCTGAGGGTGGGGCGGTCGGCGATCTCGAAGCTGCGCCCATCATCGCTCCACGCCAGCCGCAGGTGATTGGTGACGGCGTCGTAGATCGTGTCAGCTTTCACGAAGCGGGGATCAGAGAGATCGACCTCGTCCCGTCGCCAGGTCTTGACCGTCATCTCTGGCTCGCCGGAGGAGAAGTCGAGCAGGGGCGCGGAGACGAGCTCGGGATCGGTCTGGATGGGGCGCTCGGTGACGCGCACCAGCAGGCCAACCCGTTCCTGGTACGCAAACGCGCCGCAGTTGTAGGCCCCCAGCACCTCCCAGCCCTCCAGGCTGGGAACGACGTCCTCCGGGGAGATCAAGGGGTTCTCTGGAAATCGTTTCAAGGGCATCATTGCCTCCTATCAGGTCTCAGGTAGTGAAGTTTGGCAGGTAGGCCCCTAGAGACTTAAGCCGTGCCTGTAGCTCCCTGACCTCTATGCTGCGGGTCGTCACCCCCACCGGAACGCTCATAGCCGCAGCGACCCCGGCGGCTTGCCCGGTGATATAGCAGCCTGGTGTCACGCGAATGGATCCCTGCATGCTCCTGTCCGTGCTGACGCAGCGACCGGCCACCAGGACGTTTCTCAATCCCCTTGGAGTCAGTACGCGGTAGGGAATGCCGTAGCTCTCGCCATCCTCATGGCGGAGATTGACCCACTTCCCCCGATATTCCTCGTAGGCGCCCTGGTCAGGTCTGGCGGGGTGGAGATCGACGGGATAGGAGAAACGTCCGATCTCATCGTCAAACACGGCGCGCTCCCTGAAATCATCGACGTTCAGGATATAATCGCCCACGATGCGTCTGCTCTCCCGCACGCCCATCAGGGATCCGGTGGCTGCCAATTCCATGTCCTCAAACCCCTTGCGGTAAGCCTTGTAATATCGCTCATATTGCGGCAGTGTCTTGCGCGCCCAGAGATAGGCTTCGGTCAAGGACTCCTCATCGGTACCATCCAGACCGAACGTGTGGCCGATGTTCCCGCCCCCGAGCGTGGCGCCGACGCGCCAGATACCCACGAGGTGCAAGTCCTCCACAGTCAGGACGCCGTCCTCAAACGCCTCTGTAATCCTGTCATTTCCCATGCCCGCCGACTCGGATTTCTCGACCTCCTCCCAGTCAATCCCAGACCAGAGACTGCACAGCGTGCCTGGCTGCATGTTGCCATCCGGGTCCCCCTTCTCGTACGGGGCTCCTGCCAAGGCGGCCACGTCCCCGTCGCCGGTGCAGTCGACGAAGACCGCCGCGCGGATGGCGAACAATCCCGTCTTTCCAGCGCAAATCGCTGCGTCCACCCTACCTTCGTGGACGATCACGTCCACAAGTTGGGTATGGAAGGTGAAGGGGATGCCGGCATCCTCCAGCAGCCGATCATAGACGCGCTTCAGCACCTCCGTGCGAATGCCGATACTCC
>CAYYTU010000205.1:0-3159 GCA_964474655.1 uncultured Anaerolineales bacterium
GTGGTGGTCGAGGGCTCGCGGCGAGGGAGGCTGCGCGTTCGAGGGCCGGGTTTGGGGATGGGTCTGGGCAGTGGGGTGGTGGGCAGCATAACATTCGCTCCACCCGACCGGGCTGAGCGGCGCCGAATTGGAGGTTGCGGGCGCTCGGGCAGGTGTCCTTGGGCAGAGGGCTTGCTTGCACAGCCGCCCGGCGGGTGAGCTTCGCCGTTGGGCGGCTTATTTTGAGAACCTAAGAATAGGAGGAAGAGCATGAAGAGATACCAGTATACGCTATGGCTAACCATCGTGGTGATTCTAGCGGGAATGACCGCCTGTGGCCCCAAGGAGACCGAGTTGCCTTTTGAAACGATCGAGCGAAGCGACTACGGTGACTATCCAATCCGAGAACCGCGCCTGATCCTCATCACTGCGCCGCAGGAGATAGACCAGGTGGAGGGTCTGATCACTCAAGAGGCTCTGGATCGACTAGCGGAACTGGACTTCGGACAATACTTTGCTATTGCGGTCTTCCGTGGCCGGCGAGCTAGTTCTGGTTATGATGTGATCATTGAGCGCCTAGTTAGAAAAAATGACACTATTATTGTCTATACCCAATTTTGGGAGCCAAGTCCATATTGGGAAGTTCTTGATACAGAGACTTCACCCTACCACTTGATTGAAGTACGCAGGGATGATGATGTAAGTCAGAAGATCGAACTCGTGCTGCAAAGCCCGGTGGTTACCCCAACGCCACCGTTTTAGTTGGAGTTCAGTTTGTAGAACAGAAGAAAGGAGTGCTCCATGATCACAAAGCGTTCGTTCAAGATCGCTCTGCTCGGTATTTCGCTGTTCGCACTGCTGGCGCTGGCAGGTCACAACCTGGGAGTGTTGGCTGCCCTGGTGACGCCCACACCACGGGCCGGTGGGTCGTTCACCTCGCCGCTGCCCAAGCCTCCGATCCTACCCGCGAGTCCGTTCGATTCGCCGCTGCCTCTGCCGGTGATTGAAGCCTATACTCAGGTCGCGTTGCAGTACATCGCCAAGCGCGACGGTGTTGCCCTCGACAACTTGCTCGTCGCCCATCAGCACCAACGCGAGTATCCTCTGCTGGGTCGGCGGTTTATGGCTTTCACCATCTTTGATCGAGTGGCCCGCCGTGACTTTCACCTGCTGGTAGACCTGGACGACAACAGCGTGATAGACGACGTAGCCGCTGTGGAACAGGCGGAGGCCGAGACTCGTCGCGCCAGATATGGCAAACTGCATCCGCTTTTGTACGAGCGACTTCAGACAGCCGACGACAAAGAAGAGCTGCCGGTGGCGATTTGGGTTGGCGGTGAACGTGGTCGCAGCCGTGGGGAAGTCTACGCTCTCTTGGCCCGCCGTTATCCCCAAGTCCGCGACGTATTGGCACGCCACACGAGCCCCTTCGATGTGGACGACCCGGCCCTCTCCCGACAAATCCGGACCGAGTACGAGCGTATGCGCCAAGAGGATATCATTACCAGAGTTCACCCCTTGGTGACCTACATCGAGAGTCGGGGTATAGCCGTGAAAACACACTACCTGCTTCCCTCCATCACCGCCATGCTTTCCAAGGAGAAAATCCTGGCGCTGGCCCGACGTGATGACGTGCAAACTATCTACTTGGTCGAAGGTGAAGAAAAGACCGAGCTGGACACTGCCGTGCATACCAATCACGTCACGCCTGTCTGGTCAGCTTTGGGAATAGATGGCATTCCTGAACCGACCATCCCTATTACCATTGCCATAGTCGAACGTGATAACGTGGATTGGGATAACAGTTTTTTGCACCATGCGTCTCGCAGGTTAGTAGCTGTTGACGGTGAACAAGACCATGCCACATGGGTTGCTAATGCCGCGGCCGGTTTTCACGGCACCTACCGGGGGATGGCACCTGGCACGACAATTCTCAGCGCTGGCACGGATGGCACAATTTCCGGCGTTCACTTTGCCCTGACCTGGGCACTCGACGAAGGCACTGACGTGGTCAACCTTAGCACTGGGTTCCGTACAGACACACCCGAACTTGAGTGGTTAGACCGAGCATTTGACTACACAGCGCGAGAGCGTCAGGCAACCATCATCAAGTCAGCTGGTAACTACCGTGATGAACACATCACGCCTCCGGGGAAAGGCTGGAACGTAATCACAGTGGGTGGGATCAATGACCAGGACAACACCAACTGGAGCGACGACACGATGTATGAGGTGCTAGGCACGGATGTGGGATCGGCCTACCTTGATCCAAATAGTGCTAACGGAGACAGAGAGAAACCTGAAATTGCGGCACCTGGACAAAACATCAGAATGATAGGTATGAATGATGTGCCTGACACCCGAAGCGGCACAAGCTATGCTACACCCCAAGTATCAGGGTTGGTGACCCTGTTAATGCATGATAATGCCGATCTCAAGGATTGGCCAACGGCAGTCAAGGCCATTCTGATGGCTTCGGCGATGCACAACGTGGAAGGAGATAGCCGTTTGAGCGACGAGGATGGGGCCGGTTCTATTGATGCGAGCAGGGCCTATACCATTGCCCACCACTACAGGGACAACGGCACCACTTGCTGGGGATGGTCTTGCTGGTGGGGCGTCAACACGACGAGCACCTATCCCGTGCCCGGCGACTGGCTCCGAGAGTCCTTCTTTGCTACGCAAGGTGATCTGATTCGCGTGGCGATTGCCTGGTGGTCAGAGGCCGATCCACCCCCCGCGTATCCTACGCTAGGCGATGATGCCTTGACCAGTAATTTCAACTTGTACGTCTGGGACCCGAACGGGAATCCCGTGTCATCAGGGTATTCGGCGAGTTGGGACAACAACTACGAGATTGTGCAGTTCAGTGCGCTGCAGACCGGTCTTTATGAAATCGGTGCCTACAAGTCTCCCAACGGTACGACCGAAAGCGATAACCAGTTAGGGATTGCTGTGCTGAGAATTCAGATGCCGTATCGGGTTCATTTACCCCTCACGATGAGAAACTACCCATAAGGCGGCGAAAAGTAGGTCCAAAAAGCGCAGCGCTCTTGGTAGCAGAAGACCGCCCAACAAGGGCTTCCACCCGACGCCGCTTCGCGGCTGGTTAGCGGCGGCCGCACACGCTTTGTAGTTGGTCTCGTGGTGAAGGCTCATTCCCGCATCCGCCGCGCGGGT
>CAYYTU010000206.1:0-3155 GCA_964474655.1 uncultured Anaerolineales bacterium
ATTAACCCCGCCACTGGTGGGATCTACACAAGAAACAGCACGCCCAAGCATCTCCTCGTAAGTCGGGGGTTGCCCCCCCTCTGAGCGGGGGGAGGTGAACGCTTACAATAAATTTTCCAGTAAGGAACTGACCGGTCCTTCGTGCCTATCGTCGCCTATCGTCGCCCTCTGACCGCAGCCAGCATCATCTGCAGATTGAGCACGCGGCGCTGAGGTTGAGCGCCGACGGTGCACCCGTGCTCAGTCGAGGCCCATCGTCGGGGAGGCACGTTCGATCAGGGGCGTGAGCGCGCCGGTGGTATCCAGATCGCGGGCGCGGATGAACGCCTCACGGGCCTGCTCGGTTTTCCCCTCCGTCCTGTGTAGCAAGCCCAGATGATAGTAGGCCGCGGCCAGCGTCGGGTCGAGCTCAAGCGCTCGCGTGAGATGTTCCCGCGCCGTCGCGTACTGGTCCATCTGCAGGGCGGCCCAGCCCCGTAGATCGTGGGCGACGGCGCTTTCCGGCGCGATCTTCAGCAAAGCCTCCGTGGCCTCCACGGCCTGTCCGGTCGATTTGATGTGATGGTTGAGGTAGAAGCGGGCCAACACCTCCCACAGCGCCGGGTCGTTCGGCTGCAGCGAGACCGCCTCCCGCAGCCAAGTCTCCGCCGGCACGTAGCGCCCCTCGGCGGCCCACGTCTGCCCGATCTCGACGCAGATGGCCGGATTGTCGGGGTCGAGGTCGTAGGCCGTCTCGTACGCGGCGCGGGCGGCCGCGAGGTCACTCATTCGCTCGTGATGGAGCCCCAGGAACGTGTGGGCCGTGGCGGAATCCGGCGCCAGCGCTACGGCCCGCTCCAACGCCGCTTCGGCTTCGTCCGGGGCGTCCATCTTGCCGTGTGCATGGCCCAGGTAGGCGTGTGCAAGGGCGTCATCAGGGTTGCGATCAATGGCGCGACGGAGATGGCGCGTTGCCAGGGTCCACTCGCCGGCTCGCAGGAACGTTTGCCCCAGCAGTCGGTCGGCGTGAGCAGATTCGCCGCCCACTTCTATCTGGGCCATCGTTGTGATCAGCTGCTCCGCCAGGGCCGTCCTGGCGCTGAAGAGGTGCTCCACTGCGGCGTCATTATCCTGGCCTAACAGGAGCGCCCCCAGCTGCTCGTGGGCCTTGGCATCGTGCGGCGCGAGGCGTAGTAGCGCCCGGTATTGGGATCGCGCCGCGTTCCATTCCTGTTGGTTCACGTGGGCGCGGGCGAGCGCGTGCCGAGCTTTTACGTCGTCGGGAGCGTATCTGAGCAGCTTCTGGGTGTGCTCGACCACGGCGTCCCAATTCGCCAGTGCGGTGTGGGCCGCGATGCGCAGCCGCAGCAGTGCCGCGTCGTCGGCGCCAAGCTGCTCCGCCCGTTCGATCTCCCGTAGGGCCTCGTCGATGTCTCCCCAATCCAGGTATACTTGGGCAGATTGGAGATGGGGGAGCGGGTCGGCGGGCTGCAACCGGGCGGCTTTCTGATAGGCGACGATGGCGGCGGTGCGCTCGTCGGCCTCGGCGTGCTGATTGCCCTGGCGCATTAGACTGGGATACTCGGGGGCGGCGGGGCGCAGGATGACCAGCAGGGCCGCGGCGAGGAGCGCCAGCAGCGGCAACGTCACCCGGAGTGGACTACGTGTCGCGGTCACAGGGCCATTATAACCGCGCAACGACGAACGGCAAGCCGGTTATCGGTCAGGGCGTGGGGTCCGGCGGGTGGCCCTCCACGGAGATGTCGTCGTGATAGACGGGCGAGACGTTGCCTGCGGCGTCCCGGTACTGTACGCTCACGTAGAAGCCGACCTAGTTGCTTACCACGCCGACGGGATAGCTCTTCTGGGGTGCGAACGGCTCCCAATCGGCCTGGGCCATCTCCTCCTCGGTGGAGGGGCTTCCCGTTCGGGTGCGCACGCGCATCTCCGTCACCTCGGCCGGTAAGCCCGCGGCTGCAAAATCGACGTCGAGCGTGATCGTCTCCCCGGCCGTCCCGCCCGCGCAGCATCGCCCGTCCTCAATCATCACCGGGGCAATGAGCGCTGCTTCTGGTGTTTTCGTTGGGGGCGATCCGGACGTGGGCGTGGGACAGGTCCCCACGCGCGTGGCGAGGTGAGCCACCACGGTTCCCTGCTGCGCGATCTGCGTGGCTTGCCGGGCGTTCTCGGCCTGGAGCGTCAGCATCAGGGCCGGTGTGTCACTCGGAGGCGATAGGTTGCAGGCCAGGGATGCTACAAGCAGCGCGGCGCTGGCGAAGATAAAGTAGATGGGGCGTTTGGCGGACGGGGAAAGGTTCATCGTTCACTCCGAACTGTCGAGCGGCTCTGATGTCTCGCCGCCCAGCATCTGCACGGCCTCTTGCACCTCCTGGGGTTCCGGGGCCTGCAGCGCATCGGCCGGGGCCGGGCGATCGCTCACGGCGATGGTCACCGTGCCGGCCCGGCAGGGGATGGCCATATCGACGACGTATTCGGCGCCGTCCTCGCGGAGGAGGAGGTCACGCTCTGGTTGAAGCCCTTCGTCCTTGAGCGTGACGTAGAGCCCGTCGGCGCCGGAGGCGTAGAGGTCGTTGATCTCATCGGCGGCGATGAAGCGGTCCCAGGTCGATTCGATGAAGGTCACCCGGCGCCAGCGCAGGCTGGGGATCGGCTCCTCCCGTTCCATCAGCGGGCCGAGCTGCAGCTTGTAGTACGGATCGTCGGCGCGGGGATGGTCGCTTTCGTCGGGCAGCAGGTCGCGGCGGCGGACCAGCTCGTGTCCCTCGACCGGGGCGTAGTAGCGGATGGACCACTTTTCGTCGCCGAACGTCTTGGTGAAGTAGAAGGCCAGCACCACCGCTTCCGTGGTGCTCTGCGGGGCGTGTTGCTGTGGGATGCGATACCAGCGTTCGTCACGGGCGATCTTAAAGTCGCGTCGATTGTTCATAATCCCAACCAGGACGCGATCCGAGGGATAGAATCGAGTATCTGCGCTATTGATGATCTGCCTCCTTTATCTAGCTTGCCTTTGTAGCCCCCGCCCGGCGTGAGAGACATAAGGGGTACGCCTCAGGGTGATTTTACCATACCCCAAACCAACGAGCAATGGCTGCCTTTTTTGGGATTTCGAAGCAGGTCGTCCAGCAAAAATGCCCTCAAGGCCGCAGAACGTGCTT
>CAYYTU010000207.1:0-3023 GCA_964474655.1 uncultured Anaerolineales bacterium
AGTCGTCAGAGTCTAATTGTGCGATTTATTCCAGGCGGGCAAAGGTCACGCTAACCCAGACTTCCGAAGTCTGTTGGCGGGGAAACAAATCGTCCCCGAGTTGGTCTCTTTGATTGAGCAGAAGGTCTCCGAAAATAAGTTTGGAAACTTCGGAAGTCTGTTGGACCGAAATTTCGTTGGATTATTACCGATCATCTTCCTCAAGGACCACCCGCACGTCGACGGCCCAGGCCCCCTCGCCGGCCTCCCCGACGATCAGCGGGTTGAGGTCGATTCCCGCCACCGCGGGCAGATCGCACATCAACCGGCTCACCCGGCGGAGCGCCTCGACCACGGTATCGATGTCGCCCGGCGGCTGCCCGCGCACGCCCTCCAGCAGCTGTCCCGCGGCCGTCTCCGCCACCATCGCCCGGGCCTCGGCCTCGCTCAGCGGCGCCAGCCGGAAGGCCACGTCCTTCAGCACCTCCACGTAGGCGCCTCCCAGGCCGAACATCACCAGCGGCCCGAACTGCGGATCGCGCTGAGCGCCGACGATCACCTCCAGGCCCTGCGGCGCAATGCGCTGTACGAAGCCACGCTCGCCGCTCTGGACCAGCTGCGCGAAGGCCTCACGCACCGCATCGGCGTCCTCCAGGCCCAGCGTCACGCCGCCGACGTCGCTCTTGTGCACTAAGCCCGGCGCGACGCGCTTGAGCGCCACAGGGTAGCCGAACGCCTCGGCCAGGGCGGCAGCCTCGTCTGATGTATCCGCCAGTCCCGAGGGTGGCGGCGTCAGCCCGTAGGCCTCGGCCAGCTCGGCGCCGGCCTGCGCATCCAACACGTGCTCGCCGGCAGCCTGCGCCTCGGCGACGTCAGCTCTCGCTCGCTCGCGATCCACCTCCGGGAGCGGCGCCGGTTCGGTGATGGGGCGTCGCTGGATCTGATGGTAGCGTCGCAGCGCGCTCAGGCCAAACGCGGCCCGCGCCGGGGTCATATAGCCGGGGACGCCCTGCACGTGCAGAATCCGCGCGGCCTCGTCGACGCCCGCGCCGCCGTAAATGCAGCAGACGGTCGGCTTGGCGGCATCACCCGCCGCGCGGGCCACCGCCTCGGCCACCTCCGGCGGCCCGGTCAGCGCCTGCGGCACGAAGACGGTCATCACGCCGTCGACCTCGGGAGCGTCCAGCAGAATCTCCAGCGCGGCCGCGAAGTGGCGCGGCTCCGCGCCGCCGAGCATATCGGCCGGGTTGCCCGTCATCGTGCCCGGCGGGCAGACTTCTTGCAGCTGCGCCTGCGTCTCGTCGCTCAGCGCGACCAGATGGAGCCCCAGCCGGTCCAGAGCGTCGGCGCCGACAGCCGACGGTCCGCCGGCGTTGGTCAGCAGCGCGATTCGCGGCCCGGACAGCGGCTCGCGGTAGGCCAGGGCCAGGCTGGCGTCCATCAGCTCCTCCAGATCCTCCACCTGGAGCGCACCGGCCCGACGGCAGGCGGCCTGGAAGGCCCGATCGGCGCCGGCCAGGGCGCCCGTGTGCGAGGCCACGGCGCGGGTGCCGCTGGGCGTGCGCCCGGCCTTGACCACGACCAGCGGTTTGTGCGGCGTCAGGGCACTCGCCACCTCCACGAAGTGCTGGCCCTCGGGCAGGCCCTCGACGTAGGCGGCCACGACCTCGGTGTGCGGATCGGCCGCCAGCGAGGACAAGGCATCGGGCACCTTCACGTCCACCTGGTTCCCCAGGCTGAGGACGCGGGAGAAGCCCACGCCGACTGTATCGGCCCAATCGAGCGTGCCGCCGCAGATGGCGCCGGAATGAGAGACGAAGCCGATGTTGCCCTGCTGCGGCATCTTGCGCAGAAAGGTCGTATCGACCCTAGTGTAGGTATCCAGCACGCCGATGCAGTTGGGGCCGATGAACCGAAGCCCGTGGCGACGTGCCACCGCCTGCAATTGCGCCTCGCGCTCCTCGCCGCCGGTCCCCAGCTCGCCGAAGCCGCTGGCGACGACGACGGCGGCCTCAATCCCCCGCCGGCCGCACGCCTCCAGCGCCTGCACGGAAAGTTCAGGCGGCAGGATGATCACCGCCAGATCCACCGGGTCCGGCACGTCCGCGATGGTGGGATAGACCGTCAGGCCCAGGATATCCCCGCCCTTGGGGTTGACCGGGTAGATGGGGCCTTCGTAGCCGTGGTACTTCAGGTTGCGCAGCACGCCGTGGCTCAACTTGTGAGGGCTGGAGCTGGCCCCGACGATGGTCACTCCGCGCGGGTGAAAGAAGGTGTGCAGCGGATCGTTCACTGTCTGCCTCCTCGTATAATATGGATGTAGTGGAAGCCGAGCTAGCGCTGCTTCCACTTGCCAAACCGGGATGATCCTGGCATACTGTCTGTCAGTGGCAGACAGTGGCAGGTACAGTTCTTCGCCTCCTTGTTGCACGGCCTAGCCGTGACTTCTATCAAATCTTGTTCTCCTGGTCCGATGGGTACTTCTGACACGCATACTGTGCTATCAACCTTGCTGTCCCTGGAGCAGCATTGTCCTGTGCCTAGCGGCAGGGCAACCAGGGTGTCTCCGCAGATGGTTGAGAAGCTCTGATTGGCCGCGAGGCTGTTGACCTCATTGGGTGTCCAGGATCATCCCGCGCTTCTCTGCCCCGCTTTGTATCCGCCTATTTTCAGAATTCGCTACCCTACACAAGTCAGAGGTACTTCAGAGCCGGTAGCTCGAAGTCGCCAGGCAATTTCAAATATAAGAGGATCGTAGGTAGTGTCCCTGGATAATTGAGATAATTTCTGGCATACTATCAGCAAAGCATCATCTTTCGGAGGGGGTAAATGATGAAGCTGATAGCATGCCTGCTCATATTGTCCTTGATCTGCGTCTTTTGGTCAAGTGCCTTCGTCGGGTCATCGACGCGAAGCATTTCAAGGAAGCACCGCATAGTACTTGACTAATCTCAAGACCACCAGGCATCTGGGCCGGACTGGTGGCCGTGGGAGATATGGGCCGAGGGGCTGACGCCGCCTCGCCGCCGCAAGTCGTGGCGCAA
>CAYYTU010000208.1:0-3020 GCA_964474655.1 uncultured Anaerolineales bacterium
CCGACTCGGCCACGTGGGTGCTGTCGGTGCGCATGTAGGTGATCAGGCCCGTGGTGCCCTCGCCGGGCAGGTCGAGGCCCTCGTAGAGCTGCTGAGCCACACGCATGGTCTTGCCCGCGCCCCAGTTCCACCGTGGCCGCCTGGCTGCTGACGGGGCTCTCCCACTGGATCACGTAGCGTAGGTGACTAGAGAGTTTGTCGCCGTGCAACGCGGCCACGACGACGTTGCCGCCGTTGGAAGCACCGAAGAGGCCCACGTTGTCGTGGAGCACCGATACGTCCACTGCCTCGTCGATGGTGTGTCCCTGTGCATCGGTGAGCACACCGGCAGCGTAGAGTATCACGTCCCGCAACGCCGCGATGGAGCGCATCCCTCGCTCATCGTAGAGGCCATCGGAGCAGAGCGGGCCGTCGCAGCCACCGGGGAAGAGAAAGGCAATGCGCACGGTGTCAGCAGCCAGCGTCAGCGGCTCGGCCAACGTGCCGGCCTCCGTACCGCCGGGCGCGAAGACGACTACGGGGGCGCCCTGAGAATAGCGGGCCGCACCCGAGACGAGACTGAAGACGCGAATTGCCAGCGTCCCCGTCGGTAGCCCCGTGCCCTGCGGTGAAGGCAGGCGTACGTTGGTAGACGTCGTGGTACCGGTGGCGGTAAGCTGAGTTGCTCGGAAGGTCAACAGGAGCGCCACTGCTACGCCCAGTCCCAGGAGTGCAGCTAACAAGCCGTGCTGATGTCGTTGTCTCATATCTATCGTCTCTACCTGAGTCAATCCTCTATCGCTTGCTCTCTCTGGCGCTTGAGTCCGAGCTTTTCCAACAGAGTACGCCAGTCCGGGAGGGTAGGCGGCTCCGACGGCCAATCGAAGATGATCCGTGCCTGCCTCCAGGGCTGACTGATCATAAAGCGCATCGCTCGCTTGTCGTCCACGTCCACCCGTGTATGCACTGTCTCGGCACCTCGTTCCTGCAAACGACCGCTCAGTTCATCCAGCAACTCGCTGCCCCAGTAGCGCCGCCGCCAGGCGGGGTCCACGTAGAGCGCCAGCACCTCGGCCTCGTCTTCGTTCGTCATTCGCCCCGTCGCGGTTCCCGCAATGTCGTCCCCGATCTTTAGCCCCAGCACCACCGTATCCCGGTCTTCCAACAAACCGGCCCAGTCTAGTCCGTTGATGGAGAGGGCCTCCAATCCCTCCCGGTCGCTCGCTTCCAGCGCCCTGATGCGGGGGCGTATGAACTCACGCTTCTCGCCCCGCAGCCGGCGCCGGAGTTCCTGCAACAGATAAGGAACCGTGGGGGCCAGCATCGTCAGCAGCACCACAGCGCCGGAGGCCACGAAGTAAGGCTCGCCGGAGCGCAGCAGCGGCAGCGCGCCCAGCCCGGCGTTGTAGGCAAAATGAGCGACGATGGTAGTCGCCAGATCGAAGCGCAGGAAGAAGAGCCCCTCGAATAACACGCCGGCCAGGGTCAACTCGATACCGCGCAGATAGAAGGGATCACGGACGTAGGCGGTGTGGGCAAAGCCCCACAACGCGCCGGGAATCAGCAAGGCCAGCAGACGACAGGCCTTTTCGCTCAACGGCGTGAAGGTACGGGTCAGCCAGAGCACGCCAGAGATGAGGAGCAGGCGGAACCACAGCTCTTCCGTCATCGCCGGTATCAGGCCCGTCTCCAATGCCCCCAGAAAGGGGAGCGGCGTGGCGTAAGCATAGGTGTAATCCGGCGTCATCGGTGTCCAGCCACCAAGAAGTTGTGTCGCTACCAGGTAAAAGAGCACCACGTAGCCCCCGGACATCATCCCCAGCATCAGGCCACGCCATCCAGAGCGGGCCAGGTGGCGCCAACGGTCGCCGCGCCGGGCGAGGATGCGATCTCGCCGCGGCCACGCGCGTTGGCTCAGCCAGTGACCCAGTAGCCAGAGGATGAAGACGTAAGCACCGTCGAAGAACGCCTCGGAGGCCATATAGTAGAAGCGGTAGAACCAGAAGAGTCGGTAATCCTGTGTGGTACCATACCAGGCCTTCGCCAGAGGCAACTCGTTGAGACTGGCCAACACCGTCACCACAGCCACGGCGAGAGCTGGCCAGAAGGCCCTCTTGAAGGATCGCGGCACTCGCCAATCTGCTTTCCAAAACGCGAGGAGAAGGATCAAGGCGAGCAGTGCCCAGCTCGCCTCGGTGCTCAGAGTGTTGACGAAGCCCGCGATGTTCTGTCGCTCGGAGAATTGGCGTCGAAAGCCCTCCGGCGTCTTGAGCCAGTAGTCGTAGTAACCGACCTCGTCGCCCTGCACGGTCACCGAGAGCCGCAACTGACTCTCGCCCACATCCCAGTCACTTCGCTTCCAGGAGAAGTCGTGATCAATGCGCTCCCCTGGCCGCTCGTTGCTGGAGGCGGAGATTCCTTCCCATTCATCCAGGTTCCAACCACGCTCCTCGGTCAAATAGGTCTCGGCCAACGCTCGTGCTTCCTCCTGGGGAAGGCTGGCGCCCGGTGCGCTCTCCAACAAAGTGTGTGAGAGGCCAACCACTCGGCCATCCGGCGCTACGTAGACTCGGAACTCCTCTTTCTGCAGAGGGCGGAACCAGCGGGCACGCCAGTACCAGATGGGCAACTCGGCCTCTTCGATGAGGCGATTGGTCTCGGGGATGCCCAAGGTGCGCTGGAGGTAGTAAGAAGCCCAGCCACTGCCAGTGAAGGTGAGGGCATTATTGTAGTCGTCGAGGTCGTAGCCCCGTTCCTGAAGGTAGGTCTGGGCTCGTTGCTTGATCTCGGCGCGGGAGAGCGAGAGGTCGAGGGAGGCCGAGGGGAAGGCGCGGTCGTAGAAGATCAGGAAGAAAGCCAGGCTCAACAGACCCAGCAGGGTGATCAGCAGCTCCCATCGTCGGGAAGATCGTCGTTCAAAAGAGGTATCGTCTCTATGATGCATTTTCATATTCCTTCCAGAAACGTTTTCTCAGCATCTCAATCCCTACTATTTGCTACGGATCGAATCAACATGCAGTCGATCCATAACCGGGCTCACA
>CAYYTU010000209.1:0-2995 GCA_964474655.1 uncultured Anaerolineales bacterium
ACGAATACTGAAACAATCTTCACTTTCCTCATTTCAACACCTCCTGACTAGACTCTAAACACTCAAAGCTCTGTCACGCGTACATCGGTCTTCAATTATCCATAGATGCCCCCTTCCACGGTCTCAAGCGTAGTAGCACGACATCTTGGAGTACCCGGGCGACATGCAATACAGCGAGTCTTCTCGGGATTTTGCACCCGCTGCGATTGAACTCCCTCGACCAGTTCGCCGCTGACGGCGTGGATGACGAAGCCGTCGGAAGGTTTAGAGGCCGTCAATCGTCTGACAGGTCACTCGGTATCTGGTCTGTCTGGCGTGACCGAGGCATCCTGCACGCACTCCTCAGTGACGGCCTGGACGTGGGCGACGAAGTAGATGGTACTGTTGGTATTACGACCCGCAAATACCCATACAGGCTGGACGATCTGCTCTGTCGACGATGACTGCGGCACATAGTAGGCTAGTTCCGCACTTTCCACGATAAGCTGTTCCCCGGCCAGGCTTGAGGGATCCAGCTCGGAAGACTCATCACTCTGAGCCTTCGTTTGCGACGGCGGCGGCGAGTGGATAACCGACCAGGCCATATCCCTTCCAACGACGAGCGGGCCATCGGCAATGACCTGGATGCGCTCGCCGTCGTCAAGCCCCTTGGGTAGACCGGGCAGCTCGTAGCGTTCGCCATCATCGGTCACCAGCCATGCATCGCTGCCCTTTACAGTTAGGGTGCCAGTCAGCCGTTCATAGTCGCGCTGGGGGACGACTCTCCAATCCGTCACTTCCAATTGCCATCGCCGCGACCCTGACTGAGCGATGACCGTTCCCTGAATTTCCATATTGGCGCCGTCGCTGGCGACCAACGTAGCCACGAGCGGGCCGGTCAGGTCGTAAGACGTGCCGTCTCGCGTCGTGAGCAGCGCGCGGGTGTCGCCCCCCTTGTTGGCCACCAATTTCATGGTCAGTGAGCCCGTCACGGTGATGGGCTGGCCGGCCGACCAGTCGGGCGGTATCGGCCTGTAGACCTTTGAGGGGGGTCTCGACGCTGGTATGCGATAGGCCCCCTCGATCCCTCCATCAGCGCTGAAGCGGGTCTCTCACTATACATGTCGCATGAGCGGCGAAAAGGTAACACCTGGATCTCCGAACCTGCTGAAACCTCGGGATGATGGAGCATTGATCTCTCTCACCGCGGTCGTCTACTTGGCGGCTTCCTCTCTGATCCACTGCTATTCCGTCGTCAGTCTGGGGAACCTGGCAAACGCTCCGTTGTAGACCTCCGCGGTCACCTGGGACGCTGCAATCTCAAACAGATAGGTCTCCATCCTGTATTCAGGATCTCCCAACTGCGAGAGGCGCTCGAAATCGTCGTCCAGCAGGAGCACCACACCACCGTATACCTCCACATAGCGGGCGGAGCCCATGATGCCTTCTCCCTCGAGGCGGAAGCCTCCGTAGGGCGGCAGTCCCAGGCTGTCGAACGACTCATCGGTCGGATCCAACGACTCGAGGATATCCTGCAACACGGTCGCTTGCGCCTGCCCCAGCTCCCACTCCGGATTGGGACGGCCGCTGAAGGTGCTCAGGGTGACCGGGATGTTGGAGCCGGATGTCTGCACGCCACATCCACAGGCGACCAACGCCAGAGCACAAGCGATGAACCAGTCCCTCGCGACGCTGTTTCGGATCTGGGAGCAGTCGTCGCCTCCATGTTAGCCTCCTCCGAATTCCTCGTGGGCCCTGTCCTTTTGCTCCTCCGCCGCTGGTTGCACGATGACGGAGGCCAGGGCGCCAAGCAAGGGTACCACCACGATCAGGATGACCCGCAGGACACGGGCGACATCGTCCAGTTTGCGACGACGCAGCCCAATTAGGGCTGCGAAGACCACGGCGAGCCATCCCGCGAGGATGAGCTAGTTGAGTGCGTGGAGCGGTCGTGTCGTTACGTCCAGCATGTGTCAACCTCCCTCCTGTCTTGATGTCCATAAGCATCCCGATGATCTGGGGCATTTCTCAGGTCACCGGCACTTGCGAAAGGCGCCGTGAGCGCGATATCGTCCTGATGCCAGCGTTGGAGGATCGGTGACTCGGACCCGTCCGTACGTGCTGGTCACCTGACGGCTATACCCACCATTCGCGGGTCTTTGCCTTTTCGTGTGATAGCTCCTCCTGGCGGCCCTGGCGATCCGGCTTCTTCTCCTGCCTTTGCCTGGTGCGCGTCTCGGTTCGGATCTGTGCAATGACGATGAGGGCCACGAAAGCCACGATCAACACGCCCACGACGATGCTGGCAATCCCCATTTCTCTCCTCCTTCTCGTCCCGCTTGGATGGCTGCTGCCCGGTCAGTCCGCGGGGGTCAATTCGCCCGTCCTCGGATCCAGCCACCATCTCTTACCATCTGGATCCCTCAGGGACACCCGACCTCTCTCTGACCACGCCTCGCTGGTGAACAGTCGCTCGTCTTCCGTGATGAGGGTCGTCTGAGAGAGCGTCTCTGCGTCGATGCGCACGATGGTGTGGACTCTCTCCCCCGGCGGGCCGCAGGCGTCGATGGCCACAGTCAGCACCAGCGCCTCCCCGTCCGGCGACCAGACGATGTGTCCGATGTGGGCATCTACCGTCTCCTGCACGGCCTCGATCTGCGTCTGGCGCTCGCGGCCGGTTGACAGGTCCCGAACCACCAGACCTCTGTCACCGTACCCCACGTAGGCCAGTTGACGTTCGTCGGGCGAAAGAGACAGCCACAGGCCGACGGGGGGCACGATCTCCGTGACGCTGCCGTCGGATAGATCCACCCGCTGCAGGTCAGATCCGTTGACGAAGACGGCACACCCATCGGGAACGGGCCGGTTCGTGAAATAGAAGTGGCTCTCGTCGGACGACCATTGAAGGGGCTGAGGTGTGGTGTAACCGAGGGCCAGCTCGGACCAGCGGTCGACCACGGTCCATTCCTGGCTGCGGTCGAGCTGGGCGACGGTCAGGCGGGTGTAGTAACGATCG
>CAYYTU010000210.1:0-2988 GCA_964474655.1 uncultured Anaerolineales bacterium
ACATTGTACCCTAAATTATTGAGCAGAGTTGTGTCACTTATGTTAGCACATAGGGGCGCGGACGAGCGCCTCGGTGGAGATGGAGGAGAACGAGTGGGTGAAGGCCTGCACGCTCCAGGATAGATATTGGCTGTACGCCGTCTATGGATGCGCCCTGCCCCAGTCCCAGCGTGAGTTCCTGCGCGTCCAGACCCGTTTGCCAACCTGATCGGCAAGCCGCGGGGCGGGATGATCTTCAACAAGCAGCAAGTGGTGGACGCAGCCGAGGTGTGAGTATCGATGCCCTCTGGTTGCAAAATGCAACAAAGGGGGCTATAATGGGCGTGGAGGTGAAACCTATGCCTATTTTACACGTTCGAAACGTTCCTAAGAAGTTGCACACGCGCCTAAAGGAGCGGGCCGAGGACCAGCGTCGCTCGCTCAGTGCCGAAGTGATCACGTTGCTGGAGTGGGCCGTCGAGGCGTCCGAGCGGGCCAAGGCGTCTCCCTTATCATCGATCCGCCAGCGGCGCTTCTTCGCTCCCCAGGCCGCTGGCGCTCCCGATAGCACCACCCTGCTGCGCGAGGATCGCGAGCGATGACGGCGGCCTTCGACTGCGTGGTCGACGCCAGCGTCGGCATCAAATTGTTCCTGATTGAGCCGCTTTCGGAGCAGGCCGACGCGCTGTTTGATCATCTGAACGACGCCCCGCCGGCCCGCTTCTACGTGCCCGATCTCTTCTTCATCGAGTGCACCAACATCCTCTGGAAGTACGTGCGCCGCTTTGACTATCCGGCCGAGGTGGCGCAGCAGGACGTCGCCGATCTGGCCCGGCTGCCGCTGCAGATCGTCTCCACGGCGGCGCTGGCGGAGGAGGCCCTGGCCCTGGCCGTCGAGCACGGCAGCACGGCCTACGACTCGGCCTATGTCGCGCTGGCCCGCCGTCTCTCGCTGCCATTGGTCACCGCCGACGAGGCGTTGGTGCGGCGCTTCGCGGAGCCCGATCTGGACGTGCGCTTCCTGGGCGATTGGCCGGAATGAGAGCTGGTTGGTAGTGCCGTCGTGACGACATTACGGCGCTGAAGCGCCTACTACCAACAATAATTCCCCAAGCGAAGGAGTTGATATTGTCTGATCGCCGTCTCATCGAAGTCGATTTTCCCCTCACCCAGACCTCACTGGACGCGGCGCACGAAAAGTACGTCCGGCACGGGCACATCTCCACGCTGCACATCTGGCCCGCGCGTCGAACGCTGGCCGCCTGCCGCGCCACGCGAACGCCACGCTGCTACCCGACCCCGGCGACCAGGCGGCGCGCGACGAGCTGCTGGCGCGGCTGGGCGGGCACGTCAACCCGGACACCGGCAAGACGGTGGGCGGCGTCCTCCACTGGAAGCGGGAGAAGAGCCCCGACCTCGACTGGTTCCGCAAACGAATATCCGAGCGTTACGACGACCCGCCCAAGGTGCTGGACCCCTTCGCCGGCGGCGGGGCGATCCCGCTGGAGGCGATGCGCCTGGGCTGCGAGGCCACGGCGGTCGACATCAACCCGGTGGCCTGGTTCCTGCTCAAATGCACGCTGGAGTATCCGCAGCAACTGGCCGGTCAGACGCGGCCCTTGCCGGACTTCGCCCTGGAGGACCGCGAGTTTATGGCCGACTTCTTCCAGAAGGCGCGGGGGCTGACCGACGCCTCGACCCGTGACCAGCTGAAGCGCCTGGGGCTGGGCGAGGAGGACGCCACGGAGGCACTCCCCGGGATGGAGGCCGAGGTTGAGCTGGAGACGGACCTGGAGTGGCACCTGCGGGCCTGGGCTCGCTGGGTATTGGCACGCGCCCGCGAGGAGCTGCGCCCCTACTACCCCACCCTGGAGGGACAGCCCACGGTGGCCTACCTCTGGGCGCGGACGGTGACCTGCAAGCACTGCCGGAACACCATCCCCCTGCTCAAGACGCGCTGGCTAGCCAAGAAGGGCCGTAAGAAGCGCGTCGTGTTGACGATGGAAGCGGACAAGGAAAACCAAACCCTCTCCTTCGCCATTGACGACGATCCGCCCGAGGGCAAGGACGTGGGCGAGGGCACGATGTCCCGCTCCGGGGCCACCTGCCCCTACTGCGATGGGATTATGACGATGGAGGACATCCGGATGGAGGGACAGGCTGGGCGGCTGGGCGCGATGATGACCGCCGTTGTGGTCGAGGGCGAAAGCGGCAAGGCATACCGCTTGCCCACCGAGGAGGAGGGCCAAATGGCCGAGAAGGCCGCCGAGGCTGTGGAGGATCTCTTTGCGGAGATTCCATTTGGTATACCCGCTGCCTCGACGCCGGAGGGCGGGTCCGGCGCCAGCCGCGCGTTCTCCGTCCAAGGCTATGGGATGATGCGCTGGCGCGATCTGTTCACATCCCGTCAACTGCTGGCCCTGGGCACGCTGGTCAAGCACACCCGCGCCGTCAACGAGGCGATGGCGAACCGCGGCTATCCCCCGGCGTGGCAAGAGGCTGTGCGGGCCTACCTGGCCTTGGTGTTGGACAAGGTAGCCGACTACAACTCCACCATCTGTGCATGGCATAAATCAAGGGAAGTGATTGGACATACTTTTGCTCGTTATGCTCTTCCAATCACCTGGGACTTCGTTGAATCTGCTGTTGTCAATGAAGTAGGCGGATCTTATGATTCTCATATGGATTGGGTGGCTCGTTTCATTGAACACGCCCTAGATGCGGCGCAGGAAGCCCCGGAACCTCACGTCCTGCAACAGAGCGCCCTCCAACTGGACGACGGCGAGTTCGACCTGGTGCTGACCGATCCTCCCTACTACGACGCCATCCCCTACTCGGACACGATGGACTTCTTCTACGTCTGGCTGCGGCGGACGCTGCACGGGCTCTCGCCCGAGATCGACGCGGCCTTCAGCGAGCCGCTGACGCCCAAGTGGGATCACGAGCGCGAGGACGGCGAGCTGATCGATGACGCCAGCCGCTTCGAGGGCGACCGCGAGCGCTCCAAGG
>CAYYTU010000211.1:0-2934 GCA_964474655.1 uncultured Anaerolineales bacterium
TACTCGACGCCGAGCCGGTCACACGCTTGACGGATCGCCTCCCGGGTTCTGTTGCTCCCCAAATTGTATAAACCTCCATCCAAAAACCGCAAGGTGGGTCCGCTCCAAAACAGCACAAAAGGCCATCCCTAACCCGCAGGTTTATACCCCTAAACTTGTATAAGTGGCCATCCCAAACCCGTAAGTTTGTCCACTTCCAAACAGCATAAATGGCCACGCTGTCTACACCACCACTGACCGCCGCCCCCCCTCGGGGTGCTCCGGCCACACGCGAAAGCGATCAGTGCCAGAACAGAAGGGGCAAGGTCCGGCATATTCACCGCCATTTGTGTTGGCTACACGTCTGACAGTTGTATCTCTCCTCACCAGCGTCAGCAAATCATCCATCGTCCTTCCAATGCTTGCTTGCGGGTGTTTTACGTTTTACACCCCTAAAGGTGTTGTAAAACGTAAAACACTCTCTCAAGCGCTAGCCTGACAGTTTTACGGGCTGCACAAAAACCGCATAAAACTGTAAAACTATAAAGCCAGCTCTTCGTCTGTATCGGAGGGTATCTCGTATTGGTGAGCGTTATATTCTCCAACAGTCATCGCTAGCTTCCCCTCAGAGGTAAGGAGTTCGATTGGCTGGCGAACCTGGTTGATGCTTGGTTCGCCGTCTAGACGTTCTCTAACAGCCTCTGTCAGGTCGCCCTTGTTGCATCCTGGATCGCTTTTCACGACGTCGAGGATAGACCTTCGGATTGCCGCATCGCTCGATAAATCCTCGACGTGCTGGCCGTAGAAGCGAACCTGTGTCAGCTCCTTTGTTCCTGGTTTGTGCTCGTAGGTAAAGACGGCACCGAAGGGATAGATTTCTGGGCCTCGGTTTTTGGTCGCTTTGATTGTCACGCTCTCTGCGTACTCCTCGCGTTCGATCAAAAGCGCCAAGTCCAGAGAGGCTTCGATGCTTGAGTGTCCTCGCAATGCGTCGCCGGCTCGGCCTTTAAACCCGCTGGATTTTCGCTGGTGGTGAATGATGATGACGGCTATCTCGGTATCCTCGACAAGTCGTCGGAAATTGCTCATAACGTTGCCCATCTCGGCTGAGTTCTCGTCTGCGCGTCCGCTTACGTCACAGAGATTGTCGATCACTACGAGGTCAACGTCTAAGCGTCTCACCAAATCCATTAGATAAAGCATGCCCTCGAAGTCCGAAGCGTCAAGCCACGGGTTCGGCATTGATACGTAGTAAAGCGGGGCATCCTCGCCACAAACACCGCTCTGCGGGCCTCCTGGAGGCCAACGCCTCAGAAAGGGATGAAGTCGCTCACCGTGGTCTCCAGGTCGAGCTCGAGGTTCAGATAGCGCATCGTAGTCTCGATGCTCGCGTGGCCCAGCAGCACCGCGATCTGCGCCACGTCGACGCCGGCCTCGTAGCCCAATTGCGCAAACGTGCGCCGCAGGTCGTGGGGCGCCAGGTCCGGCTTGCCGATCATCGCCCCCCGCTTCTGGACGATGTTGTATAGCGACGTGGTGCTGATGCTGTCGCCGGGCACCCGGTCGCGGCCCAGGCTGCGCAGGATGCGGCCCGCGCTGCCCACGTCGCCGGCCCAGTCGTCGATGGCGTTGGCCAGCGGATCGGAGATGGGGACCACGCGGTCCTTGGCGCCCTTGCCCCGCACATCCAGCACCGTGCGCATCTTCTCCCGCACCGGCTGCAGGAGCACGTCGTCGAAGCGCAACCCCACCGCCTCCTTGCGCCGCAGGCCAGCGCCCACCAGCAGCCCCAGCGCCAAGCGGTCCCGCCGGCCCACCACGTCCCCCGAATCGCAGGTGTCGACCAGGGCCTTGACCTCGGCCTGGGAGAGCCAGGTGTGGGCCTTGTGGCCCTTCGGCGCCTCGACCGCGATGGCCTCCTGCAGCGCCTGGGCGCGGTAGACGGTGGCCTGCACCGCGGTCACGTTGTCGGGCGTGGCCTGGGCCTTGGCCTGGCGCTCGATGCGCTGGCAGAGCTTGGCCACCGCCGCGCTCAGGAAAGCCCGCGTCGAGGAGCCCACGCGCTCGGCGTAGGCGGCCAGGGCCTCGGGGTCCATCAGGCTGTGGCCGGCCGCGACGTAGTTGAGCACCGCCTTGCGGTACTGGTGCTTGGTGCTGTCGGCCAGGTTGGGGTCGCCGTCGATGGCGGCCAGCACCAGCTCAAGCCCGTCATCTTTTCCCACCTGGACGATCTGTGGTTCCATCGAATACCTCTCTAACCTAAACCTTGGCCGCCGCTCATCCGCCCAAACGGCCCCTAAGGCTTACGTACAGGCCTCTAGATAAGCCTTAGCACGATATACCCAATAAGCATCTTGGTCACCATTTCAATCGCTATTCTAGTCACTATCCTGATCATCCCCTTGCCATAAGGCGAACGCCGCTCTCGACGCGCCCGCGCAGGGATACGGCTAAGGTCGCGCTCGGTCACGCTGGGCGGTCGAACAGGCGTGCTAAAAAGGCCCGTCTAATACTTGCGTATATCTGCCTTTACGTAAGTATTATACGCCGCCAGCCCCCCCCCTGGCAACCCCGCCGGCGAGGGGCCGAAGGGGGGCAGTAGGATGTACACGCGCCGTTCCGAGAAGACCCACGCGGCGCGCCAGGCGGCGCCAGGAGCGGTTTTGGGCACGATTGAGGGGTTTATTCGTGCTTATCGCCCTACGGCGCCCTGAGGGCGTTCTGTGGGGCGACTGGTGGCGGCGAGGGGTGTTCTGGACGGTGCGGCGCTCTATGGTCTCCTCTGGCGTAGCATTCCTGCAGCCGAAGGCAAAGGGACTCCCCCAGAGAACGGAGGCCTGCGCTTCGCGCCAGAGGGGGACACCCCCCTTGCGCAGCATCCCTGAAGCGGAAGGCGAAGGGACGGACTCCCCCAGAGGGCTGATTCTCAGAGTTTCAGCGTCCAGAGGCTTCAGA
>CAYYTU010000212.1:0-2909 GCA_964474655.1 uncultured Anaerolineales bacterium
GGTGCTCAACCGCCTAACAGCTCCCCGTCCGCTGTACAAAGTGGTGGACTGGGTGGCCCCATCCACTCAGAGCTTCAGTGATTCCAGAGATTAGGATTACAAGGAGTGAATACTTTGATCGACACTGATCCTTATCGAGGAGTACCCAAGGAAATACGAGCCATTTTCCAGCGGCAATATCAGCAGGCCCTGGAGTCCTTGTGCGAGACGATGAAGGACCCTGATCGAGAGCGCAAGGCGACCTGGGAGCAACTGAGTGACCTGCAGACCTCCGGCATCCCCGACCCGAGTCACATCCCGACGCTGATCGAGCTGGAGCGCATCACGCGCGAGACCGGCGGGAACGCTTATATGGAAGTGGACAAGACTGTCTTCGATGAACTGGAGCGCATAGACCGCCCCGAGGAGATCCCGGTTGATTTTCTGTTACGTGCGTTCCAATACCGCCGGCGCTACGATAACTTCGCCCGGCGGCGACGTGCACGGACAGTGCAGCTCACGGCTACCATCGCCGCTCAAACCGGCAGCGCCGAGGCGCTGGAGGCCTTGATCGAGATGATGTCTGATCCCCGAGCTGGTGTCCGAGAGAAGGCGATAATAACAATGTACCACACCTACGAGTGGCAGGGCTGTGAGATGCCGCAGGTTTTGATCGATCAACTCTGGGACGCGGCCCAGAATGATGCTCGGGCGGTGCGCCAAACCGCCTTGGGCGTGCTCCGGCGAGCGGGCGAGGTCAGCTCCGATGACGCGATGGCATACTTGGAGGAGGTAGATTAACCCCTCGAGACCTGACACGTCTGGCCGTTTGACTTCCCCACCCAGCGGGCTACAATACCATTAAGTAATCGATTGATTAAATTACCGAGGAGGTGAGGTATGCAGCGCACAATGAGCGCCACCGAGGCCCGCATTCACTTCGGCGAGCTGATGCGGCATGCGGTGGAGCAGCAAGAGCCGGTCGTCGTGGAGCACAGCGGGAAACCCCACGTGGTCGTGCTCTCTGTGGATAAGTACCAGCAGCTCCTGGCGGCCCAGGAAGAGCGCGAGGATTGGCGCGAGCTGGTGCGCCAAACGCGGGAGCAGGTGCGGGCTGATCTGGGCGAGCGCGAGCTGACGCCGTCCGAGGACGTACTGCGAGAGATGCGGGAGGAGCGCGATGAACAATTCGGCGCTCTGCGTTGACGCCAACCTGGTGATCCGCCTGGTCGCCGACCCCGCGGACGAGGCGGTTCGTGACCTGTGGGAGCAGTGGGACGCCGAACATCGGCAGATCGCGGCTCCCACTTTGCTTTACTACGAGGTCAGCAACGCCCTCTACCGCTATCAGCGCGCCGGGATGATGAGCCAGGAGGCGGTGCGGCTGGCGCTGGGAGCGGCCTTCGCCCTGCCCGTGCGCCTCTACGGTGACGAGCCACTCCATCGCCGAGCGCTGGCCCTGGCCGAGCGGTTCTCACTGCCGGCGGCCTACGACGCCCACTACCTGGCCCTGGCGGACTGGCTGGGCGGCGAGCTCTGGACCGCTGATCGCAAGCTAGTCCGGGCGGTGGGGGATGAATTGCCTTGGGTGCGAGTGGTGGAAGTTTGAACCGCTGAGGCGCTGAAACGGCTGGCCGTGACGGGTAGTAATCGCTATCTGCTGACGTTGATTCTTCGGAGCATTAGGACCGGCCTATCTCACGGGACGGTGGACGTAATCTACCGCCTGAACACGGGGAGCAAAAGCAGACGCGTTCTGGACAACCGTATTGTGGAATGTACCGGATTCTGGGAATACCTCGCTGATGCCGAAAGAGCGTGGCTGTTGAGAAAACTGTCCGCGGAGATGGAGGGCCAGGATGTTCTGGTCTTAACGTTCCTGCGCCACAATCCGCAACAGGGCCTGTTTGAGGCGATGAATTTCAAGCAACTACGATCACCCCTGGAGACGATGTTGCCCAGGTCAAGCAGTATTTTGAAGTAGAACGTACGATTCTCACCAGCAACGAAACCTACGTCACGATGGAGATCAAGGTAAGGAGATCTTCAAGCAAAACGGGTGACTATTATACTTTACTTTCCGCTAACATTAGGTTTGACTAGCACCTTAATAATCGCATAATTAGAAATTAGTCAGTCGCGGCGACCGTGATGCGCAGCGCCTGCCCATCGCGCCAGTGTAGCCCCGCGGCGTTGAGCCGCGCGCAGGTGGCTTCCATCGCCCGCTGCTGATCAGCGTAGCGGTACGGCTCCAATTCCACCTCAATGCGGTCGTCGTACCACGTCACCCGCCCCGGCTTACAGTAAATCATCTGTATCGCCTTCTCCAGGCTCAAATTGCGCCACTCGGGAGCGAAGTAGTTTTCGGCCACCCAGTCGTGCAGGTTGCCTAACAGAACCTGGAAGTTCAGCATGATCTGATCTTTCTCCAGATCCCGCTCCCGGCACAACGTCTCGGTGTCGATGGTATCACGAGCTGCTATGCGCTCAACGAGCCGTTCGCGTAACTGGCGAGACTTGATCTCGTGCTCGTACAGCCTTTGCAGCAGCTTGCGCTGTCGGCGCTGGAACCGGGCCGTGCTGTCCTCCAGTTCTCGCCGCAGGCGCTCGACCCGCTGGCGAGCGCGTTTCGTGGCCCGACCTTCACATTGGCGGTGGCGAAGCTCCAGGCGTTGGCGAGCCAGTTGCTGCTCTAGTTCCCAGCGAGCGCTGGCGTGAGCGTTCTGGATATCCGTCAACCGCTGGCGCAGGTTATGCACCGCTTCTTTGTGGTCGCCCAGTTGTCGCTCGGTGGTGTCAACCTTGGCTTGGGCCGCTTCCCATTCCCGCTGGCGGGTGCGGTTGGGCACCTCCGTGTAGGTGTAGCCGAAGTTGGCGTTAAGGTTGGCTCCCTGGATCAACTCGCGGATGCGCAGTTCGTTGTTCGCCCA
>CAYYTU010000213.1:0-2847 GCA_964474655.1 uncultured Anaerolineales bacterium
CTCCTTGAGGCTAGGAACCTCCATCCACTCCGGGATGTAGTCGTGGGCGTCGCCCTTCCCGGCGACGTAGCCCGCCGGGTCGGATTCTCTGACTAACATCATTTGATCTCCTTTTGCGATAGGGCGAGCTGGACAGATGTCGCAACACCCGTCCAGCTCGCCGATTCACACTACCGCAGCTCCCAGTCTATCTTTTCCTGGCAGTAGCTGTGGTCTCCCTTGCCGGCGGGGCGCAGGCACTTGGGGCAGAGGGAGCGGTCGGTGACCTCCCAGGCCACCACCTTTTTCATCCCCATGCGAGGTTGCTCGACCCTCGCCCGGACCTTCCACCAGACGGGATACCACCCTTTACGCTCGGAACTCACGTAAGGCAGCCCATCCGCCAGGTACCACCACTCCTGCTCCTCGATGTCGCCATCGTCCAGCCACTCCAATGGAGGCAAGCGATTGCTCCGCACGCTCTCGAGGGCGTAGAGCCGATCCCACAGATCGACCTCGCGCTCCTCCTCTCCATCCTCGATGATGAGGGAAAGGGAATGAACTCCCCCTCGGTTTTCCGGCTCTAAATAACCTCCCATGCTCCAATCGTAGACCTGGAGGCCGCAGCGGTTGACGTCGGCCCGGATTCCTCTTGCGAGGCGGTACCCGTTGTCCCGGGCTTCCCCAGGCTCCGGGTCGGTGACGTTGCGGCAGCGCTCACCGCACGGCCCTTCCGGGTGGCCGCTGTACCCGAAGTCCTTGATCACCATGGACAGCCCCAGCGATTTGGGGACGATGTAGCGAGCATTGAGGGGCCAGTAGTGGGATAGGTCGACATCCACCACGACGCCGGGGTCGCCGGCGGTCGAGCGGGTGTCGAAGCTGGTGTTGCAGCGGTCGCACCACACGCCGGCGAGATCCAGCGAGGTGAAGGAGGTCCCGCCGCACATCGGGCAGCGGATCAGGGTAAACGGCCGGAGCCGGCTGACGGTGTCAAAGCCCAGGCCATAATCGCCCAGCATCTCCGGCAAACTCCTGACGTGCTCGGCCAGGGCGACGATCTCGGGGTCATCGACCGGCGCGAAGCGCTCGTCCGGCGACGTGTCCAGCACGCCGATGCGACCGTCGACGAAGCGATACAGATGATCCTCTTGCTCCTCCTCGTTCAGGTGAATCACAAGCCGTCCGGCCTCGGCCGTGAACGGCTCACCTTCGCTGTACGCGAAGGCGGAGCGAACCTGGACTGACCAGGCCTTGCGAGGCTCGAAGTGAACCTCTTGCTTCAGGCGATAGACGTTACTCATCTGACAACCTCCTCTATTCTATGTACTTCGTATGCGAATCACTTAGGCTACTTCTTCCAAAAGCCCCAGCACGTCCTCGACCGTGCTCAGGGCTCGCGTGATAGCGATCACCGGATCGTCGCTCAGGCGCTCAATGTACTGCCAGGCATTGCCTGTGCGATCTTCCAGGCCGTGCATCTCCATCAGTACCGCAGCTGTGAACTCGGCCACGGTCTCCTGCTCTGGGTCCTGCCCAGGTTTCAGCTCTCCGCCATTCAGCCGGGCGTGAGCCGCGTGAGCGAGCTCGTGAAAGAACGTATACGGATCGTCAGTACCCACGCGAACGCGCTCGCCGTCCAGGCTGCAGGAGCCGAGCCGGTCAGGCAACGGTTGCCAGATTGCTTCAACCCCCAATGCCTCGGCAGCGTCGCTCAGCGGAGGCGGGTTCGCCGTTTGGCGATAGTCGTGCTCGAGGGGCTCACCCTCCGTGTCGCAATAGGCAAACACGGCTACGGATTTAAAGCCCTTCATCACACGTTTTTCCTCGCCGGTTTCCTCGTCCTCGACCGTATAGGTGAGGGGCACCAGAATGTAGGCACTTGCCTTCGCCCCGCGCTTCACGTGCCGATTCACCTCCTGCCACTGGCGATATCCGCGCAGGTCCGTGGATCCCCCGCTCTGCACGTAAGCCAGGACGCGGTTGCTAAAGCTCCATCTGTCGAAGGGCACCGGGCTCCCACGCTTCAGACGTGCGACCTCGACCACGGGCGACAAGTCACCCGACTTGAACTTCTCCACGACCCTCTTCAGAGCCGCTCTCGCATTTTCGGAAAGGTTCATTCATACCTCCGTTTGTACTCAGTCAGGATAGCCGGCGGTGTAACCCACCGGCTATCCAACACTTCGTAGTGTGCAAAGCACACTCATCAAGCGCGAGCGTGGCGTATGCCCTTCCACAGCCGGCCCAGCAGGCCGGTCTCTACTTTTGTCCTCAGGCTCCACCAAGCCCGACCCAACCGGCCGCGTAGAGCTTTGCGCATAATCTTCTTGAAAGAGGACCTTTGGGCCTGGAACTTTTCTTCCCGTGTAGGCACCGCGTGTACCAGGACAGTTTGGAATTTCGGGTTGAGCCAGGCCTTCGCTCCCAGCCACGTCCGGAAGTCGATGCAGGCCTGCTTCAGGCGAAGCGATCGCAAAGCGTCCGTGAAGCTTTCCCAGGCCCACTCGCTGACGTCCTCAGTAACCCCCTCAACCGCCTCCCAAAAGGCGGCTGTGCGCTCCTTGCGCTTCTCGACCGAATCGTAATGCAGCAACTTCCACGCAGGCTTGTCGTCGTTCTCAACCTTGACCCGCGGCGCGTGGTACTGCATGGGGTTCCGCCTGACCTCAATGGCAGTGAAGGGGCTTTCCCCGCCAAAGCTAACCCCCATCAGTGAGAGTCGAAAGAGCCGCTTGGTGCACCGATACAGCATGTGCCCTCGATAGCTGATATTACAGTACAGCGAGTCGTCAGCGTCCACGTCCAAGTATGGCAAGGCGATGCAGTATGCCTGCCACGTTCTCCATTTTTCCTCTCTATTCATCT
>CAYYTU010000214.1:0-2841 GCA_964474655.1 uncultured Anaerolineales bacterium
TCATCAAGAACGTGATGGTGACCGCGGCGATCAAGAAGGGTTGCACCAGCAGGGCAGACGCTGCCGCGAGCGCGGCCTCTTCCCTGGCCGCGGGCGTCGGGCGGGACGAGACCAGCCAGCCGACGCCGCCAGCGATCAGGGCCAGAGCGCCTACGATGACGGCCCACGCGTGAACGGCCCGCGGCATGCCGAATAGCCACCCGGGCACCCGCATCACCAGCCAGAAGAGCCCGAGCCCTGCCGCCAGGCCCAGTCCTCGGGCTCTTCAGGTCGTGGCAATGTAGGTACTTCAATCCTTCGGGACCAGCGCCACGCGTAGGCTAGATCTGGGCCTAGGAAGATCTTGGGATGGATGATAGGGAAACCTGACGTACAGAACCTGCAGCTCGTGGATCTGGCCCGTAGTTGGCACAGCGACAGTGGTCGTGATAGCCTGCTGCTCGCGGGCCTTGATCTGACCATAGAACGCTGGCGTCTCCCCCTGACCCACCGGGATCTGCTGCCAATCTAGCCAGGCAACCAACGCGTACGGCTTGTCCTGATCGGACTCGTTACCCAGATGAATGCAGTATTCTAGAACCTCTCCAGGGCGTACCGTCTCCGTCACCCACGATTGTCGATAGACCTGGGGATCCCGGTTCAAGTTGACGCCGCTGATGTCATAGTCTGGATCATCTGGTCTCGCATAAGAGGCCTTCTGATAGGTAATCTCAGGAGGTACATCATCGCCCCCGATGATCACGTCCGAAATGTGAGTGGCGACGAGTCCCTGACCGAACCGGAAACGGTCGTCCAGTCGATGCGTGTCTACACCCTGAAATAGGACCACGCAGACCTGGTGTTTTCCTGGTCGATTTGGAACCGTGAAGCCGAAATCTATCTCAAGTGGATCACCTGGGTCCGCTCGAAAGACGTGTGTTTCGTGAGGGACATCGTCTATGATGATGGGGACTTGAGCATAGTCGACCAGAACCACTAGAGCAAAGGTTTCGGTTTGAGGAAAATCACTCCTCATTCTCCACGTAGCAGCCACTTCCTTCTGGGTTTGATCGTCTTCATACACCAGATACGTGGTCTGCCTCTCGCGCACATACTCCCCGGTATCTACTATCAGACCGATCGAAACGCCGCCAGATTGGCTCGAATTGAATCCCTGGCCGTCCTTCAGGTGCGAGAGGAACCAGGGCCTAAGTCTGAGAGACACATAGAGACGTTGCACGAGTCCCTTGCTTAGCGCCCCGGCCACCAGCAGGACGATCGCCAATACCGCTATCGCAGCCCATCCCTTCTTGCCCGAGAAACAACGCATACTCCCAACTCCTTGGTCCGATCTATTGCTGGATGCTGGTCTTCGTGACCCGTATCTGCGCCACGGGAAGGCCGGAAATCGAACAGAACGTCCATCGGCGTGGAGTTGATCTCCGACGCTCAGTGTCGGAAGACACGGAACTCAACATGTCTTCGAAACACGTTACCAGTGCTTGACGTTGAGGATCTCCACCGCCATGCCGTTCCTACACCCCGTCCCTCCGGCCGCGCTGTGGGAAAGGGTGTAGGAGGATGTTTGTCGCCAGTAGTCATGGAGTGCCTGCCGCTGGCTGGTGCAACTGCGTATCCGAAATGGGCTCCGATCTGCGCTTGTTCCCGTGTGAATGGCCCGCCGAACGATCCTAGTCCTGCCATACCGTTCCTGCGCCCTTGCCTAGTACGTGCCCTCCGCTATCCCGACGTGGTAATCGTACCAGTTGGGCCCATACTTGTAGTAGACCTCTGAACGAGCTTCTCCTGACGAGGGAGCATCGTCCCGTTCACAGTAGACCTGGCTGGCGTTGTCGAATCCGAAGGTGACGTCGTACGCCGGCACTCCTGAGCTGTCCCAAGCCTGGGCTGTCATTTCGATCTCTGCGATCTCGATATCTTCGAGGGTAGCTGCGTTGAATGACCAACCCGTATGCTCATTGTTGCCCAGCATCCACCAATGTCGGGAGACGGTGGTGTATAGGTGATGAGGAGCAGCGACGGTATAGTCATCGCTGTCTATCAAGCCAGGATATCCTCTCAGTTTGCTGGCAGCCATTCGCTTCATTTCCGTAGAGCTCAGGTTGCCAGCAAGCATTCGCGTCACTAGTTCGGCTTCCTTGGTCATTTCGTTCGCCTTGTAGAAACGGAGCATCATCCTGAGATGATCAACCTCCTCGTCAGTCAAGGGCTCTCCTGTCTGTAGAACAATGCCCTCGTTCTCATCCCACCCCGGCTGATCCGGTGGAGGCTCCTGTGCCATCACATCACCCGACATAGCGCTCAGTAGCAGCGCCAGCAGCGCGAACACCGAGAACAACTTGATCTTTTTCATCGTCAACCTCCTCAGATTGATTCTTCTATCAGCCACTGGCCAATCCGATGACGCTATCACCTTATCACGTCGAAGGTGGGCTTGTCAATGGGGGAAAACCCTACCACGTGGTGCTACTGTTCTAGCAGGTCATTTCTTACCGCCCACACCGCTGCTTCCGTGCGTGAATCCATCTCCAGCTTATCCAGCACGTTGCTGACGTGCTTCTCGACGATCTTCTTAGCGATGCAGAGCGTTTTCGCGATCTCCCGGTTCGTCTCGCCTTCCACCACCAGCCGCAGCACCTCCCGCTCGCGCTCGGTCAGGCTTTCCCAGCGCTGGCCTACTTCCTCGCGCCAGCGGCGGGCGCGCTCCAGTTGCTCCGGGGTGTAGAGCGCCTCGCCTCGCGCCGCGCGGCGGATGGCCTCCACCAGCGCGGGAGCTTCCTCGTCCTTGGTGAGAAAGCCCGCCGCGCCGGCTTCCTCCATCTCCGCCAGGAAGGCGTCCCG
>CAYYTU010000215.1:0-2778 GCA_964474655.1 uncultured Anaerolineales bacterium
AGCGCGTAGGTCTCCGGCGGCCCCACCACCTCCTGCGCCACGAACTCCAGCCCGCTCACGTCATCGCCGCTGAGCGTGACCGAGCGCCCGGCCGGGGAGAAGGTGTAGCCCGACCGGAGCGGACTGATCGTGTACCGCCCGGAGGACAGCCCGTCGAACGCGAACCGCCCGTCAGCGCCCGTGATGACGCTCTCCCCCACTGGCGCCAAGCGCACCGTCACTCCGGCCATCGGTGAACCCTGCTCGCCAGCGGCTGAATACTCAGCCACACGCCCAGCAATACTGCTCAACGTCAGCCGCTTCGCCATCGCCGGCGGCACCAGCCAGGCCGTGTCCGCGACCCCGATCTGGATGTTCTGCGTCGTGGACAGCGCCTGCCCGAAGTGGAGCGGGGCGAACGCCTCGCCCTCGTTCTCAGCGGCCCGCTGCCCGTAGCCGAACAGCTCCAGCTCCACCCCCTGGGCGATGGCCTCCAGGAGCACCTCCTCGCTGGCCAGCATCGGCATCTGGGTGTAGCGGGCGAAGTAGTCGCGCAGCTGGCTGACCTGCAGCGGTTGGTCCTTTTCCGGCCACAGGTCCCAACGGTCGGCGCGGAGCAGGTGCGGGTCGAGCCGCTCCAGCAGCTTGTCCCGCCCGGCCAGGTAGTCCCAGACGAGCTTGCTCAGCGAGCCGCCGCGCTTGTAGAGCTGCAGCCCGACGTCGAACCGCTCCAGCTCGTCCTCTTCCTCCGACCTCGTCTTCTCAACGTCCTCATCCTCATCATCGCTTTTCCCCACCGGGATCACGATGTGGCGGTAGGCCTGGTACACCATCTGGGGCAGGGCCGAGCGGGCCTCGTCCAGGTCGTCGGCCAGCTTCTCCTCCTGGCGCGCGGTGAGGCGCTCGCTGCCCCCGTAGTCGGCCGCGATGCCCTCCAGGGCCAGCAGCGTCCGCGCCGCCGCCCGCATGCGCTCCGTCTGGACCTCATCCGGCAGCAGGAAGACCACGGCGTTGCGGAAGGTGCGGTAGGCCTCGCCGTGCTTCTTCAGCACGGCCTCGATGAAATCCTCCGCCTTCTCCGTGCCTGCGATGTGCTCCAGATCCAGGATCGCCAGGCCCAATCGCCGGTCGTCGGAGACGTCCTGGCTCTCCCGCGGCCAGAGGTAGGTGTGTCGGAAGACGCCGTGGCCCACGATGTCGCTCACCGTGGCTCGGATGCGGTCCCGGATCTCCTCGCCCTGCACAGCGTCCTCCCGCTCGGCCTGGATGCGGTTCAGATTGGGCACCTTGTCGAAGTACCACTTGGGGTCGTTGTACAGGTACCAGAGCCGCTTCGCCAGCCGATCCAGGGCGTCGGCCACCAGCGCCGGCGCGATCTCCGGATTGAGCAGCGAGAGCCGCAGCTGAGGCGCCACAGCGCCGCGGTCCGGCCCGCCGGTGTGCGAGTAGAGGAAGATGGAGGTCGCCAGGCGCTCGGCGATCTGCTCCTGAGCGTAGTCGCCGCCCAGCTCGCGGTCGATCTGCGGGGCCTTGGCCCCGTGACCGGCGACGTCGGAGCCGATCACCGTCTCGTAGGCCCCGTCCACCAGCTTGACGAACTCCCGCCGGATGCGCGGCGTCTCCAGGTTGACGTGCGCGGGCTGGATCAGGGCCGCGCTGGCGTTCCGCTTGTAGAGGTCGCTCACCACCAGCGCCAGCAGCCGCAGCACGCCACGGGTGCGCTGGAAGTTGGGCAGGCTGCCCCAGCGCTCGTAGAGGATGTCCACCAGTTCGGGGTGGAAGGGGTAGGCGCGGACCATCCGCTCCCGGTAGGAGACCTCGCGCACCTTGCGCGGCAGGTCCCCGGCGTGGGCCTGGTAGAAGTCCCAGTAGGCCTCGGCCACTTGACGTCGCTCGGCCTCTGAGCCCACGTCCTCGAAGAGCCGCCGGCGCAGGATCTCGTAGATCTCGGCGCCCTCGACCGGCGTGCGCACCTGCTCCAACCGTCCGAAGATCTTATTCAGTTGCTGGAATGCCTTCTGGGCGCTGGCGTCGAAGCGCTCCAGGTAGCTGAGGGGGATGGCGCCCACCAGGATGGTCTGCGGGCGGTGGGCCGCCACGGTGGAGAACTCTTGCAGGAAGGCCAGCGTCTGGCCCAGCAGCGTCCCCTCGCCGGTCGTCACGGCCCCGGCCTTGGTGGCGTACTCGAGCGCCTCGTCGACCAGCACGGCCACCGGCCCCAGCCCATCGAGGAGGTCCAGCAGCGTGTCGGTGCCCGGCGCCGAGCGCCCCCCGCCCTCGGCCCGCACGCGCTGGCAGAGCTCGACGCCGCCCAGCTGGTAGGCCATCTCGTCCCACAGCGTGCGCAGGCGCAGGCCCTCCGCGGTCGTGCGGCCGCGGGCCGGGTCGAGCGCGGTGCCCACCAGGACGGTCACGCGGCAGTCGGGGATCGTCGCCAGCCCGGCGTCATCCAGCAGGCTCTGGATGGCGGGCATATGTCCGATCTGTTCGGCGTGCGCCAGCAGGTGGTAGAGGGCGATCAGGACGTGGGTCTTGCCGCCGCCGAAGGGGGTCTGGATCTGGACCACGGCCTCGCCGCGCCGCTCGCCGCTGAGCCGCTGCATGGCGTCCAGCAGCAGGTTGGAGAGGCCGCGCGTGAGGTAGGTCTTCTTGAAGAACGTAACAGGATCACGGTAGTCAAGTGGGCCTTCGTCGCGCAGCACCATCCCCAGGTCGGCGGCGAAGACGGCGGGGTCGAAGCGTTCCTCGCGGATGTCGCGGTGCGGTTCGGCGATTTTACGCCAGGGTTTGAGCATTGGT
>CAYYTU010000216.1:0-2776 GCA_964474655.1 uncultured Anaerolineales bacterium
GGGACACCACCACCCGAAACCCATCGTAGTCGTTGCGAAGGTTCGGATGGTGCCTGTGGTAGCGGTAAGCGCAGCGCACGATGATCGCGGACTTGTAGAACGCGCCGCCACGCAACACGCGGATACCGCCTACCGCCAGATTTTCTCGCCTGTCTTCAGAATCATAAGAATAATCCTCATACAGGCTCCGCGTCCACTCCCAGACGTTGCCCGTGCCCGCCATATCGGCACAGTCATAGGGATTATCACCCTTGGGCGAGTAGTTGCCCACCGGCGTCGTATCGTTGACGTTTCTGCCAAAGTTGCACAGATCAGCCGTGGGCGGCTCGTCGCCCCAGGGATAGATTCGACCATCGGTGCCCCGCGCCGCCTTCTCCCACTCCGCCTCGCTGGGCAACACAAATCCCTTGCCCGTCTCCTGGCTCAGCCATTCACAGAAAGCCATTGCATCGCGCCAAGTGACGTAGACCACCGGATGATCCTCTTTGCCCGATGGAATCTCGCCATCCTCCCAATGGCCCGGCGTCCCGCGACCGGTGGCTCGCACGAAAGCAGCGTACTGGACGTTGGTGACCGGGTACTTGCCGATGGCGAACTCGGGAAGTTCGACGGTGTGCTGTGGTTGCTCATTGCCGTAGGCATCCTCATCCTTCGCCGGGTCGCTACCCATCAGGAACTCACCAGCAGGGACGCGAACCAGCTCCAGGTGGATGGGCGAGGTGATGGTCAGCACGTCGGGCTTTGGCTCAGACCGCGGCTTCTTGATCGCAGACAGGGACTCAGGCTTCGATCCACTCACCAAAGGACTCCCCGCTCCCAACGCACCAGCAGCCGCCCCACGGACGGCCAAATTGTCTTCCTCTTCACTCAAACGCTTCAACTCGGCGCGGGCAGCAGCAGCCAAGGCCCGATTATCTCCCTGGATCAACTGGGCCAACTCCCCCACGGCGGCCAGCCGTGCGGTGAACGCCGCTGAGGACAACGCATCAATAATCCATCCCGGAAGCCCCTCGTCCAGCTCCGGGGCATGGGCGATGAAAATCTGCCCCTCCACCTGCTGCGCCCACTTGTGCGGCGTCTGTTTGGCATAGCCGCTGGTCATCACCCGCTCGTAGACGTACCTGTAGAGCTCATCCAGCACGATCTTGCCATCGCCGTCGAGGTCGGCCGCGCCGGTGCGCAGCCCCTCCACCAGGAAGTTGGTGAAGACCGAAGGCTTGTCCTCCCCCAGCCACTCGTCGCCCTCCCAGGAGAGCTCCAGGGCATCGCTGGCGGTCAGGATCACCGCTACTCAACCGCTTCATCTGCCAACATCAATGCGTGATGATAAAGCGACTCACTTAGATAGAATCCAGCTGTCTGGCGCAAACCATCCAGAAAGGGATGGATTGTATTTATGAGATCATTCGCTTTAGCTTCCAGCAAAAGCCCCACCACTCCGATGACGCGTAGATCCATTCGCTGTGCTGCATGCCGACCCTCGCGTTCATCAAGAAGAATCAGACCAGTTTCAAGTTCGAGAGCCAACGCAATGCTTTCCGCCTCGCCGGGATCAAGATCACGCTGCAGGGCAGTGATCAAAGCCCGGTTTCGCACAGTGTGTCGTTCAATCCAATCAGCAGCAGCAACCTCTTCACGCCCAGGCCAATGTTGCCCCTGAGCATTCAATTCCTCCCAGACGGCTTGCGCGATGTGAATTTCATCATACAACTTGCGTAAGAGATCAAACTGCCCAATGGCAGCCAGGTTGGTTAATGGCGAGGTATTGCTAACAACGATCATAGCCGCTCCATCTCGCGCAGCGTAGCTACATCCTCGTCTAACTCTTTCACGTCGTAGTGCGGTGGGATGCGCCGCGAAGCCAGCAACTGCCGAAACTCCCATAAAGTCATCTCAGCCAGCTCGCGTGCTTTGCCGATAGACAGACGCCCTTGTGAATACAGATACACAGCCATCTCGACCTTCAACTCATCAATGGTAAGACGGGCTGTGTCCAGAATATCTTGCTGTATCTCCAACACATTGACAGCGCTCATTTTTCTTTTCCTTTCCTTATTCGCTCTACCCAGCGAGATTTTTCACTCGACCACTTTGAGGTAGAGTCTTCATAAAGCGATCAACGATCCTAGCTGGTGTCGAGGGTATTACGGAAGCTACCGCGCAAACCGCAGCTCAACGAGGCGAAGAACGCCAATCACTGTTTCCCAACGCCTGATCGATCACGCTCCGCGCCTCCTCACCTGCCAGGTCTCCTCAACGTTGATCCGCAAACGCCAACGGGTCACGATGTGCCCTTCATCCTCCCCCTGCCCCGGTTCGAGCAGGGCAATGCCGGTGGACAACGATCGACGCCAGCGAGCCAGCCGATCCTCTCGCTCTGGAATGGGCAGGTTCAGCGTCTCCACCAAGTACCCCAGCCGCTTGAAAGGGCTTCTCGCAGGCCATCGCTCCAGGTAGTCATCGAGCCGCTGCCAGTCGAGATCCTCCCAGCCTGCACGCAGCGCCTGCGCCAATTCAGCAGCACCGCCGCTCAAGTTGGGGCGATCAGCGGCGTCCACGATGGTCTTCTCCCGGTCGGTGACATAGATCGGCTGTCCCCCCACTGACCGCTTCATCACCCCGAAAAACTTGGACTCGACCACGGTGACGAACTGAAAGCGGACGCCCAGCACCTCTTTCTCCCGCTGATGTTTGCGGCTCGTGGATTGCACGAAGACGGTACGCGGCACCTGCTCGGTCATCGCCCAGTAGTGGAGGGCCGACCAGTAGGCAACCG
>CAYYTU010000217.1:0-2707 GCA_964474655.1 uncultured Anaerolineales bacterium
GGAGGTCGTCGAAGCGGTCGAAGAATCTGAAGAGGCCGAACCGGAGGTTGAGGCCGCTCCCGAGCCCGAGGCTGCTCCTGAACTGGAGAAAGCCGCGCCTGCGCCGACGGCGCCCGAGGCCGAGCTGTCGGCCGGGGCCGATATGCAGCAGCTGGCCGAGATGACGGCCGATATCGTCATCGACCGCTTCCGTAGCGCGATGATCGCGGCACTGAGGGACCTGGGCGGCGATGGCGCTCTCGCAGCCGCCCGCGAGGCCCCGGCTGCGCCCGCTCCTCCCGCCCCCAAAGTTGAGGAGGAACCCGCCGAGGCGGAGCCCGAGGAAGAAGTGGTAGAGGAAGAGGCCCCGGTGGCGGTGAAGCGGCCTCGTCCGCAGGTGGAACCCTGGAGCCCGGACAAGGAGACCGATGTCGCCGTGCCCAAGGAAGAATGGACGGGCGAAGTTCGGGAGGTTACGCTGGGCGCCACCGAGGCCGAAGGCGGTACCCGCTCCAAGACGGTGACCGTCGGCGGGCAGACGACGTTGCCCTATCTGGGTTTCGAAGGGGATATCGGGCATCGCCCGGTCGTCTCAATCGAGATTCAGGATCAGAAACCGACGGACTGGTCGCCGCTGCTGATGGAAGCCTGGGGGGACGTGATGGACGACCCGGGTGAATGGGCCAAGGCTGCCGAGGAGGCTGGCGCCGATCTGATCACGCTCCAGCTCAGCCTGGAGGATGCCAACGGTGAGCCGAACACGCCGGAGAAGGCCGCTGACGCCGTGCGCAAGGTACTCGACGCCACGGGCCTGCCGTTGATTGTGCTTGGCCCTGGGCAGGTCGAGGCCGATAACGATCTGCTCGTCCCCGTGGCTGAGGAGGCGGCGGGTGAGCGCATCGCACTCGGCTTCTGCGAGGAGAAGAATTACCGCACCATCGTGGCTGGCGCGCTGGCCCACGATCAGCTGGTCATCGCGCGCACGGCGATGGACGTCAACCTGGCCAAGCAGCTCAACATTCTGATCAGCGATATGGGTTTGCCTCTGGATCGCATCTTGATGGATCCGACCTGCGCTGGTGTGGGATACGGGATGGAATACGGCTACTCCGTGATGGAGCGGCTGCGACTGGCGGCGTTACAGGGCGACAAGATGACTCAGTTGCCGATGCTCGTCACCGTAGGCCAGGAGGCCTGGCGTCAGAAGGAGGCCAAGGTCGGTGACGACGTGCCGGAAGCCTGGGGCGATTGGAAGGAACGGGCGCTCAACTGGGAGACGGTCACTGCGGTCACGCTGGTCGAATCGGCAGCGGATATCCTCGTGCTGCGCCATTCGGAATCGATGCGGCGCATTCACGCGATGATCGACGAGTTGAGAGCAGAGTAGACAAGGAAAAAGGTACACAGGTAGACGATCCCTTGTCTACCTGGGTACTCTCCGAAGGAGAAGAGGAATGGCACTTTCCGGTATTGAGATTTACAAGCTGTTACCGCAGACCAACTGTCAGGACTGTGATTATCCGACCTGTCTGGCTTTTGCGATGAAGTTGGCCTCCAAACAGGCCGATCTGGACGATTGTCCGCACGTCTCCGATGAGGCACGCGAGAAGCTGGCCGAGTCGGCAGCGCCGCCGATTCGGCTGGTGACGCTCTCCGCCGACGGACGCGAGGTCGAGTCGGGGAACGAGATCGTGCTCTTCCGCCACGAGAAGCGGTTCTACAACCCGACGGGGCTCTTCATCCGCGTTTACGACGACGAGCCGCTAGACGCTATCAAGGAAGAGGTCGAGGCCGCGATGTCGTACACGGTGGAGTACGTCGGGATGGATCTGGGGCTTGACGGTATCGCCGTTCACGCCACCGGTGACGCCGATGCGTTCGCCGAGGCCGTCGAGGCGGTGCTGGAGACGGCTCAGGTCCCGCTGATTCTGATCGCCGAGGAGCCCAAGGTGATGGCGAAGGGATTGGAGGCCGCCGAGGGCACGCGCCCGCTGGTTTACGGCGCTACCCCCGACAACTGGGAGCCTTTCGCTGATCTGGCCGCGGAACACGACGTGCCTATGGCAATTCGTGCCGAGACGATGAGCGGGCTGGCTGAGCTGACGCCGAAGATCAAGGAAGCGGGCGTCGAGGAGATCGTGCTCGATCCTGGCGTGCGCGATCTACAGTCATCGTTGGCGCTGAACACGCTGCTGCGGCGGATGGCGATCGACGAGACGTTCCGCCCGCTGGGCTATCCGCTTATCAACTTCCCCAGCGAATGCGCGGACGAGGAGGCGATGGTGACGGTCGCGGCGTCGCAGGCCATCGCCAAGTACGGGGGCTTCGTTGTGCTCGATCGGTTCAGCCCAGCCACGGCCTATCCGCTGCTGGTGTTGCGGGCTAACATCTACACGGACCCGCAGGAGCCGATCCAGGTCGAACCGGGGCTCTACGAGATCAACGAGCCGGACGCGGATTCGCCGCTGATGGTGACGACCAACTTCTCCATCACCTACTTCTCCGTCGCCAACGAGGTCGATGGCAGCGGGGTCCCCTCCTGGCTGCTGGTGGCGGATGCAGAGGGGATGAGTGTGCTCACCGCCTGGGCGGCAGGCGAGTTCGACGCTGAGCGTATCGCCAAGGGCGTCCGTTCGACGAACGCTGCCCAGAAAGTCGAGCACCACAAGCTGATCATCCCGGGGCACGTGGCGGTGCTCCTGGGCGAGCTGGAGGAAGAGCTGCCCGA
>CAYYTU010000218.1:0-2667 GCA_964474655.1 uncultured Anaerolineales bacterium
ACCCTCAAGTTTCAGACCTTTGAAAATGAAAATTTATGACCGTTTTTGGTATATCCCAACCGCTCTCACCATCCCGTGCAGATCTGGTCCGGCACGGGCTATGACTACGAGGATTCGTTGCGTGCGGATGGCGTGCGTCGCTTTCACCTCCATCCGCGTCTGATCATTCCCCTGGACACCTTTGACGGCGATGTTGAGATCGGCGTGGATGTGGGCGATGAGACGGTGCTGCATCAGGACTTTGAGCCAGAGCCCCACTACTTGTTCTCGCTCGCCAGCCGCGAAGGGGTGCGGGCGCGGGAGATCGCAGATATCGGCGACCGGGAGTACGTGTTGTTCACGCGCGACGGGGCGACCCCGCAGTGCGGCCCCGGCGTTCGCTCCCGGCGACTGCCGAACGCCTACGGGGGATACACGCTCTATCAAATCACCTGGGATGACCCCGATCGGCCTTTCGACCTGCGCGTCGGATCGGCGCATTGGACCTTTCGGCGTCGCCGCGAGTTCACCGCCATCATCGAATCGGAGGCGTCCTACGACCATCTCCGCCTCAAGGCCCGACAGTGCCTGCGCTTCCAGGACCTATCGCTGCGCCTGTACAGCACGTCCGATCTGACCGCCTCCGCGCCCACGCTAGAGGTGTGTGGCGCAGAGGGTTTGCTAGGCGAGGTCGAGATGGCGTCATATCTCAGCCCGGCAGAGTCAAAGCACCTCTTCGATGTCTCCCCCTTGGTTTGGGAGCGTGTAGAGATGCTCGTCTCTGGCGAGTATGGTCGCTACGTGCTGCGCTTCTGTGAGGCAGATGCCCTGCTGGGCAAGGAGACGCTTTCGCTGATACCGCCCCTGGACTTGCAAGATTGGGACAGTGCGACTCCTCATCTGGAGACGGAGCCGGTGACCCTGACCGTTGCCTCCCCGGATTGTCTCGTCTGGAATCCCGAGGCCGGGCAATCCGAGAACCAGGCTATGCTCCAGCTCCATCCCAAGATGCAGGCCGAGCCCTGGCCCGACCATCCGGCTCTACGTCAGATCACCTCGGAGCCGATCTCCGGCCTGGTCAGTTTCCCCGAACTTAGCGAGACGGTAGAAGTCGTCGTTCGACCCCGGCTGTTCGGCTTCCGCCTCTACTTCAAGCGTCAGGAGCGATCAAACAATGGACAATCTCGGACACGCTACCAGCCGGTGAGCCAGGCCGATTACTATCACCTGGATGAGACAGCGCTGTACGTCTTCTCCGCCCCGCACAAGCGCGTCGAGGTCGCCGTGGGGGCGCTGACTGTCGTCGTCGAGGAGACGGACGGGGACGGTAACCTGCTGCTCGATTCGCTCGCTTGCCTGGAGCCCGCGTGCCTGAGTGAAAAGACATCAGTCACCGTCCGCAGCAGCGGCCTGCGAACCGAGTTCGTGGTGCAATGGGCGCCGCTGCTCCAGGACCTGAAGGTTGATGGAGAGGAAATTGTCCTGCGCTTCAACGGACCGGAGGACACCGCCGTGCGGTTGTGGCTGCGGGATGCCGCTGGCGAGGCGGCCTGGACCAGGGATGTTCCGTGCGCGGGCGAAGAGACGAGGGCCCGTATCCCTTTGCCGGCTCAACGGCCTGCCGCGGGACACGTGACCGCCGGATACGTTTTGGCCGACGGCAGCGTGCGATCCGCGATGGCGCAGGTGCGCGTTGAAGGGCAAGCGTCGCTGCGCATACCACCGGAATGGCTACGAGCAGGCGTCGGCGTCGCCAACCTGGAAGACTTGCAAATTGGAGGATGATTATGACGACGAAAGACCCCAGTGACGTTATCGAGCAATTGTCGCCCTACGACGCGCTGGCAGTTTTGAAAATTCTGGCCCGCAGGGATGCAGAGACAGCCGCCCACATCGCCGAGGTCGCCAGGGCGCACTTGCGCGGCGTTGACCCGGAAGAGGTGGCGTTTGTGCTGTACGATGAGCTGACGCTCCTGAAACCTGAAGAGGTCTGGGATCGGGCTGGTCCCACGCGCCACGGCTACGTCGACCCGACCGATGTCGCTTACGAGATGATCGAAGAGGTGCTCGATCCGTATCTGGAGGATCTACAGAAATATCAGAAGCTTGGTATGAGCGATGAAGCGAATCAAATCTGTATGGGCCTGCTGCTGGGATTCTACCGCTTCGATTACGAATCTGATGCCGAGTTCAAAGATTGGGCCCCGGACGCGATGAGCGTCTTCCCCGACACAGTGGTGGAGGCGTGGAGAGATGGAGACCCCAGTCGAGCGGATGTGAAGACGGTCCAGACGTTCATCGACGAACAATTGCGCGGCTGGGGGCCGCGATTGGATTGACCATCGGAGGGTACAGTGGACAGAGAACGACTCTTCAAAGCCCTGGCGGACGAGGAGCCCGCCGTGCTGCTCGACCTGCTGGACAAGACCTATGCGAGATGATGCGGCGATCCCGCTGATCCGGCGCGATAGCGTGCAATCGGTCGATTGCATAGAGTCGTTGTCTGCGCAGGCGTACAAGTCCGCCATTCGCGCCGCCGACGAGGAACAGCGAGAACACCTGGAGGCGGAGGTCCAGCGCCAGGAGATCCGGACGGAGCCACGGTGGTAATTGTGGTACAGAAATAACAGGAGATTAAAATGATGATTGACGATCAGAAGCAAGCCAAAGCCCTGATGAAGAAGATGG
>CAYYTU010000219.1:0-2624 GCA_964474655.1 uncultured Anaerolineales bacterium
TCATCCCGGGGCACGTGGCGGTGCTCCTGGGCGAGCTGGAGGAAGAGCTGCCCGATTGGGAGATTCTGGTCGGCCCGCGCGAGGCAGTGGACCTGACCGGTTACTTGAAGCTTTGGAGTGCAGAATAGGGAGGTTGGTAGAGCAGTAAATTGGTAGATTGGGTTTAGGGCTGGGGATTATTCCCCCAGCCTAAACCTTGGCTTGCACGATGGCTCAGAAATGAGAGAAGGTGAGGTAATGAGAGAAATTACAAATACTTCCTCGGCATATGAGCGGACGGTGATCGGTATTATGCGCCGATTGCCGCCGGAGCAAGTTACACAGCTCGTCAATTTCGCGCATTTTCTTGAGCTTCAGACTACCGAGATGTACAGGGAGTGGTTAGAGGAAGAAAGTCCTAGTACTGGTGAAGAAAAGTGGGAAGAGCTATTCGCCGACCCGGAAGCAAAGCAAGTTATGCGGGAAATGGCTCGTGAAGCCCGCGAGGAGTACAAAGCGGGGCAAACGATTAGCATAGAGATCACTGAAGATGGACGGCTAGCGCCTACATGAAGTCACAAGCGACTTCAAAGTTTTGGGATTTTTATGCACGTCTTCCGCGTAGAGTACAACAGCAAGCACGAAGAGCTTATCAGATGTGGAAGGATAATCCTCGTCATCCTAGCGTGAACTTTAAGCGAGTCGATGATGAAGAACCTATTTACTCTGTTCGCGTGAGTGATGTTTATCGGGCTCTTGGTATTCTTGAGGGCGACACAGTGATTTGGTATTGGATTGGTGGTCACGATGAATACGAGCGGTTGTTGAGGTGAGAGCAATTTGTAGAATATGGGGGCTCTGCGCTTAGATTTGCTACGCGGTCTAAGGCAACTGGAGTTTTACAATGGAGCAAAAGTAACCCCGCTTTCTACCCCCACCTCTACGGAATGCAGCCGTGAGGCTGCCCAGAAGCGGGCTGACGCCCGCACTCCGAATCCTTCGGGGTGACTTTTGCGCTACTGGGAGTTTTGTATGACGCACGAATTGCCTATAATTGAAGCTAATTGGAAAGGGCCTTTCAGTTGGCCGAAATTCGAGGGGCGGAATCAATTGGACCCCATTCCTCCAATCTCCGGTGTCTATCTTCAGACATTCGAATATCAAAGTGGGTATTTGATATATGCAGCCGGTCTTACACGCCGCTCAGTTTCCGAACGTTTTGAGGAACACACTCGTAAATATATGAACGGCGAGTACAATGTTTTAGATATTGATGCCGTACAACAAGGAATCAGGCAAGAAATATGGCATGGTTGGGGATATGCGCGTGAGCACCGTGAGGAATTCAAAGAACGTGAGGTAGTAATTCTTGATGCGGTGTGCAAACAACTAGCTGGTTTTCGTATTTTTGTTGCAGATATAGGCGATCAACCACGTATTCTAGAGCGACTTGAGGCTGCGATTATGGAACATTTGTATCAGCAACTTTCTCCTGTCTGCGACATCCCAGATAGAGGCATGCATTTAGCGGCCCGCTGGGACTCAGAGAAGTCGATTGTTGTCAAGAACTATTGCGTGACTAATATTTATGGTCTTCCAGGGTTGCTTGAGATATAGCGGGAAGAAGGGGTTAAACAATCATACTAGCAAAGCCCTCTGTTGGTGTTGCGTGTAATGATACACTTTACTATTTTGTCTGCGACATAGGTGATGGTCAGCGTGAGGTGTGAGGCGGGAAGTATTTTGTCTTGGATGTCTCCCGGTAGTCGAGGGTAGAATGATGGCTGAGCGAATTGATTCGGATACTATTGATGAGTTGCTTCATCGAATCGTTCAAGCCGTGCACCCTTTGAAGGTTTTTCTGTTTGGTTCAGCGGCTCGCGAGCAGGTGGGGCCAGATAGTGATATTGATGTGCTGGTCGTCGTGCCCGATGGCACGCATTGTCTCAATATGATACAATATCTATATAAGCAACTCCTGGATTTTGGTTTGCCTGTGGACATTTTAGTGACTACATCGGAAAGACTCGAACGACACAAACATAATGTAGGACTCATTTATCATCGTATCTTGGCGGAAGGCAAAGAAATATATGCCGCCTGAGGATCTAGAGCCAGGGAGTGCGGAAGATTGGTTGCGCCGAGCCAGAAGTGATTTGGCTTTGGAGGTTATGTATAACGACTTGTGTTTTCACGCTCAACAAGCAGTAGAGAAAAGTCTCAAGGCTGTGCTGATTATGGAGCGTGTCGATTTTCGGCGTGTACACCACATAGGATATTTGTTGGGGTTGTTACCGCAAGGGATACCTCAACCACCGGAGGCGATAGAAGCGGTTACCTTGACCAGTTACGCGGTGACGACCCGGTATCCTGGGGATTACGAAGAGATCACAGGAGATGTACCAAGAAGCAGTGCGTATTGCTCAAGGCATTGTTGAGTGGGCGGAGCAAATCATCGAAAGAGGTAGTTGACAGTAGGATACTCGCAGAAGAGCGATATCACCTCAGTTTTTGATTGCCTAAGTTTTAGAACGTGAACTGAAACACAACTAATAATGACTACCTGCACAGTTGAGTTTTTACCCTCTGGTCGTGAAGCGGAAGTTCCCTCCGGCACGCTCCTGAGCGAAGCGGCTCAAGAGGCC
>CAYYTU010000220.1:0-2598 GCA_964474655.1 uncultured Anaerolineales bacterium
TGACTTTTTCGTCAAGTCACCCTGCGAATTTTACACCACAACATGAGACATTATCAAATTACCTTCTGGGGAGAGATTGACCGCCAGCATTTTCTCTCATCGGGAACGCCTAGCGAAGTGGCTATGGCGGTACGAGAGGTGAGGGAGAATCTTTATCAAGATGGCGGCGTCATCGCACAGTGTGAGTTTGGTCCTGGAGCAAAACCAGAGAATGTCTACGCTGTCTTCGAGGCTTGGAGCAAAGTGAAGTCAACTTAGCTGAAGGAAAGGATTCATGAAAGAAAACACCGATACACAAACGACATATGATTTTGAGCACTGCAGATATGGCCACTGGCGCCACGATGAGGCCGGGCTTCCGTGCTTCGATCTGGAGGTGGGCCACAGGGCGATCAACGAGCCCTTTCGGCATCTGATCGCCACGGGTCGCTTGAGCGCCATGGTGGATCAGTGGGGGGATGTCAATCTGTTTACCACCGAGGGCGGTTACCGGGTGCTAGCTCCCAGCCGTAAGTGGGCAAGTCGATCCGGGCTCTATCTGGTGGTCGAGGCCAACGAGGCACGTGTTTCGCTGTTCCATAGCGAGCTGCGGCGTAACAAGCACATTCGGTATGGGATTGGATACGCAGCCTACGGCGGCGAGGTGAACAAGGATGACAGGCTTCATCTGGAGGTGGAGCAAGTGTTTATGGCGCCGCCTCACAAGAAGGCGGAGATCGTCGGCTTTTTTACCTTGCGCAACGTAGGCCCAGATCCCATCAGGGGGCAGATTGAGGCCCGGAGCGATATCATTCCTGGCAGGTTCGCCGACGCGCCGTCAGGCGGTGTTGAATGCGGGCCGGGGTACGCTGTGGCGCCCCGTTCCGGCGAGCTCCCTGGTGATCTGATGCTGGTCGGCAGCGATGATTTTGAGGGCAGAGGCGAACGCGGCATCCTGTGTCTCCGGGGGACGCTGGATCTGGAGCCGGGGGAGGCGCAAACGTTTCGCTTTTCAGCAGGCTACGGTGACGCTGCTGCAGTAGACGCTCGCCAGGATGCCCTTCCGGGCTACTCTCCGCAGACTGTCCGTAAGGCGTGGAAACAGCTTCTGGAGCCGGTGGACGTGGAGACGCCGGAGGCGTGGATGCACGATGAGTGTGTATGGACCTTTGGGCAGCTTCTCTCCTTCGCCTCGTATGACGCATCGGTGAACGAGCACTTCGTCGCCTTGGGCGGTTACGTCTGGAAGGAGTTTGCCGTCCGTGAGGTGGGAGAGACCAGCATGGTGCTCGCGCCTTGGAATTGGTCCTTAACGGAGCGCTCGCTTCGCTGGATGGCCAAGACCCAGTTAGCCAACGGCGATCTGCCCATGACGCACAACTATCGACGGGATCGAAACCTGGAAACGATGAACTTTGAGAGCGACAACGAGTTGTGGTTCGTGCTTGGTTGTTGTGAGGGTGTAGAAGCATCCGACAGCGAGGGCTTCTTCGACCAGGTCTGTCCGTTCTGGGATCAAGGAGAGGGTACGGTGTGGGAGCATCTCAAGCGCGCCTTCTACTGGGTCAGGGACGGCATCGGCACCGGCGATCACGGGTTGGTACGCATCCGCGACGGGGATTGGAATGACTACCTATCGGGGATGGGGCGGCAGGGGAACGGCGAGTCGGTGATGAACTCAGGGATGGCGTGCCGGGCCTTTGACTTGATGGCGCGCTTTGCCCGGCGGCGGGGCGAGATCGATCTGGCTGAGGAATTGGAACAGTTCGTCACTCAGGTTCGCGCCGCCGTGGGCCGGGCCTTTGACGAGGCCTGGTTTCTGCGCGGCTATGCCGACGGTGGCGCTCCTGTTGGGTCGTTTGCCGAAGACCGCGTCTTCCTGAACGCCCAGAGCTGGGCCGCACTGGGGGGATGCGGCACCCCCGAGCAGCGCAAGACGGCGCTTCTGGCGGCTGTCGAGAAATGCCATACCCCGATTGGTCTGACGTTGATGAACAAGCCCTACAGCGGTCGGCCTCCGGAACGGATCTCGGTGTCGCCAGTTCCTCCGGGAGAGGGTGAGAACGCCGGTATCTGGCCCCAGACCGTCTACTGGATGGTGTGGGCGCTGGCGGAGGCGGGCTTGATCGACCAGGCATTGGACGAGTGGGTATGCATGAGCTTACGCAACCACGCTCGCCTCCACCCCGACGTGCCCTTCGGGATATTTGGCGGGCCGGATTCATATTCCTCCCATCACGCGGGAGAGCGGGAGGGATGGAGTCAGATCATCTTGGTCGACCGCGCGGCCTCAGCCCCCATGAACCCCATGATTGCCTGGCAGGCATTTGCCATGCGGAAGATCAACCAGGCACAAGCCAATCTCAAAGCATGACGCCGTCGCGTTAGAAGCCATGTGTAGCCATCAAGCAACGAATAACCCCCTGGAGGGCCTTATGTTGATCAAAAGATTCGCAGAAAACCCCTTGATCTCGCCTGAAGAGATCAAACCAAGTGTTCCTGGCTGGGAGGTGGTCGGCGCCTATAACCCCGGCGCGTTCCGGTACAACGAGAAATTCGGTCTCCTGGTCAGAGTGATCGAGCGTCCTGTGCTGGACGACCCCGACAGAGTTGGCGCGC
>CAYYTU010000221.1:0-2589 GCA_964474655.1 uncultured Anaerolineales bacterium
TCCTAGAGCCAGCATCGACTTCACTTGTCGAGGATCTCTACGGCAAATATGCCGACGTCGATTTCCTGACGGCTTTGGAAGCAGAGCATCGTTCAGAGTGTAGCAGTCAACCTTAGCCCCTGGATTAAACCTATGCCCTATTCCCTTACCTTCCCTCTCAAACCCGACGAGGCCGACGGCCTGCCGCGCTACCCCGGCCGCGCGCTCCACGGCCTCTTCTACCAGTGGCTCGCTCTGGGCGACTACGCCGTCTCCACCGCGGTACACGATCAAGAGGGGCCCCGGCCTTTCACCACCTCGCCGCTCTACTACGTGAACGGGCGCCCGCGCGTCCGCTTCACGCTGCTGGACGACGACCTCTGGCCCGTGCTCTCCGACGGCATCGCCAAGACGCCCACCGTCGAGGTGCTCAACCAGCCCCTGACGCTGCCCCAGAGCGGCCCGCGCGTGCATCACTGCCGCTACGCCGACCTGGCGTCGGACGGCGGCACCGAGCGTCGCATCCGCCTCGACTTCCTCTCCCCCGCCAGCTTCCGCTCCCAGGGGATGCACTACCCGTTGCCCGATCCCGTGCTCGTCTATCAATCCTGGCTGACGCAGTGGAATGCGTTCGCGCCGGATGATCTGTGCATCAACGTGGCGCTGCTGGACATCGTGACGGCGCACGTGGCCGTGGGCCGCTACGACTTGCGCACCGAGCTGGTCGACCTGGGCACCAACTGGAAGATCGTGGGCTTCGTGGGCGGGGTGAAGTTCAACATCCTCCAAGCCCGGAAAATTGGAAGCGATTGGCTCCGGCGCTTGAATCTGTTGGCCGACTACGCCGCCTTCTGCGGTACCGGTCATAAGACGGCTCAGGGACTGGGGCAGACGAAACGGGTCTGAAAGAGCCTTACCCATACGGACGCGCGAAGCCGCCCATGAGCACTCACGGGCGGCTTCTTGTTATGTACCGATCTTCAACGCTGCACCTAGAAGGTTCCGGCCTTGAACACCTCCGTCTGCTCGCGGATAGCGACCTCGGTGGGCAGCCGCTCGATGCTGGACGCGCCGAAGAAGCCCACCACACCCTCGGTGTGGTCGTAGATGTACTGGGCGTCCGGCGGCTCGGCGATGGGGCCGCCGTGGCAGAGCACGATCACGTCCGGGTTGACCTCCTTGGCCGCGTCGTGCATCGCCTGCACCCGCTGAGCCGCCTGCTCCAGATCGAGCGCCGTCTCGGCGCCGATGTCGCCCTTGGTGGTCAGACCCATATGCGGCACCAGCACGTCGGCCCCCGCCTCGGTCATCGCCACCGCGTCCTCCTCGCTGAAGACGTAGGGGCAGCTCAGCATATCCATCTCGTGGGCCAGCCGAATCATCTCGATCTCCAGGTCGTAGCCCATCCCCGTCTCCTCCAGGTTCTGGCGGAAGACCCCGTCGATCAGCCCCACGGTGGGGAAGTTCTGCACCCCGTCGAAGCCCATTGCCTTGAGATCCCGTAGAAAGGCGGGCATCAGCCGGAAGGGATCGGTGCCACAGACTCCGGCCAGCACCGGTGTATCCTCCACGACCGGCAACACCTCGGCCGCCATCTCGACCACGATGGCGTTGGCGTCGCCGTAGGGCAGCAGTCCGGACAGCGACCCGCGTCCGCCCATGCGGTAGCAACCCGAGTTGTAGATGATGATGGTGTCGGCCCCGCCTCGCTCGGCGAACTTGGCCGAGATGCCGGTCCCGGCCCCGCATCCGATGATCGGCTTCCCGTCGGCCACAGTCTGGCGTAGCCGGTGCAGCGATTCGTCGCGCGAAATGAATGTCATCGCCACACCTCCTATCGTGACGGGGAAGAAACGCTACATCTCCCCCAGGAATTCGAGCAGCTTATGCGACAGCGCGTCGACGAACGCCGGATCGTTGACGTTGTGCTCCATCTCGTAGACCGGGATGTCGTCGCGCAGGTTCTCCTTGAGCGCCTCTCGGAAGGCGCGGTCGGCCTTCGGGTCCCAGAAGGGCTCCTCCTCGCTATCGAGCATCGAGACGCCCTCCAGCGGGACGAACACAGCCACCAGCCCCTCGGTCCGGTTCAGCTTCTCGGCGAAGATACGGCCCATTCGGGCGTTCTCCTCCACGTTGGTGCGTAGCAAGGTCACGTTGGGGTTCCACTCGTAGAGGTTGCGGTCCTTGTACTCCTCCGGCACCGTGTCGAGCGCCCAGAAGTTGGCCATATCGATGCAGCCAGGCACGACCACCTGCGGTGTGCCGGTGTGAGCGGCCGCCTCCAGCCGCGTCGGACCGGCGCTGAAGACGCCGCCGCAGACCTCGTCGGCCCACTCGGTGGTGGTGATATCCAGCACGCCGTCGATGAAGCCGTCCTCGATCAGCGTCTCCATCGTCCGCCCGCCGGTGCCGGTGGCGTGGAAGACCAGTACCTCGTAGCCGTGCTCCTCCATCGTGGCCTTGGCCCGGTTGACGGCCGGCGTGGTGTTGCCGAACATCGAGGCGGCGATCAGCGGCTTCTCCTCGACCGCCGGCGGCTCCGTCTCCACCATCCCGCAGATGCCATTGTGGACCTCCTACAACCTTATCAGGAACAGACTCTCACGATCA
>CAYYTU010000222.1:0-2563 GCA_964474655.1 uncultured Anaerolineales bacterium
ATACTCTTGTCCATAACCAGTAAACCAATACTTACCGAGATTTATCCATTCGTTAGCATAATTAGCTTGACTAACAACTCTAGCTACCGGACACTTTCTAATTGGTCAAGTGAGCAATCATCCTGAGCCGTTCGGCTGAGCTCACGCCGAAGCCTGTCGAAGGATGATTGCGGTGCTTACGGGGCCGCAAAAGTCGTTCTTCGACAGGGCCCTCGGCTGAGCTCGGTCGAAGCCCTCAGAATGACTTTTGCTAGTCTTACAGACGAGAGATATTGCCTCTGAAAAAGTGTCCGGTAGCTAGCGTACATCCTCCACTGCCAGCCCCGCCACCCGCTTCTGGATCTCGCGCAGCGCCATCCTCACCGCGTGCTCGTTCACCTCGCCCTTGAGCTCCAGGCTCAACTCCAGCGCGATGGGAGTCTCCTCCGTGCTCAACTTGCTCAGGCTGATGGCCGTCTTCATCACGTTCGCCAGCGACATCGGCGAGACCGTGCCGTGCAGCCGGATCAGCCGCGTGTCCGGCGGCAGCTCCTCCGGCGGGCCGACGTAGCCATCCATCGTCACCACCGCCGCGCCGGGCCGCACTAGCGCATCCGCCGAACTCGCATAACCGAAACGCGCCTGGGGATAGCCTGCATCCCCGCGCACACAGTGCCCCAGCGCGTTGAGCAGCCCTCGCTCGCTCACCCGCTCTGCGCCGTAGGTATCCAACGCTTGCTGATACAGCTCCTGCACCGGCACCTTGCCCTCTTCCGGCACCAGCCGCGCCACCTCCTCGGCGGTGACCGGCAGCGGCACCTCCTCGCCGATCAGCCAGCCGCTGAAGCGCACGTCGTCCGGCGACAGGTCGGCGTCGGCGCCGCGAGCCACCGCGCCGTCAGCCGTCTCGGCGTAGCCGAAGAGCCCGGCCTCGACGCCCTCGCAGACCGCGACCAGGAAGGCCTCCTTGTCCACCCGCCCCTCGACCGTCGGCTTCTCCCGCGTCGCGTGGAAGACCTCGTCCACCGACTGCCGCGGGCCGCGCAGCACCATCGCCACCTCCTCCTTGGTCACCGGCGGGAAGAGCGCGTCGACTTGTGACGGCGCCGCTTCGCTACCCTTTTTATGGGAATGTCGCATCAACACGCCGCGCGGGCCGATCTCCACCGCCGTCAGATCGCGGGCGTCGAACGGCCCCAGATAGACCCGCTCGCCCTCGTAGGAGGACGGATTCAGCTTGTCCCGCCGGTCGTCGATCAGCAGGCCGTAGCCGAAGATGCCTTGCTCCACGCCGCTGCGGATCATCGCCTTGAGCACGTGCTCCCCGGCCAGGATGGGCGATTCCCCCTGGCGAGCGAACTTCTCCCACAGCGCCTCGGTGGTGATGACAGTCGCGGTTTTGGGCCACAGCGACGACCAGCGCCCGTCCAGCAGCGCCGGGTTGAACTGCCGATGGATCTTGCGGCTCTCCAGCAGCTCCTCCGCCGCCTGCTCCAGCACGGTCTTGCTGGGCGGCACGTAGCTCAGCTCGAAGGTCTCGCGCTCATCCCGCGCCGAGGGGATCAGCACGGTGTTGTAGGCCTTGCGCACGTGGTCCTTGGCCCCGTTCTCCCCGCCCTGCGCCCGATCCTCGACCGTCCGTCGCTGGGTCTCGGAGAAGCGCTCCATCAGATCGTCGTCGCTCAACACGTTCCGCGCCGCCAGCCATTCGATAGCCTGCTCCACCGCCGAGGCGATGGGCGCCGACTCTGGCGCCAGGTAGAGCACCATATTGCGGTTCATGCGCAGCTTGCTGGCGTAGTGATCCGTGATCTCGTCCAGCGCCTCGGCCGTGCGCCCCGTGGCCCGGCCCCGCGACAGGGTCAGCCGCGGCGGCAGCACCACCATTTGCAGCGTGCCGTCGTCGGGCACGTCGCCCGGCTTCTGCGCCGGGTAGTTATGGAAGCGATAGAAGGTAACGTTGAAGAGCTGTGATTGCCTACGCCCTGAGCCTGTCGAAGGGGCGATGACCTCCTCCACGATCCCCTCCACCTGCCGGCGGGCGTCGTCGGTCTGGATGTTCGCCCGTTCGTCGGCCAGCACCTTGTTCGGGTTCGGCTCAGTCTTGAAGATCAGGCCGCCGCTCTCGTCGTAGTAGTAATAGAGCCGGCGCTGGCAGTCGTCCAGCGCCTGGTTGAAGTCGGAGAGCGGGATCGCGGGCTGGATCACGGCCAGCCGCACCTCGGCCTGGGGCGTCGGCTTCCGCTGCTCGCCGCCGTGGGTGAACATAAAGACGCTGGTCGCCAGTCCCTCCACCAGCGCTTGCTCGGCGTAGAGGCCGCCCCGCTCCTGGTCGATCTGCTGGGCCAGGGCCAGGTCGCCGGCCTCGGTGGTGGCGATGTCGGTGCCGATGACGGCCTCCCACGCGCTCCCCGCCACCCGGATCGTCTCAGCTCGCACGTCGTCGTCCGCCAGATCGACGTCGGCCAGATGGATGAGCGCATCAGACCTGACAGGTCTTCCGAGACCTGTCAGGTCTACTTTCCACAGATGGGCCAGCAGGTGGGAGAGGAAGCGCAGCGTCCCGCGCGTCAGCTGGAACTGG
>CAYYTU010000223.1:0-2549 GCA_964474655.1 uncultured Anaerolineales bacterium
CTCACTTTTCGGGAAAGCCCTTTGACATTTTACACCACTTGACAAGACGCTAACCGGAGTTGGTCTCTAGGTACTAGTGTAGGCTACTACTGGGCCAAGTATTTTCTTGATGGAGTAGAAATTGAGAGAACGCGAGGTTGGGTAAATCAAGGGACTCTGACAGCATCCCAGTTGCTTTCAGATCAATTTCATACCATCAAAATAATCAGAGAAGATGACGGCTATTCCTATGGCGGCCTCGCACTGATCTACGGAGCCCCGTGATGAATGCTCGCAAGATAGCCTTACTTCTGGTTCTTGCGTTTTCGCTGCTTGCTCTCGCCATTCCCGTGCTTGGTTAGCCGAGCGCCGACATCATCGTCAACAACGCCGACGAGACACGCAAGGTCTCGGTCAGCGTGGACCAGGGCCTGGAGGATTCTCTCGCCGGCGTCGCCGCCCGGGTGGCATTGCAGTGCACCAACGAACTGCGCCACATTGAGCTGGCAGCCGTGCCCGGCGCGCTTCAGACGCTGCTTGATCAAGTATCCAGTCGGGTGGCTGTCCAGTACGGCAATGCCATCCGTCACATTGACCTGCCGGCTCTGCCCGACACGCTTCAGGCCTACCTGGGGCAAGTGAGCGACCGCGTCGTGATCCAATACGCCAACACCAACCGCCAGGAGGCGTTGGTCTATCCGCTCGAGTTGCTCGACGACACCGCCGCGCCCCAGATCACGGACATCGGCGTCACGCCGGTGGGCAGCGGCAGCGTCAACATCACCTGGGATACGAACGAGTTCGCCACCAGCGCCGTCTACTACGGCACGCAGCCGGGCGAGTACCCGAACACGATAGACGACTCCTACTACGCCAAGCAACACACGGTTGGCCTGAGCGGCCTGACGCCACACACGACGTACTACTTCCTGGTCAGCAGCACCGACCAGAGCGGCAACACGGCCACCAGCGCCGAGCAATCCTTCTCGACCGCAATGCACATCGTCAAGTCGGTCACGCCCCAGGGGCAGGTGGACTACGGCGATGAGCTCACCTACTCCGTGGTGATCTCAAGTATGCTGGAGACACAGGCCGGCTTCTACGATCCGTTAGAAGGAGTATCCTTCGTCCACTTCGTGGAGCAGCCAGGAGACGTCACTTACGACGACGGTGCCATTACCGGTACGCTGACGATACCCGCCAATGATGAGGCCACGGTCAGTTTCGTCGTACACGTAGGCGTGCCCGGCACAGCGGGCTGGACGGTCGATGTGACTAACAGCGCCTGCGTCTATCCGACTGGGGGGACGCTTGAGGGGGACTGCACCTGGTCCAACGAGGTCACGAACGAGGCCTTCCGGCCCTACGGAGTATACTTGCCGCTGGTACTGCGCTGATACGCGATGTTTCGAGGTAGATGGGCCGCTGTGGGCGATGATCGTAGCGCATTCTCAGCGTGCCCATCTGCCACCTTAGCCGCTTCGCACTTCTCGGGCCAACCGAACGCGTCTACCTCCCGCTGGTGGTGCACAATCAGTGAACGCCAGGCCCCAGCTCCCGCGCAGCAGTGAGCGCTGGTAGATGACGAGAGAGGGGATAGCTAACGATCAGAAAGCGAAGTGACCATAAGGAGCGAGCGCGTTCGGGGGATGAACGCGAGAAGGATCAAGCGTGGTGGTTAGGATTGTCTACTGCCAGGCCCACGGCAGATGCCGCGCTGTTCAGACGATCATCGGCACAAAGAAACGTGAGCGGGGCAAGTTCGTTGTCGAGTAACTGTTGATTGGTCACCACAGCCGCTGCCAGATGCACGGCGTCATACGCACGCAATGGGTGCGCTTCGAGCAGTCGGTTCGCCTGATCGATGATCTCGCCCACGGCAACCACGATCTCGTAGTCGTTCAAACAATCGTGTCGAAAAGCGTTTTGTATCTGGGTATATTCCGCGGGGGTCAGAATACCCTCGCGCATACGGCGCGTCAGGGCACTGGTCACTTCCACCAGGAGCAAGTGGACGACAACGATGGAGGGAGGAGGTTGCGCGTCGAGGGTCGCCCGCAGCCAGGCGCTTCCCTCTTCATCTACGTAACGCTTGACCAGAGCGCTGGTGTCTGCGTAGTGCGTCGTCACACGCGATCCTCGCGGTCGGCGATGACGAGTTCCGAGAGCGGTTGGCCCTGGGCCAGTTTTTTCGCCAGACGTGCACGTTCCTCTGGGGATACGGGAGGAGGTGTTTCCCAATCGGGCTCGTACAACATTCCAGCCCTGCGCAGTGCCTGGCGCACCTGCGCCCGTGTGTCACCAGACGTGGGCTTGGGGCGGATGATGATGGCTTGTTTCTCTCGCACTGCCTCCAATTCCTCCCTCTCCCAATCGCCCAGGGCGGTACGAGGAATTAGCAATCCCTGAGTGGTCATCCGCACCGTAATCATCGTGTTCATTGCCTTGATCCTCCAATACACTCTCTGCCTGGTGACATGTTGATTGTACTCTAGCTCTGGCCTGCGGTCAAGCCGGCGCATTCACTCACGTAAAATGTTACCGAAGTGGTATAGTTCACTCAAATGATA
>CAYYTU010000224.1:0-2516 GCA_964474655.1 uncultured Anaerolineales bacterium
TCAAAAGTCAACCGGTCAATTACGACTGGCTATTTGCACTTATCCAAAGTCCAAAGTTGAATAGGAGTGGCAAGTAAAGCGTCGATTGTGTTGCCTCTGTGCTTACTAATCTGATTTGGTCGAGGAGGGTGTCTTCTTCTCGGCCTCGAATGATCAATTCATGTTCGCCAGCCGATAACATGAAGACTTTTGGGGCGAATTCATTGATGTCATGGGTGCCTGATCCCCTCCAAGAAACGGTACGTTCTTGAAAACCATCAGTAATCTCAATGTCCCAGACCATTGAGGGATTATGGGGCTCCTCGTCTATGTTGATAAAAAAAGAGTTGCTTCCTATAGTCGGAGCATTGACGATGACCTGGATAATGTAGTTACCAGGTCGAGGGAGAGAGAAACGGAAAGCGGCGCGTCCCCCTCTAGTGGGATCCTCGGCAGTTGTGATCGACTGGGCTACGTAATTCTGAGTTGCTACGAAAGGATCGCTGATGTTTCCTTCCTGTGCTTCCCAAGTAATGGGCGATGGTGTTGGTGATGGCGTGGCAGTGGGCCCGGTGGTGGGGTCGGGAGTTGGTGTGGATGTTGAAGTGGGAGTTGGGGTACTGGTAGGATTGGTCGTCGGTGTGGGCGTTGACGGCGTCGATGTGTCATCATTCTCGTAAGCCCCGATATCATAGCTATCTCCAGCTGGTCGTTCTGATTGCTCATAATCGAGCTGAACTTCACTGAGCGTTTTGCCAGCGTCGATAGCGGGGGAGTCTGGCTGTAGACTAAAATCTGTGGTAGGGACGACGAATGAAGGATAATCATAAAGCGAGTGGGTAGCATTGCCTGTGGTATTTCTGTATTCACTTATGCTATAGGATGCACCGGACCATAAGATGGGCTCAGATACTCCGTACCAGAGATTATAGTCGCTCTCAATGTCATTGCTGTTAAACGATCCTACACTCATCCCTCTCTGACCAGAGAGAGTGCGGATGATGTTGTTATGAATGGCGACGTTTGCCACGCCCCAGCTTGTGTCCTCTCCGGACAGTGAGAAATCTAGTCCTATGTCGCAATCGTAGATAGTGTTGTTGTAGATCTCAATGTTCTGAGCTCCGTCGTTGAGGATGATTCCCCAATGTCCGCCTTGGATGACGTTGTTGGTGATCAGTAGCCCGTTTACGCTTGGGCCGTGCCAAGTGTGGATATTACCCGAGGCTGGGTTCTCCAGTAGGCATCTCGTGATAGTTACATCCTCCACCTCACCGGCCCCGATGTAGATGTGATGATCTTGATTGTAGTGTGTGCCATTATCGTACATATGCATATCCCTGATGGTGATATGCTTGGTGTTACCGCTGATGAGGATCGCTCCGTTGCCCCACTCGTCGTCGTAATGACGGACAGCAAGCCCGGACACCACAATCCAGTGAACCCCATTGAGGACCAAAAATTCGCCTTGTGACCACTCGCCATCGAAGATAGGGGTTTCGCCGGGATAGGCGGTGAAAGTAATGGGCGCGGAGGAGGTGCCTGATGTCGAGTTCCAAATGTAGCCTCCTTGACCATAATAAGTGCCTCCTCGGGCACAGAGTGTATCTCCAGGCTGTAGTTGTTGACTAGCGTGACTGATGGTGGCCCAGGGGAAGTTGATGGATCCGGAGTTGTTGTCGGATCCGTTTGGAGCCAGGTAGTGAGAGCAGCTTATCTCCGAAGATTGAGCGCTATGGCGGGCTGAGGATTCACTAGACGGCGTGGCAAGTACAGTGGGCCTGCTGATTGTCAAAAGGGTCACAGCTATGCACAGAGCGAAAATTTTGTGTTTCATAGAACCTCCTTCGCTGATTCTGAACATGGGGGATCGCGTTGACGGTGCCAAGGGGAGAAATGCACGAACCAGTAAACTAAATGAAAGTCTTCTCACAGGCTTTTCTAGGCCTTATTCTATTATGCGTATGAGAGTATCTCAATAGGAGAATCGTACTGGAAGTACGAAGGTACTATCCAAAGCGGCGGGGGGAGCTTGCTTGTGCTTTATAGAGCCGAACATATGAATCTCATAAATGATTTTCGCTCCTTGCAGTGCGTCATTTGATTCTGTCCGCGGATGGCGGCGGTTTCTCGTAGGTAAACAGGAGCAGCCACTCCTCGCCGTCATCCATGGGGACGCGAACCCGCTTCTGATTCAGAATGTGGCAGTAGCGCTCGTAGGCCGCTTGCATTCGCCGGTCGGAGAAGCGCTGCGCCACCGTGACCAGGATTTTCTCACCCCGATGATGCCGCTGCGCTTAAGGATGACGACCCGGTTGATTGATCAGCCGCTCCAATATCATCTCGCGTTCCAGGTTAGCGACCTTGGTTTCGTAGAGGGCCTCCACATCGGTGCAGAGCGGTTCGCCCTCGCGGCCCTTGGCGGTAGAGCGCTTGTCCAACCGCTTTCGCTCGGCGGCCTGACGCTCGGCCTCTTCCCGCAGCACCGGCTTGAGGGCCAACTCGATGAATTCCCAAGAATCAAAAAGGCCCAATGTCTT
>CAYYTU010000225.1:0-2500 GCA_964474655.1 uncultured Anaerolineales bacterium
GCCAACAAGCCATTGGCCGAAGCGATGCTATCCACAGCATCGACAATTTTGTGCAGCAGAATGACACGCGGCCCTCCACGCTGAGCCTCGGTGAAGATGCGGGCTGCCGTCTGCACGCTGTGCATATGCAAGTTGGCAGCAGCTTGGGCATCTCCTTTACCGGAGAACCCTAACCAAGCGGCCAATTCTTCGACGGCTTCTGCAGTGTAATCTGGAATCACGTGGGGCGTGTATTCCCCCGTGTCCAGGATGTAGGCTTGCCATTCGTCACGCTCCTTGGCGACGTCGTGAACCGCAATTCCCAGAATCAACGCCTGTTCCTCTTCTCCAGATAAGCTCAAGCGCGATTTTAGAGTCGGTAACATTGTCAACATAACGTCTAGACAATTGATTGAATGTTCTAGCAATGATTGTTCAAATCCACCTCCTCTCTTGGCGAGTTTCTGTTTCCAGCCACGTTGTATCATAAATTGTAGAATCTGTTCTCGCAGTGATTCATAGTTCATTTTCTTGCCTCCAACTATGTTGATTCTTTGGTCACATGTAAACTGCCACCGCCCGCCGGTGCTCCTCCACCACCCGTTCCCGCAGCCCCTCCGGTTCCAACACCTCCACTCGGCTGCCGTAGTAGAGCACCCAATTCACGAACTCAGGCGTAATGGCCGCGATTCGTAGTTTGAACAGCACCCGTCCGTCAGATAGCTCCTCTGCCTCCTGGCTGGGATGCCAGTACTCCTCCGCGACCCACTGCCCGGCCTGTGGCCCAAAGCGCAATGCCACATCCACTGGCTCCCCGGTCCCGCCTCGCATCGCGCCCCAGTTCGAGCCCATATATTCGTCGACGTCGAAATCAGCTGGGATACGGTACCGCTCGTCTAACAGCGTTACCTCCTGGATGCGATCTACTTTAAACATACGGATCGCCTCTCTCATCTCGCAGTAGGCGATCAACTGCCAGGACCGCACATAGGGCATGATGTGATAGGGGCGCACCATCCGCTCACTAACCGCGCCGCCCCTGGAACGGGTCTCGTAGACGATGCGCACCTTGCGACGCTCTAGAAGTGCTTGATTGAGCAGCATCAACATTTGCTGGCGGTGCTCACGCCGCACCGTAGTCACCGGCTGGCTGACCATCTGCTGCAATAACGGTGTGAACTCTGCCGGGAAAAGTGCCTCCAATCGAGCAATGGCCGCCGCCAGTTCTGCTGAACCGAGACCTGAGATCTGTCTTGCGGCCTGTACCGCCAGTAGGAGCGCCAACGCCTCGGAAAAAGTGTACTGCAAGGCCGGCAGCCGGGGCATCTCGTCGAAGTAGTACCCCTCCCGCGAGTGGTACAAGGGCAGCTTCAGGCCGTGGCGGATCACGTCCAGATCCTTCTGGATCGTGCGCTCGCTGCGCTCGAAGCGTTCGGCCAGATCGCGCCGCAGATAGCGCCGCGGGGCGATGGCGATCATCTGCACGATCTCCAGGATGCGCGACGTGCGTTTGGTTTCCTCAAGTTTCATACTCGCCTCCTTCGATTCTTGAGTCTAATTGTAGCATGGGCGTGAGAACCCTGTGGTTCACACGCTTTTGGGGTTACGGAAGGTCAGCGTTTTTGTCGCGCCTGGTCCCGCACCGCTTGCAGGTTGAGCACCTCGGCGACTTCGTAGCGCGGCGGCACGCTTTCGGGCACCGGACGCATGCGCAGGCAGGGCGGGAAGTAGCCGCAGCGCCCGTGGAGCTCGGCCAGCAACACCACGGCGCTGAAGTTGAGCGCCGGCGGGTTGGCCACGATGGGCAGCGTCTGCCATTCGGCGGGGGAGAGGCCGGCTTCGTCGGCCATAGCCGCGACCTGCGGCGCGAGCGGCTGCTGGGGGTCGATCTGGCTGTCGATCTCGACGACGCGCTCGATGGTCTGGCCGGTGAGGGTTTCGACCTGGTCGCGCTGGGCGTCGGTCAGTGGGTGAGCGAAGTTGAGGAGGATCATAGTGACTGCTCCCCTGCGAGAGGAGGGGTGTCCTCCCCCTTCCCTTGCAGGGAAGGGGGCTGGGGGGTTAGGTCCCCGCCAGCGTGGCAGGCATCTCGTATGCGTTCGAGAACGCTACCCAGATTTCGCATCACTTCCTCGTTTCTGACGCGCAACACGTGCAATCCGCGAGCCTCCAGGACACGCTCGCGCTCTGCGTCGTATTCGACTTGTTCAGCCTTATCATGTATTGGCCCATCGACTTCCACAACGAGTCCCACGGCGTGACAGTAGAAGTCGACGATGAAGCCGTCGATGATTTGCTGGCGACGGAAATGGAAACCATCCAATTGGTTGCGCCGCAGGGCGGCCCACAGTTTCGTCTCCGCCGGTGTCATGTTGCGACGCAGTTCCTTGGCGCGTTCGAGCTTCTTCGGATCGATTTTCTGTCCTCGGATGATGTTGCTTGGTTTTGGCATAGATAGGTCCTTTCTTTTACCCCTCCCCCGGCCCCTCCCCCACGGGGGGAGGGGAGTGGGGGTTAGGTC
>CAYYTU010000226.1:0-2447 GCA_964474655.1 uncultured Anaerolineales bacterium
AAGCGCGAGTTCTAATTATGCGATTGTTAACGTGCGGTCAAAGGTCACGTTAAGCATTTGTCACTTATGCTCCGCTGTCATTCGATGTAAGCATCGTACCAGAGCTGGAACATCAATAGCGTCCAGAGAAGTTTTCGGTTGTCGCGTTGACGAGAGAAATGCTCGTCAAGCAGTTGCTTGACGAACGCGTAGTCAAAGACCCCCTGTCGCTCGATGCGTTCCTTCGAGAGCATATCTAGGACAAGATCTTTCAGCTCGCTGGTGAGCCAATAAGCCACCGGCATATTGAATCCCTTTTTCGGGCGATTGATGATTTCTCGAGGTAATTCGCCCTGCATACATTTTTTGAGCAAGTACTTACCCGTAAACCTGTGCAGCTTAAGCTCCAGCGGTAGCTCACTTGCAAAGGAAACTACATCACGGTTCAAGAGCGGAACCCGGACCTCTAGTGATGCAGCCATACTGGCTCGATCCACTTTATAGAGAATATCTCCTTCAAGATACATCTTGATATCATCATAGATTATCTCATTGAGAGGGAGGCGAGCATCGCACTCTCGCGCATGCTCATAGGCTCGTGCATAAGTGTCTCGCAAAACTGGCTTGATCCAACTCTGTAGCAAATCCTCCTTCTCCTCGTCAAAAAATGAGCCCAACCACCGATGGTGTCGCGCTTGTAGAGGAACTCCCCGACCAGCGAGAAAGCGGCGGACACGGAAGTCAAAGCTGATATTGCTAAAAGAGACTGGCATCCAATCTAGTATCTTGGGCATGACGTAAGCCCGTACGCTCCAAGGAACGATTCGCTCATAGATCTCGATCAAGCGATGGGCAACTAGAGTAGGATAGCCACAGAACAACTCGTCTCCTCCATCACCTCCCAGGACCACTTTAACGTGCTCGCTAGCAAACTTTGAGAGGAGGAACGTAGGGATCAGAGAGGAATCGCCGAAAGGCTCATCGAGAAAGTCGGTGATGGTCGGTACAAGATCCGCCGCCACCTGGCTGGTCAAGACCAACTCATGGTGACGTGTGCCGAGATGATCGGCGACCATACGAGCATAGCTAGATTCGTCGAAAGATGCCTCTTCGAAGCCAATAGAAAAACTGTTTACTGTACCCGGATAGGTGTCAACCATCAAGGCGGCGATGGTGCTAGAGTCAATTCCACCGCTGAGCAACACACCGACAGGCACGTCGCTAACCAGTTCTTTCTGGACCGCGTCTTTAAGTGTATTGTAAAGATTGGCGGCGTGATCACGCCAGTCGACCGGAGGACGACTCTCACTGCGGGCAAGACTTATGTTCCAATATCGCTCAATGTGAACACCTTGTTCATCGTAACGCAAAGTATGACCTGGTCTTAGACGGTGAACTCCTCTTATGATGGTGCGTGGTGAGGGCACATACTCGTAAGAAAGATACTCATTTAGAGAGATGAGATCAATATCTTTCTCTACTTCAGGATGACTTAGAAGCACCTTCATCTCCGACCCAAAAATGAGTTTTCCACATACCTCAGCGTAATAAAGAGGCTTAACACCCATTCTATCACGAGCTACAAAAAGATGTCGTGCCGCCTGATTCCAAATAGCGAAAGCAAAGATGCCGTCTAAATGTTGCACACAGTCACTGCCAAACTCCTCATAGAGATGCAAAATGACCTCTGTGTCTGTATGCGTGCGAAAAACATGGTCTCTTTTTTGCAAATAAGCACGTAATTCGCGGTAATTATAGATCTCTCCATTGAAAATAATCCAGGCAGTCTCATCTTCGTTAGCGATGGGTTGTCGACCGCCTTCTAAATCAATGATAGAAAGACGCCGCGACCCCAAGCCAGCATATTTGTCCAGATAAATACCTTGATCATCAGGACCACGATGACGCATAAGCTGCGTCATATCCATCAAAACAGAACGCTCAACTGGCTCAACCGAACGGATACTTACGACGCCACAAATGCCACACATATCACTCACTTAACCTTTGATATTTCAGTCAACACCTTTATCTCAACATAAGATGTCATCAAACTCAGCGACAGAGAGTCATCTACATCAAAATGAGCGCTCAGTGTCCCAAGAGAGATCATACCGCTGCAACGGTTTGCGCCCCCCTGCAAGAATCAGTCAACTCCCAAAAGCAAAAGGCGAGACTTACTTTTCAGCGTCCTCTTGCTTACACACTCGTCACATCTCCTCGACAGCCTTTTCTCACGTCTCTCGGCAACCATCTATGCCGATAGCGTGCCCTCCCGAGAGCATTATCGCCAACTTCATTTCGTGCGTCTCTAGCATTCCCTCAAAGCCCAACTCTGCCAGCTGCACCGCTCCATAGCCTGTTCCTCTCCATTTACCTACTCTACCGAGGTTTGACCCTCTATGCTACCACGATGTAGTGCCCCCCTAAAACTGGACACATTTTGGCCGATCCTTAGTTAATGAGCG
>CAYYTU010000227.1:0-2432 GCA_964474655.1 uncultured Anaerolineales bacterium
CCACGCCGCCCTGGTCTGGAGGATACTCGCCCGTGATCAATCCGATGCGCATTGGAGCGTTACCGATCTTTTGCTTACTCATTTCGGGAGGTTCCTACCACTTTAAGGGATGTGAGTGGAACGATCTCTTTGCTCTCCAATGCTTCATTCCGCGCCTCTAGGAATCCTTCTGGGGTTTCGATACCGATGACAAGTTGGTAGGACCCCGGAGACATATCTCGGGGCAGCATGAATGTGCGTCGCTCGACAAGCTTGTTTCCCACTGCCCAGGAATCGGCTGCTACGCCGCCATAACGAATCGGACCGTCGTGTCCGCTGATTATTTTGCCTTCGGGGGAGACTAGATGGATAAAGAGATGGTGGTATCCAATCCAAGGGCCGACACGGCGTAGTTCAAATGCCATTCTAATAGGTTTGCCTGGCTGGAGAATGCTGTTGCTCAAAGCATATCGCTCCAATGAAATGGCGTTTCCCCACTGCCAGTTGACTGCTTCCCACTTCAACTTATCTGGGGGATAAAAATAGCGGATGACCAAGAAACCTCCTATCCATTGGGCGCTAGCGCGATAAAGGTGAGCATTGAGTGACCATTCTAGATCTTTACCCGAGAACTCAGGAGGGAGATGAGGATAATCGACCACCAACCATAGCTCTTTGGCTGGTAAGCGAGGCTTGAGCAAGCTGGTGAAGTCTTCATGCTGGGCTGGCGATAACCAGTGGTGAGAAAAGCGGCCTTTGATTAAACCTGTGTAGTAGTGAATGCCAAATTCGTTGGAGACGGTAGTAAGAATGAAATCTTGGGGGCTATTATTTACCTTGTTCGCTATTTGGCGTGCTTGCTCAACTTTTAGACCCGGAAAGCCAGTCATATTGTTAACGCCACGTCCTAATATCATCGCTGAAGCGAACATAATTAAAGGGACTGAGAGTAATGAAAGCGTTTTACGATGTGTATGAATGATAATAGCAAGGATGATTATGGCACTGACAGCACACAGAAGCAGCACTCCCAATAAAGCTCCATCGAATTCAAGCGCACCGCTGATTGAGCGATGGCCCCATAGAAGATTGATTTCCTGTAGTCGCCACTTTCGTATCTGGGTGATAGCAGGGGACCGAAACCACTCGGTCAGACCTAGGTTGTAGCGAACTTGGCCCAATGGCTCGGATTTCACAAGCGGGCTGTAACCATTTGACCAATCCGTCGTGCTTGCGGCGAATTGGATGATTCCACTTACAAGAATAAAAGGCCAAGTTATCCAATTGAGATTCGCTTGATTTAATAGCGGAGTTGTCAAGAGAGAGATAAGAGGCATCAGTGGAACTAGAAATCTCGGCCCCCAGCACCAACCGCCATGCCAAACAGAGTAGTTACTGTATGCGTAGACGACGGATGCAAAAGTACCGATACATACGAGGGCGGCAGTACGAGAGCGTTGCCAGAGCCTCGGGAGACCTACAACAGCGACTATCACAATTGGAGAAAAGAAAACGATTCCTTTGCTCGGGTTTAAGGTTAACCCGTAGAGGCCCGTGAACGTTTCTGGGGAAGGTAATAGGTTTCGTAATGTTGATAGAAGAGGCGATAGCTGATCATATCGTATGAAGAAAGCCAATATTGCCGAAAGCATCGCCAAGCCGCTGACTATATACAAAACTCCAGCGCGGTCTCTTAAGCGGGCGTCGAAAAGCAAGACAAGTATCCAAACAGGTAAAGCAGCAGCTGCAGTCACTTTGACCTGGACAGTAAAAATTATCGTCGCTAGCACGACAGTGGCCCAAACTCCAGATTGATTCTCTTTCCACCTGAGAACACCGTATAGAGCAACTGTCCAAAGAAAGGCCAGCAATGGCTCGCGATATAAGCTGAGAGCGTAAGGCCAGGCAAGCGTTGTTAGTCCATAAACGAAAGATAGCGTACCGCTGATGCCACGATGATAGTCCAGCATCCGAGCAGTGAGATAGAGAAGCCCTCCTGTGGAGGCGGTTAAGAGCAAGGGCATTAGCATAACAGCATGGATGTTGCTGACATCCGGTATGGAGTGCGCGAGGGCATATGGGATGGCGAGTAGAACCGAATACATCGGCTCGAGCGAACCGACTTTATTGTGATAAGACGCAAAGGATAGTTGGGGCGTGGATAGAGATTTTATTTGGACGAGGCTTTCAGATTGACTATAAATCGCAAGCTCATCTATGGACGTGAGTTTTCCGTTGAAAGTCAAGGTATAGACGAAGAACAGAATACTCGTGATGACGAGGCCGATTGCTAGGTCATAGCCGAGCGATTTTTTATCTGATACAAGTATATGGTTTTCACGTCCTGGCATGATACTTCCTATGCAGCCCATTGTTCAGTACCTCCCGGTACGCCTCAATCCGCTGCTTTCGCAGCGACCGTTTGTGGCCCACCAGCCACTTGACGCTCTCCA
>CAYYTU010000228.1:0-2371 GCA_964474655.1 uncultured Anaerolineales bacterium
TTTCGCTACCTTAGGACCGTTATAGTTACGGCCGCCGTTCACCGGGGCTTCGGTTTTGAGCTTCGCGCTTCCGCGCTAACCCTTCCCCTTAACCTTCCGGCACTGGGCAGGTGTCAGCCCCTATACTTCCTCTTGCGAGTTAGCAGAGACCTGTGGTTTTGGTAACCAGTCGGCAGGGCCATTTCACTGCAACCCCCTCAGGCCTGGTCTGAAAGACCAACCCTACCGGGGCACCCCTTCTTCCGAAGTTACGGGGTTATTTTGCCGAGTTCCTTAACGAGGGTTCTCTCGTCGCCTTAGTATATTCTACCAGCCTACCTGTGTCGGTTTGCGGTACGGTCACCGGAGATTCACAGCTTAGAGGCTTTTCTTGGCAGCTTGGATCAACCACTTCTGGCTCTTGAGCCCACCATCACCCTTCAGACTCCAAGGACGGACTTTCCTATCCTTATCAACGCCCTACAGGCTTGGCACCCGAATCCAGTCACGGGCTGGCCTACCAAACTGCGTCCCCTCATCGCTCCTCTCGGTGGTTCCGGAATATTAACCGGATGTCCATCACCTACGCCTTCCGGCCTCGGCTTAGGACCGACTAACCCGACGCGGATTAACCTTCCGTCGGAAACCTTAGACATTCGGCGAACACGGTTCTCACGCGTTTCACGCTACTCATGCCAGCATTCTCACTTCTGCACGCTCCACCGCTCTTCACAGTACGGCTTCTCCGCCTGCAGAACGCTCCCCTACCACTCCTCACAAACCTCAGTCTGTGAAAAGCCCGTGGCTTCGGTGGCAAGCTTGAGCCCCGTTAAATTTTCCGCGCGGACCCGCTTGACCAGTGAGCTGTTACGCACTCTTTAAAGGATTGCTGCTTCTAGGCTAACCTCCTGGCTGTCTAGGCAGACCCACTTCGTTTACCACTTAGCTTGCACTTAGGGACCTTAGCCGGCGGTCTGGGCTCTTTCCCTCTTGACTACGAAACTCATCTCCCGTAGTCCAACTCCTGCGTCAAAGTATCGGCATTCGGAGTTTGGTTAGGTTTGGTAGCGTTAAGCATCCTAACCCATCCAGTGCTCTACCTCCGATACTCGTCACGCAAGGCTAGCCCTAGAGCTATTTCGGGGAGAACAAGCTATCTCTAGGTTCGATAGGCATATCACCTCTACCCACAGTTCATCTCACGCTTTTGCATCAGCGAAAAGTTCGGCCCTCCACGGGGGGTTAGCCCCGCTTCAGCCTGACCATGAGTAGCTCACCTAGTTTCGTGTCTAACCCCTGCCACTAATACGCCCTCTTCAGACTCGCTTTCGCTACGGCTCCAGCTGTAATTGCCTTAACCTCGCGACAGAGATTAACTCGCTGGCTCATTCTCCAAAAGGCACGCCGTCACACATTACACACCAAGTGTGTCATAGTGCTTCGACCGCTTGTAAGCATACGGTTTCAGGTTCTGTTTCACTCCCCTCTCCGGGGTTCTTTTCACTTTTCCCTCACGGTACTTGTACGCTATCGGTCGCCAAGTAGTATTTAGTCTTGGGAAGTGGTCCTCCCAGATTCCCACGAGGTTCCACGTGTCTCGTGGTACTCAGGGACACTGATAGGAGCCTAATCATTTTCGCCTAACGGGACTATCACCCTCTGTGGTTTCCCTTTCCAGCGGAATTCGGCTAATGACTAGGTTGTTGACTCCTGCGAGCTGATACAGCAGCTCCATCAGGCCCTACAACCCCTATGCCACATAGGTCTGTACACCACTAAGTGACATCAGTTTGGACTGCTCCCCTTTCGTTCACCACTACTCAGGGAATACTCTCTTTTCCTGCGGGTACTAAGATGTTTCAGTTCCCCGCGTTACCCCCTATCCACCTATGTGTTCAATGGACAGGCGCCTGAGTATTGCCCAGGCAGGTTTCCCTATTCGGAAATCCCCGGATATAATGCCTATACACGGCTCCCCGAGGCTTTTCGCAGTGTACCACGTCCTTCTTCGGCTCTTGGCACCAAAGCATCCACCGTACGCTCTTACTAGCTTAACTACGTGATGCTGAGAAATTGAAGTTTTCGTCTTCTGTTCAGTTGTTAATGTGCTCCAGCAAATTGACCGCTGGGCAATGCTCTCCACTACTGTGAAAAGCATTCTCCAGCCCCAATTTTTTAAAAATTCCACACAAAACGGCCTGGCATACCCCAGGCCGTTAAAACCACCCTGATATGCCCAGAGTTACGTTATATTCCTGCCACCTCAATTACTGTATCTTGCATACACACTGAGCAATTAGTATACCCTCGATACTCCACCTTGTCAAGCACCTCGTTATGGAGATGAGGGGACTCGAACCCCTGACCTCCTCCGTGCAAGAGAGGCGCTCTC
>CAYYTU010000229.1:0-2357 GCA_964474655.1 uncultured Anaerolineales bacterium
CCGCTAATCTGGATAAAGCACATTAAAATCAGCATAAAGACGGGACAACTGAAATTGTCTGAAGCAGGAACTTCTGCTTCCGAAGGGCACAATTTTGTTGGAAAAGGGTGCAGGAAACACCTTTTTGACCTGATCTTGGATTTCAGGCCATCGCACGCTGATAGTGTCCCCAATTACCCTGGGGAAGATGCTCCGTCACCGACGCTTTCTATCGAATTTGATCGGCCATGGGGTAACTTTCCGAGAAAGGCACCCCTTCCAGTGCCCGCCGCAGCCGTCCCGGCGTCCGTTTCGGTTCCCGATCCCAGAAGCCAGTAGGTATTGCCGGCAACGTTGCTGCCAAGTAGGTCAGTACATTGCCAGCCAACATCGCCAGCTCCGGCAACCTCTGGCAGCTCTCGTCAGCCGAGACAAACTGAGGATTGGCTCCCACCATGTGCTTTGCTGCTAACGGTATCTGCTCCACGGGCCAGCGATCCTTGTATATACTGTGAACCGCCTTCGCGCTCAAGTCGAGCGAGAATGCCACCAGCAATGGATTGTCGTAGTTGGGGTCGTGGATGAGGGCGATAGTGAACGTCTCGTTATCAGGGTCAGCCTTGACGTCCGGGCGTACCAGGTTGAACCAGAGACTCACTTTGATGGTGCAGCCATCATCGTCCGTAAAGGTCTCAACTTGGTCTGGTGGAGTGGCGGGAATCTCATTCCCGTCAAAAGTACGGGGCAAAGGGCGGACCTTCTCACCGTACTGCGGCCTGGGGCCGTGGCCTTTGTAGGGAGCTGGAGTGTTGCGACGCGCGGTGGCGTTTTTAGCTAGGCGTAATATCCACCGCTCCAGGCTCGATTCTTGGCAGTTCCTGATCTTGAACCCAGCGTCTAGCAGAACCACTTCACAATCGCCCAGATTCTTGGCGACTTCTCTCAACGCCTTGGTTTTCAGGCTCTCTTCGTCGGGCTTATCGGGATCAACCCGGATGAAGGCCTCAGGCAAGGGAATACGTTTCCCATCAATGTTGCCGACCTGAGTTACCACGGCCATAATGATAGCAGGCAGTGCTTTGCCTGCTTGAGGGTGGTAATGTTTGGAGGGACAATCTTCCAACGTAGGACGCCAGAATGGCACGATATCCACCGGTTTGGGAGAGTAACCATCGTAACCCGCCAGTTCTCCAGCAAAGTGGCGATGTCTCAGCTTCCGTAGCGGAAGGCAGCCCAGGCGCGGCGGACAGCTGTAGGGGACAGACCGATGGATGAAAGAGCGGGAAAGATTGCTCCCCGCGTGGACAACAACGCGCCGGTAACGAGCATCCACAGGAAGTGCAACAAGGCCAGATTAGTACCTATGTGCACGGAACTAACGATTGCGCATAGAGCATCCATCATATGTTTAGCAGCTATGGACATAAGTTACCCTCCGATTGACAATAGACTGATAATCTGTTTAAGGATACGCATTATGCCGTACTTTGGAGGAATTGCAATGCTCGATTTTCTTGCAAGCATTATGTTGTAGCGTGCTCAGCAGCCAATCATTATTGGGGGAATTAGCGGAAAGTAAAGTGATAAAGGGAGAAGACTATGTTAGGACAACTTGGCGTGGGCGAGCTACTTATCGTGCTCATCATCGTGCTTCTCGTTTTCGGAGTAGGGCGTGTATCCAAAATTGGTCGCGAGCTCGGCGAAGGCATTCACGCCTTCAAAGAAGGCCTCCAAGGAGAACGTGACACTGAAGAGAAGAAGAAAAAAGCCTAGCTTTACGTGCCCTAACTTCTAACCACACAAACACACAACGCCCCCGATCAACCTGCTTCTCGGTTTGATCGGGGGTTTTCATACGTCAATCAAGCAACAAAAAAGCCTCTTGGCAGTGACCTACTCTCCCAGAGGGCTTCCCCTCTAGTACCATCGGCGCTGGCGAGCTTAACTACCGGGTTCGGGATGGGACCGGGTGTACCCTCGCCGCTACAACCACCAAGAGGCTTTATTAAAATCCACGTTATAGTTCAACTGAACAGACCGAAAACTCCAAGTTCTCGGCATCACGCGTTAAGCCCTCGACCGTTAGTACGGGTCAGCTTAACACATCACTGTGCGTACACCTCCCGCCTATCAAACCAGTAGTCTTCTGGCGGTCTTACCCGGTTTATCCGGTGGGGGATCTCATCTTGGGGCGAGCTTCCCGCTTAGATGCTTTCAGCGGTTATCTCTGCCCGACATAGCTACCCAGCGATGCTCCTGGCGGAACAGCTGGCACACTAGAGGTCAGTCCACTCCGGTCCTCTCGTACTAAGAGTGGCTCCCCTCAAATCCCCTACGCCCACAGCAGATAGAGACCGACCTGTCTCACGACGGTCTGA
>CAYYTU010000230.1:0-2354 GCA_964474655.1 uncultured Anaerolineales bacterium
AGGTTCTCCATTCAATTCGGCCAACTCGCCTCCAAACAATTTGGCCGCTAACACGAGAAGATTGAGGCGTGATACATTAACTACAGCCTCTCAATGCTGTATTCTCCACACGAGCCCGTCCCGCCCCTGAGGTGACGAGGACTTGCACTTAGCAATTGGCTCTGAGGTTCCTGAGCGCACACAACTCTCTAAAGATTCTAACATCCTATGGGTGCTGGACTGTTGCATAAGTATGACAGCATCTAACTGTAACGCTGGATACAGATCAATCTCTTATGTTATACCAGGAAGTTTATCCCAGCGAGTGATTACGAAGGAGCGCCCTATGTAAAACTCGCAAGCCCTGAATGTTACTTCAAATAATTGATGATCAAGTTCGTCGGTATTCCCTGCGAAGAATCGGGGCAGTAGCGGTAGGTTCCCGTCTTCCATTCTGATTGGGGCAGGTTTCCTCACTGGATCACATCCTGTGAGGAAATCTTGCCCTCCCAAAGTAGATAGTCATAAGGAGCAATATATGCAAAAGTTCACTTTGAGATCAGGGCTGATCGTGCTCATAGGCATAATGTTGGCTGGATGTGCCGGAGCACAATCAACCGAGACGGAACCACCCCCGCCGCCCACGGCGACGGATGAACCCACGGCGACGTCCTCGCCAACGAATACGCCTTTGCCCACGGCAACTTCGACGAAGATCCCTTCGCCAACCCCCACGGCGACGCCAACGGAAACCCCGGTGCCTCCCACAGTCACGCCGTTATCCTTAACCCAGTGGCGTGAAGAGCTGCTGATTCAGTATCTGGGGTACTCGGAAGAGGAAGGCCCTCAGTTTACGGAACAATCGGTCTGTGTTCGAGATGCTGATGGCAGTGAACACTGGATCACGCTAGGGGCTTGTGAGACGGCGAGCCGTCTCTGCCCTGGACGCTGCCGCGCCGTGGCTCGGCCTCACTTGGGTGGAACGATCCCCTTGCAGATTGACGATGATTGTATGATCTTCGAAGCTGGTCCCGCCTTTGATCCGGTGACCTACGATCTGGGCGGAGGTGCATCCGTTACGCTCTCCACGGCATCATCGACTTCAGAGGGGAATGTGATCGTGGCGGATATCGTCGGCTTGCCGTGTGAAGCCTCAGGGTAGAAGGTTGTAGAAAGGTAGAGAGAGGCATCTGCTCCGAATAAGTATCGCATCCGGGGTCTGATGGCGTTAGACTAAGCCATCAGACTTCGGGCTATCGCTCGACAAATAAGACGAATACAGGAGGAAAACTGTGAATCGTAAGATGTCGTTAACCATCGCTGTGATAAGCACGCTGGTTCTGCTCGTGGGCACGATCAGCGTTTCGGCCCGTAGCGTGCAGCCGCGACTGCCGCAGCCGCCCGGGCAAGCGCAAGAAACAGACACTCGTCCAGCCCCCACAAGCGACATGCAAGCAGCGAGCGCCGAGGCCTCGACCGTGGCAACGGGCGAGCCGGGCCTGAGCTTCCGCTACGTGGAGACGTTCGGCACGTCAGAGCAACACTACATCGCCGATGCCCAGCACCTCAATTCCCCCGACGGTATCTTCGTCGATGCTGGGGACAACCTGTGGGTCACCGAACGACATGGAGCACGCGTGCTCAAGTACAATTCCAGCGGAAGCAATGTGCTCACGCTGGGCAAGGCCGGGTACAGGGTCGATGATGAAGACGCTTTCAATGAGCCGGCCGACGTGGCCGTGGACGACAGCGGCAACATCTGGGTGGTAGATCGTGGTCCCGATCGGGTTGTGAAGTTAGATTCCAGTGGCAATTACGTGAGCCAGTTAGGCGAGGACTGGACCGAAGGTACGGACAACGATCTCTTTCGCAACCCACGCAGCGTCGCCTTCGACAGCGCTGGCAACATCTACGTGGCCGATACTGAGAACCACCGCATGCAGGTCTTCGACAGCAGCGGCGCCTACAGCCAGACCCTGGGCGTAAGCGGCGAATCCGGATCCGGTTCCAATCACTTTGACACCCCGGCTCATGTCACTCTCGACGACCAAGACAATCTTTACGTCTCTGACGGCGGCAATCACCGCATTCAAATCTTCGACAGCAACCTGGTCTACAGCGATACGCTGGGAGGAAGCCAGGGCTCTGGGGACTATCAATTCAACTTCCCCTGGCAACTTGCTATTGATGATAGCGGTAATATCTACGTAGCGGATATCGACAACCATCGCGTTCAGATCTTCGACAGCAATCTCAATTATGTCGACACACTGGGCCAAACGGGAGTTCCCGGATCAAATAACAGCACATTCAATGGCCCTCAGGGCGTAGCGGTAGATTCGAACGGCAATGTCTACGTGTCTGATATGATGAAT
>CAYYTU010000231.1:0-2352 GCA_964474655.1 uncultured Anaerolineales bacterium
GACGCCCATCCGGTCTACGTGGGCGGTGACGACGTGCTGGCCCTGGCGCCGCTCTCGAAGGCGCTGCCGCTGGCCCAGACGCTGGCCGAGCAATTCGAGGAGATTGTGAAAGGTACCGCCTCGGCCGGCGTTGCCCTCGCCCATCACCTCCATCCGCTGGACGCGACGCTGAGCGCGGCCCGGGCGGCGGAAGGGCAGGCGAAAAACGTCGGGGGCAAGGCCTCCGTTTGCGTGCGGATGCTCCGCCGCAGCGGCGAACAGTTCGACGTTCGTAGCAAGTGGAAACTGCTGGATAGTTTAGCGCCGCTGGTCGACTTTCTCCGCGAGGGGGCGCTATCGTCCAAGTTGCCCTATGCCGTCGCCGAATCGGCTTACGCTTTCAAGAAGCCCGACGGCGCTTTTGAAGCGGAGTTAAAGCGTTTATTGAAACGTCATCACGATCCTAAGAAGTGGTCCGAAGACGAGGCGGAATGGGCGGCGCGACTGCGCACCTGGGCAGAAGGATTGCCCGCACCCCCGGAGCAACCGGCGGCGTATTCACCCCAAAAGACCAGCCAGGCCGAGGAATTGACCCGCTGGCTGGCGCTGGCCCGTTTTCTGGCCCAAGGAGGTGTCGAGTGAAAAGGAAGTTGTTTATCGAACCCGTGGACGTGTGGCTTTTCCGCGACGGTCGCCCCTTCAACGCGGGCACTGACCATCGGGCGCGGAGTCTCTTTCCCCCTTATCCCAGCGTGATGCAGGGCGTGATCCGCTCTCATCATCTGGTGTTGCAAGACGTTGATCTGGGAAATCCACAAGCCATTGAGAAAGCCGTGGGCACGGCGACGGAATATCGCGGCTTACGGATGCGCGGGCCGTTCCTGGCAAAGCGGGACCAGGGGCGCATCGTGCGTTACTTCCCCGCGCCTCTGGACGCCGTGTTCCGGGATGATGGCAAATTACATCCTCTTACCCTCAAGGAAGATAGGGAAGATCTCGCCGGGATCAAGACCAGCGCGCCCACGCCCTACTTGCTCTGGGATGATGGTGAGCCTGAGAAACCCAAGGGACGGATGTGGTTGAGCGAAGAGGCGCTCCATCAATTCCTGGGTGGGCAGCCGGTGGAGCCCACGCTAGAACGCGACCTGTTCTTGCGCGAGAATCGCCTGGGCATCGGCCTCGACGACGCCACGCGCACGACGGCAGAATCCGAGTCCGGTGGCGGGCTGCTCTACGAGGCGGAGTTCATCCGGGTGAAGGACGGCGTGGGGCTGGAAGTCGGGTTTGAAGGACTGCCTGATCTGACCGACTGGCCTGAACGCGGTGTACTGCGGATGGGCGGGGAGGGGCACGGGGGGCGCTACGAGCGCTCTAACTCGCAGGCGTGGCGTGCGATCCCCGATCCGCTCCCAACGCGCTTCAAGATCTACTTCGCCACGCCGACTTACTTCGAGGACGGCTGGCGATCCAAGACTTGGGACCGTTTCTTTAAAGGCGAGGTGATGTTGCAGGCCGCCGCCGTCGGGCGTTACCAGAGCATCGGTGGCTTCGATGTGGCGAAAGGGCAGCAGAAGGCCGCACGGCGTTACGTGCCGGCGGGCAGTGTCTACTACTTTGCGTGTCAGGGTGAAGTAAAACCTCAGAAGACGTTAGTTAACCGTGCGATCACAGACGCCGGGGCCGAGATCGGCTTCGGGCAAGTTATCATCAAGGAGGTAGCGTGATGTTTGAAGCAAAGACGATGTTGTACGTGTACGTGGAGACGCCTCTGCACGCCGGGAGCGGGCGGGCTTTGGGCAACGTGGACCTGCCCATCCAGCGGGAGCGGGTGACCGGCTATCCCATCGTGCAGGCCAGCAGCTTGAAGGGTCGTTTGCGGGCCGCGGGCGAGGGGATGTCTCACTTCGAGGCGGTCTTTGGGCCGGACACCGAGAACGCTGACAAGCACGCTGGCGCGCTCTCACCCGGCGATGCCAAGATTCTGCTCTTCCCGGTGCGCTCATTGAAAGGCGTCTTCGCCTGGACCACCAGCGTGGAGGTGCTGCAACGCTTCCTGCGGGATACCGCGATGGTGGGGATCGAGCCCGGCTGGTCGACGCCCGAGCCCCTCAAGGAAAAAGCCCTCATTAGCAGCGGGGATCTCCAGGCTGACGGGAAGGTGGTGCTGGAGGAGTTCACCTTCACGCCCAACGTCGAACCAATCGTGCAAGAGATCGGCCAATGGCTGGCGGAAAAGGCCTTGCCCCAGACGGATGAGTACGCTTATTGGCGACAGGAATTGCCCAAGCGGCTGGTTATCCTGCCCAACGATGACTTCCGCGACTTCGTCACTTTCTCCACCGAGGTCACCACGCGCATCAAACTCGATCCCGA
>CAYYTU010000232.1:0-2348 GCA_964474655.1 uncultured Anaerolineales bacterium
AACTTGCCGACTTGCAAACTTCCCAACTTCCACAATGCCCGTCAGGGCGTGCGGCATCCGCTAGTGCGGAAGCCGTTAGCAGGTCGCGTGATGCGCCACGGCCCAGCGGTGACGCTACTTTGACACCAGGACTTTCTTCCCCTGACTACGGTCTACTGTTTACCGCCTACCTCCCCTCACAAGTCTGAGCTCCATCTGGAAACGGTTACCAGATAAAACGCGGCCTGTCTCGATCTGCGAACGGCGTTCTCCCACTCCCCGATTACTGTTTGCTGTCTACCGTTCGTCACTTACCCTAAACATAGTCCTCCCTGAGACCAGCTATCCGCTTATCCACGCTGCTGGACTTCTTGGTATGTGAATATAGCAAGCCTGGAGGTGAAACCGATGCCACCGCTTTACATCACCACCCAAGGGGCTAAACTGCGCTACCGCAAACGGCGCCTGGTGGTCGAAAAAGACGATGAAACGATCACGACCATCCCCGCCATCCACGTCGATCAAGTGCTGATCTTCGGCAACGTCTCTGTCACCACGCCGGCGCTCGGCTTCCTGCTGGGAAACGACGTCACGACCAGCTTCCTCACCCTGCGCGGGCGGTACAAAGGCCGCCTGGTGGGCCCGATGGGCGGCCACGGCCGGCTCCGGCTGCGCCAGTACGAACGCGCTGGTGACGCCGACTGGGCCTTGAGGACGGCGCGGGTCATCGTGACTGTCAAACTCCACAACACGCGCACCCTGCTGCGCCGCTACGCGCGTCGCATCGAGAGTCCCGAAGCGCCTAAACTGTCGGATGGTGCTGATCGGCTGGACGTTCTCATCGAGCGGGCCGGCCGGTGCCGTACGGTCAACTCGCTCAACGGCGTCGAGGGGCGCGGCGCAGCGGTCTACTTCTCCGTCTTTCGACACCTGATCCGGGCCGACGGCTGGACCTTCAAGCGGCGCAATCGCCGTCCGCCTCGCGACCCGGTCAACGCCCTGCTCAGCTTTACCTACACTGTGGTGACGCACCAGGTGGAATCGGCGGTACGGGCAGTGGGGCTTGATCCATACATCGGTTTCCTGCACCAGGTAGCCTACAATCGGCCCAGCCTGGCCCTGGACCTGGTCGAGGAGTTCCGCCCCATCGTGGCGGACAGCGTGGTGCTGCGCTGCTTGAACAACCAGATCATCCGGCCCGATAACTTCAGTTATGATCCCGACGGCGAGTATCCCGTGCTTTTGGATGAGGAGGGGCGAAAGCGCCTTATCGGTGCGCTGGAACGCCGACTTAACCTGGAGTTCAAGCATCCTGACCGCGACGAGCGGGTGACCTACCGGCGGTGCTTCGAGCTCCAGGCCCGCCGGCTAGCCCGCTGTCTGCAGACGGGCGACGTCTATCAGCCATTCAAGGTACGATAGGAGATAGCGATGGGGACTGAGCGATCGCGCTACGTGATTGCCTACGACATCCCGAGCGACCGACGGCGCAACAAAGTAGCCCGTGCGCTGGAAGGGCACGGTGAGCGGGTGCAATACAGCGTCTTCGAGTGCCTGCTGAAGGAGAAGCAGTTCGACACCCTGTGGGAGGAGTTGGAGGGGCTGTTGGAACCGGAGCACGACAGCGTGCGAGCCTATCGTCTCTGCGCGATGTGTGCTCGCTGGGTCAAGACGGTGGGACAGGCGAAAGAGGTGGAGGTGCCGGAGGTGTACGTCGTGTAAGGACGGGGCAGTGGGTGCGCGCCCCCAGCTTATACCACAGAGCTCGTCCCAGTCGAGGGCGAGATTTTTATCAAAGGCATGCCCATCACCCGAGGCCGCTGCGCCACGGAGGCACCGCGGACCTCAATAACTGCGTCTATCTGTGCGGGGTCAACATCTTCTAATCGGCCACGGGATGGTTCCCTTCGGGATTGACAAGCAGGATGGCAATTCCCGCACTTGGGTGCAGCTGTCACCGGAGGATTTCCCGTATTGGGAGCAGGAGCGTTGAGTACCAGGATAGCGAACAAGCCGCTGACACCGATTTCTGGTCAACGGAGGATAGAGGGAGAAACGGTATGAGAACCAAGGGCGATTCACGCTGGAACAACCCTCTCGACATCCTGCTGGAGGCGATGCTGTTGCTGGGCCTCGCCGTTCCCGTCCGCGCCGACGATGGCGACGAGCCCGGCCCAACTTCGAGTTCGACAGCACCGAGCCCCTGACTGTGGACGCGAAGCAAAGCGCTGCGTTCGATCTCCTGAAAACCACCAAGCTCAGCTATACGGTGTCGCTGGCGCTCACCGATTTCGGGTTCGAGGCCGTGGGCGATGCTGCGCCCCAGCAGGTCCTCTGGATCACGGATGCGGCTGGCGAGCAGGTTCAAA
>CAYYTU010000233.1:0-2347 GCA_964474655.1 uncultured Anaerolineales bacterium
GACCCTCAAGTTTCAGACCTTTGAAAATGAAAATTTATGACCGTTTTTGGTATACCTGTACCTTGAAGTCAGGCTTGAACGTTCGTCGCTTGGTCATAGTGTTTCCCCTTTCTTGGACTGATTCTGCTTTTTTGAACTATTCTACGTTATCTTAGCCTGTTGTCCAATTCTAGGGGTTCACTACAATTATTGCTCTATAGAATCTGATTTCAGTAGTTTCGTTGCAATGGCGAAGATGTCATTGCAAAACATCAAGCGAAACGGATAGAGATGGCTTAATAGAATCATTCCTGTTCTGATCAACTGATTATCCTCTTGTTTGTGAGTCTGTGTTGGAATGAGTTGGATTTTCACGGAGAAACCTGCATCTTGCAATGATTTTTTAAGCGATAGGGGAGTTTGTTCATTGACGTGAACCTCGTGATAACGCCACCGTTCTCTGGGGTTAACTGGCAAGTGATTACCCCGTAGATGCTGCACGAGACGGTACAGTGGATAACCGAAGCGATAGTACCACAAGTTTGGCATTGTGTGAACAATGGCTTTGCTGCCTTGTTTAAGCACGCGATATACTTCGGCAAACATTTCACATAACTCCTCGGTGTATAAGTGCTCCACAATGTCGAGGAGAAAGACGCAGTCAAAAGTCTCAGAGGCATAAGGTAGCTTGCGTGCGTTAGCCTGTTGCAATCGCGAGCCAGCATCGAATTCCCCAGCAGATTTTTTTAACGTGTTCTTTGCTATTAGGACAGCTTCCTTTGCATAATCCAATCCGTAGCCCAGTGCTTTATATTTTTGTGTGTGGAGAAGTAATTCTCCCCGGCCACAGCCTACGTCGAGAACCCGCATCCCGGGTGTAAGGTCACTCATTTTCAGAGGTAAACTCAGCCTCTGAGGCAAGACTGTACCTTGACTAGAATCAAAGATGTCATAGCCTTGACAATGAGACTTGTAATAATCTCTTGTATAAAATTCAGGAGAAACTGATCTATCGGAACCGTGCCTTCGGTTGTTCATAGTAGGTCGGCCCATTTGCATAGAGGGATAAAGCTCCAATCCCCGATTAAGTCAGTACTGAGCAGTTTCATACATCGCCACGAATTGTTGGGCGACTTGGTGCCAGTTCAGTTCATCGCGTACTCGTCTGCGTCCATTCTTTCCTAGCTGGTCGCGTAGTTCACCATTCTTCAGCAGCCGGCAAATGGCGTCAGTTAGTGCATTCTGATCTTTTTCTGGTACCAACAAGCCGGTTTCATTATGGATCACAACTAACGGTATGCCGGCTACATTGCTTGCTACAACAGGCTTTCCAGCTGCCATAGCTTCCAAGATAACCGTCGGAAGACCATCCAAGTTACCTGCATCATGAATAGATGGTGCTACGAATAAATCGCTCAAATGTAAGTATTCTGGAACTTGATTCCAGGGGATGAAACCAGGAAATCTGACGCGGTCTGTTACTCCTAGATTAGCAGCTAATGTCTTTAAGCGAGATTCTTCAGGCCCTGCCCCTGCAATAATGCAGCAAGTCTTCGGGCAGGCTGCTAGGACTTCGGGCATAGCACGTATAAGTACATCGAACCCTTTTTTCCCAACTAATCTTCCTAAGGCTAAGACAATCTGGGTCTCTTGTTCCAGACTCATCTTTTCTCTAAGAGCGCTTTTGCTTGAGCAGAAGTCGAAAATTTCTGGATCAGCTCCCCACAGGATCAAGTGCGTTGAGACAGGGTGGGCGCCTAGATTGAGAGCGCTTTCGTACAGCTCGGGGCTGCACGCTGTAACACCTTGGGCGTTCTGGAAAACTTGTCTAGCTACTGCTGCGAAGAGAGGATTCTTTTGGGCGAAATAGATGTCCGAACCGTGAAGACTTACGAACAATGGAGCGTGCGCACATGCCTTTCCAAATAACCCAATAGGGCCATTAGGCAGGACCCAGTGGCTGTGAATGATATCAAAATCATGTTGCTTGATTAATCGCGATAATGTCCACATTCCTTTGAACAAGAATGGAAAGATAAGTAGATACGCTTGCCATTTCAACTTCCGGTCGCTGTCCATCGCGTTAGCATAACCCATCACACTCCAGTTTTTCACACCTGGATACCGAAATGGATGGATGTGTACGGGAGTTTCATACTGTTCAATGGCTGGATGATAAGGAACAACTATGTGAACCTCGTGGTTTAGAATCGACAAAGTTTCGGCGAGAGAACGATTAAAACGTCCTGCTCCATCATTGTCAAAGCGAGGATATGTAGAGGCAATCATACAGATTTTCATAAATACATCTCCCTTTACTTTCCGCTATTTTTATAAATTTAATCGGCGGTTGTCGCCTTTGTTTACA
>CAYYTU010000234.1:0-2202 GCA_964474655.1 uncultured Anaerolineales bacterium
GCGAATGGCGAATAGCGAATGGCGAATGGCGAATAGCGAATGGCGAATGGCGAATGGCGAATGGCGAATTGCAAACGACTGATTCGCTATTCAATATTTGCTATTCAATATTCGCTATTCTTGCTACCACTTGGCGATGAAGGGCTCGTAGGTCTCACGGTCGCCGCGCACGAAGGTGGCGATGTGGCGGGCCTGGCTCTGGATGATGGCCCGCAGCGGGTGGCGCTTCCGTTCATAGCGCTCCTTGGCCTCCAGGCGATCCAACACTTTCTCCGCGATGGTGCGGCGGGTATCCTTCGGCAAGCGGCCCTTCTCGTCCAGGTCGAGCGTCATCTTCTTGTTCGCCATCCCCACGATGGTGCGGTCGACCACCACCTGGCGGAATTCCTCGATCAGGTCGAAGACCAGGCTGGGCTTGCCGGGGCGGTCGGCGTGGATGAAGCCGCCGTACGGGTCCAGCCCGGCCAGCACCAGCGCCCGCTCGATCTGGCTATAAAGGATGCCGTAGCCGTAGTTGATGGCGCTGTTGATCGGGTCGCCGGCGCCGCGCGTCTTGCGCCCGGGCCAGCCGTACTGCTCCGGCACGATCTGTTTGAGCGCGCCCCAATAGACCTGCGCCGCCCGCCCCTCGGCCGAGAGGATCTGGTGCCGCGCCTCCTCGACCGTCGCCGCCTCCAGCCGCCGCAGGTCCTCCAGGTGGTCGCGCACCTCGGCGATGCAGAGACGCAGTTCCTGGTAGAGCTCCGGGTCGGTCTCCTGGCGGTATTTGGAGGTGTAGCGCAGGAAGCCAGCCTGGTTTTCGATCTTGCCACGGGCGAAGGCCTTGCCCAACGCCAGGCCGCGCTTGTCGGTATAGGCCTCGAGCTGCGCCCGCCGCGTCAGCACGGTGCCGGTCAGCCCGGCTGCATAGAGCGCGGCGTAGGGCTTGCCGCGCCAGTCCACGAAGTGAATCGGGATGCCCTCTTTGGTGCAGGCCTCGATAGCGTCGGCCGAGAGACTGATGCCCCGTCCGCTGATGAGCACGCTTTCCAGGTGCAGGATCGGCGCCTCCGCTACCCGGCGCTCCGAGGGCGTCCCGTCGCCGCTGCGCATCACCTGCAAGCGTCCGCTGTGCTTGCCCACGAAAGCGCCGTAATCGTCCACAACCAGATGTTCTATGATAGCCATAGTTTCCTCCAATGGCGAATGGCGAATGGCGAATGGCGAATTGCGAATTGCGAGTTAGTGTTTGGTTTTGTAGTTGAGCTGGCGGTTGATTTCGGTGATCAGGAGGGCGATGATTTCGTCCAGCAGGGCCGTGCGATGCCGGTAGACGGCGTTGGGCAGGAGCTTGCGTCCACGCCAGTACCAGCCCTGGGTTTCACGGGCCGAGCCGAGAGCGATCTTAAGAAAGCGGGCATTGTCTCGGCCAAAACCACGCCCCACTCCTTCTTCGATATTGGCGCTGATGGAGCCAGCGCTGCGGATGATCTGGTCAACAATCGCCCACCCCCGCCGCTCCTTTTGCCAATAATCGCAATCGGCCCACACTAGATCATATAGAAACAACGCCTTCCGATACCCGTAGAACTTCCAAACTGGTCCCTCTTTTATCTCTGCCGTCGCTCCCTCCATCCACTCCTCATAAGACCTGACCTTTCCTCTCTCTCCTCCCTTTCCTCCACGTTCCATATCTCCCTCCGATTCATCATTCGCTATTCGATATTCGCTATTCGATATTCGCCGTTTCCTTTCGTCGCGTCCTTGCCCACGTGGGTGAACTGGCCCCAGACGAGGAAGGGCGCGAAGGGCGTCCAGTCGTCGGCTTCCAGGATCACGGTGCCGAGCAGGCCGCTGGTGGGCGAATCGGCCCGGCGGCGGGTGGAGTAGCTGCGCAGCTCCTCCCACCAGAGCCGGTTATCGACCACGCGCACGGCCTCGGAGGCCGCCACCAGGGCGGAGAAATCGACCTCAAGCTTGGTATCGGAGAAGTCGCGGCTCAGCGATTCCAGCCGATCCAGCAGACGCTGCAGGAGCGGCTTGAAGTGAAACTGGTGCGGCTTGACCAGCCGTCCGCTTTCGACCAGCCGCGTCGGGGTCAAAAACTGTAACACAACCCGCCGCTTTGCCAACCCACTGATTCGCTCATTCGCTGTCTCACACACTTGCCTATGCGTGATCGGCACGTCCGGCACCTGTACCGTGTTGTCGCCGGCATCCAAC
>CAYYTU010000235.1:0-2198 GCA_964474655.1 uncultured Anaerolineales bacterium
GCCTCGACGATCCGGCGGTGATGGGAAAACACGAACTCACGCCACATCTCCGGTGAGACCAGCGGGCCGACGCTGTGACCGGCGTCGTCGCCCAGCACGAGTACCTCCGCTCCCAGCTTGACGGCCTCCTGATAGACGGCGATACACCAGTCGGTACGCGCCGTCAGCAGCCGACGCACAAACGCTGGGTCCTCGACCAGACGCAGGAAGAAGCGCTCGAAGCCCATCGCCAGGTAGGCCGCCGTGAAGGGGCCGATATGCGTGCCGAAGATAAGGCAGTGGTTAGGATGGCGCGTTTTGACCGCCTGGACGTGGGCGCGATCGAAGCGCTTCTCGGCGCAAGAGAGCGGCGGGCTATAACGCTCCAGATCCTCCTCAGTATCGACCACCCCGTCGACGTACATCCCCTCCCGCCAGACGCGGCCCCACTCGTCCACGCCGTCGCGCCAGGCGTTGCTCTGCGGGAGGTTGACGGAGGGCATCAACACGCCGTCCTGCCCCAGATTGACGTAGGCGTCTGTCGGATCGTCCTGGCCCAGATCGTCGAGCAAACCGTCGATCCAAATCTCGAAGCGTGGCACGCGCTCGGGGACCTCATGGGCCAGCGCCGCCAGGACGCGTTCTCTCGGTTTCATCCCAGGAGCAATTTTAGCATTGTGGTGGGGGTGAACAACACGCTGGGCGGTTGTTGTCCCACCATAACGCGGTAGAGCTGCTCGGCGTAGCCGTCGTCGTGGCTGGCGCGGCCGATGGAGCGGTTGAGGACCCAGGGCCGATTGAGTACGGCGCGGGCCAGACGCGCCGACTTATGGAGCCGGTCGAAGTGGGCGTGGAAGGCTTGCCCATAGCCCGTCAGGGCCGAGGCGGTGAACGTGCCGCGCTCAAGGGCCTGGAGGGCGAACCGGGCGCCCAGCTCGGCGCTGACCATACTGGGCCCGATCCCTTCGCCGCTGAGCGGATTGACCAGCCCGGCCGCCTCGCCGACGACCAACACATGGTCTGTGAAAGGGGTTACATCCGGGGCGTCGGCCCGCAGCGGATGCCCCACGACCTGGCTGGCCTGCCGCGCATCGCCGAGCCGAGCCTGGGCGTGTGGATTGTTTTCGATGAAGACGTCCAGCAGCGCGTTGAGGTTGAGGTTCTGCTCTCGGACGTCGCGGGTATAGGCGCCGATGCCGACGTTGACGCGTCCGTCGGTGGAGGGGAAAACCCAGCCGTATCCCGGCAGTACCGAGGGCTCCCAATGGATCTCCATCTGCTCTTGATCACCGGTATCGCCTTCGTAGTAGGCGCGGACGGCCACCCAATCGGGGCGGCGCGGCGCCAGGCCCAGCTGGCGCGTGAAGGGCACCTTGCCACCATCGGCGGCGATGACGAGCGTCGCCCCGTAGATGATGGACGCGTCGGTGGCGCTGCGTGCTCCGCGCAGACACACGCGCTCGTCGTCGCGGGGTTCCAGAACGCTGATGCGCGTCCCTTCGTGGAGCGTGGCGCCGGCCGTCACGGCCGTCTCAACCAGCTTGGCGTCCAGAATGCGACGGGGCACGGTATAACTGTCCCCTTCCAGATCAGGCGGCGCCGGCGCGGCAGCCCACGAGCCGTCGGGGGAGGAGAGCAAGAATCGGCGGTTGAGGGGATAGCCTCCTGATCGTAGCCACTGGCCCAGTCCCAGCTGCTCCATCATCTGGACGGCGTGATAGCCCAGCGCGTCGCCGCAGGATTTGTCGCGGGGGAAGGTGGCTTGATCGACCAGCAGCACGTCGACGCCCTCTTGGGCCAGAAAGCAAGCCGCCGTCGCGCCAGCGGGGCCGGCGCCCACGACGATTACATCCGCTGTCTCATGGGGTGATTGGCTCATCGGCTGTTCCCCTGGCTGGCTCGCTCGTCATCCGCAGTCCACGTTTGGATCGCCTGGCGGACGGAGCGCGTCATCTCGACGGAGAAATCGGCTGCGAACTTGCGCACATAGTAGTGCTGTCCGATGTTAGTAGCGCTTCCCAGGTAGGTCTCCCGGTCGCGGGGTTCCAGCATCTGTTTCAGATCGGTTTCATCAAGGCGCCGATAGCCGTTCTTGAAGTGGATGCACGCCTGCGGAAAGCGGGGCGTGAGCTCCCGCTCCTGCGCCGCTTCCTTCGGATAGCCAAACGTGACCTTTGCCCGCCTGGAATAAATCGCACAATTAGACTCTGACGACTCAG
>CAYYTU010000236.1:0-2190 GCA_964474655.1 uncultured Anaerolineales bacterium
TCGCTGTTCTATTCCCGCGCCGTGATATATAATGCGAATGAGCGATAGAGCGAGTCAGCGATGGAGCGAGGAAGCGAATTGGTGATAGGCGAGATGGGAGGTACGGGATGGCCTCGACGAAAGTTTTGAGCCTGACGCTGCCCGATCCCCTGGCGCGGGAATTAGATGCGGCAGGGCAGGAGTTCCTGGTGGAGCTCCTGGAGCGTGGATTGCGAGAGTTGAAGATTGAACGTGCTCTGGAGCGGTACGTCGAGGGCGGCGTCTCCTTTGGCGCGGCCGCAAAGCAAGCCGGGGTCTCGCGCTCAGAGCTGGCCCGGCGTGCGTACGCCCGTGGGATGAAGCCCCCCTTCAGCGCCGAGACATTGGCAGAAGAATTGGGAACCTCATAATGGTTGTGCTGTGTGATGCCGGGCCTTTGATCGCGCTGGCTAAGCTGATCTGCTCGCTGAGCTATACGAAGAGGTCCAGACACCCCGCGCTGTTTACGATGAGGTGGTGGTACAAGGTTTTGCGCGAGGGGCATCGGATGCCCTGACTGTGCGCTTGTTCTGGCAACGGCGAGGGTGGCCGATTGTGGATGTGTCTGATGCTGTGCTATCTGCCTACGATCCGCTTGTGATTCTTGATCCTGGTTGGCTTTGGCCCAGACGTTGGAGTTTCCCCTAGGGCAAACGCATTTATATTTCTTGGACAGGATTAACAGGATTAACAGGATAATTTTTAACTAAAATCTTGTCAATCCTGTAAATCCTGTCTAGAAAAGCAAGCGTTTGCCGTCATTTTGCGGGGATGTAAGATAAATGCGTTCACCCTAAGTCTCCCCTGGTGTTGATGGATGACGAAGTAGCCCGCGCGGAAGCAAGGCGCTTGGCGATAGACGTATGTGGGACATTGGGAGTTCTCGTGCGAGCGTTTCGGAAGGATGTGCTGTCCTGGGAGCAGACCGAACTACTTATTCGTGAGCTTGGTGCCCGGCCGGATATTTGGATTGGAGAGACGTTGTGTGAGCGAGTGCTGGAATCGTTGGGGTAGCGGTAAGTGGGCGAGTTTGCAGGTTTGCAAGTGGCAAGTCTGCAAGTGACGAATGACGAAACGAGTACCGCGGATAACGGAAACACACGATGGGGTTCTTCGAGGCTTCGCGATGTCTGCGCCGTTCATCGTCCATTTCTCCCATCCGTGGTACTCTTTGGCGAATAGCGAATAGCGAATGATGAATAGCGAATGGCGAATCCATTTATCCTCGCTGTTCTATTCCCGCGCCGTGATATAATGGCGAATGAGCGATAGAGCGAATCAGCGATAGAGCGATAGAGCGAGTCGGCGATAAGCGATTAAGGGGAGTCTTATGTCAACCACGGCTGTTGCGACGGTGACGAAGATGATGGAATCTTTGCCTGAACCGGCACAGGATCAGGTAGTGGAACACCTACGAGGTTACATCGCGGAGATGTGGGACGAGGCTCAGTGGGAGGCCGCGTTTGAGGAGAGGCAGGATCAACTCGTGGCGGCAGCACAACGCGCCAAAGAAGAGATTGCAGCAGGACAAGCCAAGCCCCTGGACTACGAGAGGTTATGAAGTCTGCAACTCTGCCTTCCTTTTGGAAAGCCTACGACGCCCTCGACCCGATGGTCAAACGCAGGGCCAGGAAGGCTTACCGTCTGTGGGCGCAGAACCCTTTCCATCCATCGTTGCACTTCAAGTGCATAAACTCCGAGGAGGACATCTGGTCTGTGAGGATAACGTTGGGATACCGCGCGATCGGTGTGCTCCAGGGTGATACGGTCACCTGGTTCTGGATAGGCGGGCACGATGAGTACGAGCGGTATTTCTCCTGACGAGTCAGCGATAGGGCGATGAGGTGAGTGGGCGATGGGTGACACGAACGAGGACAAGGAGCGGCCTATTACTTTGGGGGAAGCTTCAGAGATGTACGGCTTTCACCACAACTATTTGGCGGAACTAGCAAGAAAAGGGCGCCTTGAAGCTAGAAAAAGCGGAAAAATTTGGCTAACTACACCTGCTGCCGTCGAGGAGTATATTCGCAGTCGAGAGCGTCGGGGTCGGTATCGCGACGATATTGAGACTTGACAAAACTTTGATGTCAAAGTATAATTAGGCCAACCGAATAGAAAACGCCGCCGGCGGGTGCGCCAACACCACACCGACGGCTAACCCCACCAACTGGT
>CAYYTU010000237.1:0-2187 GCA_964474655.1 uncultured Anaerolineales bacterium
GTGACTGGTTTGAGGAGGACTTTTATGAGGAAACAAAAATGTCAACCCGCGTCGTCTTGATCGGGAAGCATCCCCTGACCGTACGAGGGGCAAGGTCCATCCTGGAAAACGACTTCTTTGTCGAGATCGCGGGCGTCAGCATAAACCCTGAAGAAGCCCGGAGCAAAATCCTCGAACTCCGACCTGACATCGTTATCATCGACGCCGGACCAACGCCCAATACCAACCCAGACTTCTCAATCGTGGGCGCTTGCACCGCAGCCGAGGTAGTGGCCCTGCTCGACCCTCAGGACGCCATCTCCGCGCGGAAACTCGTCGACGCCGGTGTTCAAGCCTGCCTGACGAAGACCGATGAGCGACTTCTCTCCCTGAGCAGGGTGGTGCACCAGGTATCTCAAGGGAGGCGAGTTTACTCACCGGCCGTCCTGCAGTTTCAATTCGACCACCCTCCCTCTCTCGCGCCCCGAGAAATCCAGGTCCTGCGCCTGGTTCGTCGGGGAAAGACCAACCGGAGGATCGCAAGGGAGCTGAATCTCTCTCCAGGCACCGTCCGAAATTACCTCTCGTCGATCTACAACAAGCTGGAGATCCCCATCGGTGAAGCCTGGAACCGCTGAGTGAGCGCGGCCGTCCGGGCCAAGGAGCTGGGGCTGCTATAAGGAGACAGCTTATGCCACAAAACCAACTCATTCTACCCACCGGCTTAAGTTTCCCCCAAACGGTGGGAGAGATCAGCCGAGCATTCGACGCCCGCATCCGCGAAGGACGGCTCGAGGGCTATCTGCCCGTCTCGACCGGCTTCGACGACCTGGACCACGTGCTGGGCGGCGGATTTCTCTCCGGCTGTCTGCTCCTCCTGGGCGGTCGGCAAAACGTAGGCAAGACCGTCTGGGCCCTTCAGGCGGCCCGCAACGTCGCAATGGGCGGCAACATCGGGTGCCTGGTCTGCTACGAGCACAGCGAGGTGCATCTGTTCCATCGCCTGCTCTGTATGGAGAGCTATCTGGCATCCCAGGATGGGAAGGGCCTCACCCTGCGCGGCATTCGACAGGCCATCGTGGATCAGATGTCGGGGTCTGAGAGCGATGCATCCATCGAACAGGGATTGCAGGCAGTGCTCCAGGCTCATCCTTCGGCACGCAATGCGTGGAGCAACGTCACCAATTACCTGGATCACCTGTTCGTCACCCGCGGGCACCCGGTCAAGACCACGCTCAACGTGCTGCGAACCTACGTCAAATGGCTGCAGCGAGAGTGGTCCGACCGGCAGGTAGTGCTGTTCATCGATTATCTGCAGAAGGTCCCCTACTCACTGGACAGCCGGGAGCGGGACAAGGAGCAGCAAGTGGTCATGGTCACCGAGGGACTGAAGAACCTGGCCCTTGAGCTTGGCATCTCCATCGTGGCCGTCGCGGCCGTCGACCCGGCCGGCCTGAAGCGGGACGAGCCGCGAGTGGAGGACCTGCTGGGCAGCTCGGCAGTGAAATACGAGCCCGACGCTGCGATCATGATGCTCCGCCGCCGAATGGAGGAAGGCCCAGGGGTGGGGTTCGCCGTGGGCAAGAACCGCGCCGGGCCTACGGGTGTGGAGTTCGTTCACCCCCTGGTGGGCCGGCACTTCTGTTTCGATCCCCAACCCGCGGAGAAGCGAGGACGATGATTGATTCACATAACCTTGTGGAAACTTTCCTCGCCAGAGGGCCCCAAAACGCCTCTAGAGGGGGGTAAAAGGCGTGGAAACTTTGCTCAAAAACTCGTTTCGCCAAAAATGCCAAAAACCGCCATATATGGGGGTCAGGGCGCTATACCACCCCAACATATTGGGGTTGGGAGTCGCGAAAACTCGATGCATACTTATTACATGTTAGATACAACACTTTTTTCCCTTTTCGGCCTATTTACGCCCTCATATCCCATGCACACCTTATGCACGTTCGTAGCCTGGTTTCTCCCCCCTGCTGGCAATCTGGTTTGTAGCTTGTTCCCTCCTGCTAGCCTTTGTAATCCTCGTGTGAGCCACGTTTCGGCATTGTACACACCGCACTGTAGCCTGCATTGTGATATTCGTTGTCTGGCTTTCATAGACTGTTTGAGTTCATGCATAAGCTATTGGATTTTGAAGTACAATTGATTCCTATTTCACCACATGCTCCAATCTCGTCGCCGGCACTCTCTGACAAGGCTCGA
>CAYYTU010000238.1:0-2163 GCA_964474655.1 uncultured Anaerolineales bacterium
CTAAAGATTTTGACATCCTCTTGGTCAGACTTCGGATAAAACGTAGACTTATGCTGACAATCTTCCCGAAGCTAAAAGGCCCAAAAAGCCCGCTTTCAGGTAACTCTCAGCTGGTTTCATCGTATCCGAAAACTTTCGGGAGGATCATGCTTAGTTTTTCCAAAGTCCAATCTTGGGATGTCCACAAATTTAGCCTCACACTCAGATCAACCATTCGACTAACAGAGGTCAGTCATGTCCTCATACCCCCACCACCTTTGCCCCCAAGTCCTCAACCGCCGCTTGTACAACCGGATCCTCAATCACCGCTTTTTCCGTCACAGGAGAATCGACCGTGTCCTCAACGGACCGCGAGGAGGAAAACCCCTTGGCTTCACATTCTTTCCCATCCGTCAGCACACAACGCACCTTATACCGTCGACCAAACAAATCACTCACAGCATCCTCAACGACTCGGCGTTTATCATCCTTTTCCACCTTGCTGCGATGAAACTTATGCCGAAACCCCAACACGAGCGTGTCATCCTCGACCATTGTCGGCTCACAATCGTGCAAAAGCGCTTCCAGAGACAAATCGCGGGGACGCAAAGCATCCAAAACCTCCTCCCAACGAGCATGCAAATCAGTCACCGTCAACGATTCATCATCATTGCCACCATCTTGATAATCCGATACCGGCTCGCAAACTGAGCCTTCACGGGCTTGCTCGCCCCCCCCGGACGTCGATCGAGCGGGTGACGTCCGATCGGCTGAACGCCCAGCGGTGGAGGCACCTTCAGAGGCGTTGACCGAGCGATCCTGTGCTGGCTGCCCATCAGAGGAAGTCGCCGACGAAGGGCGAAGGCGGTGAACATTCTGCTCCCCGCTGGACGACTTATCCGTAGACACCTCGCCACCTGAAGACCTTGCCGCCAATACAGCATCCACAAATGCCATCTCCAACGGGAGTTGGGGCTGCCAGCCCCCTTTCGCCTCAGCAGCTGCCTGGTTGAAAAGTCGTACCGCTTGCGTCAAATCCCGACGCGCGAAACCAGCAGCTTGCTCCTCCATCCGATCACGCACTTTATCCGAGACGCGCGGATAGACAATCCCTGATTCCAACCGCATCAATAACAAAGCCCGTAAATGCTCCACAATTTGACGCGCCAGCTGGCGAGGGTCAGCTCCGTCATCCACGGCAGAATTTATCGCCCTCAACCCCTGAGCAGCATCCCCAAAGACCAGTGCATCAGTCACCTGAATAACAGACTCGTCAGTGCCAGTGCCTAACGCCATATGCACATCGTCGACCGTAATACCCGTTACACCATAAGAGGCAAGCTGATCGAGCAAACTCTCCGCGTCCCGCATACTCCCCGTCGCTTGCTGAGCGATGAGCACTAGCGCCTCGCGATCAGCCTCAATACCCTCACGCTCCGCTAACAAAGCCAGTCGATCCACAATTTCGCCGACAGAAATGCGCCGAAAATCAAAACGCTGGCAACGAGAAAGCACCGTCGGCAAAATCTTATGAGGTTCCGTCGTCGCCAACACAAAGATCGCATGAGATGGCGGCTCCTCCAGGGTCTTGAGCAGCGCGTTAAAGGCTGCGTTAGAAAGCATATGCACTTCATCGATCACATAAACTTTATAACGAGCCTCGTTGGGCCGAAAGCCCACCCGCTCCCGCAGCTCACGGACATCATCCACCCCGGTGTTAGAAGCCGCGTCAATTTCGATCAAATCAAGCAAGCGTCCTTCGTTGATTGCACAGCAGATAGAGCACTCATTACAAGGCCTCTCATCCTCAGGCGCCAGACAATTGACCGCCTTGGCCAACAAACGAGCCGTCGTCGTTTTGCCCGTACCCCGTGGACCGGCAAAAAGATACGCATGACGAATACGCCCCGAGGTCAAAGCATTACGCAAAGTGCGCACCACATGCCTCTGCCCCACGATCTCGTCAAACGATTTAGGGCGCCACTTTCGATACAAAGCCTGAGCTGACATCACCACCTCCTCAAATACCCCAATAGTCTAACATTGTCGGCTAGAAAAGCAAGTCAGTTGACACGCCAATTGAACGTGCTATAATTCGAAGCAACATTACAAAAGCCTACAGCGAAAAACTGCTTGACGAAGCAGAGAGATTCGTCTCAGAAAGACCTTGATAACGCTAGTTTC
>CAYYTU010000239.1:0-2155 GCA_964474655.1 uncultured Anaerolineales bacterium
CAGGCGGTGAACGACCCCCGCTCCTCCACGTCGTCTGCCAGTATTCGGTTATTAACGTGACCTTTGCCCGCCTGGAATAAATCGCACAATTAGACTCTGACGACTCAGTGAACTCAACTTCCCCGAACATCATACACTGTGTATCGCAATGCAGAAACACAGTTTCACAAAGGTAACTGCTTGCGAGCAGACGAATTGCATTTGCGTCACGCTTTACCAATTGGTTTATCTCTTATACCACCTGATTTTGCATCAATAAATTGATAGATTGTCCGCTTTCTGCACTCAGAATAGGCAAACTTTAGGCCAAATCGGGGTCCAGATTCAAATATGCGATTATCTGCTTTTCGGTCAAAGGTGATGTTAAAAAGCGTGAAACGTATTGCGTATTGCGTAATGCGTAATGCGTATTGCGTAAAACGTCATTCGTCATTCGCTATTCGCTATTTGCCGAATAGAGCGCCGCCGGCCACCGCGGGGGGTATCGCGTGTCGCTTATGGCTTATGGCTTATGGCTTATGGCTTGTCGCGTGTGGCTTATGGCGTGTTGCGGCTTGTCGCCATTCACCATTCGCTATTCGCCATTCGCTATTCAACATGCAAAAACGGCCACATCCACCATCACTGGCAGACGTGGCCGCTTGTGTTATACTACTCCCAGCCCCGTCAACTGATAGTCCCAGTTGGTGGGGTTAGCCGTCGGTGTGGTGCTGGTACACCCGCCGGCGGCGTTTTCTATTCGGTTAGCCTAAGTATGGTATGCCGTCGCACCTTTGTCAAGCCTGAATATCGTCTCGATAGTGTCCTCGCCTTTTCCGACTTCGGATATACGTTTCAACATCTTTCGGTGTCGTTAACCACACACCAGCAATTTTACGAGCTTCGAGACGCTCCCTAAGAATAAGATTCCGCAAGTAGCCATGGCTAAACCCATACATCTCCGACGCCTCGCGGAGGGAAATCAGTCGTTCCTTATCCTTGTCCTCGTTCGTGTCACCCATCGCCCACTCGCCTCATCGCTCTATCGCTGACTCGCTGACTTGCTCTATCGCTATTCGCTATTTGCCATTCGCTATTTGTCATTATATCACGCTGAGGGGTTAGAACAACGAGACAGTTATGTTTGCTCTAATACGCATAGCGGATTGTCTATGGCAATACGTGGGGCTATTGAGCCAAAAGTGAGGTATGAAACCTAGCACTGCAACAAGATTTCGCTGGGTTTGATTCCCTGCTAGTGGTCCTGAGCCGTTCGGCTGAGGGCCTTACGCCAAAGATTGTCGAAGGATGACAATTTGGCCAAAATCGAATTTGGCCAAAATCGCATCCTTCGGCAGGTTCATCGGCGTCTCGTTGATAATAACCTGTTACTTTTATCCCGCTTGTTTGAAGAGAGAATCTCAATCTGCCCAAGCTGCCCAATCTGCGTATCGATGCCTTTGTTCCTTGTCGGTCATGTCTGGGTCTTCAGGTTGGTCTCCAGGTGCTCCCTTGCACCAGGAACCATCCTCTAAACGATGGGAATACCAGGAGTCTCCATCTTTGGTTCGTAGTTTCATGAAGTTTTTCCGCCTGGAAACCCCACCCCTTGGGGTGGGGAGGAAAGGCGGCTTAGACGGAAGTGGCTCCAATCCCCAGCCAGTGATGATGCGAGACCCCCCCTCGGCCCGATGGATTGCTGGGGGTGCAGGGGGGCGGAAGCGCCCCCGCCCGAGGGTGGGGTGAAAGCCCCACCCTCGGAATCGAGCTCGCCGCTGATGGCGCCGGGGCGGAGCTCCGGCGCACCAGCGACGGGCGAGTTTACTGGCTCGTTGTGTAAGGAGCAAGGTACCGTTTCTGGCAAGCTGGCTGCAGCTGCTGGCTTTTCTTTGGAAGATGATTTTTCTTTAGAAGCTGGCTCTTCTTCGTTGTGGGGTTTTACCGTTGCGGTATTTTCCCGTTGCGGTATTTTCCCACAACGGTTGGTCCGTTGTGGGGTTTTCCCACAACGGTCAGAGAACCCCGGTCCTTGGGCATGTTGAATACCACCGCCCTCGTATTCTTCGACTTCCTCATCCGTTGGGAACAGAAGATAGCGGTTGCTAACAAACTTTCCATCGTCAGTTTGTGGTTGAAACCGCAGTAATACTCGGTGGCCTTCTACCTTTACTTCACA
>CAYYTU010000240.1:0-2147 GCA_964474655.1 uncultured Anaerolineales bacterium
GTCGGCGAGGGTGTGGGCGCGGTTGTCTATTACATAAGGGAGGACGTAGGGGAGGTTCATACCAGGGTATCCAATCGCTCCATCGGCGAGCGATATCCGGCCGCTACCATATCGGCAAGCAAGGCATTGGCTTGTGCCAGGGTCAGCAGCTCGCGGCGCACGGTCAGAGCCAGAATGCCCAGCGTTCCGGTGACCCGTATACCCAATCGCCGAGCCGCTGCCCGGGCATCAGCGTCATCGCTGGCGAACAAGCCTCCTCGCAAGTGAGCAACAGCCAGACAACTGCGCTCGCCACGCCCCAGGCGCCGAGAGAACGTCTTGCTCATAGCGACTTCTTGGGTTGTCAGCTCCACCACTGGCAAGTCAGTCCAGGCGTGCGGTGGGAGCAGCCCCGCTCGCGCAGCGTCTTCGTATTCGCTCAACACCTCAGGCGTCGAGGCGACGCGACCCGCCCACAGGCGGAAGACCAGATCCATTTGCCCCACGAGGGCCAGGTTAGAAAGGACGGTATTGTCCAGAAGGATGGGGTTGCGCATACGCCGACTCTACCAGTCCTCGGCGGTGGCAACGTCGGTGGCGGCCTCGGCGGCATCGCCGGGAGCCGAGCGCAGGGGCACGTTGAGCCTCAGACAGCGGGTGCGCAGCTCCAACCAGGGGATCTCCAGCAACTCCGCCGCCCGGGCGAGGCTGATGCTGCCGGCAAGATAATGAGCAAAGACCAATCCATAGCGGGCCTCAGGGTCATCCAGATCCTGGACGGACTCCTCGGACAAGCCGGCATCCGAGTCTATCTCCGGCATCTCAGCGTGGTAGCGCATAACGGCCTGGAGAATGCGGTAATCCACAATGTCCAGCAGGGCCGCCTCCGGCTCACCGTAGTTCTCGATCAGCGCGGTGCGACCGCGCTGCACATCATTGAGCACTCGGCGGGTGTTGCGGGCCAGATCGGTGCGACTGACTCTTTGTACGACATTCATAAAAACTTTCTCCTATCGTAAAATACGCACTTCACTTACTTTACGTATTTTACAACACCCCGTGGAACTGGCAACCCTGCCCCGTATCTATCCCGGCGAGGCCCAGGGGCCGCCGGGCGACCATCGCCGGTCGAATTCTCGTTCATCCACGAGAGACTGGAGCACGGGGCGGAGGAACGAGGCAATGACCTGGATGGTTTCGTACAACGTGTTCGGGATACCTGTTTCTCCCTCCAGGCGGTAGCGACGCAGAAAAGCCGCCCACTGGGCCTGTTTTTCAGGCTCGCGGGCAAACGCATCGCTGAAGGCAACCGGTGAGGCGGTGACCGCAGTCCGGCGCTGGCGGAAGGTCGCCCGAATCGCTCGCTTCAGCGCGACGCCCTCGAAGCTGAAGCGGGTCGCCAGTAGCCAGATGTCGAAGAAGTCCTTCATCCGGCTATTGATCTCGCCCAGGCGAACCATAATCTGCACCTTCTCGGCGATGGCGCTTTCCCGGCTGTACCCTCGCAGCTCCGGCGCGGGGAAATCCAGGATAGTCGGCAATCGAACAGTTGAGGGAGCGGGCGCCACGAGGTCGCCAAAGCCGATATCGACCTGCATTGGAATGCGCGCTTTACCCAGGTAGGCGGTGAAGCGCACCCGCACGCCCTCGTAATCTGCCGCTTCGATGATCCGTTCGCCGACGACAGTCTCGGCGGCGAAGCGCAGCCCATCCTCCGGCGCCGGCTGCTCGCAGATCTCCTGGATCGCGGCGACGACGTGTGGAACTGCGTTATCCATCCGTCCCAGCAGGTCAATGTCGCGGGTCGGGCGGGGAACCGGGACTTCCCAGACGGTGAACATCAGCGCGCCCTTGAGCACAAACTGGTCTTGATATGGGGAGCATCCCAGGCGGTAGAGGAAACGCTCCAGAGCGAAGTATTGCAGCAACTCGTTGAACGGGCGTTCCTCTGCGCGGGCGCGGTTCAGGAGTCTCTGATGGACGGAGGCTGCGATGTTCTGAATCACAGCAGGGCCTCCAGGTAGGGTTTGATCACCTCGTCGACCCGACAGACGCGAGCGTAGTGTAGCAGTTCGCTGACGTCGAAGGTCTCGCGCTCGCGATACCGTTTGAGGGCCTCAAGCGCGATGTCCAGCCCCAGCTTGCGGCGGAACTTGAAGATGTCGGCC
>CAYYTU010000241.1:0-2142 GCA_964474655.1 uncultured Anaerolineales bacterium
CCTGATCCAGTTCCCCGGCCCGATCCAGGATGCGTGGCACCGGGCGCTGAGAAACGCCGGGCTGGAGTTGGTGACCTACGTGCCGGAGTACGGCTACCTGGTCTGGGGCAGGGAGCGAGCGGTGCGAAACCTCCGGGCCGCTGCGCCCCTGTGCTGGAGCGGGACATATCACCCCTACTACGCACTTCACCCCGCGCTGATCGGGCCGTACCCGCCAACCGTCAGGCTGGACGTCACCGTCCAGCTCTACGACCACCCGGGCGTCGAGCGCGCGCTGACGCAGATCAAGCAGCGGGCCGTCGCTGTCATCGCATCGCCGCACCGCGTCCTGGTCTACCGGAACCTGGGCGTTCGGATCGCAGCCGCGGACGTATCGTGGCTGGCCGCGCTGCCCGTCGGCGTCTTGTTCCGCCATATCCTGTCTCCCGTCATTTGCTCGGTTGCTAGCTCATTCACTTCGTCACACCGTACACCTCAATCTCGGTCAGGCAGGTGTCGTCATACTTCGAGCCGGGATAGACCGCGTCGATGACGATCTTGACGGCGTCGGCCTCGATGGTGGAGCCAAATATCTCCGACAGGGAGACCTGCTGGAGCCCCCGCGCATCCTCGAAATCAACCGTCATCCTTTCTCCGTTGGAGAAGATCAGCGTCGCCTGCTTGACGCGGTTATTCTTGGCGAATGTGTCTTCGTTCTTGTCATAGCCGATGGCGAGGTCGATGGCGTGTATCTCAATCGCGCCGGGGAAGGTTAGCTGAATCCACTCGCCGATACCGGGCCCGGAGACTCCCTCTGCCCAGGCGGTCTCCAGTGAGCCATCGATGGCGGCGTGGGGGGCGTATTGCCCGTAGCTATCCGAGGGTAAGTGAGAGGAAGCGCTGACGCTGGCGAAGGGCGAGAGATAGCGCGGCTCCGGAGCCGCCTCGGACAGCATCTCAAGGCGGTCGACCTCGATCTGGCGCGCTTCTGTCGCCGGGACGCCGTGGTGGAGTGTGCCCCAGACCTTGATGTGTGCGCCGCTCCACATAGCCTCGTTGATCTGTTGCCTGATGGCGTCACTGCTCGTGCTGACGCCAAATCGCTCACTGTCGTCTCTCATCATATACTGACCGAATTGGTTGCCGGGCGGGAGCTTGTAGACGCTCCCGGTCCAGCCTTCGACAGTTTCGGCTGGGGTCGGTGTGGGATCTTCCGGGGTCGGCGTCGGTTGACTCGGTGGCGTCGGCGGCGCATCGAGGTCGAACGGGAAGGTGGCGACGATGTTGGGGCCACCGGGCTGATAGGCGCGCACCATGTACTGCACGCCCGCTTGCAGCGCCTGGCTCGGCTCCAGCGGGACCGTCAGCTCCCACACGCCCTCTTGGACGGTGGCGCAGGCGTCGCTGGGCCACCAGGAGAGCGGCGCGCCATCGGCCCAGAGTTCGGCGCTCACGCACTCGCCATCGGGCAAAGTGCCCACGCCGCGGATGAGGACTTGCTCCTCGCTCACCTCCACCTGCTTGATGGTGATCCGCCCTTCAGGGGGCTTCGCTGCCTCGTCCGGCACGGCCACGACCCGCCCGTCGCCGGCGTGATAGCGGTAGGTCTCGCCGTCGGCGCTCAGGTCGATGATGTAGCCCGGCGTGACGACCTGCGCGTACGACTTCCCCGGCTCGGGCACCCCCAGGCTGGCGTCGGGGAACTCGGTCGGCTCGACGCTCTGCACCTTGATCTCATCGGGGGAGATTTCTAGCCGCTGGGCCAGATCGGCCTTCGCCAGCTCGCCCAGGTGCTCAGATTCAGCTTCTTGATCTGTGTCCTCTCCCTCCACCGGAGCGCAAGCCTCCAGCGCGGCATCCATATCCTGCTGCGTGGCAGGCTGGCGTACCTCGTCGGTCTCGCCGATCGGATCGGCTTCGCTGATCTGAACAGAAACTATATCGATCATCGGGCTGCCGGGCCGGCGCACCACCAGGGCCAGGCCATAGGCGCCTGTGTCCAGTCTCTCTGGAAATTGGATCGTGATCTCGTCCGAGAAGCCCACGCCAGGCTCCAGGGTGAAAGGCCGCTGCTCCAGGGTGGCGATCACCTGAGGCTGCTCGGGGGCCATCAGTTGCAGGCAGAACCGCCCGCGCCATTCTTGCTCGGTCTCGTTCTTGATG
>CAYYTU010000242.1:0-2134 GCA_964474655.1 uncultured Anaerolineales bacterium
GGTCTACCGCCGCGAGGACTTCGCCGTCGGTTCGCTGCCCGCGCCCGACGAGGCCGAGTTCGATCAGCTCGTCGGCCCGCCGGAGCGCTTCGCCTACGTGGACGAGGACGGCGGCCGCCACGTCTTCCCCGCCGAGGTCGAATCCGCCCTGCGTGAGTTGGCCGTCGACGACGGCATCACGGTGCTGGACGAGGGCCGCCCGCGCGATCTGCCGGCCCTGGTCCGGCAAGCCCTCACCCTGATGCTGGGCGACGAGGCGGCCCAGGAGGTCATCGGCGAAGGCGCCGATGGCGATCTGCGCCAGTTTCTCACCAAGGATTTCTTCACCGACTGGCACATCAAATGGTACAGCATCCCGTATCAGGCCAAGGCGCCCGTCTACTGGCCGCTCCAATCGGCCGACCGCAGCTACGGCTTCGTCCTCTTCCACGAGACGATCGACAAGACCACCCTCTACGTGCTCCAGCGCGACTACCTGGACTACAAGCTCAACGGCCTGCACCAGCGCATCGACGACCTGACGGCGCGGATGGAGGGCCGGGAGGGGAGCGACCAGAAGCGCGTCGCCCGCCAGATCCAGGACCTGAACGAGACGCTGGAGGAGATCGAAGAGTTCGCCAAGACGATGGCCCGTATCGTCCGCGAGGGCTACGAGCCGGAGCCGAACTGGATCGACGACCGCGTCATCCTGCGTATGGCGCCGCTGTGGGAGCTGATCCCGCTCTGGGAGAAGTACCCCAAGAAGCACTGGAAGCGGCTGCAGGAGGGCGAGTACGACTGGAGCCACATCGCGATGAACTACTGGCCGGAGCGCGTGCGCGAGGCGTGCAAGGAGAACAAATCCTACGCCATCGCCCACGGGCATCCGGAGTGGTATGAGGGAGAGTGACGATTGGCAATTGACGATTAGCGATTAACAACGGGAGGAAGAGCAGTTGATGATGAAGATAGAGACGATTGTGAAGATATTGGAATACCCCGACGAGGGGAGTCCACGCGAGGCATTGGAAGCCGCCATTGCGCGTCGGGAGGAGATCACGCCTCATCTCCTGGACATTCTGGAGCAGGCAGTGTCAAACTTCGACCGCGTCGTGGATGATCAGGCTTATATGGGGCATCTCTATGCTTTCTATCTAGTGGCCCAGTTTCGGGAGGAACGGGCCTACCCCTTGATTGTCGAGTTCTTCTCTATACCGGGCAAGGCTCCCCTGGAGGTCACTGGCGATTTCGTCACGGAGGATCTGGCGCGGGTGCTGGCCTCGGTCTCCGGCGGCGAGCTCGGACCGATGCAATCCCTGGTGGAGAACGCATCGGCCAATGAGTACGTTCGCGCCGCTGGCCTGAGAGGGATGGCTTGCCTGGTCGTCGAAGAGGTGGTGCCGCGCGAGAAGATCATCGACTATTTCCGCAGCCTCTTTCGAGGTAGATTGGAGCGCACGTACTCCTTCGCCTGGGATGCTCTGGTCAGCAACAGCACGCACCTCTACCCCAAGGAACTGCTGCCCGAGATCCGGCAGGCTTTCGCCGATGGGCTCGTCGACGAAAGGCACATTGACCTTCCCTGGATAGAGGAAATAGTGGCGGAGGGTAAAGAGGCTACTCTGGCGTGGTTATACCGGGATCGGCATTATCATTTTATCGATGATACCATCCGCGAGACGAAATGGTGGGCCTGATTCGATGCCCCACCGCCTTTCAGGGCCAAAAAAAGTGGGGCGCAACGAGCCCTGCCCCTGCGACTGTGGAAGAAAGTACAATTACCGCTGTGGAAAGCGGCGTGCATGTTGAACAGGAGGGTTAGATGATCAGAGATTTGCGGTTTGCGAATTTCAAAAGTTTTGAGTTCCCTGAACCCCTTGAGATACCACGGTTTGTCGTACTGGTGGGCAACAACAGCGCGGGCAAAACCAACTTCTGTGATGCGTTCACCTTCACGCGCGATCTTCTTGAATCTGGCCTACGTAAGGCACTCCTTGATGACGAGCGCCGCAAGGGCTTTGAGAACATCGTGCGAGGACGCAAGCCGAGCCGTCAGATCATCCTAGTCTTTCATTTTGAGGAATCGAATGGATTGGATCTGCGCTATGAGTTCCAGGTGGGAGCCAGCGCCCGGGCAGGCGAACCACAGATTCTA
>CAYYTU010000243.1:0-2130 GCA_964474655.1 uncultured Anaerolineales bacterium
AAGCAGATGTGGTGGACGCCCTCGCCGCGTTTGGCCAGAAATCGCGCCACGCTGCAGTTCACGAAGCGCGCTTTGGTCGGGTTGAAGCCGAAGCCGAAAAAAGAGCGCAGGTGCCCTATACACGGGACCCCAGCGCGACGTGCGGCAATGATCGCATACAGGTCCCGGTTGACCTGGTTGTTGGTATGGACGATATCAGCGCCTTCAGCGGAAAAGATTTTTTGAAGGCGGAAAATACTCGATCTGTGGACAATCCCTTCCCAAAAAACCGACAGCCATGGTGCCACCAGAGAAAGAGAGATCGCAGCCCTTTCAGTGAGGCGGGATGCGAGCGGTGAACGTTTCTGCCGCTCGCGGTTGTAGACCGGGTCTTTTACCAAGTAGGCGGTCGCGCCCGTCTGCTGCAATTGCTCCAGGTAGCGGGTCCGGTTCAGAAAAACCACCACGGCTCTGTAAGCCGAGGCGTTCAGGTGGGAGACGAGCTGCTTGAGGCTCTCGAACGATCCTCCTCCGGTCATCCCGGATTCTACGTAGACCACGGTCTTGCGTCCGGACACGACTCAGGCCCTCATGGGGAAATGTTCAGCCATCCATTCCGGAAAATGCTCCCGAAGCCACGTTTCGGCAAACAGCGACACCGAGTTTCGCATCTCGCCGGCGCGCCGGAGGTAATGTCGATAAGAATAGCAGCCGAGTTGGTTGGCGTAGTGGCCGAAATACTTGAGACGATCGTAGACAAAATCCTTGGCCGCGTCTCCGCCTGCAAGCCCGGCCATTCTGGCTAAAGGGATCGCTCCTTTGCTCAGGCCCGGCCAGCGCACGATGGGCCTGTCCAGTTTCGGATCGGTGAACAGACCCCGGTAGTCCCATCGTCTGAGATATTTGCGATATAAGGCCTGGTTGAGCTTCATCTTTACGGGTACTTCGCGCCAAAGCTGGCAGTATTCACGATCCCACAGGGGCAGACGCCATCCGATGCCGAAGAAATCATACGTACGCTGCTGATTGACCACGAACTTGGCTTGCCGCTCCTGCCATTCCCAGTATTCGTAGAGTTGGTGAGACTGCAAATACCCCCGCCGCCGGACATCCGAAAGCCCGGCCTCGAAACGTCCACGCAGCGCCTCAAGATTGGCGAGAGTCTTCATTGACTTCCAGAGGGAGAAATGCTTGGCGACCACGGCCTCGAACAGATCATTGTCTCCAGCGTATGGGGCGGTCAATTGGGCCGGTACATGGCCCCCGGTGATGAAATCTCCGGATTGGCCGTTGACGATCAGCGCGCCTTTTGGAATTTCACCCGAGCCAACGAGGTCGGCGATGACCTGAAATTCCTGCATGTTCGGCACCGAGCTCAAACCATCTGAAGCGCGCCAGTATTCTCTTCGAAGCGGCTCGGCAAACAACCTGCGCGCAGCGCGCCGGGTGGAGGGATGAAATTTCCAGGGCACCTTTAGCCGATCGGCAACGATCCTTGCCCGCAAAGCCTCCTGGTTGCCCGGCGGCCCGTAAGAAATCGCCCGGAGATCTTTTACCCCCATGGCTTGTAACATGCACAGCACCAGGCGAGAGTCCAGCCCGCCCGACAGGGGAACGATGACAGGTCGCCCCTCTGCCTCGCGTGCCAAGCGGCCGAAGGTAAGTTCGGTGGCCTCGGCAAGCCGTCTGAGAAGGCGGCGTTCATCTTCGCCGGATTCTCTGGGCAAAAACTCGTAATATCGAGTGGCGCGGCGCTTGCCGGATCTCTTGTCCAACACCACGACCTCGCCGGCCTGTAGTTGACCCAGCCCGCGGTACACGGTGTTCGGGCCGGTCACATATCCGGCCATGAGAAATTCCAGCAGCGAAACGGGATCGGGCTCATTCAGAGTCAGGGCGTGACAGAGATCCCCGGCCTGAGGGGAGAATTTGATGCCCGCCCCGGTGCCTGCAAAAAAAATGGGATACCCTCTGGCGCGATCCGTGGCCGCGACGGTGAAGTCCGGAGCGTCGGCAATAAAAGCGAAGTGCCCGGAAAGCTCCGCCAGCTGTGGCATCAAGAACTCGGGCGCAATCTTCTCCGGCCGGTTTAGGAACACTTCGAGGACATCGGCGACCTCTGGGCACCCGATGACACGTATGGTCCAGCTT
>CAYYTU010000244.1:0-2121 GCA_964474655.1 uncultured Anaerolineales bacterium
CCATTCCTGGCTGCGGTCGAGCTGGGCGACGGTCAGGCGGGTGTAGTAACGATCGAGGTCGCGTTCGTCATTCTCCGGGAACGCCGCCAGTCCTCGTGCTACCCAGACCCCACTTGGTGAGGAGGAGGTCCACGCTTGCGCGTCTATCTCCGACAGATCGGGCGGAGGTGTTCCTTCCTCGCGCTGCACGTATGTGAGGCCGTCGAATTGGAAGACCCTTTCCACCGGCTGGCAGTCGGTCTTTTCCAGCCCGCTCTCCCCGGGCTCGAGTTGGCATTCCTCGCCGGTCTGGATGATCTCCTTCACCCCGTCGTCGTTCAGGTCCTCGTATGCGTACGTGTATCGTCGCTCAAAGCCGCCGGGGTTCGCATTGATGCTTCCGTGGGCACCGCTGAAGAGGACGTGAATGCCCTCCTCGGTGATCTCAATGATCTCGAAATACCCATCGAGCCACGCCCCGGTGCCCGCGTGTCCCGCGCCCGTGACCTGGATCACCTCCCGATCCCCATCCTCCTCGCCTGTGAAGAGATCGGGGAAGGCCAGATCGACCCTCTCGAAGTCCCGCAGGCTCCAGACCCCCCAATCTATCGGCCCGCTGATGAAGTCGACCAAGACGACCTCTTCGCCTTCCACGCGGTAGAGGAACTGGTAGCCTTGCGCGATTCCCGAGAACCCAACGGCGACAAAGGCGCCTCGATCACCGTCGGGGAAGCGCACCTCGGCCAAGTTGGCGTTGTCGTGGGCCCAATCGACGCCCTGGACGCGTAGCAGGTTCAGCGAGTGGGCGATCGCTCCCTCCCGGGTCAGGATGACCGCAGGGGCGGGTTTCGTCGGTTCTCCTGAGGGTGCTGAGGCCGTGCCCGTCGTCAGGGTGACCACCGCTGTCTCGCTGACCACGACCGAGCCGTCGCGGGCGCTGATCTCGGCGACCTCCACATATCCGGGGCAGGTGGCATCCACCTCGAAGGGGATCGCTCCGCCGAAGGCGCCCGGACCTCCGAGGTCGCCCTCCGTGTCCGGCTGCGCCTGGATCGGCGCCTCGCCCACCACCTGGCCCTGCGCGTCGTAGACCCGACCGCGCAGGTTGCCCTCGAAGGGCATCACGCTGACGCGCCCGCGCACCTCGACCGGACTGGCGACCGTCGTGTCCTCTTCGGGCGCCGCCAGCACGATTTCCCGCTCAGACGTCGCAGGCGTCGGCGTCGCTGGCGGTGGCGGGGATGGCTGCTCGGTGGTCGTCGCGGAGCGCACATCGCCCCGCCACCAATCGAAGTACTGACCCCAGTCGATGTGCCCATAGGTGCCGAACCACTCCGGCGCCGGCGTCAGATCCTCCACCACCTGCTGCGGCTCCCCGCCCTCCACTGGCGCGATCCACAGCGAAGCCCGATCCTCGGCGTTGAGGCGGGCGAAGAGCAGGTGCGAGCCGTCGGCCGACCAGAGCGGGCGCTCGTCGCGATACCCGGGATCGGCGGTCAATTGCCGGTTCTCCGCGCTACCGGCGTCGATCAGCCGGATGGAGCGGTCCATCAGCGCCTGCCGGGCCGGCTCGCCGCCTGCTACATTCGCCTGCTCGGCCATCGATGCGTAGGCCAATCGGGTGCCGTCGGGGGACCAGGTCGGGGAGAGGGCCGCCAAGTCCTCGGCGGTGAGGTAGGCAAATTCCCCGCCCGGCGATTGCGCGATGGCGATGCGTTTCTCGTTCCAGGTCGCCCGCCCGGCGCCGGCGACGATGGCGACACGGGAGTCAGTGGGGGCCGGGGCCACGAAGTCGTCGTGGGGCAGCACCGACTGGGCCAGGCGGATCGGCGAACCGCCCGCGGCGGGCAGCGCATAGAGCGGCGATCCGTCGGTCAGTAGCGAGGCCGAGCGCATATCGTCCTGGAGCAAGAGAAAGTGCCCGTCGCCAGTCCAACCCCGCACCATCGGCCCCATCAGCTCGCGCTGGCCCTCCTGGTCATTCGGATACAACCGAATCGGCTCGTCGCCCTCGGTCGACACCTTCCACACGCTCGTCTCTGGCGGCCCCTCCTGTGCCCGCGCCCGGCGCTCGTAGGCGATCCATCGTCCCTCGGGGCTCCACGCGATCTCTCCAACGCGACGACCGTCCTCAGGCGCCGG
>CAYYTU010000245.1:0-2117 GCA_964474655.1 uncultured Anaerolineales bacterium
GCCAGGAAGATGGGGATGCCCAGCACGCGGTTGGTCACGATCTTGTCGATTTTGTCGGAGAGCGTCTTGCGCTCCGCGCTGGTGCGCCGAACGACCTCTCTGACCAGGCCGTTGATCCAGCCGTAGCGCCGGTCGGCGATGACGGTGTCCACGTCGTCGCCATAGACCTGGCGCAGATGGGCGATGCTCCGGTTGGCCGCCTCCAGCACGTCCGCTGTGTCGCCCAACTGTTCGACCTTGGCGATCACGTCGCGGTCTTCCTCCAGAAGCTTGATGGCCAGCCAACGGGGCGCATAGCGCTCCGTTAGGGATGCGTGTGCTTCGATCAGCTCTTGCAGATCGCTGATCTCGTTTTCTACTTCACGTCCGTAATCCACCAGGGCCGGGCCCTTGGTGTATGCCATAGTATGGGTTGACATCTGCTATTTCTCCTTTTATTGAGCCTCCGTGGCCTCGACAATTGTTCTCTTCAGCTGGTCAAGCCCCTGCCCCTTGCTGGCCACGGTGGGCGCCACCGGCGCCCCCAGCGCCTGCGAGAGCTTGGGCACGTCGATCTTGATCCCGCGGGAGTCGGCGATGTCGCTCATGTTGAGCGCGACCACGACCTGAATGCCCATCTCCAGGATCTGCACTACCAGGTAGAGGTTACGCTCCAGGTTGGCCGAGTCTACCACCGCGACCACAACGTCGGGGTGCTCGTCAACGATGTAGTCGCGGGCGATGATCTCCTCCAGCGAATAGGCGGTCAGGCTGTAGGTGCCCGGCAAGTCGACGACCTGGTACTCGCGGCCATTGTGCTGCCAGACGCCTTCCTTCTTCTCGACCGTCTTGCCCGGCCAGTTGCCCACGTGTTGGCGGGCACCGGTCAGGGCGTTAAATAGGGTGCTCTTGCCGGCGTTGGGATTGCCGGCCAGGGCAATTGTGTGTTCTGTAGTCATAAGTCTTGCTCCTTTGTGGATTTGTAAGTGTTTGTTACGTCAATTCAACCATAATCTTGTGGGCCATGCCGCGCCCCAGCGCCAGCCGGGCGTCCTTCACGGCCAGAATCAGCGGCCCGTGCCTGTCGCGCTGCACGACGCGAACCGTCATACCGAGATTCAGCCCCAGGTCGGCTAATCGCTTGCGCAAGCGCCGTCCACCACGGATGGCGGTCAGGCGCACATCTTCCCCCGGGGACACCATTGTCAAAGGCATCATCAGCACTCCTTTCAATCGCTCACCTCAACGGTGATATTCTTGGCCTCCGACCGGCGGAGCGAGAGACTGTAGCCCTTGACGGTGAACTCAATCGGGTCGCCCAATGGCGCCACGCGCACGACCTCCACATCGGAGCCGGGCACCAGCCCCATATCCATCATACGTCGCCGGGCCGGGCCCTTGCCGCCCACGCGCACGACGACGCCGTGCTGTCCAGCTTTGAGCTTGTGCAGCGGTATCTGGCGAACTGCTGTATCGACCTTGGTCTGCATATCAGAATCCTCCTCTTTCTTATCTTCCTCTGCGATAGTCGATTTTTCTCGAGGCGATGTGCTTCTCACCTCGTCGTCCATTTCTTCTTCCGTTCGTTTCTTGTCTATTTTCTCCTTGTCCAGTTGAACTCCCTCCGCCAGGCCCCGCGCCAACGAGACGCGCGCGCCCGCCACCAACACCAGGATGCTGTCCCCTCCTACAGCTTCCACCGTCAGCTTGGCGCCCGGGCGGATGCCCTGCTCGTCGAGGAACGCCCGCGCGGCCTCGCCCACGTCGCAGCGCACCACGTGACCGCGCTGGCTGGCGGAGAGGGCCGTCAGGGGCGTCAAGGAACGCGATGGTTGGCCTCCGTCCGCCCGCGGGATGGGCTCTCCCTGCGGATTGACCGTGGGATACCCCAGAAAGACGTCGAGTTGATCGGCCACCTGGTCGGGCGTGGAATGCTCCAGCTGGCACGCCGATTCGTGGGCCTGCTCGTAGTCGAAGCCCAGCTTATCCACCAGGAAGACTTCCCACAGCCGATGGCGGCGCAGGATGTGGAAAGCTCGCCGCTCGCCCTCCTCGGTGAGCGAGGCCCCCTTGTAGGGCCGATAGACGAGCAGGCCATCATCTTGCAGCTTGTGACACATCTCGTTGACCGAGACCGA
>CAYYTU010000246.1:0-2044 GCA_964474655.1 uncultured Anaerolineales bacterium
TTCACCGACCCCAACAGCCTCTACGACGCGGTGCGGGCGCTGATCGAGCGCGAGGACGACGCCATCAGCCAGGATCCGGCGCCCGTCGTCGAGCTGACCCTGGGCGGGGTACTGCCCTTCAATCGCTTCGATCTCGACCTCGACTACGTCCAGGGCCTGCTGGAGGAGGCCTGTCCTGAGCGTAGTCGAAGGGCCTGGTCGCCCCTAATCACCCGTGTGCGCAACCGCGCCACGCCGGCCGCCTTCGAGATCGACGTCTTCAACTCCTTGCTGCGCGTGGACGAGTACGAGGAGGTGTAGCAAGCGCTGGTGGAGGTGATCTCGCTGCAGGCGGCGCGGCTCTACGCCGACATTATGGCCGACCACAGCGCCCGGCTCCGCTGGACGGAGGACGCGGATAATCCGTACGAGATTACCCTGCGCTCCGACGGGCGCGAGCGGGGGTTCCAGCAGCTGTCCGGCGGCGAGCAGATGGCGGCCGCGCTGGCGGTGCGGCTGGCGCTGTTGAAGGAGGTCTCGGCCGTCGACCTGGCCTTCTTTGACGAGCCGACGGCCAACGCGGATGCGTGGCATCCGATAGACGACCGCCGGCGCGACAACCTGGCCGAGCAGATCCTGGACGTGAAGGGCTTCTCGCAGCTCTTCGTCATCAGCCACGACGACACCTTGGGTAAAGCGTCTTCACCCGAGCAGGACACGGACCACGTGGTGCGGGTGGTGAAGGATGATGGAGGCAGTCAGGTGGTAGGAGCGTGATGTGATGTCCGACATCCTCGATCAACTGAACCGCCGCCTGGAGCGAAAGCGAGGGGCGGCGGGCCTTCGTCTCCACGGCCAACAAGACGCTCCAGAACCAGCTCTGGGAGAAGGTCCTCCCGGCCCTGCAACGCATCGCTCCTCATCCGTTCAAGGCCGCGCTGCTCAAGGGCCGCAGCAACTACATCTGCCGGGTCCGGCTCAAGGAGTGGCGCCAACAGTTGCGGCTGCCGGGGCAAGGGCTCTCCGTCAGCGAAGTGATGGAGCGCCTGGAGCAGACCCCCTCCGGAAGCAGGGCGTGGGCCGGCTCATCCGCGCCGAGACCGACCGCGGCGTGATGGCGGTTCTCGATTCGCGGATCAATACCAAGCGGTACGGCCCCCAGGTGATCGACAGCCTGCCGCCAGCACGGAGGACTCTGAACTTCGAGGACGTGGTGGATTTCTTCGATGATGAGGATTGAGAGCCAACCTACCCTTCCCCTGATCGACCTGCACCGTCACCTGGACGGCAGCATCCGGCTGGAGACGATCCTGGAGCTCGGCCGCCAGCACGACCTCGACCTGCCCGCCTGGACCGTCGAGGAACTGCGTCCCCACGTCCAGGTGACGGAGGCCCAGCCGGGCATCATGGCCTTCATCGCCAAGTTGGAGTGGATGACGGGCGTCCTGGTGGACGAGGAGGCTTGCCACCGCGTGGCCTACGAGAACGTGGTGGACGCCGAGCGAGAGGGGCTCGACTACGTCGAGCTGCGGTTCAGCCCCTGGTTTATGGCCGAGCCGCACGGCCTGGACCCGGCCGGCGTGGTGGAGGCCGTGGTCGACGGCCTGGCCACGGGCGTGCGCGACGCCGACATTGCGGCCAACCTGATCGGCATCCTGAGCCGCACCTACGGGCCGGAGACAGCCCAACAGGAGCTCGAGGCCCTGCGCCACGCGCGGGACGCCCTGGTCGGCGTGGACCTGGCCGGGGACGAGGCGAACTGGCCGGGCGAACTGTTCACGTCCCACCTCCGCCAGGCCCGCGACGAGGGGTGGCGCGTGACGGTCCACGCGGGCGAGGCGGCCGGCCCGGCGAGCGTCTGGCAGGCCGTGCGCGAGCTGGGCGCCGAGCGCATCGGGCACGGCGTCCGCGCCGTCGAGGATCCGGCCCTGCTGGATTACCTGGCGGAACACCGCATCGGGATCGAATCTTGCTTGACCAGCAACGTCCAGACCAGCACGGTGGCCGACTAGGGTGTATGCAAAACTTGGGGGGGCAGGAGTGCCAAGACTTCGGAAGTCTACGA
>CAYYTU010000247.1:0-2033 GCA_964474655.1 uncultured Anaerolineales bacterium
ATAAGTCCAAGATCAAATCACTTGGCTGGGAGGCGAAGACGAGTCTTCGAGAAGGAATTGCGCGAACTTATACCTGGATCGAAGAGCAAGTACAGGCAGCGCGTGAAGATAGAGCCGCAGATGACACGGGCACAGATCGATAGAGGATAAATGATCTGTGTAATCGGTGAAATCCGTGGTTGCAAAAGAGATCGAAATGTGTGAATAAGGCATTAGTATGCGGCGTCCTCCCCCGCACCCGCCGACGCCCAACCTGCCCACTTGCAGACTTGCACACTTGCAAACTTGACACTGGTATGAAACGACTTTGGACCTTGACGGCGGCGACGATAGCCCTCCTCTTACTTCTGAGCGGCCCCACATTGACGAGCGCGGCCCTGACCAACGCCACGATGCGAGGGCCTGATGGCCCAGGACGACCTTGCACTTGAGACCTATCCCCATTATAATGCCCTGCCCGATGGCCTGGAGACTGCCTTGCCACGTCGTCGGGTATGCAGGAAAAAGCGATGCCGAAAGACCTGTTGATTGAAGTAGCGAATATCCAAGGGCAATGCCCGGTGTACCAGGTGGGCGATCAGTTCACCATCAGTGAGGGATACCTGTTGATTGCAGAACAGTCGATGTGCATGCACGCGCTGCAGTCACTGAGCCCTTACTACGTCGCCTTGAGCCGAGGGATTTCGCCTGACGAGCTGGGATTGAGCGGCCCCGATGACGCAGCCTATGTGCAATGCCTGGATCCCGTTGATTATACCGGCGGTGGAACTGTTACTTTTCGAATCGACATAATCGCTAATCAGGATGCAGAATGAAGGTTACCTCAATCGTAGGCGCAAGACCTCAGTTCATCAAAGCGGCTCCTGTGAGCCGCGTTTTGCGGCGGGGGCATCAGGAGATCCTGGTGCATACCGGTCAGCATTACGACTACGGTATGTCGCAGGTCTTCTTCGACGAGATGGATATCCCGGAGCCGGAACTGAATCTGGGCGTCGGCTCGGGGCCGCATGGAGCGCAGACCGGGGCGATGTTGAAGCGGATAGAGCAGGTGCTGCTTGATGAAAGGCCCGACTGGGTGCTGGTCTACGGCGACACGAACTCCACACTGGCCGGGGCGCTGGCGGCAGCAAAGCTGCACCTGCCAGTGGCGCACGTCGAGGCCGGGCTGCGCAGTTTCAACAAGGATATGCCGGAGGAGGTCAACCGCGTGCTGACCGATCACGTCTCTAACCTGCTCTTCTGTCCGACCGAGACGGCGGTGCGGAATCTGGCGGCCGAGGGCATAACCGAGGGCGTTCACTATACCGGCGACGTGATGTACGATGCGGTGCTCTATTACGCCGGTAGAGCCGAGGAGCGATCGGCTATGCTGAACGAGCTCGAATTGGAGCCCGACTCGTACCTTCTAGCGACGGTACACCCCCGCGCAACACCGACGACGCCAGCAACCTGCGAGCCATTCTGAGCGCGCTTTCGGAAACGGGGGAGACAGTGATCCCCCCTGCTCACCCTCGCACTCAGGAGGCGATTGAGGCGGCGGGCATCGCTATATCGGATAACGTTCGGGTGATCGAACCGGTCGGTTATCTCGACATCCTCCAGTTAGAGCGTCACGCGCGGATGATCCTCACCGACTCCGGTGGCATCCAGAAGGAGGCCTACTTTTTCGGCGTGCCGTGCGTCACTCTGCGTGAGGAGACCGAGTGGGTCGAGACCGTCGAGGCGGGCTGGAACGTGTTGGTGGGAGCCGACGAAGAGAAGATACTGGAGGCGGTGCACGATTCTAACCGGGCCGCAGCACGCCCCGAGTTGTTCGGTGACGGGCAGGCTGCGGAGACATTTGTGCGTTTACTGGAGGAAGCGACGTGACACGGAAACAAGAGAACGTTCGTATTCACCCCACCGCCGAGGTCTCGGAGCAGGTGGAGATCGGAGAGGGCACTGCCATCTGGCACCAATCGCAGGTGCGCGAGGGAGCGCGGATCGGACGCAATTGCATCCTGAGCAAGGGCGTCTACGTGGACACGGGAGTG
>CAYYTU010000248.1:0-2007 GCA_964474655.1 uncultured Anaerolineales bacterium
AAACAAAGGGGCGACGCATAGACGATATGCGTCGCCCCTTTCCCCATCCGGCGCTCAAGAGGAAACATAGAACACCGATTGGTCCCGACTGCGCCGTCGAGAACGCCCGAGTTTTCGAAACGAATCGTCTGCAAAAGCGCCTTCAATGCCACAGAGTTTGCTCAGGTGCGAACAAGGCAAACGAAGCTGGAGTTGATACGCTCGGTAAACGCGTCTGTATGCAAGCCAATGCGTCTGGGGTACTTTGGAACTGCTTCGGAAACCCGGCACCTTGTGCTCAAGTTTGCCTGTGTTAGAATGGAGCGCGGACGAGCTCCCCCGCCACAACGTTTCACAGCCCATACCGTCCCATCTGCTATGGCCACGAGCAAAGGTTGAGACTATCGACGAAAGGAGAGTAAATGGAGCACCTGCCATCGTTCACCACACTGCTGGCTATCCTCATTCTGGCTTGCCTGATCTTCCCGCGCCCTGCACATGCCTACCTCGATCCCGGCACGGGCAGCTATATCCTCCAGCTGCTGATAGCCGGTCTGCTGGGAGTAGCGTTTGCGGTGAAGATGTTTTGGAAAAACATCCGTTCTTTCTTCGTGGGTCTATTCTCCCGGGAAGCAGAACAAGATGAAGCAAGCGACTGACGGGAACGTACCCGGCTCATTTCGGGACCCAAGCGGGTTCCTTTTCTATCGAGATGGCTCGCTTTACCGCCAGGTGAACCGCGTCTATCGGGACGATTACACCCACTTGATGGATTCCGGCCTTTACGAGACCCTGGTGGAAAGTGAGCTCCTGATTCCCCACAAAGAGGTCGCAGTCATATGTCCGGTGCCTGACGAGGGCTTCCAGGTCATCAAGCCCGAGCGGCTGTCCTTCATCTCCTATCCGTACGAATGGTGCTTTAGCCAATTGAAAGACGCGGCTCTGACCACGCTTCAAATCCAGAAGATCGCGCTCGACTTTGACATGTCCTTGAAGGATTGTAGCGCTTACAATATACAATTCCGGGCCGGCCGTCCAATCCTCATCGACACCCTCTCGTTTGAAACCTACCGCGAGGGCAAGCCCTGGGTGGCCTACCGACAATTCTGTCAACACTTCCTCGCGCCCCTGGCGCTGATGAGCTACAAGGATGTGCGGCTCAATCAGCTACTGCGGATTCATATAGACGGCATCCCTCTGGACTTGGCGAGTTCCTTGCTCCCATTCCGCACCCGTTTTGTGGTATCCTTGCTTTCTCACATCCACCTCCACGCTAAATCTCAGAAACACTTCGCCGACAAGACCGTGAAGACGAAAGGGCGCGAGATGGGACGGCTCTCCTTCCGCGGCCTGGTTGACCACCTGGAAACCGCTGTCAAGCGACTGGAGTGGCAGCCGCAAGGCACCGCCTGGGCCGATTATTATGAGAGCACCAACTACCCAACCGAGGCGCTCCAGCACAAGCGACGGATTGTGGCTCACTTCCTGGACGAAATTGAACCCCAGAACGTCTGGGATCTGGGGGCCAACATCGGACTATTCAGTCGGATTGCCAGCGACAAGGGTATACCGACAATCTCCTTCGACGTGGACCACGCCGCCATTGAGAAGAGCTATCGCCAATGCGTCGAAGCGCAGGAAACCCATATCCTCCCCTTGCTGCTTGACCTGACTAATCCAAGCCCGGGCATCGGCTGGGGGCACCGAGAAAGATCCTCCCTATTGGAGCGCGGCCCGGCGGACACCACCTTTGCGCTGGCCCTCCTCCACCATCTGGCCATCTCCAATAACCTGCCGCTCGACAAAATCGCCACATTCTTTAGCAAGACCTGTTCCTCGCTCGTCATCGAATTTGTACCCAAGCGTGACTCACAAGTGCAGCGATTGCTGTCGACCAGAGAGGACATCTTCCCCCACTACACGCAGCGAACCTTCGAGGACGCCTTTGGCCGTCATTTCACCATCCGACGCTCGGTAGCGATCAAAGGGACGGAAAGAACCCTCTACCTGATGGAAAGGGAACCTAAC
>CAYYTU010000249.1:0-2002 GCA_964474655.1 uncultured Anaerolineales bacterium
GAGATCAACTCGGACACCTCCTGGCAGAGCTGACTCAGTGCTTCCTGAGCCTCCATGTACTCCCGCACCACCGGCTGAGCCAACATCGCCTGGTGCAGCCGCCCCAACTCCTGCTTACCATCGTCGCCAACCAGTCCGTACTGAACCTGCCAGGCCAGATCCTGTTGTTTCTCTTGGAAGGCGCGGATCGCTGCCTGCGCCTCCGGATCCCGTCGCATCTGGCTCTGCGCCTGATCGAAAGCCTGGTACACCGGCGTGGTCGCCAGCGCAGCGGCCAGGCCCCGTGCCGCTTCCAGTGCTTCGCTTTCTGTGACCCTTTCTTGGGTCTGCTGCACTGTTTCCATATTCCTCCTCTCTCAATTCTTGGAGAACAGCGTCGTCTCATCCTTTGTCACGACCGTAAGTCCCTTCAGCAGCGGGCTGCCGCCGAGTTTGGCCGACGCCTCCGCTGCCGTAGCTGCGAAAGCGCGGAAACTTTCCTCGGTGAAACGTAGACTAACGTTGCCATAGTCCACGTGAATGTGCCCGCCTGGACAGCGGCTGATCCTGATGCCATCATCCTTTTGTGCCAGCACTTCCCATCCTTCCATGGACTTCCTCCCTGGCCCTTGCATAGGCCCCTTCACCAACAAGCCAATATCATCCGTGTCCGGCCAGAAGCGGCCTCTCGCGCCTTATCACCGACCGTTCCCGTAGATCCGTTCGCCCAGGTCGATCAGAACGTCCAATCCCTTGACCTCCTGGGCCAGCAGAGGCGTGGCCAGGATGGGGGCCGAGAAACGCTCGTCCATCTCCTCCAGGTAGCGGGCCTGCATCAGTGACCGCCGGCAGTAGTACTCGGTGGTGCACTCTTGCGGTGGCAATACCTGATTGGCCACCACCAGCCCTGTCTCGATACCCACCGTGCGCAGTTCCTCCACGGCCCGCCACGCCTCGACGATGGGTGTGGACTCGGGATACGTCACGAAGGCAAATGTGGACCGCTGTGGATCGCGCATCATGTCAATCACCTGCCCGAAACGGGCCTTGGCCTCGGCATCCGCCTCCGCGAGTTCGGCCGAGGCGTAGAGCTTGACGTCCAGCTGCTGGCTCCAGTCTGCCGGTAGCTCCAGCAGACGCAACGTGTGGCCGGTCGGAGCCGTGTCGAACACCAGCACGTCGTATCGATCCAGCGAGGCGAAATCAACAAAGCGGTCGAACGCGGCCATCTCCTCGGTGCACGGGCTCTCCAGTTCCTCAGCCATCGCCTGCAGCGACTCTGGCCCGCGCCCTGCCTCCCGCGCCTCCCCAAGAATGCGGCTCTTGTATGCTTTGGCGGCTGCCTTGGGGTCGATCTGGACCGCCCACAGGCTGTCCACGCCAGCCACTGGCGCCACCTCGTCCCCCACCGGCTGATCCAGCACGTCGCCGATGTGGGCCGCCGGGTCGGTGGTCAACAACAGGGTCCGGTGGCCGTGCCGGGCCAACCACACCGCCGTGACACACGACAGGGCCGTCTTCCCCACGCCGCCTTTCCCGGCGAAGAACAGGGTTCGCCCACGACCGTTGGCTGGCATCATGTGGGGCACCACCTCGTCGGGTGAAGCACCCGACCAGGGCCGGGATGAAGGCGAGCATAATCGCACCTCCTCGTCGGGGATGAGATGCCGTCCCTCGTCAGTTGTCGCTTGCTCCCCACCATATAGCAGTCCCGCCACGTAGCGCAGCCGTCCCACCCCCTTGATCTCCTCATCCAACAGAGGCACCCGCTGTGTCGGGAGCGACAACTCCTCCTCGATCTGGGACAGGTAGCGCGACTGCATATCTATGCGCTGGGCCAGAAAGGGGTTGCGCCCCGCTTCCCGGGGAATGACGCCGTTCACAATGAGTTGTTGGGCATCGATGCCCAACTTGGACAGCTCCCCCACTGCCCTCCGGGTCTCCTTGATGGGGGTGGCCTCGGGCTGGAGCACAAAGACGAAGGAAGTAAGCGCTGGGTCGCGCATCAACTCCACCGCCCGGT
>CAYYTU010000250.1:0-1980 GCA_964474655.1 uncultured Anaerolineales bacterium
CTAATTTCAATCGGGCCGGACAAGTGATGGAGATTTTTGAAGTTAGAAGGTAAGTGGCGTTGGCTACTACAGCCAGTATCTGCAGCGGGTTCTGGCTACGTTCATAGCTGCTGGATAGCTACGTAGCCCTCTTTATGTTTGTTCGGAAGGTCGATAGAGGAGAACTCTTATGAAATCCAAGCAACGTATTGTAGAAATGGATGTTCTAAGAGTAGCTGCGATAATTTTGGTGTTGCTTGGTCACCTCCCTGGCTATTTTCCCGATTATCCGTTGCTCGATTGGATTTATTATGCCTTTACCAGCCTGGGGGTAGGATTATTTGTGTTTGTCTCTGGATTTGTTCTGACTCATCAGTATATGTACCGGGAGAGGTTCCAGCCGTCTCGGTTTCTTAAAAAGAGGTTGATTCGGGTTTATAGTCTCTACATACCAGCTTTAGTTCTATTTGTAACTGGATTTCATTACTTACAGATATATCACAAGATCAATTTGTCACCGTTGGTACCTACCTTAGTAGTTCATCTATTTGCGGGGCAAGCTTTGCTATTCCCATGGGTAAATCAGATATTCACACTTTGGTTTATTGGCTTGATCGTTTTCTTCTACGTATGTTTTGGACTTATCGCATTATGTAGAACGAGGTATCAAGTTATTGTAGCGATTGCTTTGACAGGTGGGATTATCTTGCTCTATCGATTAGTGTTAGGGGTTGTAGATATCAGGGTGTTTCTGTATTATCCTGCTTTTTTGCTTGGTATTTTTCTGCGACACCAGAGAGTGATATCTCTATATGATATAGGTAATCGTTGGGGCGTGTATTTGATAGTGATTTGTGTTGTCTCCTACGTGATATTTAGAAGAATGGGTTTGGCATCAGTGCGTAACGGTGTGTGCGGCTCTCGGCTGTTAAGCTGTCTGCCCAACTTGGCATTAGTACAAGTGTACGTGCTCTCGGGGACTATGTTTCTTTGGTGGCTCTCGTCTAAGGGGATTGAGTGGCTGTCGGAAGGAATAAAACGGGTTGTCTTTCGTATGTCTGTGGCCTCTTATGCTGTATATTTATTCCACCGCCCGGTTTTGGCGGCATTTTGGTGGTTCGGTGAGAATGTGATCGGACTGAAGGTGTTGGGTAAAGCTGGCTTATTTCCAATGCTAGTAACAGGATTATTTGTAGTAGGTTATTGGATTCAGCAAGGATCTAATTGGGTGATAGGAAAGGCATTAGGGTAAAAGTCGCACTACCCGCTCAAAGCCACCGTCTCGGGGGCGTCCGACACGATTTTGTGCCCCAAACGCCCTCGGAAACGAGGGCTCTGAGCAGTAGAAAGTCGGTTTTACCTCAATGCTAGGAAAGTGAGGGAATGTTGTCAGTTAGCGTTCTGCGATCATCCTGTTCTACGTCATTTGTCAGGACAAGTGACTTCTTACAATACACTGAGTGTACACTGTGGAGCTCGTTTGATCGGCTTCCTTAAATTGGTACTAAACTACCATTTGTTCAAGCCGAGGATTGTGCTATAATTTAAGCGTTCTCTGAGGTTTGCCGTGATGGATTATGTACGCGCACGGGTGTTGGGAAGCAAGTTCCCTCTCTGAATTTATTCCTTTTGTCGTGACCCTCTCTCATTCGTGCAGTGATTCCACAGACGAATTCTTCACAACTATCATAGGAGGTACCATGAGGCGGGAAAAAGTCCTACGCTCTGTTATGGCCTTCTGCTTGGCCATTGTCGGCGTCGCGGTAGTGCTTGTGCTGTTGGGCGCGGCGCAAAATTGGGCCTACGCTGCTTCCTCTCAGCCGACCGATCAGTTGCCTGCGCCGGAGTATGTCCCCGACCAGGAGCTACAAACTGATTTGAGGAATGCTCCGCTTGCTAACGGTGCCTCTGATACCATTACCGTTTGCAAGAGCGTAGCGGCGACTTGTCCTTATACGAACCCCCAAGACGCGGTTTATGCGGCAGATGATGGGGACACGA
>CAYYTU010000251.1:0-1962 GCA_964474655.1 uncultured Anaerolineales bacterium
AGTCGTCAGAGTCTAATTGTGCGATTTATTCCAGGCGGGCAAAGGTCACGCTATGGAACACGGGGAAAACGGGAAATAATTTTTAGACGCTCCCTATGGGAAGTTCCGCAGTGTGCAAGGCAGATATGTGCAGCAGCAGCCCACCTCCGCGGACGGCGGTGGCGACGCGTTCACTGCCTCGGGGCCCAGAAGCCGGTATCGCCCCCCGCTGGCTACGTTCTCCGACCCCCCGTCCAGGCTGGTCAGGATGTAGCCACCGCCGGAGGCTGCGCCCTGTTCGACGATGTACAGCGTCGATGGATCGCCTTCATCGGACTGCGCCAGCGCGGTGGCGCCCAGAAGTAAGAGAGCGACGACAGAGACCAAGATCAAGGTTTGTCTCTTCATCATATCATCTCCTACTGGAGCGTGACCAGCACCTGGATGGTGCCGGTGCTCTCGTCCAGCGGCTCCAGGGCCTTGCCGAGGATGGTGCCCGCCGGCGCGTCGTCGGCCCGCATGGCGTGACCGGGTGTAGAGGAAGTGACCAGCAGGTCGCCGCGGGCGATGGAGCCGTTCTCAGCCGAGACCTTGCAGGACACAATGCCGACGACCGCAACGGGAATCTCATCGCCGTGATTCTCCACCATAGGGTCGGGTGAGCCGATGAAGCCCGGCTTCTCGGAGTAGATGCCCAAGACCAAGGTGGAGTAGGGTTCTGACGCGAGCGCGGCCGAGCGGTCGGACGCGACGCTGATGACCAACACATCGCCCGGTTCGTAAGCATCTGGAGCATCTTCAGTAGTCATCAGCTCGGCGAAGTCGGCTGCTCCCTGCCAGCCACCGTCAGCGTAGGCTGTGCCATCATTGGTGACCCTGAAGTCCAAGTCAGCATCGCTGCCAGCGCGGATGTAGTCGCGGCCCATACCTTCGAAGAACCGTAGACCATCTTGTCCCGCCGTCTGAACCCTAATCGCGTCCGCTCCCGAGGACGCCACGTAGACCCCACTCCAGGTGGCCGAGTTCACACGGATACCGTCGTTACCAGCGGAGTTGATGCGCAGACCGTGAGCATTGGCACCTTCCACGTAGATGCCAGACGCGCCGGCGCTGGGCACGTAGAGGCTGTGGCTGTTGTCGCTCTCGGCCTGGACGCCGTAACCGTTCGTGCTATCGCCATAGACACCGGTGGCCTCTGTGCTCTGCCCATACACTCCAATGTTTGAGGTGCTGGTACCGATGACGCCGGCGAGTGAGTCGCTGCTGCCTTGAATACCGGAAAATCCTCCTGGGAGCCACACCCTGTTACCGCTTGTTGTGTTATGTATGTACAGCATGCCACTGTCGCCCTCCCAGGTCTCTCCCCAGTGGGAGTGGGGGCAGGAACTGCCATTAGATGGGGCCGCCGGGGCGGCTGGCGATGTGAGTGAGACTGCGCTCAACTCCTGGCGCGGAGTCAGCGCGGTGAAATCGTCCTCGCTAGGCCCGCGTACGCTCACCGCCAGCCAACGCTGGTCGCTCCCCAGCGTTTCCGCCGGAATGGTGTTGACGCTGCCCAGCATGGCGTTGAACGTGCCATCCTCCACTGCTATGTCCTCTTGCACCCCAACCAGAGCACTTCCCCGCTGCTTTCGGTGTCGTATAGCGCGAAGGTGAAGTCGTAGGTTCCATCGACTACAGGCTGGCCAGCCTCGTCGCTCAGGCGGCCAGAATAGGGGATAGTGATCCCCGACGGATCCGATTCCTGAGCCGCAGGCAGCGCCTGGGCGGCCCCGGTCATCCGGGGGCCAACGCCCACGGCCAGAAGCAAAGCACTGAGAACCAAAACGACGAGCGAGACTTTCTTGACAGACATTGCTATCTCCTTTCAAACTCGATTGGATCTGATGCCTAAGTGACGAAACGTGACGTATGAACTATTGCGTATTACTTTACTTTCCGCTAAATCAGCACAGCGGATGAAAATAGAGCAAGTAAAATAAA
>CAYYTU010000252.1:0-1943 GCA_964474655.1 uncultured Anaerolineales bacterium
CCTGTGGCACTAGGTTTTTCTGGTGGCACAGCGAACCGGGTTAGACCCGTACCGACGCAGGCACCCGTACCCCCGCAGCCCTGAGCACCTCGATGCAATCCCCCCGCAGTTCCGTACGCAGGTACATCCGCTGAGAATCAAACTCCACCTCCACTTCCTGCAGCCGCTGCACATCCCGGAGCATATCCTTCCACTCCAGAGTCTTGTCCCGCTTCTCCAGGCGAGCCTGAAGCTCCTTGACTAACACCAGGGCGAGAAAACTACAAAACACATGCCCCCGAATGGTCTCGTCGCATTTATGATACACCGGCCGCGTGCGCACCATGCTCTTCATGGACCGAAATATGCTCTCCACCTGCCACAGCTGCTTGTACTTCAGCGCCACCTCCTCGGCTGAAAGCTTCGTATTGGTCCGCAACACCCAGCGGCCGTCATACTGCTGCTCCTCCACAACCTTTCGCTCGTCAATCTGAAAATGGGTGCCTTTCGCTGTGGCCTTCAGAAAACGACGGTACCCCTTGTTGCCCACCAGCACCTTCTCCCCCTGAGCCAACTTCCCCCGCAACCCCTCCAGGATCGCCTCCCGATCAGCAGCGTCCTTGCGCGCCTGCTCCGCATTGTAACACTCCACGTACCGTCGCCCCTCCACCACCACTTCCCGTACCTTCAGAGGTGAGGGGGCCTTCGCCTTCTCCCGCTCCGGAGCTACCTCCAGGTATTCCCCCGTGGCCACCAGCACCTGCTCCCGTATCTCCTTGACCTTGCGCATCCGTACGCCCAAGATGTACGGGATCGGCGGATCGGCACCCTCCAACTGCTCCAGGTTCTTGCTGCTGATCATCCCGCGGTCGGCCACCACACACACCGAGAGGATCCCAAACCGCTTCTGAAGCCTCTCAATGACCGGTACCAGGGTCGTCACGTCCGTCGTATTTCCCGGCCACAGCTCGCAGCACAGCGGTCGACCCCGGCCGTCCAGCACCACCCCCACCACCATCTGATACAAGTCGGGCCGGTGGTCCTTGCTGTTCCCCCGCCGCCCCAGGCTCCCTCCCCCCTCCCCCTCGAAGTACAGCGAGGTCGTGTCGAAAAACACCAGCTCCAGGGAACTGAACAAATCCCGATGCCGCGCAAACAGCCGCTCTTCAACCAGATCCTTGGTACACCGCGGCGAAAAGCCGCCGGCCTGCTCCTGTTCACCCCCGGGCAGCTCCTCCCCCAACCAGGCCATCGCCCGGTACAGGTGGTGCAGCTCCAGCCCCTCGGTCCCTTCAATCCGGTAATCCTCCCGCCACTTGTCCGCTTCACGGTCGGATCCGGAGGCAAACAGCCGGTGCAGCACCGTGAGAAATACCGCCCGTTCCACTGAAAAGCCAAATCGCCTTCCCCGCAGCACCTCGGCCAGAAGCTGCTCCACGCCCAGTTCCTGCCACAAGCGATCGAATACCAGCCCCGGCCCGATGCTCCATACCCGTTTTGCCTGGAGTGCACCCGCCTGGTGTGCCTGGATCACCTTCAGGTTGGTGCTGAACCGCATCAACGACCGGGCTAACCCGTCGATGTTCCCGGACTCAACCAACCGGTCCAACCGTCCCAGGGAAGCGATGACTTTTTGTCGGACTTTGCCCTGGTCCCAGTAGTTGTGAACGATCTGGAGGTATTTGTAGGCGCCGGAAGGTTTGACACGGACGAACATGGCGGCACTCCTCTGGGTCACCATGATTGTAGCTGTTATAAGTTTAGTTGTCAATTAGTTATTACTATTAACCAGCATAATATTGGCACTATGTTTTTAGGGAAATGGGGAAGGGGGAAATAGTAACTCTTTGTATGAGAGGAATTAGTTATTGGTTATACCGTGAAATGGGGGTAAAACTGTAGAAGATGGGTAAAAATCAATGGTGGTATTTCGGCGATAGCGCTACCCGCGTGCTATCTACCTC
>CAYYTU010000253.1:0-1925 GCA_964474655.1 uncultured Anaerolineales bacterium
TGTTTTAACTAATTATTTTATTTGAAGATATCTCTATCTTCGAAACATGCTTTATAAAATCAAGGACCTCTTTTGCCAAATGCTCCGGCAGCCTGCTTGCTTCCCTGTAAATCTTTTCCGCTATATTCATCATTGCCCTCCGTGGTAAATATCCTCTTTTTTTATCAAAGATACTACTTGTAAGTGCTAACAAAAATCCAACACTTGAATTTTCCGCTGGTATCATAGCTGTGGGGGCGCAGCCCCAGCGTGAAGCCGTGAGGCTTCCAGTGCCAGGAAAAAATCTTTTGGCGCGGGTGCCGCTGGGGCGGCACACACGGGCTCTAAGAGCACACGGTAATCGCCCTGCTAAATTTGCATATCTCCTCCAGCAAATTTATTTTATGTATATTTGCCGATGAAAATATGCAAGTCATTCTGGAGTCGGACCCGCGCAACCAACGGTGATGTTCTGTAGGACCGCCTTCCGGGGCTTAGGCCGGCATCACGAAAGGGTCGGATTTGTCAGAAACATGGGCTCCTCACACAAATTTGTGCAGGATCTTGGGTTCAGGGAGTCCAGCCATGCAGTGGTATAAGTTCCGAATGTAGTTCTTGGCTGACCGGAACCCGTATGCTCTGTGACTGATCATCTTGGCCTTGTTGTTGAGCCCCTCAACCGAGCCATTGCTGATGGGCATCTTGAAATAGCTGAGGATATTTTCCTCCTTGCGGCGAAGCATCCAGGCGAATTCACGCATCGGTTCCAGCCTGGAATGAGTTGCCCACCAGAACCATTTGTCGAGGAACTTCTTCGCCCAGCCTTTCCGCTTATAGGCCCAGAACTGGCGGAACGATTCCTTGAGTAAATAGGCCCGGTTGATTTTGAGATTGAGCTTTTCCAGCGTGCTCAGCCGAACTGCTTGGTTGTCCGTTAGGTTCCATGGATTCTTGAGCCAGATGTACCTGGTGTCCTTGACCAGCTCCTTGTGGTCTTGGCCCTTTTCCCGAATTTCGTCCCTGCGGACCTGGTCGACGGCCGCATTGAGATGCCGGACTATGTGGAACTTGTCGAAAACCATCGTGGCATTGGGTGCATTCTTTCGAATGACCTGGACATATGGGTCCCACATGTCGCAGCAGATGCCTTCGAGATCGTTGGTCCTCTTAGGGCCAAGCGAAGCAAAGAAGCTGGTGAGAGTGGCTTTTGTTCGCTTTTCTCCGCTCCATATGAGCTTGCTGGCTTGCAGGTCATAGACATTGGTCAGGTAGACCTGGCCTTTTTCCCGGGAGATTTCGTCAATCCCAATATGAGTGAGATCAGACAGATCCCGATGTGCCAGTCCATATTCGACCATGTAATCAACAGCAGAGGCTACGGTGCCCCAGGCGCAGTCAAAGAGCTGGGCCACATGTTTCCAGGGCAAGAGCCTGGCCCATGCACCCAGGAAATGGGCGAAAGCCGTTGTGAACCGATGCTTGCCAGTACTCCACGGGAAGTGTTCAACCTTAATGCTGCAATGCTCACATCGAACTCTCCGAGGGCGGTATCGGAGCCATACAGGGATGCCCCAAAGGGGAACATGCCGAAAGTGACGAACTGGGAGAGTATCCCGATACTTGGAAGCGCTTCCACAGCAGCTGCAAAAGAGCAATTGGCGCCGATCCGGGACGATATCCACGATAAGTCCGTTTGTGTCGCCTTGAACCTGACTGACACGAAATCCTTGAAGATTCAGCGTGGATTTGATCAACTGGGCAACAAGCATGAGTTCCTCCTCGGTAGCAGGTTTGTGTGGTAACTACCTAACTACCTGAGGGAACTCGTGCTTTTCAAGTTTAGGGTCTCAGATCATGCACAGATTCTTGAGACAAACCGAAACATGTCGTAGTTATCCGGGGTTAGCAACAGGGTTTTCACTTTGGGGTATCCTTTTAAGAAGGTT
>CAYYTU010000254.1:0-1913 GCA_964474655.1 uncultured Anaerolineales bacterium
CCTGGAATCCCAGCCGCGATAGCGCTTCTTCCCGCGCATCAACCATTCGCTCCGCCTCTGCCAGTTCCTCATCGGAGGCCCCCATCCGATCCAACATACTCAGAAAGAATTCCTTCCGCCACAGCCGATCGCCCGGGTGTCTTAATCTGGTCACCGTGGTTCCGAAAGGAGAAGACAGCACCACCGTGCCATCGCGATATACGTGAATGGAGCCTCCCGCTTCCTCAAACTGCACCAACACCACCGAATCCGAGGTCTCGGCCATCGAAGTGAAATCTCGCACCCGGATTTTTTCTCTAGCCATCTTCTTCTCCTTGCCACTTTCTGCGCCATTCACAGGATGAATTGCTTCCTATCCCTTCCCTACCGCACGCACCACGAGCATTCCATCCACACCCTCGCCCGTGTTGAAGACATTTCGCCCATCCACCAGTGCCGCCGTGCGCATCACTTGCTGCACACGCTCCAGATCTATTTTGCCGTACTCCCGATGTCGCGTCACCAGCGTCGCGCAATCGGCCCCTTCAAACGCCGCCCATAAATCATCGGTCAAGGGCACGTCCACGCCGTCGTCCAACGCACGCTGCCAGTCCGCGTTTCGCACGTGCGGATCGTGGGCTATCACTTCAGCGCCTTGCTCCCGCAGCAACTTTGCCAGCGTCGCCGCCGGTGTGTTGCGCGTATCGTCGGCGTTCTCCAGATAGGCCACGCCCAACAATGCAACCTTTGCCTCCTCCAATTCGCGTCCGGCCTTTTCCAATGCGTCCTCAACCAAGGCCAGCATATGCGCCGGCATCCCGTCGTTGATTTCCCGCGCCAGTGGGATCAAGCGAATAGCGAATGGCGAATAGCGAATAGCGAATGACTGATCGGCAGGCTGGCCGTAGGTCTCGACGCCGTAATTGAGCAGCCACGAGTCCTTGGGCAGGCAGTGCCCGCCAACGCCCGCGCCGGGGAGGTGCATATGGCGGTCAGGCCGGGCGTTGATCAGCTCACGGATCTCGAAGGCGTCCACGCCCATACGCTCGCAGACCAAAGCGACCTCATTGGCGAAGGCGATGTTGACGTCCCGGTAGGCGTTCTCCACCACCTTGGACATCTCGGTCGTCAGCACGTCGGCTGGGGTGAGTCTTTCATTCACAATGTTGCTGTAAAGCTCCACTGCGCGACGGGGGCTTTCCTCATCAATGCCGCCCACGACACGCGGGAAATCGGTGATATACTCCAGCAGCTTGCCCGGCATCACTCGCTCGTAGGAAAAGGCCAGCGAGAAATCCTCTCCACCCGTAAGACCCGATTCCTGCTCCAGAATCGGCTGGACCACGTGTTGCGTCGTCCCTGGCGCCACGGTGGATTCGATAATCACCAACGTGCCCGGCTGCAGATACTGCCCAGCCTGGGCGGTGACCTGGCGCAGCGAATCATAATGTGGCACGTGGTTTTCGTCGGTCGGAGTCTGGACATCGATCAGGATCACGTCGGCATCCTCGCAGACCGCGTAATCGTCGGTCACGTGGAAGGTGCCTTTCTCCACCGCCACGCGATGGATCAGTTCGGTCAGGCCCGGTTCGTCACCCTCGAAAGGGGACCTGCCGCTGTTCAGCCATTCTATCTTCCATCCGGAGCGCTTGGAGCGCCGCTGAATGCCGGTCACCCGGAATCCCGGCACGTCCGCCAATAGCGCAGCACAGGGGATGCCGACGTAGCCCATACCGATGACGACAATGTTCAAACTATACTCCCACCTCAATTGCTCCATTGAGCACCGCCGATGAAGCCACCGGCGCCGCAGACTAATGCTTTCTTCATACGTTTCGATCTCCTTTGTAACCACGGACTTGCAACCACGGATTTCACTGATTTTCACGGATTTTTGCTTGAATCTGTGTTAATCCGTGTAATCAGTGGTTCAA
>CAYYTU010000255.1:0-1902 GCA_964474655.1 uncultured Anaerolineales bacterium
GCGAGGAGGCCAAGGCTCGCCAGAAAGAGATGGAAGAGCAAGTAGCCGCCGGCGAGGAGAAGATGGCGGAAGCTCGTCAGCTCCGCCCCCTGGTGGACGACGAGACCATCGCCCAGGCTGAGGCCCTTGTGGAGCGGATCCGCTCAGAAGGCCGGGCTGAGGTCGAACAACTCTCGGCCGAGGCTGAGAGGGTCGAGGCCGAGGCGAACGAACTGGCCGCCGACTCCGACGTGCAGGCCTACTTGAAGCACCGGGATGCCCAGGAGCAGGCCGAGCGGGACGCTCGCAAGCGGGCCAGGAACGAGCTGGAAGCCCGCCTCGAGGACCTCGAAGACGCCGAGGAGATCGAGGCGATCGAGGATGAGGCCGAGGAGGCCGGCTTCTCCGACCTGGCCGCACGGGCCAGGGAAGCGGCCGAGGCCGCACACCGAGAGGCCAAGCAGGAGACCGAGCGGGCCCGCCGGAAAGCACAGGCTCAGGCCCGGATGGAGAAGAAACGGCGAAAGCGCCGCTTCTTCCGCTGGGCTCAGCGCCGAGCGAAAGCGGCCCAACCCGGCGATTTCGTCTTCGTGTTGGATTTCCCCGGCGAGACGATGGGGAAAGCCGTCCACCTGCGGCCGCTGCCGGCCAAGAGCGGACGGATCCGCTTCCAGGTCGTGGAGGCCTGGGAAATGGACGGGCAGGCGCCGGAGGAGTACTCTGACCTGTCGGCCCAGGGGCGAACCTGGGAATGGCGCAGTCCGCCGGCCGGCGAACCTGAACTGAGCCAGGCGCAGGCGGAGTTGGCCCGACAGCTTTGCCGGAGCCGGATCCCCGGTTGGAAGATCAACCGGGAGAACACACGGCTCGCCGAGCTGCACGAGCCGGATGAACCGGAGGAGGACGCAGCCGAAACGGACGAATCTGGTAAAACGGTCCTGATCGACGGCGATGCCGTGGAGCTCGACGGCGATGAGGATGAAGGTGAGGATGCTCACCAAGCAGCGTCCCACGAGGCCGGTGAACGACCGGAGCCCGCGGGGCAGGATACACAGAAAGCCTCAAAGGATGACGATCTCCCGGTAGAGTCCGGCGGCCTGGAGGGGCTTTCCTCTCGCGTGCAGAGTCGGCTGCGCCGCGCCGGCCTGACCGATCAGCAGATGGTGACGGATGTCCTCGCCGCCGGCGAGGACGTCTTCTTGGGCCTGTCGGGCATTGGCCCGAGGACCCTGGCGGCAGTCGAGGAATGGCTGAATGATGACGAGGTCAAACGGCCAACGGATGAGCCGGAGGCTGAATCGGAAACCGACGCCGAGACGAGGGAATCCGAAAAAGAGGGCCTCGAGGGTCTTCCTTCCCGGGCCGCTACTCTGCTGAGGGGCGCCGACCTGGAGACGGCCGAGGATGTCGCCGAGCTGCTGGCCGAGAACGACGACGTACTGCTGGCCGTGGACGGCATCGGGCCCGAGACGCTGGAGACCATTCAAGCGTGGCTGGCCGAGAAGCTGGCCGCCGGCGAGGTCGAAGTACAGACGCCGGACACGAGCCCTTCCCAAGCTGAGACTCCCGACGAAGATGAAGCTTCTACCATCACCGTCGTGGGCGACGGGCTCTCCGGCCAGAAGCTCGCGCAATGGCGCGGTGCTGCCCGTATCGGGCTGAAGCCCCTGACAGCCCTGGGCATTGAGGAGGTCCAGTTGCTCGTCGGCCGTGAGAACGGCGACGTCACCGTGATGGCCGAGTGGGAAGGTGGCGAGAGCATGATCTCCCACCCTGCCAGTGGCCGATCAGCACAAATGAAGGTCATCCAGGCGCTCGCCCGGCAGATACGGGAGAGAGAGTAATTGATCGATTTTATGAAACGATGGAGGAGGTGATAGAGGATGACTTCACATTTGCGACAGAGGCAGGCCTTTGCCGCAA
>CAYYTU010000256.1:0-1897 GCA_964474655.1 uncultured Anaerolineales bacterium
TGCTAATTTTGATAGCAAAGCATCATATGTGCCTCGAAATAGCTGACTTGACAGTTGATTTTCTAAGTGCCGGTCACCTTGAGGGGCTATTTCCATATCCCCCTGAACGGTTACCACAAATGAACATTCAAGAGAGTTCTCGGAAAGTGAGTGAGATCTAGCGGGGTTGGAAATTTATTTGCGAATGGCGAATGGTGAATAGCGAATGGGCGAGTGAGGAGGGTCAGGAAGCCGTGTCGAGGGGGCTGCGGACGGCCAGGCCGCCGCGATTGAGGACGTGGGTGTAGATCATGGTGGTCTTGACGTTCTTGTGGCCGAGTAGCTCCTGAACGGTGCGGATGTCGTAGCCGTCTTCCAGCAGGTGGGTGGCGAAGGAATGCCGGAAGACGTGCGGGGTGACGTTTTTGTCGATGCCGGCGCGGCGAGCGGCTCGTTTGATGGCCTTGTATAGGCCGCCAGGGGCGGCGTGGCTGCGGCCGATCAGGCCAGTGTGAGGATCTGGCGTCCGCTTGGAGGCGGGGAAGATGTATTGCCATTTCCACTCGCGGCTGGCGTTGGGATACTTGCGCTCCAGGGCGGAGGGAAGGGGGGCGTTGCCATAGCCCTTGCTCAGGTCGTCGTCGTGGAGATATTTCACGTGACGCAGGTGTTCCTGGAGGAAGGGCACGAGTGTCTCGGGCAGCACGGTCACGCGGTCCTTACCGCCCTTGCCGTCCCGCACGATGATCTGGCGCTGCTCGAAATCGACATCCTTGACGCGCAGGCGCAGGCATTCCCTTAACCGCAGGCCGCTGCCGTAGAGCAGTTTGGCCATCAGGCGATGGGTGCCCGACAGCAGCCCGATCACACGACGGGCCTCTTCTTTGGTCAGGACGACGGGCAAGCGCTTGGGTTTCTTGGCCCGCACGGCGTCGATGGTTTTCTCGTCCAGGTCCTTTCTGAGCACATCGCGGTATAGGAACAGGATGGCGTAGAGGGCCTGGTTCTGGGTGGAGGCGGCCACGTCCCGGTCCACGACCAGGTGGGTGAGGAATTCCTCGATCTCGTCAGCGCCCATCTCGCGCGGGTGGCGTTTGTCGTGGAAGAGGATGAAGCGTCTGATCCAATTGACGTAGGCCTCTTCGGTGCGGGGCGAGTAGTGCTTGATTCGGATGGCCTCACTGACGCGGTCGAGTAGTTTTTTCTTTCCCATCTGGCGTCCTTAGAACACGGATTGGCGGAAGGGGATAAACGGCATCCCTTGGCGGATTACGACTTCCAATCGAGCGGGCTGCGGATTTCTACACCTCGGTTGAGGGCGTTTGAGTAGACCATGGTGGTTTCCACATTCTTATGTCCGAGCAGTTCTTGCACCGTTCTGACGTCGTAACCGTCATCCAACAGGTGAGTGGCGAAGCTATCGCGCAGGGTGCGGCAGCTCGCGCGTTTGTCGAGACCTATTGCCTGGACCGCTTTTCTGACCGCCTTCTGTGGGCCGCTCTCACCCAGATGATGGCGGCGCGTGACGCCTGAGCGGGGATCTTTAGAGAGGTTGCCGGATGGAAAGACGTACTGCCAGCGCCAAGCACGGGGATTCTCCTCTTCGAGGGCGGGGGGGAGATAGACGGCGCCGTAGCCTTTTTGGAGGTCCCGTTGGTGGATGGCCTTGACGTGCCGGAGGTGCTCTTGGAGGGGCTCGACGAGGCTATCGGGGAGCATCGTCACGTGGTCTACCAGGCCTTTACGCTCGCGCACGGTGATCTGAAGGCGGTCGAAGTCGATATCGATGATACGCAAGCGCAGGCATTCTATCAAGCGGAGGCCGGAGCCGTAGAGTAATTTGACCACCAGTTGGGTTTGGTAAGAGCCGGGCAGGGCTTCGAGCAGCCGCCGCACCTCCGCCCGGGTGAGGACGGTG
>CAYYTU010000257.1:0-1889 GCA_964474655.1 uncultured Anaerolineales bacterium
GACTCCCCTGAAAAAAGGGGGGACGACTTCTCAAACTCATGCACCTGATGTATAATACAGCAACATTCCATGATTACAGTGATGTGAGTTTGAGGAGGTCTCAATGTTTCGTGCCAACGACGGTCACCTGCAAATGCCCTTGCTCAGTAGCCTCAGCACCTTGCCCAAGAAGCTCTTGCAACGGCTGAAAGACTCCTGGGCCGACACGTTCTATCGCGAAATGTTTGTGCGCATACCGGAGGAGATTTTCGCTGTGCTCTACTCCGATAAAGCCTCCCGACCCAACATACCGGTCAACGTCCTGGTCGGGTTGGAGACTCTCAAGAATGGCTTTGGCTGGAGCGATGAAGAGTTGTACGATCATTTCTGCTACGACCTCCAGGTGCGCTATGCACTGGGCTATCGTGATTTGAGCGAGGGCCATTTTGAGCTTCGCACGCTCTACAACTTCCGTGAGCGTGTCACTAAACATATGCAGGAGACGGGCGAGAACTTGATCGAGAAAGCTTTTGAGCATGTCACCGACGAGCAAATCGAGGCATACCAGTTGAAGACGGACCAACAGCGTATGGACAGCACGCTGATTGCCAGCAACATGCGCGAGATGACACGGCTGCAATTGTTGGTCGAAGTGCTCCAGCGGGTGCACCGGATGCTGGACGAGACCGACCAAGCGCGTTATGCGGAGGCGTTTGAGCCCTTCACAAAAGGAAGCTCAGGGCAGTACACCTATCGGGTCAAAGGAGAAGATGTCCCCAACCACCTCCAGCACATCGGTGAGCTGATGCAGCGCCTGGTAGAAGAGCTGGCGGCCCGCTATAGCGATGAGCCGGCCTATCGTGTGCTGCGACGGGTGTTTGAGGAACACTTCGTGGCCGAGGAAAGCGCTCAGGCGGAGGTCGCCCGCCTACGCCCCAAGGAGGGGAAGGAACTGAGCGCCAGCAGTCTCCAGTCGCCCGACGATTGGGAAGCGACGTATCGTGAGAAACGTGGGGAAGGACACATAGGCTATGTAACCAACGGAGCCGAAACGTGCAACCCTGAAAACGACTTTCAGTTGATTGTCAAGGTGCAGACGGAGTCGAACAACACCGACGACGCTGCTATGTTGGACGAAGCGGTCCCCGAGCTGAAAGAGCGCACCGACTTGGAGACGATGTACACGGACGGCGGGTACAACAGTCCCGACGTGGACGAGACTATGCAGGAGCAGCAGGTCGAGCAGATCCAGACCGCCATCCGGGGACGCAAGCCCTCAGAAGAGAAGCTGGGCTTAGCTGACTTCGACTGGGAACTCGACGCCGACGGCAAACCTGAGCAGGTCACTTGTCTTAATGGGCAACAGGTGGAGGTGACCCAGGGGCGAAAGGAACACCGCCGTCGAGCTGCTTTCGACGCTGGCGATTGCGAGAGTTGTCCCTTCCTCGATCAGTGTCCTACTCAGCCGCTCAGACGCACGCCGGAGCGGGTGTTACGCTGCTCGCAGCAAGATGTGAACGTGGCCTTGCGGCGGCAACGAAGTGCTGAGGCGCGTGCCAGCGGACAGAATCCACGAGCCGCAGCGGAAGCCACGATGAGATCGCTCAAGCATTCCTTTGGGAATGGTAAGGTGCCGGTGCGGGGCAAGCCTCGCGTGAGTATGGTGATGATCGAATCAGCCGCGATGAGCAACGTGCGGCGGATCCATCGTTACCGAGTTGAGCAAAGAAAGGACGAAAGAGTTAAGGAGACAGAAGGGAGAGAACAAAAAAGTACAGGAAGAGAGAAGCAAATACCCGCAGAAGCTCTTTTTGTCCCTTCTTTTTGGACTAATTTGAGATGCCTTTTGCGCTCGACAACTCTCTTTCGCCCCACCTTGGCCTCCAACGTCTAGTTTTTTCAGTAGAGTC
>CAYYTU010000258.1:0-1885 GCA_964474655.1 uncultured Anaerolineales bacterium
CCGGCTTGAGGGCCAACTCGATGAATTCCCAAGAATCAAAAAGGCCCAATGTCTTGTAGGCGGTGAAGACGTCCAACTTCAGTTGGGTCAAAATGGCCTCCCGGGTGAGGTCCAGGTCGTACTCGGGTTCCCACTCGGGAGCTCCCCAGGCGATCCAGACGTCCAGATCTTCGAGCCTGGCGGTGTTCCGATCGATCTGCCCTTTCAGCCGCTTCTCCAGGCTGCGCAGGTCCCGCACGGTCAAGCCAAGGTCGTTGCGCGGCTGGGCTGCTTTCGCATCGTCGGTGGTCAGATGCTCCAGCTCTGCTTGCACCTGTTCCAATTTGGCCCGAGTGTTGCGCAGGCGGGTGGTCGTGCTCTTGCGCTGGGTCTCCAATTTCTTGAGCGCCTTCTCATCGCTGGGGTAGGCGCGTTCGTCGGGCCGCTCGATGGCCTCGCCGCCGCCGAAGTTGGGGAATTGGAGCCAGCGGTGGAGGAACTTGAACTCGATCTCTATCTGCTGACGGCGACGCAATTCGTCGCACACCGCCTCAGTCTCCAGCGCCTCCTGGTCCACCTCCAGCGCCAGGCGGGCGATCTTGCGGCTCTCTGGGTCCCCGTCCCAATCCACCACGGCCCGCACTGGCTTGGGCAGGTCGTAGATCTCCAACTCGGTCTCCAGCCGGTAGCCGACGACCTCGTCTCTCACTTCGCCGGTCTCGGGGTCCACGGTGCGCTCCTCGACCTCCTTCCACCGCGTGTCCTCCTCGTCCAAGTTCTCCTCAAGCTCCGCCAGGGCCTTGAGCACTGTATCTACCGCCTTGCCCCAACAGAGCAATCCCAGGCCTTCTTCCTGGCAATGGGCCAGGACGGGTTTCACGCTCCACCAGCGGTCGCGGTGACGCGCGCCAGGCGATAGAGCGCCCCGGCCCGATCCAGTCCCCCGTTGATGATGTCCCGCGCTTGCTTCAGCACGTAGAGCGAGGTGACGTCCGAGGGGCTCAGCGGACAGGTCACCAGGTGCTCGGTCTCCACGTCCTGGGCCAGGTTACGTCGAAAGGCCTTGACTGCCCAGTGTTTCGTCCCGTGCCAGGCGCGGACGATTCGTTCTTTGCGATAGACGCCATTGACGTAACAATCGAGCCAGACGGCTTGCCCCTCGACCAGGCCTCGCTGCACTCGTTGGGCCACCGATTCTTCCTGATAGGCGCGCAGGCGGGTGATGGTCTCTTCCTCTCCGTCGCTGCGCTGGACGGTGGTCGTTTCCTTGGCTTTCTCCGCCACGTCGGCCACCCACTGGCGCAGGAAACTGGCCGAAACACCCAGCACTCGGCCGCCCAACAATCCACGCAGCTCCCCCCCATTCTATGTGCTTGGCCTGGCTGAGGCGAGCGCCGCCGCTGGCTGTCAGGTAGGTCAACAGGTTGTGCCAGGCTCGCTTGGCCGAGACGATCCCCTTCCGCACGTCCACCAGCGCGTGGGCTGCTTCGTAGGCCCCGTTGTTTGTCAAATGCAGCACCGGCAGCGACAGGGTAGCTCGCCCGCTAATTTACTGCTCCCATCCACCATCGGGCAGGTCTGGCACTTCCTCCAGCGGCTTTCCCGCGACGCCAGCCCAGGGCTGAACTCCGTTCAGCTAGGCTGTCTGACACACCGCCTCCAGGTAGTCCTCTACGTCTCGGCGCACGTCCAATCGCTCGGCGGAGAGTATGCCCCAGCGCTCCATCGACCGGTCGAGGGTGCGGTCGCCAAGCACATTTCCCGTTTGCTTTTTCAGGTGACGACCGTTGTTCGGTGCGCCGGTCAAGAGGTTCCGCACGCACTGACGGACGATCTGGCCCTGGTAGGCCTGGGCCCGGTAGGCCGTCTGTTGCCCCGAATTGAACCGCCGCTGATCCACCAGACA
>CAYYTU010000259.1:0-1884 GCA_964474655.1 uncultured Anaerolineales bacterium
CAGGATAGATCCGATGATTGCGGAATGTCTCGTACATCTTGCGCGAGACCCAGATGCGGTTCCTCTCGCGATCCACCCAGGCCCTGAGTGACGCGGGCTCGTCGCCGAAATGATGGTGAAAGACCACCTCTTGTCTACCGGACCCCAGCGGTGGGAAAAGCGCCCGAACACTTCTGCTCAGCGGTAACCAGCCTTCGTGGTAATGGCGAGCACGGAGTGTGAAGACAGCATAATCGGGATGATCCTCACGCCAAGTCTCCAAATTCTCTGTTTCTCGCTCCTCAGCCCTAGCCTGTTCTTCTTTCTCCTCCTCTTCCTCAGCCGCCTCCTGGCGCTGCTCCCGCTCAACGTCGCTTGGGCTAGTCATTTCGACACCTTCGGGTATCTTCACGTCGGAGGATATTTTGGGTGAAGTCAGCGCTGGGCGCGATGTGAAAGCTTGCCATGCTTGTGCCGAAGCCCATCGATCGCCCAGATTGATCACATCGTCACAAGCATCTAATGCTCGCCTCAGAGCAAAGGTGTACAGCGCATAGTCATCGCTACCATCATCCTCCAATCCCCAGACCGCTCTCGCTAGGCCCTCGATTGTGTGTGAGACAATCTCTTTACCCTCTAGCTCGTTCGGGAGGAAGTCCAAGGCCTCTTGCAGCTCTCCTGCAGTGACTTCAGGCAGCATCTCCTCCAAACACCAAAATTCGCCCTGCGAGGTCTCACTGGAGACCAATCGAGGATCGTTACTCAGCGCTGACCGGAGAGATTGACGAATCTCGGCTTGTTGCTCGCGCAGAACCTCTTCCACCCTCTCTTCGGTGACTAACCGTTGCTCATTCACAGGAGCATCGGGGATCTCGGCAGCTATTAGACGCCGGGCGTCGTCGGGGAGGCGCAGTGTCAAAATCGTGAAGGAACCTTGTAGGGGGTTGCTGCCCTCTTGCACCGATTCGACAGTGACCCGCTGTCTCTCAAAGAGTAGTGTCTCGCCAGGCCTGTATCGATCTCCGGGGGCGTAATGGCGTTCTTCAGCTCTGGACTTCAGCCAGGCACGGGCCGCATTGCGAGTGAGAATGTTGATATGGACAGGGCGACCTGCTTCTTGGATGATGTTGTGCGAGTCTTTCAAGTTGAGGTTACTATCAATCATCGTCATTCTTCTGACTGGAGAGGAAGACTACAATCTTATGAGGCGGTTGGAATCACAAGGCCCGCCCCTGCTGATTTGACGGCGGGCGGGTCATATACTAGAATAGATGTCACTGAGGCGGTCCAGCCCCGCCTTGGTCATCGCCTCGGGCTTCAGCAGAGCGCCGAGGCTTTATCTTTTGTATTGTCGAGGTATCGCCATCAAGTATAGGTTTAGTACACCAGAAAGTCAAACGAAAATGCGCTTTTCGTTGTGGTGGAAGTTAGACATTTTCGACCAGAAACCTTGACACTTTTGCCCAAAACCCTTGATAGTCGTTGTGGTGAAAGTTTGATAGAGGCTGTGGCGTTTTCTTGATTGCACGAGTTTACGGGACTCGACGCTTAAGCGCGTCCATCGCCAATCACATACAACTTCGACCGGCCGCGTTTGCCAATCTGCGTGATGCTTTCCATCTGCCGCAAACAATACGCCATCTTCTGCGCCAGCCACCGCGGCCCGTCCATCGCCTCGGCCAGATCGGCGGTGGTGAACGGCTCCTCCAATCCCTCCGGCAGCACAGCAAGCGCGTCCGTCGGACCCTCGAACAGGTGGCGTCCCACCACCTCCAGCAGCCGCCGCTCATCCGTCACCCAGCCCCGGTTCCGCCACTCGCCGGGATCGTAGTGGCGCAGTTCCTCCTCCTGGGTGAAGACCACCTCCAGCGAGAACGTGTCGCGGCTCAGCAATGCCGGGAAGCT
>CAYYTU010000260.1:0-1864 GCA_964474655.1 uncultured Anaerolineales bacterium
CTCTGGAGAATCGGCTAGGCGTCGGCGGGATAGCCGAGCGCTTCTAGCCAATCATCGGTCTCGCGCCCATCCGGCGTGTAAGCCTTTATGCCCGCCCATTGAAAAGGGCTCTTGCCTGCCCGCTTCCCTCGCTTGAAGACATGCATATTGAACCACAAAATGAACAGGTTCAGGAAATTCTGCGCGGTCTTCTTGCTCTGGAAGCTGCGCTTAACCCGCAAGTAGGGCTTGAGTATGCTGTTGACCGTCTCAGCGGCGCTACTGGTGCGAACCGTCCTCTCAAGGATGGTGAGCAATTCCTCGGCCAACTTACGGGCGATGTCGTCTTCAGCGACGAGTTCGGCCAGCAAGGCTTGGGCATACGCAGCCCGATCACTGAATTGTTTGTGCCCATTGATCAGAGCCCGGTTGAGACGCCAAGCCTGGGCTACGGTGGCTTGGAAGAACTCCCGGTCTGCTGGATCGGAGAAGGCGCTGGCCAGTCGGCGTTGCCAGGGGACCAGTTGCACCTCGAGCCAATCCAGAAAGGTCAGCAGTTCGTCATATTGGTTCTCCAAGCTGGTCACCAGCTTTTTCACACGGGGATGATCCAGTTGCCGCAATCCCTTGAGTATCTCGTCAAAGAGCCATTGATTGATTTCGCGGTCACGGATCTCCCCCGAGCGCCAGGCAACCGAAGGTTGCACACGATCTCCAGGGCATCGCATAGGCAACCATACCAGAAACGAAGCTGGTCGCTCATCTCCAGCAGCTCGTTGGCGGCTTCATCGGCATCTGCCCATCTGTCGAAGCCCTCTTCGTCCCAGGGCTCATCGGCCAGTTCTTCGTATATCGCATCGGCCGTCTTCACTTGGTTAAGACCGATGCGCTCCAGATCGATGACCTTCTGAAGAGCTTTGTCCAGGATGTGCCAAACATCCTTCTGGACAAGCACAGAGAACTCGGTGCCCAGCAGCTTCTCCGCTTCTTTCAAGGCTTTCGGGTAGCAGCGCGCCCCGTCTTCGGCGAGCCCCACGATGTGCAACCCGCGCGTTTCCTCGTCGATAGCCAGGCTCACGCCCCAGGTTTCACCATCGCAGCCCTCTTCCACGTAGCCACTGACGATGGTATAGGAATGGGGCTCGATGGAGAGCAGAAAGGGCCAATCGTTGAAGTAGGTCTCGTCGCGAGCCAAGAAGACATCGCCCAAGGGAGAAAAGTCGATCTGATCCAGGACCGCTCCGGCACGCGCGCCTGCTTCGTTGATCAACTCTGATAGGAAACCTACCGAGCGGCTCTGGTCGAAAGCGACATCGAGCAGAGCCGCCATCGGCCGCAGCGCTGAGCCCCCAGGCAGGAGAGCGGTCAAAGCCGTGCGTTGCAGCCGATCGCTGGTGACGGTGATCGTGGGAGCGGGGACTGAATCCTCTTCCATCGCCTGGGTCAAGGAATCTGCCAGATCCGAAGACTCCAGAACTGGTGACAGGAGGCCTTCCCGCGTTCGCCTCCCAATCGTGTAGATTGTCTCCCGGCTGGTTTGGTAGACGTCGGACAGCCAGGTGATGCTGCCCCAGGGTCGTTGATCACCAGGAATGTTGACGACCCCGCCGATGAACAGGCGATCCGACAGGATGATGTCGGGGCGCTTCCAATTGGTATCAGCCTCGTATCCGCCAGGCTGCATTTGCCAGACTGATTCCATCGGCTCAGGCCACAAGACCTCTGGTGCTGCTGCCTGCTGATAAGACAGTTGCATTAAAAGTAACCTCCTTGAATATTCTAATCTAGCCTCAAAGAAGTTACCTTTGCTGGCCTAAATTGTCAAGGTGCGGTTGATCCTCTCGTGAACCATGCCCTGTTTTTATGCACGGCGGTTTGGGCCGTG
>CAYYTU010000261.1:0-1855 GCA_964474655.1 uncultured Anaerolineales bacterium
TGGGGCGAGAATGGGCCACGGCGTGAGCACAGCGGCCCTTCGACCAACTGCGCCGGTGTGAAGCCGCGCGGCCGAAGGTCGGGTTGACGAAAGGATCACGACGACGTGAACTTCACGGCGGCGATGGAGGAGAACCTGAACTGCGTGGCGCGGGGCGAGCGGGACCGATCCGAGGTGCTGGAGGAGTCCTGCGGCCCCCGGATATAAAAGGGAAGCGTAGCGGCTTCTTCGCGGTGGCGCTGGAGAGAGCGCAGACGGCAAGCCGAGGAGGCCAAGGAGCAGGTCAGGGGACGCCGGCGACGCGGCCATCGCTGCTTGAGACCGAGCGGCACCAGCTTATGAGAGCCTGTTGGGGATCAGGGAGTCGTCAGGGAAGGGACAATCAAGGTCACAACACCTATCAAACATTCGCCACAACAACTATCAAGGCTTTCGGACAAAAGTGTCAAGGTTTCTGGCCGAAAGTGTCTAACTTCCACCACAACGAAAAGCGCATTTTCGTTTGACTTAACCCTTCTCTAACCCTATACTTAGCGTTGGTACCTCGACAACGCAAAGCAAAAGCCTCGGCACTCTGCAGGAGCCCGAGGCTATGACCAAGGCGGAACCGGGCCGCCTCAGTGGAGACATTGTAGCACACGGCCCGCTTACCGTCAACGGTAGGCGGTTCTTGTTTTTGGACCGCGCCTCATCTTCACAGGGGGAACCGATGGAGCCGACCCTCCGCGACGACGTGCAGCTCATTCGCCAACAGATCCGATCGCCTTACCCGCTGCCACTGAAAGATTACCAGCGCACTGGAGTCATAACCCTATGACTTCTGTCTACACCAGCGCCCTTTCCAGCAAGGGGGCGCTACTTGAAGAAACGCGAGCCGTCCTGCGCCGGATCGATCAGGGGCATAGCGTCGAAGATGTGCGACCTATGGTCGTGGAGCAAGATCTGTTTGGCAAAACCAGCCGGAGTACACGCCAATCAGAGTGGGAGCGGGTTCACAGGCGCTACCTTATCGACCCCGACCACGCCCGCACGTTGGCCCGGATGGTCGTGCACGCGCCGGATCGACAGACCGAGAAGCTGGTGTTGTTCTACGAATTCTGCCGTTCCACGCCGCTGCTCTATGACGTGACCATCGAATGCGTCTACCCCCGCTATGCCGAGGGATTCAGCGGCATCGACAAGTCGGACATCCAGCAGTACTTCGAGGAGATCACTCCCGCTCATCCGGAGATCGCCGAGTGGTCCCCGCAGACGCGCAAGAAGGTGATCAGCAACTTGCTCACAGTGCTACGTGATTTTGGGCTGCTGGAGGGCACCCAGCGGAAGACGTTCGCCCGCCTGTACGTATCCCCACCGTCCTTTGTCTATGTGCTCTATCGGCTGGCGGAGGACGGGTTGACCGCACCGCGCCAGATCTTGGAAGCGCAGGACTGGCAGATCTTCTTCCTGGAGCGAGAGGATGTGATCTTGCTCCTGGACGAGGCCACGGCCGCCGGTCATTGCACGTTCAAGCATCGTGGCGACGTCTATACGTTGGATTTCACTTACCTTTCTAACGTAGAAGACGGAGCAAAACCATCCCTGGAGGCTTGCGTTGAGGCCCTTACGCGATAAGTTTGACGAACTAGAGGATCTGCTGCTCAATTACCGAGGACAACTCGACCAGAACACGGGTGTGCCCTTCATTCGGCTGGTCTATCGGTCGGAGGAGGAGATAGCGTGCCAACGCCGCACACGATCCCTGGCCCGCACGCTGGAGCAGAAGGATGTCCCGGTCGAGGCCGTCTCCTGTCGGGGCGTGATTTTCACCTATTACGAGGAGACGGGTCGACTCGAGCAACTCTTCGAGCTGGAA
>CAYYTU010000262.1:0-1830 GCA_964474655.1 uncultured Anaerolineales bacterium
TGGGCCTGGACACCATCTCGGCCGGCGGCTGCATCGCCTGGGCCATGGAGTGCTACGAGAAAGGGATTCTGGATCGGGACCAGACCGACGGGCTCGACCTGCGCTTCGGCAACGCCGAGGCGACCTTCGTCCTCATCGAGCGTATCGCCCGCCGCGAGGGCTGGCTGGGCAATCTGCTGGCCGAGGGGGTCAAGCACGCGGCGGCCGAGGTGGGGCAGGGCAGCGAGAAATGGGCCATCCACGTCAAGGGTATGGAGCAGAGCGCCTACGACACCCACAGCGCCACCTCGATGCTGCTGGCCTATATGACCGCCGACGTGGGCGCGCACCACAACCGCGCCTGGGCCATCACCTACGACATCGCCGAGGGACGCGACAAGGTGAGCCCGGACAAGGCCGCCAAGGTGATCGAGCTGCAGCACATCCGCCCGCTGATGGACGTGCTGGGCTGCTGCCGGCTCCAGTGGGTCGAGCTGGATATGTCGCTCGACTACTACGGCCCGGCGATGACGGCGCTGACCGGGGTCGAATACTCGTGGGAGGATCTGCTGCACATCTCGGAGCGGGTGTGGAACCTGACCCGTATGATCTGGGTGCGCGAGATTGAGGGCTTCGGGCGTGAGTGGGACGCGCCGGCGCCGCGCTTCGTGAAGGAGCCGGCCACCAGCGGGCCGACCGAGGGCCAGTTCACCCCGCCGGAGGCCGCCCAGCAGATGCTCGATTACTACTACCAGCAGCGGGGCTGGGACGATAACGGTATTCCAACCCCGGAGACGCTGGAGCAAATGGGATTGGCTGAGTTGGTCGAGGCGGATTCGGCGTGAGCGTGACGCTGATCCTGGTGGGAGGGTTGAAAGCATACGCCGGCAGTCGAGAACGGGTGGAAGCGTCCGCCGGCCCCACCGTGGCGGAGATGTTGGAGGACGCAGGCGTCAAAGCGGCGCTGGTGGCGGCGGTTCTTCGGGACGACGACGAGATGGTATCCATGAACTATCGCCCTCGTGATGGAGAGAGGTTGAAACTTATCGCCGTGATGGGCGGTGGATGACGGGAGGACGAGGATATGGGCAAGAGTCTAACGGTGGAATTGTTCGGCTAGGAGGAATGTTCGCTATGTCAGAATCCATAAAAGTTTACGGAAAGCGCGGCTGCCCGTACACGCGGGCCCTGCTGCGGAAGTTAGATAACGAAGAGCTCGACTACGTCTCGTACGATGTGCAACAGGAAACTCGACGGCTCCAGGAGATGCTGACCCTGAACGGTGGCCGGGGCGAGGTTCCGACCATCGTCTGGCCGGATAAGGGCGTGGAGGTCGGCTTCCACGGCACCTGAGAGGTGTAAGTGGACCGACCGGTGGTCGGCACTAGCATTCGTGTAGCAAGACATTCGTGCAAAGAGAGGTAAAAAAGAGAGGTAAGCAAGATGGTTCAAGAGAATCTGGAGCGGCGGGTAGAGGATCTGAAATCAAGAGCGACGCCGGCCTTCCTGGAGGGAGCGATGCGGACGTTGTTGCACGAGGGGGAGAACGTTGGCGGGGGCATCAACGCCACCCGTCTGGTCAAGCACCTGCTGGACGATCCCCAGATGAAGGACGAGGAGGTCGTTTGGGCCTATGACCGGCTCAAGTCGGCCTTCCGCACGGCGTTTGAGGAGCTCCCATCGCTCTACTACTTCGAAGGGGACTGATGAGCTGAGGACGCTATCTTCCCGGTGGGAAGATCTCGGAAGTGATGGGTGACGGACTCCCGGCTCTGGCGGGGCTGTAGAGCAAGTGAGTGGAAAGCGAGCGTGCACAACGCTCGCTTTCTTTGGTTAAGGTTTGACGGCGGG
>CAYYTU010000263.1:0-1786 GCA_964474655.1 uncultured Anaerolineales bacterium
CGCGGCACCTGCTCGGTCATCGCCCAGTAGTGGAGGGCCGACCAGTAGGCAACCGCCGCCGGTTGGATGAGGTGGGGCGCGATCACCAGCGCACTCTCTGACCACTCCCGCTCGGGGCCGGCCTCCAGCGGAATGAGCATATAGGTGCCCCGCTCTAACCGATGGAGCCAGCCTTTCTCCTCCAGTTTTCCCAAGGCGTTGGCCGTGTAGCCAGAGTCTTCCCAGAAGCCCTGCGCATCGTCGACCGTGAAGATGGTCTTCCCATCCCGGGCCAGCGACGATAGAAACTCCGCCTCTCTAGGGCTCAAGCCTGTTATATTCTTTGTCACGATATTCACCTCTTTAACCATATTGCGTGACAGATTATATCACATTCAGGCCTAAAACCGTAGAGCGGAACAAGCTGAAGGATGTCGCTGGTCTGTACATGCCCCGCTAAGAAAGAGGCTATGCCCTCACGAAACCGTCACTGACTGCACCGGCCCCGACCGACGCGAGCACCGCGGCCCTTCGCCGCGCCGGTGGCGGTAGAACCAGGTTTTGTCTTCGGGGTCTCTGCCCACCCGACGGCTGCGCAGCACAACCACACCATCGCAGGCGGGGATGAACGGCATCCCCAGGCAGGTGGCCACTTCGGGGGCGTCGGGGCCCGCTTCGATGCGGGTGTTGTTCTCGTTCAGGGCGTCTTTCACTGTTGTCTTCTTAATCAGCGCGCGGTCACTATCGGGTTACCGCGATTGAGCCATCGGCGCCGACGGCACCGTGCGTGGTGGACACCTGCTGTCCGTCGTGCATCCAGATCACCACAACGTGGGGCAGCGCCTCCTCGGTGCGGTAGCGCCAGGCGCCGTCCCACTGGAACGCCACGCGCCGCATCGGCGTATCGTCGGCATTCTCCAAGATGGAGACGAAATCCACGCCCTCCGGCACGCCGTCGAGGGTGTAGAGCGTGCCGCCCAGCTCCTCGCGCCGGTCGTCCGCCACGTCGTAGAGCTCGAAGGCCCATTCGTCGATCAGGTTCTCGCGCTGCGTGGCGACCATCCAGCGCAGCATCACCCGCTCCCGCTCGTCCTCCAGCCGATCCAGGAAGTGCCTCACTTCGACCGGCGAGCGCGGGATGCGAATCTCGCTGGCTATCCGCGAAGCGTCCACCGCATCCAGCGCCCCCCGGTTGGTCTCCAGGTAGAGCGCCACATAGTCCAGGACCTGATCGTGTTGGCTCTCGACGTAAGAGGGAGGAATCTGGCGGAATTCGACCCGTTGCCCCTCGCGCCTGATGGTGGTGATATGACCGCCGATCTGATGGGAGAGGAAGCCGGAGGCACCGATCAGGTCGCCGTGATTGACGCCCCAGGTATCGAGGTAGGGGCGCGGGTTGAGCAGCACGCCGTGCTGGTCGATCTGATGCCCTGCGTCGCGCCAGCGCTGGACGTCGGCCTTGGCGCTCATGATCTCGTCCACCAGTCCAGCGATCTGGGATTGGGTGGCGGCGTCGGCTTTGGCGATGGGCCACTGCTTCAGGTCATCGGGGTAGAAGCGGCGACGACTACCCCGGCGCACAAAGGCCATCATATAGCTTCGCAGCCAGCGGCAGTTGAACAGGGCGGTGATGTAGCGCAGATCGTATTCGGGCGAAATCTGAGCACGAGCGTCGATCACCTTCTCCACCAGATCGGACTTGGAAAGATTGGATAATTGAGCCGGTGTCAAATCCAGCGCAACGATGTCTTCACATCACCTTTGACCGAAAAGCAGATAATCGCATATTTGAATCTGGACCCCGATT
>CAYYTU010000264.1:0-1775 GCA_964474655.1 uncultured Anaerolineales bacterium
GCTTGGTCGGGCGATGCTTTTCACTGCTGCGGCATATGATGCTAACACACAACGTATTCCATTCATTATGAAGCGATTATGGAAAGCAATCGGCTTAATCAGCATAGCAGTACTGGGGTTTCTGTGGCTTTCCAACGTATCCACTGCCAGCGAGAGCGCATTCCCTCTCGATAGGTCTCTCTCTCGACCAACTCACTTACAGGGCATTGCCCAGCTATCTCAGGGCCAAGCACTTACCCGGACCGCATATCTGCCCCTCGTATGCTCCGGTGAACCGACCTCCGACAACCCCATCTGGGTTCACATCTCGGAACCTGCACCACACGAAATCGCCCTCTTCCGACACACCTTCTCTCTGGAAGCCCCGCTTTCGGATGCAGAAATCCATATTTTCGCAGGTACTCGTTACGAAGTTTGGCTAGATGGTCTATGGGTAGGCCGCGGCCCTGCTCGTTTCTCCCAGGACATCAGAGAGTATGATGTTCACCAGATCGGCGATCTGAAATCCGGCGAACATCTCATCGCAGTTCTGGTTCAATGGGCACCGAACCAGAGACGCTCCGAATCTCTCTCTCCCTTTCTGCAAGCACACGTTCAAGGTCTAGTAGATGGTCAAGCACATACAGCGGCACACACGGGTACCGAATGGCTTGCCCATCTCTCTCCCGCTTGGCGTGAAAACGCCGTGCCAGTACATTCCTGGGATCTAATCGGTCCAACAGAATTGCTAGATCTACGACGGCTCCCCGATGATTGGATGCAACCGTCGTTTGCTGAAGCGGAGTGGTCGGCCGCGATGGTGAAGGATATTTCGAACATGGCAGAACAACCTCGTTCCATACCACTTCTCGACCGGGTTCCCATCACCCCCACGGTATTGGATGCCGGCGTGTTGTCCCCGGGACATGTTATAGGCGAGATTGCCGCCTCGGCGTCCACTCCCTACAACCTCAATTTCAACATTTCGAGCTCAACGATCTTCACAGTTGGGATGCTTTCTGAATTACCAGGCGGGGCTCAACTTGACGGTCGCCAAATGGCGTGGAGAGAAGCAGGTTCGCACCGGCCCGATGTTCAAATAGCCTCTCGAATCCTCTCGCCCGGGGCACATACCCTACAATTCGCCGACATTCCCTCCACCGGGCTCACATTCAGTGTTTCTACCCAGAATACCGACATTCAGACAGAATCAGTCCCCCTCCAACAAGGCATCCACGCAGGGCGCAGATTACTCCTGGCCGAACCGATCAGCTCTCCAAGCCGGGTCGCTGTTCATTCTGATGATAAGGTCAGCGCGGAGTTTACCACCTCCCCCGCTTACATCGTGCTCGACCTCGGCCGCACCGTACACGGCAGATTGACGACCGAGGTTACCGGACCAAGTGGCACAGTGATCGATATAGGCTGGGATGAGCGACTGTGGCAGGGAATCCACCCCTTGCCCTATCCTGGCTCTCTTCACGAGCAATGGAACCAGGTAGATTCGTGGGTATTGGATGGTACTAGTCGCTCTATCTCCACGTTGGACACACGCGCAGGGCGATACATTTTGATTGCTGTTTGGGGGAATGGCTCTGTCCAGCTTGAGAATATGATGGTATACGAAGAACGCTATCCTACGGTACAGCAGGGAGGGTTTGATTCATCCAATGAAATCCTCAACCAAATCTGGCAAGTGGGGATAGATTCTCTGTATCCTAATCTCACAGACGCTTATACGGACACCCCCTGGCGTGAGCGCGGTCAATGGTGGGGAGATGCTTATGTAGAAGACC
>CAYYTU010000265.1:0-1769 GCA_964474655.1 uncultured Anaerolineales bacterium
GAAGCCCCAGCCACGTTGCCTGTTCGGCCCCGAAGGCACCGGAGCAGCGCCACCCATCTCCTGCACGGTCGCTTCCACCCGGTCGATGGTCTCCAGCAGCCCCACGCTCTCCCGCAGGCGCTGCCCGGTGGCCGTGACCGAACCGACCCGCAGCGCGTTCCGCCGCCGGATCTCTAGGGGATCAAGCGCCAGTCTCCGCGCCAGCAGGTCCATGGTGCTCTCGATGGCGAAGATAGCCTGCGGCACGCCGAATCCGCGCATCGCCCCGGCCGGGGGGTTGTTGGTATAGACGGCGTAGCAATCAATCCTCACGTGGGGTACCTGGTAGGGGCCGGCGGCGTGGGTGGCGGTGCGGGTCATCACCGGCTCACTCAACGAGGCGTAGGCCCCGGCGTCACCCCGGATCGTGGCCTCCACGGCGCTTAGCGTCCCGTCCTTCCTGGCTCCCGCCTTCATGCGGATGGTGGTGGCGTGGCGCTTGGGATGCACGCGGATCGATTCCTCGCGGCTGAAGACCAGTTTCACCGGTCTCCCGGTGACCTGTGCCAGGAGTGCGGTGGGGATCTGGACGGTGATGTCCTCCTTGCCGCCGAAGGCCCCGCCTACGGCGGTTTGCACGATGCGCACTCGCTCCTGCGGAATGCCCAGCGCCTCGGCCACCTGCCGGCGGTCCTCGAAGGGAATCTGCGATCCGACGTAAACGGCTATGCGACCATCAGGCTCTGGGACAGCGACGCCGGCCTCCGGCTCCAAGTATGCGTGTTCGATGAACGGCGTGCGATACTCCTGTTCGACAATGACATCGGCCTCCGTGAAGCCGGACCCCACCTCTCCCTTGCGCACCTTGATGTGCTTGAGCAGGTTGGCGAGAGTATCCTCGTGGACCAGCGGTGCGTCCCGCTCCAGCGCCGCCCGGGGCGAGAAGACCCCGGGAAGTGGCTCGTAGTCCACCTCGATCAGCCTCAGCGCCTCCTCGGCGACGGCCTCGCTCTCGGCAGCCACCAGAGCCACGCCGTCGCCGATGTAGCGCACCTTGTCCCAGCACAGGGTGGGCCAGTCGGCGCGGATGGTGCCGTGGGTGCGGACGCCGGGGATGTCTTGGGCGGTGAGGACGGCGATTACACCGGGCAGTGCCTTGGCGTCAGCGGTGTTAATGTGCCGGATGCGAGCGTGGGGCTCGGCGCTGCGCAGCACCTTGGCGTGGAGCATATTCTCAAAGTGGAGATCGGCGGCGAAGATCGCCTCTCCGGTGACTTTAGCCCGAGCGTCGGGGCGGGCTACTGATCTTCCGACGAAACGAACGTGCGCGCCACCTGTCTCTGGAATGGGAAAGACTTGCCGTCGATCGCTCGCCTGCTGTACTGCCCGGACGATCGCAGCGTAGCCGGTGCAGCGGCACAGGTTGGGTCTCAGGGCTTTGACCATATCCTCGTCGGTGGGATGAGGGTTGCCATCCAGCAGCGCCCTGGCTGCCATGATCATCCCCGGCGTGCAGAAGCCGCACTGCACAGCCCCCTGCTGGATAAACGCCTGCTGCAGCGGGTGGAGTTGGTCGCCTCTGGCAAGCCCCTCAATCGTCTCTACGCTGGCCCCGTCGAGGCGCACGGCGGGAGTCACGCAGGAGCGAATGGCCCGCCCGTTTGCGATGACCGTACAGGCGCCACAGTGACCCTCTCCGCATCCGTTCTTGGCACCGGTCAGGTGCAGATCGTCCCGCAGCACCTCCAGCAGCGACGTCTGCTCGCCGACCGCGACCCGCCGAGTCTCGC
>CAYYTU010000266.1:0-1749 GCA_964474655.1 uncultured Anaerolineales bacterium
TGACGGCGGTTGACACCTACGGGAACACGGTGACGGGGTTTGACGGGGCTGGGGCCACGGTTGACATCACGGACAGCACGGGGACGATCACGCCTGCGGTGAGCGGTGGGTTCACGGGCGGGTTGCGCACGGAGACGGTGACGATCACGGCCACGGGGTCCGGGGTGGTGATCGACGTGACCAACAGCGCGGGTGTGGAGACGGGGTCGAGCAACGGGTTTGACGTGGTCCCCGGTACTTTGGCTGGGTTTGTGTTCACCACCGACCCGGGGGGTGGGACGTACACGGCGGGCGCGGCGATCGCGGTGGTGGTGGAGGCGCGTGACGCGGAGGGGAACCTGAAGACGGACTACAGCGCGTCGGCGGTGGTCAGCGATACCACGGGGACGGTGTACGAGACGGTGGTGGGTGACACGAGCATAGCGTTCAGCGGTGGGGTGTACAGCGGGGACCTGCACATCACCCAGGCGGGGGCGGGGATTACGATCACGGTGTCCGACGGGGCGCCCAGCGGGACCAGCGGGGGGTTTACGGTGGACCCGGCTGCGCTGGCGGGGTTTGTGGTGGAGGCCGCGGGGGGCGGGAGCATCGGCACGCAGGCGGCGGACACGGGGTTTGACATCGACCTGACGGCGGTTGACGGGTACGGGAACACGGTGAGCTCCTTTGACGGGGCGGGGGCCACGGTTGACATCACCGACAGCACGGGGACGATAGCCCCTGCGGTCAGCGGTGGGTTCACGGGTGGGTTGCGCACGGAGACGGTGCAGATCACGCAGGCTGGGACGAACATAGTGATCACGGTGCAGAACAGCGCGGGCACGGAGACGGGGTCCAGCAACGCGTTCGAGGTGACGGCCGGTGCGCTGGCGGGGTTTGGGGTGACGGACGGCACGGGCGGTGCGATCGGGACGCAGACGGCGGGGGCCGGGTTTACGATCCGGGTGGAGGCGCAGGACGGGTTTGGGAACCGGGTGGTGAGCTACAGCGGGGCTGGTGCGACGGTTGACATCACCGACAGCACGGGGACGATAGCCCCTGCGGTCAGCGGGGATTTCACGGACGGGGTGCGCAGCGAGACGGTGACGATCACGGCCGCGCAGGCGGGGGTGGTGGTTACGGTTGCGGACAGCGCGACGGGGACTATTACGGGGAACAGCAACGGGTTTGACGTGGTGCCCGGGGAGCTGGCGGCGTTTGTGTACACCACCGATCCGGGCGGGGGGAGCTACGCTGCGGGGTCGGGGATAGGGGTGGTGATTGAGGCGCGGGACGGGTTTGGGAACCTGAAGACGGGGTTCAACGGGAACGCGACCATCAGCGACACGACGGGGACGATCAGCGAGGGAGGTCCTGGGGCGGGGGACGTGACGATCACGTTTGCGGGAGGGGTGTACGACAGCCAGGTGTACGTGACGGCGGCTGGTGTGGGGATCGTGATGACGGTGACCCGTGCGGAGGTGAGCGCGGACAGCGGCGGGTTTGAGGTGACGGACGCGGGGCTGTCGGCGTTCACGGTGGAGGCTGCCGGCGGGGGAGCGATCGGGACGCAGACGGCGGGGGTGGGGTTTGACATCGACCTGACGGCGGTTGACACCTACGGGAACACGGTGACGGGGTTTGACGGGGCTGGGAGCACGGTTGACATCACGGACAGCACGGGGACGATCACGCCTGCGGTCAGCGGTGGGTTTACGGGCGGGTTGCGCACGGAGACGGTGACGATCACGGCCACGGGGTCCGGGGTGG
>CAYYTU010000267.1:0-1742 GCA_964474655.1 uncultured Anaerolineales bacterium
ATGGATGCGAGGAGTGAGGATCTCGGCTCTTCCGAAGCAGACAGATCGATCCCAGTACGATCAGCGGAAGATAGACCACAGCCTGGAGTGTGACCCCGTAAACCAGGCCCGTTTCTCGTTTGACGCCGAACAATGACAGGACGAGAATGCACAGATAGGGGAAAACGCCTATGTTACCGGGCAGTGGGGGCGCCGCGGCCCCGCTCATCAGCACCACCAGGAGAAATAGGGCCACGTAGGGGGATAGCGCAAGCCTAAAGGCCCTGAAAAGGAGTAGGTTCGTCAGAGTTGCTCCGCCCCAGATCAAGAGCGTCCACCCCGCGATCTTGGCGCTGACCTTTACGCTTTGCAATACCTCAAAGGCAGCAATGAGCTGTTCTATTCTCTCGAGGATTGCAGCGCGCCAGCGATGAGATAGGAGGCGCATTGCTCGGTGGAAAAGTCGCCTGATAGATCCCGTGAAATAGATCGCGAACAACACGGCTCCCAGTGAGACCATTGCTACAGCAAGCAATCTTATTCCAGCCTCCTGGAGCCACTCAGGGAGCCCAGTGGGGGGGTACAGAGCCACTATTGAGTATGCCAGCATCAGCATCACAATGTCGGACACCTTTTCGATCACGATGGTCGAGACCGCGCCAGCACGGGCGACGCCTTCTGTTTTGCCAATCAAGTAAACGCGGCCGATCTCACCGGCGCGCGCTGGTAGTACGGTGTTCAACATCTGTCCTATCAAGAAAATGGACCAGGCTTCACCGATGGAGATCCTCTGGGAAGGAAAGAGCGTGTGCCACCGGATGGCCTTCATAAAAGTGCCAGTGACTACCACGCCGACAGCAAGCGCCACCCAGCTCCATTGCGCGGCGTATAGCGCCTCTCGCAGGTTCGCCCACGAGATATCTCGGAGGGCGAGGAAAAGACAGAGGGTGCTGAGCCCTCCTCCTACCAGCAGTCGCCAGCTGCCGGGGAGCCATTCCTCTGGCTGAACGTTCATCCTGAATCGAGCTACAGGGTTGTTCACGATGAGGAGGTCCTTTGAGTGAACCAGGCCTGTATCCCCCACGCTGCCACCAGCAAGGACCATATTACTTGCTTCCACCAGGTCCGGGACGTCAGGGCCAGTCCGGCGCAGAAAAAAACTAGTCCCAGATCCAATGTTTGCTGGATCTGAGGCTGCTTTAGCAGTTCGCAGAATTGCTTCTCCTTGACGCTGGCAACCCAATGCTCTCGACTGAGCACGGCTAGCATCAGCGCCATACCCATGATCCAGAGACCGTTTGCCAGCACGCTCCAAATGTTAAGCATCTATTGGGTTTTCCAAAGGTGACCTGGCGGGGGTCGTTTCGATCAGTCGGCCGGGGGAAGCGCGTCGCCGTGACAATGCTTGAGTTCTCATCACCTGGCACAATCGGAGAAGTGATCCGCCGGGGGAGGCTGATTCAGCTGTTTGTGGCCCCTGTATTTCGTATGTACCTCGAGCGCGACGATCGTTCCAATCACGGCCCAGAGGACGAAGGCGTTTCGCCCAATAAGCCAAGTCGTTGAATCGACCAAACCGTGGGCCAGCAGGCCGATCATACTCGCCAGTCCCGCCCACGCCACCGACGAGAGTGCCTCCTCGCCCGTACGAACGCAGGATCGGACGCTTTCCAGGGAGCACCAGAAGGTTTCTATCACAATAGACGCGAAAGCTATCAGCCCGGGAATCCCCAGATCGACCGCCACCTGGAGCAGTAGGTTGT
>CAYYTU010000268.1:0-1723 GCA_964474655.1 uncultured Anaerolineales bacterium
CCGCCGCCCTGCTCGGGCACGGTGACGAAGGTCTCCTGGCGGGTCTCGTTGTCCCGGTAGGAGAAGTTGACGGCCCAGTACTCCAGCCCGCCCATCTTCTTGAGCTGCTCCTTGACCCGCCGCCGACCCTCCAGCGCCAGTTCCAGGTACTCCTGCACCTGCTCCTTGGTGAACTCACCGTCGGGGTGGAGCAGCTTGATCAACCCGGAGACGGTCTTGCGCACGGCGCGCACGTCCCGCTGGTTGAGGTGACCGCCCAGGCTGAAGTAGTGGTCGATGGCGTCGCTGTAGCTGGTCTTGCGCATCTCGCGCCACACCTCGGTGATGTAATCCACCACGAAGCCATAGTGATCGCTCAGGTACTCGGGCTGCATCTTGCCCAGGTCCCAGCCCGGCAGGTAGAAGTGGAGCCGGTCGATGAAGGCCATATCCTGCAGATCCGGCGAGAGCGGCTGGAACAGGTGTGAGGTTTTGAGGATGCTGTCGATGTCGGCGTCGATGTTGCCGTTGTAGACGATGGAGGCGTCGGCCGGCACCTCCTCCTTGCCGCGGGAGAAGCTGCCCGATTCCATATAGTCCTTGAGGATCTGAATGCCGTTGGGGTCCTTGAAGCGCACGCCCGCCACCTCATCGAAGGCCACCACGTCCCACAGCCCCACCAGGCCGATGCGCCCGGTGCCCAGGTGGATGAAGAGCTGCGCCACGGTGGTCTGGCCGCCGGAGATCAGGATGGCGTAGGGCGACAGTTCGCGGTAGACGTAGCTCTTGCCGGTGCCCCGCGGGCCGAGCTCGATCAGGTTGTAGTTGGATTCGACCATCGGCACCAGCCGCATCAGGGTGAGCAGCTTCACTCGGTGGTCCAGGTCCGGGTGCGTCGGCTCCATCCCGATGGAGCGGATCAGGCCATCCAGCCACTCGTCGCGGGTGAAGTGAGCGCGGCTGGCGAAGAGGTCGCTGAAGTCGGTGCTGGGCTGCTGGATCGGTTTCAGCTTCTCGATGATGAAGGGGCGCGTCTGACCGCGATGCCGGAAGTCGGCGTCGTAGCGCAGGTCGATGATGGCCCAGATGCCGCCGGCGAGCAGCTTGTCGTATTGGCGCACGGCAGCCTCGCTGACGTTGACGTACTTGACGCCCATGTTGGTCAGCTCGGCCCAGTACTTGTCCTCGGTCTCCACCAGGCGCACCTTGACCTTGTCGATGATGCGGTGGGAGCCCGATTCGCGCGTCATCGACTTGATCTTCTCGCTCTCGTCGGCGCGCACATAGTTTTGGCTGAGGGTATCGCGCACGTACTCCAGGCCCTGGTCTATGATTTCGGGGTCGGTGGAGGAGCAGTACTTGCCCAGCAGGTACTCCAGCACGTAGACCGGGACGTTGAAGCCGGTCTTGGTCTGGCGCACCAGGTCCTTGCGCACCACGCGGCCGGGGAAGTGGGCGGTCAGTTTTTCGTCCAACGGGTCCATCATCGGCATGTCGGTCATCGTGTCGTTCATAGAATCTTACCTCTGTTCGGAAATTAGCAGCACAGCGGCCTCTTGACGCCGCCATAGGGTATGCTATACTTCAGCTACACTTGTCGCAAGCGCGAGATAAGTCGTTTCAGGAGGTTGTTTATGGCGTCCCAGCCAGTTGTCACGCTTGATGAGAGCACCCCCGATCGCCCTCGATTGGTGGTCGAGATGCCGGCCGAGCAGCAGGAGGCCATTCGAACCGCGTTGGCGGC
>CAYYTU010000269.1:0-1721 GCA_964474655.1 uncultured Anaerolineales bacterium
TGCGGCTGAGACGCAGATACACCGGTCCGTCGAAATCTGCCGCTGCTCGAACGGCCTGCTCCGTCTCCGGCGGGTCGGCGGGCACAATCACGGTCATGTTAGCAATCGCCCGCAGCCACGCAATATCCTCAATGGAATGATGGGTCCCGCCCAGCGGACCATAAGCCAGCCCGGTACTTACCCCGCACAACTTCACGTTGGTGTCCGTATAGGCCACGTCGTTCTTGATCTGCTCGAGCGCCCGCCCGGTCAGGAAACAGGCAGCGCTGGCCACGAATGGGATCTTGCCACCGTTGGCCATCCCAGACGCCATGCCCACCATGTTCTGCTCGGCGATTCCTACGTTGAACAGTCGATCAGGAAAGGCCTCGGCAAAATGGGACAGCTTGGCCGAACTGACCGAATCGTTACAGAGCGCGACAATCCGTTGATCCGCTTGCGCAATTTCCTCCAGAGCGTTGGCAAATGCATTGCGACAGTCGTATAGTTCGCTCATTGAACAGCACCTCGTAACTCTTCCAGCGCGTTGTTCAGCTCTTCCTCTGTTGGTACCCGGTGGTGCCAACCGGCACGATCTTTGATAAACGAGACGCCCTCTCCTTTGTGTGTGTAGGCAAGCACGCAGTTGGGCTTTCCGGCCTCGAAGGGAAGAGTGGTGAGCGTACGCATGATTTCGGCGTGATCGTGCCCATTGATCTCCCGCACCGCCCAGCCAAAGGCGCGCCACTTGTCGGCCAAAGGTTCGAGGCCGACGATGCACTCAGTTCGATCAACCATCTGGAATCGATTGCGATCGACGATCAGCGTCAAGTTATCCAGCTGATAATGCGCAGCGGCCATGGCGGCCTCCCAGTTACTACCCTCCTGGAGCTCGCCATCGCCCGTGAGCACGAACGTTCGCCACGGAGCGCCGTCCATCTTGGCCGCCAGCGCCGCCCCCACCGCCATCGGCAGTCCGTGCCCCAAAGCCCCAGTGCACGCCTCAACGCCGGGAACGTGGACGCTGGGATGTCCGTTCAGCCGAGAAAGGGGCTGCATAAAGGTAGCAAGCTCTTCCTCTGGAAAAAAACCGGCAAAAGCGAGCGTTGTGTAGAGCAGGCCTGAGCTATGCCCCTTGCTCATAAAGAACCGGTCGCGATCGGGAGCACGGGGGTTTTGGGGATCAACGTTCAACACGCCATTGAGGTACAGCGCAGCCAGAATATCGGCTGAGGATAGATCGCCACCTGTGTGGCCACCTCCTGCTTCATAGATCATGATCAAGTTGCGCCGTCGGATTTCGTATGCCTTCTTGTGCAGTGCCCGCGAATCGAGGGACATCGTCTTGTCAACTCCTCTTCGCTTGAATAGCTATTCATCCTTGGATACTTATGCACATAATAGCACAGAACCTCAGCTCTGTCAAGCTCAACTGCATCTATGGGCAGGGTGATTGCACCTAAAATCTCATCTGCACCTTTACGCTCTATCTACAAGTAATTGATGCAGGAATAGCATCAGATGCATCACTTTAGCTACGCGCGGTCGCCCAATTTCAGATTAGCGTCGCCACTTATTGCGTCTTGTCGCCGTACAAGGTGCTGAAAGCGTTAATACCTGCAAGATTGACTTGCCGCAATGTGCTGATCTGCAACTAAGCGTTTTGATGCGATTGCCCTGCATCTATGGGTGCGCTAACGAGTTGTCACGCGACGCAGCGAGTGTAGGTGCGTCGCGGCGGT
>CAYYTU010000270.1:0-1711 GCA_964474655.1 uncultured Anaerolineales bacterium
AAACGGAACCACGCCAACTCTGAGGACAGCAGGCTCGTTCACCGCCCCGATCAAGACAATAGGATGAGTTTCATCCGCGAGCACCAGCTGCAACTTCAATATCGGCGTCTTTCGCCAGTGCCGTTTTCATGCGCCCATCCCAGGTTGCATAGCAGCGTCACTTAACCGTTTCACGAGCTCGTCAATGCCCTCCTGCTCCTCGTCATCCTCCTCTGCCTCCCTGACCTGCTCGCCCTCCAGGGAGTCTATCTGACGGCGATCCAGCTCCTCAACCAGCGCCGCGCTCACGACCTGGCGGATGTCGCCCAGGGTGAAATCCCGGCTGCCGACCTCTTCCCTTGATGCCCGCAATGCCTCCTGGACGGCTTGACGGATTGCCCGCTGGTCCAGGTCAGGAGAAGATGACTCTACTACCTCCCGTACCGCTTCTTGAAGGGCATCAAGGTCAATAGTCGATTCGTCATCTTCTTGTATGCCTTTGAGTAATGCATTTTTAATGGCCCTAGTTTTAGCTCCGTATGGTGTGCCTGGCATGTCGAACTGCCTTACCCACCGGATAAGCTCGTCATCCTGACCTGAGTAGAGTCGGATCACAACTTTTTCGCTAGATTTTCCCATTCCGCTCTCCTTAAATGGCAAGATGGTGACAAGGTGGTTACAAAGTGGTTACAAGGTGTCACCATCTTGCCGTTTCGCTACTCAAACACCTGCTGTGCGTTTCGGGCCAGGCCGATGGCGTTGGCCACCACGGGGTTCGCCATGATGTGAGCACGCGGGAAAGCCTCGTGCAGCTGGCTCCGCAAGGCCTCCGCCCCGCCGCCGGTGACCAACAGATGGTCGAACTGCCGCCCGCTGCCCCACTTGTCCGGCTTCTGCACGAAGGACAAGATCCCCGAGGCGGCGCGGCTCAGAGCCTGATCGACCATCGGCTGCAGGTCCACCTCGCCCTGGGGTGTGGAGAAGGTCGGGGAGCCATCCCGGATCAGGGCATCGGCCTGATGAAGCGAGATCTCCTTGTCGTAGGCATCGTCTACCATCTGGATCAGATGTTCGGCAGCCCGCCTCATGCCGAGCGTGTCGCCGTCGGTGTAACGCTTGGCGACCTCGATCCCCTCGATGGCGAAGAGGTCGAGGGTGTTGAACCCGATGTCCAGCACGCCGACGGAAGCGCGGAGGGCGTCACGGCCGCGAGTCCACCTCCCCTGGTTGTCCATCCCCCAGGCGAAGAGAGCGCCGATGGGCTGGGCCATGAGCTCCACGGCCTGCACGTCGACGATCATCTCATCGTCGTTGACGGTGTAGCAGTGCTCACCGACCATCCACTGATTCAGGGAGCGCAGGGTGGCGACCGCTCGTTGCTTCTCCACCATCACCTCGACCGGCAGGCCGATCAGGAGCGATAGGGTGTAATGTCCAGGACCGAGCACCTGGTAAACGACGTCGTAGAACAAGGCCCTGATCTCGGCCCCGCCTCGCAGGCGCTGGAAGTCCATGCCCTTCATCGGCTCGGCGTAGCGCTCGACGTTGTGGCCAACCAGGTACGTGATGTCGTCGAAGACGACGGCATCGGGTAGTCTGCGGCGGCGATGGCGGCCGACGTCGCCCAGAGAGAGCAGCCCGAGGTCCGTCTTGCCCATACCGACCACGGCGGGGACGATGCCAGTGAGGAGGTTGCCGCGCGGGCCGACGAGGGCCACCTTCCCGCCGCCGT
>CAYYTU010000271.1:0-1684 GCA_964474655.1 uncultured Anaerolineales bacterium
GGAGGCGAAGACAAGCCTGCGAGAAGGAATTGCGCGAACCTATGCCTGGATTGAGAAGCAGGTACAGGCAGTGCGTGAAGAAAGAACCACAGATGACACAGATTGCCACAGATGAAAAGCAAAAAAGAAAATCAGTGAAATCCGTGGTTGCGAAGGAGATCGAAACGTATGAAGAAAGCCTTAGTCTGCGGCACCCTCCCCGCTAGCCGCCGACGCCCAACCTGCAGACTTGCAGACTTGCATACTTGCCCACTTGCAAACTTGACACTGGTATGAAACGACTTTGGACACTGATGGCAGCGACGATAGCCCTCCTGGGGATGCTGTTTATCCCCCTGCTGCTGAGCACCCCCACACTGACGAGCGCGACCCTGACCAACGCCACGATGCTCGCCCTGCGCGATGGCCTGATGGCCCACGCGAACCGTGACCTTGCCCCGGGGGCCTATCCCCTTATAATGCCTTGCCTGAGGTCCTTAATTCGCTATTCAATATTCGCTATTCATCATTCACCATTCGCTGTTCGCCATTCATCATACGAAGCGCGGGCAGAAGAGTAAGGATACTGACCGAAGTCCACACGGTGCTGGCTTAAGAAACGGGAAAGAACGGTGATGAAATGGAGATTTACGAACTGGTCGTAGAGATGAAGCTACTGGAGCGTCGTATGACCCTTTATGAAGAGAAATACGGCGTGCTAAGTGAGGATTTCTATGAGGCTTTGATGTCCGGCGAACTGGCCGAGTTCGACGCCTACGACGAGACGCGGCGGGACTTCAGCCGGTGGAAGGGTATCTATGAGACCTGGCGACGGCGCAAGGCAGCCTACGAAGAACAGATCAAGACGCGCAGCCTGGCCCAGACGATGCGCCTTCAGCCAGCGTACTGATGAGTGGTTCTAATCCCCTCAGCTCGCTGACCGCTTACAGCCGTTTCGTGGCGGAGTTGTTGGAGCACCCGACGGTGCAGCGCTCAACACTGGCCGTATGGTCGGTCGGCCCATATACTGGTGTTGCCGAGGGGGAAGTAATTTTCTCCCAGGGCATCAAGCTGCGTATGATGGAGGAGCTCGATTTCGAGGCTGGGTTGATCACGGCCTATGGTTATGAGATCTATCGGCACGGAGAGAAGCTGTATTGGTACGACGACTTTCCCCATCCCAATGACCCCAACCTGGCCTCCACGTTCCCTCATCACAAGCACGTGCCGCCTGACATTAAGCATCACCGCGTCCCAGCGCCTGATATTCATTTTGATCGCCCCAATTTACCCGGGCTGATCGCCGAGATCGAGCAGTATCTCGCGGAGGAAAAAGAGCACCTTGATTGAGATTGTGGCAATGGTTCTAAAGAAACCTGGGAAGCGGTACCTGAGCCTATTGCTCGTCCTGGTTCCACTGCTGATCGTATCGGTGTCCTCCCCCGCACCCGCCGACGCCCAACCTGCACACTTGCATACTTGCAGATTTGCACACTTGCCCACTTGCCTCCCCCACACTGACGAGCGCGGCCTTGACCAACGCGCCCCGCATCACCTTGCATCGTGGGCTTATTCTGTTACAATGCCTTGCCTGACGACCTTAATTCGCTATTCATCATTCACCATTCGCTATTCAGTATGAAGAAAGCCTTAGTCTGCGGCGCCGGCCCCGTGGAATACTTCCCTCAATGGCCCAGGATGCGCC
>CAYYTU010000272.1:0-1647 GCA_964474655.1 uncultured Anaerolineales bacterium
AGGCATCCACCTTCATAGGTTCTTCCTCACCGGACGGCGGTTCCAGAGCGAGTTCAGCAGATTGCTCAGAGACTGGCTCCAGTGTAATCGCGATCCTGAGCACTTCTGTTTGCTGCACAGTTATGTGGCTTGGGAAAGAGACAGCACTGTGACGGGAGATAGTTCCACTCAGTTCATCTGGCATCCGATCCCCCAACTCTGGTTCGCCGTCGAGATCATCTCTAATGCCGAAAGCGTGTCTATGTGCGTGCTCACGCTTGAAACCATCAGCTGCTGAAACAAGTGATTCGGGGTGACCCCCACGTTGCCGGATATGATTGGTAGCTTCGGCTTTGGCATACTCAGGAAGCGATCTCAGCAACTTACTCGCTTGGGAGAGAATCTCGGCATCCTGTGCGATACCAACAATCTTGATCGTGTGCTTCAGGGTTCTTGCTCTTTGCCAGACCCGGGACTGGGGTTCTTGCTCCATCACCTCCAAAGTGCACGCTACCTCTGTCGTATGCCCGAATCTGCGCACTATGAGGCTCTTCAGCAATGAGTACACATCCTTCACCGATGATGAGGCCACGTCCTCAGTAGCAGTGGTTGCGCCGGCCATTAGAGCTAGCGTAATGATCAGGGCTGGATCTGCTGCTTCAGTGAACAACCACTGCCACCGAAATCGCTGAAGGGCTTGCTCAAAGTCCGGATGGTCAATTCCCTTCGTCCTGCTTACCTTGACGATTTCTTGCCATAGGTTACTCAGTGCGTTGTCCATAAACTTCTCCATATGTGCCCCACAGGCTTCTCAGTTCGATCCTCCCGAGAACAAGAATCTATGAGACAATGCTGCTTTCGGACGAATGCCTTGTTTTCGGCACACCTCCAATGAATCGGTCAAGAAAAGCTACTCGACTACCCGGAAGCTATCAACACCGGTCGACTCGTCCCTGGATAGATGGAAGACCTCAACGACTGCTCACTGGTATCCGAAGTTATCTTCGATATTCAGTGGGCTCCTCTGGAAGGTAAGCAGCTATTCCAACCCCATCGCCCGAAACGCCGCGTTCACTGGGTCCGAGAAGAAGATGATCTGCAGCTTGTCCAGCACGTCGCTGGGGACATCGGCGAAGTCGCGCTTGTTCTCCGAGGGGATCAGCACCCGCTTGGCGCCGTTGTCCATCGCCAGCTGCAGCCGCTCGGCCAGGGCGGGCACCTTGAGCAGACTGCCGTGGATGCTCATCTCGCCCAGCACCACCAGCTGCTCCAGCACCGGCTTCTCTAGCAGCGCGCTGAGCATCGCGATGAAGAAAGCCACGCCGGTCTCGCTGCCCTCCTTCGACTGCATCAGATTCACGATCTGCACGTGGAAGTCGTATTCATTCGGGTCCTTGCTGATGCCGAGCTGGCGACTGTGCCCGCGCAGGAACGTGTAGGCCGTCTTGATCGCGTCCCGCATCGCGCGTGAGGGCGCACCGGTGATGCGCGTGCCGCCGCGCCCCTTCAGCGCCTGCGTCTCGACGCGGAAGATGGCGTGACGGGCCTGCTCCGGGTCGGTGCCGATGGTGAACACCACGCCCGGGTTCGACTGCCCCGGCGGGATCAAGCCCCCGCCGCCCTGCTCGGGCACGGTGACGAAGGTCTCCTGGCGGGTCTCGTTGTCCC
>CAYYTU010000273.1:0-1622 GCA_964474655.1 uncultured Anaerolineales bacterium
GCTGCGCCCCAGCAGGTCCTCTGGATCACGGATGCGGCTGGCGAGCAGGTTCAAAGCATTCCGATGGCACCAGGGGATTTCGAAGCAGGTCGCCCTCAAGGCCGCAGAGCAGGCTTAGGGGTGAAAAGGCAAGCTGGGGTTGATACGCTCGATAAATGTGACTGTGGGCAATCTAATGCGTCCAGGCTACCCTGGAATCGCTTCGTTTGCCCACCCGGCGGGGAGATTGTCTCCAACAAGAGGTTATGCTACAATTGCACACGACAACAAAAAGGGATTGGCGATAGCAATCCCTTCGCCCCGCCTGTCTTGCCCAGCGGCTGTCTTGGCAGTAAGGAAGAGAGGGAGCAATAACGGCGCTACGCTTGCAGAGGAGGCTTTGTATCACTTGATAGCGGTCAAGTAGCAGAGCCTCCTTTGCGTTTTCAGGGGCACGAGTCAGACCATCAGGGAGGCGACGAGGGGATGGGATCGACGTCAGAGGTGATCGAGCAATACTACGACCGTGAGTTCGAGCTGGAATGGGAGCGGCTGGAGCGTCACCGCACGGAGCTCGCCGTGACGATGCGGGCGCTGGACGACTACCTTCCGCCACCGCCCGCCCGGGTGCTGGATTGCGGCGGCGGGCCTGGACGCTACGCCATCGCGCTCGCTCGCCGCGGCTACGACGTCACGCTCTTCGACCTCTCGGCCGAGAACCTGGCGCTGGCCCAGAAGAAGGCCAGCAAGGCCGATGTGCACCTGGCAGCCTGCCAGCAAGGGACAGCCACCGACCTCTCGTGCTTCTCCCACGATACCTTCGACGCGGCTCTTCTGATGGGGCCGCTCTACCACCTGCTGGAAGCTCCAAAGCGGCGGCAAACGCTGGAAGAGGCGCGGCGTGTGCTCAAGCCCGGGGTCTGCTCTTCGCGGCCTTCATCTCACGGTACGCCCGGCTTCGCTGGGCCGCTGCCCACGATCCCGCCTGGATTGTGGAGCAGCCCGAGTTGCTGGAGCAGTTCCTGGACACCGGGGTTCTGCCGCCGGGCTGGGCCGGGGAGCGATCGTTCGCGGCCCACCTGGCGCATCCCACCGAGGTCGCTCCGCTCTGTCGCGGCGCCGGGTTCGCGGTCGTGACCGTCTTGGGCGTGGAAGGACTCGTCAGTATGATCGAGGATCGGGTCAACGCGTGCCCTGATGACGCCTGGGAGGCGTGGGTCGACCTGAACTACCGCCTGGCCGACGATCCCACGATCCAGGGCTGCGTCGAGCATCTATTGGTCGTCGCCGTCAACCCGCGCTAGCGGCGTGCCCTACGCCGGATTGCACAGCAGCTCGCGGCGGCCGACGTGGCCTATACGGTCGTGGGGGGAGCAGCGGTCGCGCTGCATGGCGTCCCCGAGCTGGTGGACGACCTGGATCTGGATGTGGGGGTCGAGGACGCCTACCGCTGCGAGTCGCTCTTCGAGGCAGAGACGCTGGAGCCCGTGGCCTGGCGCGAGGGCGAGCAATACCGCTCCCACTTCGGGCGCTTCGACGTCGACGGGGTGACCGTGGAGGTGATGGGTGACCTTCACCGGCGGGAGGAAGATACGTGGGTCGCGGCGTCGCCAACGACGGCGGTGATGGTGGACCTGGAAGAC
>CAYYTU010000274.1:0-1590 GCA_964474655.1 uncultured Anaerolineales bacterium
TGGCGGCGCGGTCGGCGTCGGAGATGCCGTAGAGACGGTAGACTTCGTCGTTGATCTGGCGTTCCAAGTCAGCTAGGCGAGTCTGGGCTGCGACCAGATCGTTCAGGCCGGAGGGCCAGCGTGGTGGTTTGATGAAGTCATAGGTGCTCTCTCTGTAAGACTGTTGAGTTTTACTTGACTTGATACAAGTATGTGCCAAATTGAAGACACGCTCATTAACTCCAAGGGGAACAGGGACTTTCTTGACATCGCCAACCTGAAAGTTTATGGTCGGATTCATCAGAGTACACAACCCAGAGAACAAAGTTGTGTTTGCAACTGCAAGAATAACTTCTGTCGAATCGCCAAATACCGAGGGGCCATTACAGTCAAAAATATATCCTGGCATTAACCAGCGGATGGCAAATCTGTCACTTGAGAATCGATTGAAAGTCAACCCCTCTTGAAAGTAGAACTCAGAGTTACGGATAACTGCCTTTGGTGAAGAGCCAATCTCTTTGCCACTGTCCCACCAGTTGATGACATACTCTAGATTCCCATACCATCTCCGAGTTTCTCCCCCCTTCACATACGGGAACCACCGCTTGCCTGTCGCTTCTGCTTCTTCTCCATCCTGGCACCCAAAAGCGATACGCTCACGACCTACCTCCCACCAGCCGCGCAGGAAACGGAAGTTATTACTCGTCTGCAGTCCCACTCGAGGCTGCGCCACGTCGCCCAAAGCGGGCAGCGTCTCGAAGAGCTTGCGCAGGTCGTCGGGAATCCAATAGACCCACGGCTCGCGCGGGATGGCGGTGAAGTCGCGCTGCTTCACGCGGTAGACGTTGGCGGGTAAGTCAGTCATCGTTCATTCTCCAGTAAAGACACAAGGAATATATCCAAGATGTCCGTCGAAATCCGAATCAAGTCATGGTCTCTATCAGTCTGCCGGTTTCCACCTATCAACATTTTGTCTCCATGTACTAGGTTACACCGCACTTGATAGACCAACCTCAGCAATGCGGCTACCCTTCTCATTCCCCACTCTATCTTTGACATACCTGCACATAGCTCTTGTTTCTTGGGACGGCATTCAGCTAGCGGACACGCTTCCAGCTCAAGTTGTTCCCGCAAATATAGTGTGGCCCCTTTGACATACCGATCAGGCTTCAATAAACTGCTCGTAGACACTCTCTTGCTTCCAATACATTCTAGAGAGACTAAAGCATTGGCTAAATCAGAGACTTCATCCCACTTATCCTCTTGTGTTCCGGCATATTCCAAGACCTTAGCTCGATCCCGCTTGCTGTCTAACTCTAGATCGTTATAAGCTCGGTTAAACGCCATCCACTTGGCTAAAAAGGTTTGGTACGATGGTGATACAGAAAACCTTGGTCGCAAAACCGCTTCGACTTCTCGTCCGGTCTCTTCAGTGATCAGCATAATCTCCCCCCGTCAATCGCTAATCGCAAATCCTGCAGCGCTTCCTCAAAAGCGCGACGCTTAGCATCCCCGCTGTCCTCGTGCACCAGCCGGAAGTAGGTACCCATGCTATCGGCCCGCGCCTCGGCGTCTGGCGCCTTGCGCAGGGCGAAGGCCGTGGTGTTGACT
>CAYYTU010000275.1:0-1561 GCA_964474655.1 uncultured Anaerolineales bacterium
GTGTACGCCAGCGCGTGTCCGCTGTAGGCCCAGGCGTCACCCGAGTGGTAGGTGAAGGCCCCGCGATAGCTCAGATCTTGTGGCGTCAACAGATCACCACTCTGCGATGAGCCCGGCGTCGCATACGTCCGCAGAATCAGCGGGAGATAGACCGTATGGGTAAACGTACTGGGATCGTAGAGCGTGAAGAGGCCGCTGGTATCGCTGATGGTGGAATCGGAGACGCTGGCGATGCGCACCTGCGCCGAATGCGTCGGCGTCAGCGGGGTGATCCACGTGTAGACGCCCGTCGGGGACGGATGGGCAACGGACGAGGAGATGACGTGCGTGGTGGTGAAGCCGTCGTTGGAGTAGGAGAGATCGACCTCCGGCACGTCGCCCGTGGTCGTCCAGCGGATCTGCTGCGCGCGGTTGACGGGCCAGCTCGTCTCGCCGGTGGGCGCCGTCAGCGTGAGGCTGACCTCGGCGGCGGGGCCTTCCCAGCCCGCCAGCCGAGCCATCATCCACCAGAAGGCGTTTCCCTTCAGTTTGCAGAACAGCGCGTCCTCCGGATGGTCGTATGAGTGAGCACAGTAACTCGGCAGATCGGTGCAGAACTCTGGGTGATCGCTGCAGAAATCGACGCACCACGTGCAGGTCCCCTCACCGTTGTTGACGTAGGGGCCGCCACCCAGCGGATCGTAGGTCTCGATGTCAGCGAAGTCAAAGAGCACCATGCCGTGATCCATCGCATACTGGCGGATCATGTTGTTGTGACGGGCCAGAGCGTCGCTACCACCATCCGTGTGTCCCGTCATCAGGATAAAGCGCATGGCAGGGTACTGCGACTCAAACTGAGCCATGGCGTCCAGGTATGCTTCGATCTGGGCGTCAGCATAGTACGAGGCTTGCCCGCACCAGGACCACATCGAATAGTCGAAAAGGCCGGTATCGGCGACCGCCTCCGTCCTATCCACGCCCCCGGCTGTGCTCCAATAATCCTCCGGCGTGATGTAGGTTTCCGGCGGATTACCATCGTACATGCAAAGCGCACCTGCGTCACACTGCAAAGAGGACGGAGGCGAGGCCCCCGCGTAGAACCGGGAAAAATCGTAGGTTGCATCATCCAGATTCTCCAGGCCGGACGTGATCTGTGAGCCATGGGACGTGTGCGCGTAGTGAACCGCCGGTCGCCTGGCCTGTTCGATCCAGTACGCCGGGATCTCGCTCAGGTCGGTGCACGTGTGATCGACGATAATCGCCTCTCCTGCTCCGTTTGCTGGGATCACCGGTGCCGTCGACCCGGTCTCCCTTCGAACGCCGCCGGTTCTCACCGGCATCCCGTGCGCCGAAGATGGCAGCAGGAGCAACAACGCCCAGATCAGGCCCCATATCCAGCTTCTCTGTTTGTTCATTTCCGTATCCCTTTCATACCTTGGCTGCCCTGAAAAAAGGGTCAGCCAAAGAAAAATATGGGGTATATGTTGTGGTGGGGCTGTGCCCCACCACAACATATTGTATCCCTTTCTGGTAGTGGTTACATATTGACTGATGGCGCTCCAAATGGTATTTTTTCCTCTAA
>CAYYTU010000276.1:0-1553 GCA_964474655.1 uncultured Anaerolineales bacterium
CCGAAGTGGCCGAATCCTGACAGACAAGTCCACGAAAGGAGGCGCCCCGATGTGGCCATTGTACAACACTATCCTCATTCTGCCAAGCACTACGCTGAAGCCGGGTGCACTAACGAGTTGTCGTAGAAGAGGAGATCTCGCTCTGCGCTTGTTATAATAGGGTCACGCCGATGGCCCGGTTATAAACAAGAACGAGAGGAGATCCCCCATGAAGAAGAATACCACAGATGATCTGGACACGCTAGTTAAGGAGTTAGTGATCACCCTGCAAGAGGTTGTGGAAGAGGCCGTGCCGCGAACTCAGCAGGAGGACACCGAGTTACGAGACTTGGAAGAGGTAGTTCAAGTCTCGATGAAGCGAGTGGGACAACATTTCCTGGAGCTGTTGATTGAAGCCTGTCGGCCTGAGCAAGAGCCAGGCACTATACCTTGTCGCTGTGGGGGGACTGCAGCATTTGAACGTCATCGGGAAGGGACGGTATTCACGACCATGGATCAGATTGCAGTGACGCGAGCGTACTACCTATGCTCTGAATGCCGTGAGGGGACGTATCCCCTGGACGAGCGACTGGGGTTCTGTGCAGGAGGTATGAGCGCGGCGCTCCAAGAAGTGGTGGCTCTGATGGGGGTTCACCTTCCGTTCGAGATAGCCAGTGAGTTGTTCGAGCGTCTGACACATGTGTCGATCAGCGACAATGGGGTACGCCAATCGACAGAGCGTATTGGTCAGGAGCGACGAGAAGCAGAACAAGCCAAAGTGGAGGCTGCGTGGGATCCAGAACGTTTTGAACTCCCTGAAGGGCCTGAAGAAGCCCCTGAGCGTCTCTATGGCTCGATCGACGGGACCTCGGTCCGGACAGAGGAGGAATGGCGAGAGGCCAAGTTGGGTAGTTGGTACAGGACAGAAGAACCGCCCGAGGAAGTCCCTCCGGACGAATGGGATCTTCACGCCGAAGCTATCGAGTACTATGGAGACATCGAAGAAGCAGAGAGCTTCGGGCGTCTGGTCTATCTTACAGGGCGACAGCGAGGTGCTCATCAAGCCGAGGAGCTTGTTTTCATCGCCGATGGCGCCAAGTGGATTTGGAACGTGGTCGAGGAGCACTTTCCTGAAGCTGTGCAGATCGTCGATTGGTATCACGCCACAGAGTACATCTGGGAGGTGGCTGACGCGTCCTACGGCAAGGGGAGTGACATGGCTCAAGAGTGGGCCGCAGCTCGTCTGGACGAGCTATGGCACGGGGATTTCGACGATGTTCTCCGAGCTTTCCGCAATCATGTGACGCCGGAATGGGACGATGATCCAGCCCGGCGGGTGATCAACTACTTCTAGAACAACCGCCATCGCATGTGCTACCCTGCATTCCGAGATCAAGGTTATCAAATCGGAAGCGGAACGATCGAGAGCGGCTGCAAACGAGTCGTCGGTGCGCGACTAAAGTAGGCAGGTATGACCTGGACCGTGGACGGAGCGCGGCAAGTTATCAAGGCCCGAGCTCGCTATACTAAGAACGGTCACAACCTTTCATTTTGAGAAACACCCATCCTAGAGT
>CAYYTU010000277.1:0-1536 GCA_964474655.1 uncultured Anaerolineales bacterium
CGCATTCACTCACGTAAAATGTTACCGAAGTGGTATAGTTCACTCAAATGATAATGTTACTGGAGGAACTATGCCAACTGAGGAAAAAATGAACATTGATGAACGCTACAAATACTTGCGCTTGATGAAGAAACGGTACGTCCAAGCTGGACGAAAAGGAAAAAGCCAGCTCTTGGACGAAATGGAAGCCGTCACGGGACTGCGTCGCAAAAGTCTCATCCGACGGCTCAACAGTGACCTGAAACGGAAGACACGTTCCAGGGAACGTAGCGAGACCTATGGGCCGGAAGTCGATGATGCTCTCCGCGTCATCGATGAAAGTTTCGACTACATTTGCGCCGAGCGTCTGACGCCCAATCTGGTCTGGATGGCGCGCCATCTGGGTGCTCACGGGGAATTGCGAGTCACACCTTCGCTGTTGGAGCAGCTGGAACGGATCAGCGTCTCCACTGTCAGACGCAGGCAACGTCGGATCAGACAGTCCCTTCCCATTCCCCATCTCCCTCGCAAGAAACCGAAACCATCCCAATTCGCCGACGACATCCCGATGCTGCGGCTCCCGTGGGATCTCTCAGAGCCCGGGCATTTCGAGGTGGACTTGGTCCATCACTGCGGGCGCTCCACCCGTGGCGAGTATATGTGTACGTTTCAGATGGTCGATGTCCTCACCGGCTGGAGTGAGCGGGTGGCCGTCCTCGGCCGCAGCTATCTGGTGATGGAAGATGCTTTTCATCGCGTTTTGGCGCGGCTGCCTTTTCCTATTCTTGAGATCCACCCCGACAACGGCAGCGAGTTCATCAATTACCATATGCTTCGCTTTTGGGGTGACATTCTCCAAGGCGTTGACATCTCCCGCAGCCGTCCCTATCACAAGAACGACAATCCACGGGTCGAACAGAAGAACTTTACTCTGGTCCGGGCTTATCTGGGCGATGATCGCCTCGATTCCGTCGTCCAGGTCATTGCCACCAACGAGCTCTATGACAAGATGTGGCTCTATTACCACCTCTTTCAACCGGTGATGCACTTGGTTGAGAAAGAAATCGTCCGAGAGGACGGTCAAATTGTACGAGTAAAACGCCGTTACGACCGGGCTCGCCCGCCCTTCGACCGGCTCTGTGAGACCGAGGCCATCCTGCCCCAACATCGTGAGCAACTTGAGCGTCTGCGTGACCAGATCAACCCGCGCCAACTACGTCAGGCGATCTACGATGACATCGATCGCATCTTTGCTTTGCCTGGCGTTACTCCTGGAGAAACGGAGAATGTCTATCTGACGCTGATAGACAACTTAGAGCCCAAAGAGGGGACCATCAATTTGCTTGACTTAGGTTTCAATCGAACACCGATGAAATCCGGTTAGCTCTTGGAAGCGGTTGTGGATATGATGGACAAGTCAGAAACAGCACTGACTTGCCCACATATCCACAACCCGACTACTACTGGGCATCCTAAGCCAATGCCCCTGAACCTGCAAAGGATTGGACTGTCCCGGTAACATTATCTTTTGACCGAACAGTCGCGCTTCGGTAACAT
>CAYYTU010000278.1:0-1517 GCA_964474655.1 uncultured Anaerolineales bacterium
TTAGAGTACAAAACTATCGCTTTCGTCGGCTGAACTCAGCGGCTGCTCCACGGTAGCCAGGTGCTCGCCCTCGTCAAGGGACGCTTCGCTCTCCGCCCTTGACGTGGGCTGCGCGCCTGGCTTATTGTCGCTTGCCGCTGGTTCAGCCGGAACGTTGGCTGCATCCGGTTCTTTGTTCGGCTGGTTGATCCATACCTCATCGGGCAATTCGGGCGGTTTCGGCCTTCCTCTCACAAACCGCTCGGGATGTGCCGCATACGCTTCATCGAGCACCCGCTGCCGTTGCTTCTGTACTTCCTCTGCCTGACCATAGTGAACCGTCGATGGAGTCATCAACGCTAGCTTCGTGTGGTGGTGCTCCTCGTTGTACCATTGAATGAACGCTCGAGCCCAACCTTGAGCGTGGGGGAAGCCCTCGAATGCCTCCGGGTAGTCTGGCCGATATTTCATCGTCTTGAACTGCGCTTCCGAGTACGGGTTGTCCGTTGGAGTGTATGGTCGAGAGTGGCTTTTGGTCACGCCCAGCTCCTGCAACAACTCATTGACTGTCTTCGCCCGCATTGCGCTGCCTCGATCAGAATGGAGGATCAGTTGCTCACTTTCGATGCCTTGCTTCTCACACGTCTCCGCGATCAACGTCTTGGCCAGCTCACCTGATTCTCGCTTGGCCAGCATCCAGCCCGTCACATAGCGGCTGAAGATGTCGATGATGGTGTACAGATAGTAGAATTGCTTGCCCGGTCCTTTGAGTTGCGTGATATCCCAGCTCCAAACCTGGTTCGGCCCTCGCGCTCGCAATTCGGGTTTGACGCGTTTCGGATGGCTGCGTTGCCTCCGCCGCTCGCACACCTCATCGTGCTCCTCCAAAATGCGATACATCGTCCGCCAGTGGCAGTAGTAGACTCCTTCATCCAGCAAGGTGGCGTACACCTCACGCGGCGCGCTGTCGCAGAAACGTTCGCTGTTCAATACAGATCGTACTTTTGCCTTCTCCTCAGCGCTCAACGCACGCTCTGGCCTGGGACGAGGGGCTGGCTCTGCCGCCTCCTTTCGCGCCCGGTACACACTACTGCGAGGCACACCTAGGACATGACACGCTTTCGACAATCCGATGGATTCCCCCAACGCTTCTGCTGCTTCGATCATGCTATCTCGGTGTTCTCCTGCATCGATGTCTCCAGACCAAGCAGCTGTGAGAGTTTTTTTTGAACCTCAATGATTGTCTCCGCCTGCCTGAGCTGGGTCTGCAGGCGCTCATTCTCTTGGCGCAGCTTCTCCAACTCTTCCGCCATCTCTCGGGCGTCTTTTGCCCTCGGACCGCGCTTCTTGGCCTTCGAGCCGTCTAACTTACCCTGCGCTCGTGCTCGACGCCATCGGCTCAAGTACGATCTGTATATCCCTTCTCGCCGCACCAGGGCGCCAATTTCTCCTCGTTCTGTGCACGCATCTGCTTCTTCCAGAATGCGCAACTTCTCTGCCTCGCTGAAGGTTCTTCGCTGTACAGGTGGGTTCACTTC
>CAYYTU010000279.1:0-1506 GCA_964474655.1 uncultured Anaerolineales bacterium
TCCGAAGTCTGTCCTCCCTCGACTTGTAGATGCGCCCAACCTTTTACAAAACTATTCGGTAGCTAGTTGGACTTAGTACGCTGGGGCTCTCACATCGGCGACGGCGATGCGATCAAGATGGGAAGCGCGGGGATAAGAGGAGCGTATCTGGTGGAACCTGTTTATACAGTTCTAGTTGTCGAGGGCAAGAAACCTGCGAACGAATATTGGGCGCCAGACCTTGCCGATGACTATCACGTTTTCAGAGCCAAGACACGTCGTGAGGCATTGGCTCAGGTGGAAGAAGATTCGCCAGCGGTGATCGTGCTGGATGCTCCTTCGTTGCGGTTCAGCTGTAAGCGGTTTTGTGAGACGCTGGCTTATGACGGGATTGACATCCCGGTGTTGATGTTGTTTGCCGAGGGCAAGGAGGACAGCCCTGATGCCGGCGCCAATGCTTACCTTCAGTATCCTTTTTCCAATCAGAAGCTGAGCAATCGCATTTCCTGGCTGCTGCCGGCCCCTGAAGGTGAGGTACTTACGTTAGGGGATTTGTCCTTTAACATCAAACGCCATTCGGTTGTCTGTGGAGACCGCGAGACCCATCTGACGCCTAAACAGGCTCGTCTCTTGGAGGTCTTTATGCGCCATCCCGGGGAGGTGCTGACGCGCTCGTTCCTGATGCGGCAGGTATGGGAGACCGATTATACCGACGATACCCGGACGTTGGACGTCCACATCCATTGGGTGCGCAAAGCGATTGAGGAAGATACAAGGTCGCCGGTCTACCTACACACAGTACGCGGGGTGGGCTATCGCTTTGACGTGCCCCAAGAGATTACGACGAGTTAGAGGCGGTCTGGGCAAACCGTGCCCGAGATTGGATCACTCCGACGTGAGGCAGATTTGCTCAAATCCTACTTCGTGGTACAATTTACTGAGCTTGTAAATACACACGTCTCCTGACAGGCGAGGCCGTGCCGGGAGGTAGCCAACCCGGTCTCTCAACTGGATGATGGGGGCGGAGGATAAACGGTTAATAAGGAGGTTTTCTGTGGCTATTGTTTCTATGCGGGCACTTCTGGAGACGGGGGTGCACTTTGGTCATCGCACCCGACGCTGGCACCCGAAGATGGAACCTTTCATCTTCACCGAGCGTAAAGGGGTGCATATCATTGATCTTAAACAGACGCTGGCTGCGATTGAAGAAACCTACGATCTGATCCGAGACACCGTTGCCGAAGGGGGAACGGTGCTTTTTGTGGGTACCAAACGCCAGGCACAGGCGACGATTAAGCATGAGGCCGAACGATGCGGTATGCCTTACGTCAACCTGCGCTGGTTGGGAGGGACGTTGACCAACTGGCAGACTATTCGCCAGCGGATCGATTACCTGCACAGCCTGGAGGCGCGCCGCGACCGGGGCGACTTCGAGTTGCTGCCGAAGAAAGAGGCCCTGGACAAGGAGCGTGAGATCGAGAAGCTCAACTCGCGGCTGGGGGGCATCAAGGAGTTACGCGATATACC
>CAYYTU010000280.1:0-1494 GCA_964474655.1 uncultured Anaerolineales bacterium
ATGAAGAGAGAAGGTCATCTTTTCGTCGTCGTCCCAGATAGTGTACGTTTGGCAATAGATTGGCGTATCCCAACCTACTATCACCCCAAGGGGCTGTTAGCTTTTGATGGCGCCGCACTGCTGCTCAAAGAGATCTATGAAAGAGAAAAGATAAAATCTTCATAGCATCTAGCTCAAGAACCCACCTGGGCGCCGTGGGCCAACCGCCCGCGGCGCCCAGGGCGTCGATTCGTTCCATTCCCCATTCGCTGTCGTATCACGAGGGAAAACAACAATGCCCATCGCGCATCAAATCGAAGCCCTGCTGGAAAGCGCCATCGCCGCCGGCCTCTGCCCGGAGCTGCGCGGCTGCGTCCCAGCGACGGGCGAGGTCCTGCCCGCGCAGTACCTGCTCCTCACCCGGGCCCGGCCGCACACGCGGGCTAAGCTCCGCCGCGCGGCCAAAGCGCTGCTGACCCTGCTCGACACCGCCGACGAGGCCTACGTCGATGGCGACGCCGACGGCTGCGCCAAATTCCGCGCCCTGGACGCTGCGCCGGACTGGCTGCTGCGCCCCTCCGACCCCGACGACACCGACCCCGACGTGGCGCTGATCTGGGAATGCGCCGTCGACCACGGCGGCGACTGGCACCAGCTCCTGGAGACACTCCACCAGGCCGGCTCCGTCGAATGGCAATGGGCCATCCGCCGCTGCCGCGCCCTGATGCGCTTCGAGCAAGAGACGGGCATCGACCTGGCTGCCCTGATTGACACCTCACCCGCCAAAACCAAGTGCGGAGACGGAGAATAGGTTCTTTATTCGCCATTCGCAATTCGCTATTCGCTATCCGTAGGAGGATACTGATGAAAAACTTCAAGGCTCACCGTTTGCGCTTCGTCACCGAGGTGCAGACCACGATTGAACTGAACGAACACCAGGGCTCCGCCATCCGCGGGGCGCTATATCACGCTATGCGCAACCGCTTCTGCAACCACAAACAGGCCGATGAATGCGCCGCATGCCCCCTCGTCACCACCTGCCCCGTCGCCACGCTCCTCAGCACGCTCAAACCCGGCGCTCCGGGCGGCCGCGACGTGCCGCGCCCCTTCACCGTCCAGCCGCCGATTCCAAATAGTGAATGGCGAATGGTGAATAGCGAACGGCAAACGAGGAACGCAGAATCTCCCACACCCGCCTCATCCTTTACCGGGCACATCTGGGAGCGTGATGACGGCCGCTGTTTCTTCCACTACCGGCCGGGGGAGCGGTTCGAGTTCGGCCTCACGCTCTACGCCCAGGCGCTGCAGCTCTTCCCCTACGTGGTGCTGACGGTCAAGACCTTCGAGGATGGCGGCATCGGGCGACGCATGGAGCGCGCCAACGGGCGCTGGCGGCGCGGCACCGTGCGCGTCCAGGAGGTCTGGGCCGAAAATCCGCTCACCGGCGAGCGCCAGCCGGTGTTGGATGCCGGCGACAACACGGTACAGGTGCCGGACGTGCCGATCACGCATAGG
>CAYYTU010000281.1:0-1493 GCA_964474655.1 uncultured Anaerolineales bacterium
CTGCGGAACTTGGGTGGAACCACGTGGGATATTCCCCCGCGCCCCAAGGGCGTGGGGGTTTTTGTATGTATGTCAACCATTAGGAGGTGATCGCGATGACTACAGGCGAGACCAGCACGACGAGCCGCTGCGATTTATCGACGATCCGATCACCGTTTGAGGAGGTAAACGATGTCTGAGCATGAGCACGAAAATGGCCATTTGCACCGCATCCGCCACTCGGCCGCGCACGTGATGGCCGAGGCGGTTCTGGAAAAGTTCCCGGAAGGCAAGGTCGCCATCGGCCCCGCCATCGACACCGGCTTCTACTATGACTTCGATCTGCCCCGCCCGCTGACGCCGGAGGATCTGGAGGAGATCGAAGATCGCATGCGCGAGATCATCGCCGAGGAGCAGACATTCGTCCGCGAGGAGCTGGACGAAGATGAGGCCCGCGAGATCTTCACCGATCAACCTTATAAACAAGAGCTGATCGACGACATTCTCTCCGGCGGGTTAGACGAGCACGGTCAGCCAATCGATGGCGAGGTCACGCTTTCCATTTATAAGAGCGGGTCGTTCGTCGATCTCTGCCGCGGCCCACACGTGGAGGATACCGGCGCGATCAATCCCGACGCGCTGAAGCTGCTCAACGTGGCCGGTGCCTACTGGCGCGGCGACGAGAACCGCCCTATGCTCCAGCGCATCTACGGCACAGTCTGGGAGACGGAGGAGGATCTGGAGGAGTTCCTGGAATGGCAGAAGGAGGTCGAAAAGCGCGACCACCGACGGCTGATCAAGGATCTGGACCTGCTCAGCTTCCACGAGGAAGGCGGCCCTGGGCTGGCCTACTGGCACCCCAAGGGCGGACGCATTCGTCAGATCATCGAGGATTTCTGGCGAGCCCAGCATCGCGCTGGTGGCTACGAGATCATCTATACGCCGCACATCGGCAAGGCCGAGCTCTGGCAGCGCTCCGGACACCTTGACTTCTACCAGGAGAGCATGTACTCCCCAATGGACGTCGACGAGGTAGACTACTACCTGAAGCCGATGAACTGCCCATTCCACATCCTGATCTACCAGACGGACGTCCGCTCCTACCGTGAGCTGCCGCTCCGCTGGGCGGAGCTGGGCACGGTCTATCGCTACGAGCGCAGCGGCGTGCTCCACGGGCTGATGCGCGTGCGCGGCTTCACGCAGGACGACGCCCACATCTTCTGCACGCCAGATCAGATTGAGGACGAGGTTCTGCGCGTGCTGCGCTTCTCGCTGGAGATATTACAGGCCTTCGGCTTCTCCGAGTACGAGGTCTATCTCTCGACCATGCCGGAGGATCACGTGGGCGATCCGAAGCGCTGGGAGCAAGCTCAGGAGAGCTTGCGCAAGGCGATCGAGCAGGAGGAGTTGCCCTACGGCGTGGATGAGGGCGGCGGGGCTTTCTACGGTCCCAAGATCGATATCCATATCAAGGATGCTTTGGGCCGCACCTGGCAGCTGACGACGATCCAGTT
>CAYYTU010000282.1:0-1487 GCA_964474655.1 uncultured Anaerolineales bacterium
GCAACCCGATCTCGGGCACCGGGCAGAACAGCTTTCAGTACCTCTCCGAGGTGGGGATCGAGCTCCAGGAGGACGGCACCCTCAGCCTCGATGCCGAGAAGCTGGCCAGCGCCCTGGAGTCCGACCGCAGGGCAGTTTCCGACCTGTTCACCGGGTCCGACGGGGTGGGCGGGCAGATGGAGACCTACCTCCGGGACATGACCAACCCCTATGACGGCCTGGTATCCTCCAAGATCTCCTCCATCGAGAGCCAGATCGACCGGCTCAACGACGACCTCGAGGACAAGGAGCAGTACATCCTGCGCTACGAGGAGCGGTTGGTGGAAAAATTTTCCCAGATGGAGTCCATGGTCATCAAGTACCAGGGCATGAGCGACCAGCTGGAGTCGATCGTGGACACCTGGGATACGGGTGGGGAATGATGAATGTAGAATGTAGAATAGTCAATTTTGAAGTGAAGAAATACAAATTCTGAAAATGAATTTATTTCGGTCTCTGGCCGCAGACGCTCATTTTGATCAAGGAAGAAACTCTATCACTTACTCTGAGAGATTGCTTCACTACGCTCGCAATGACGAGCCAAAGATCTTCTCAGTAGCAGAGGGCTTTACCCGTCATGGCGAGGAGTCTTCGACGAAGCAAGCTCGAGGAGTAATAATGATTTCATACGAGAAGTAAAAAGCAGATATTTATACCAAGAAGACCTGTTAAGTGGTCCAGTACATCAGCTGATAAAAACAACAAGTTCTAAAAACTGCCCGATTCAAGGAGACTTAACCCATGAATGCCTATACAACCTACAAGAGAAACGAATTCGAAAGCGCGACACCGGAAACCATCATGCTCAAGCTGTTTGAAGGGGCGATCATTCGGCTCAAGCAAGCCCGACAGGAGTACAGCGACGGAGAGCTCCTCCTGGCCCGGGAGCTCCGCTCCCAGGCCCTGGCCATTATCACCGAGCTGGACAACACCCTGGACCGGGAAAACGGCGACCCCGATCTGGTGAACGAGCTGGACGGGCTTTACGCCTACATGATCAGAGAGATCAACACAAGCACGGCCAAGGACGACTTTAACCGGCTGGACAGCGTTATCGATACCCTGCACACCTTGTACGAAGGCTTCGAAGATGCCGTGGCACAGGTCACTACAGTGAAAAAATCTCAGGAAAAGCCTGTTGAAGTCTTGCATTCGCAACCAGAAAGAAGAGAGGTCAACCTGCATGGCTAGGATGTGACAAGACCGTCCTGGCCAGCATTGATCATAGAAACAAAAGGCGCTCCTCTTCAGGGCGCCTTTTGTCTTTGATCAATGCCCATCAGGGCCTTTGCCCAAAAAAATTCTTCGATGCCTGGTGCACCTTGGTGCAAGCCCTGTGAACTGCATGAGAGAATATGCGGCTGCAAAAACTAAAGATGCAGCCGCAGAAGTCAGAATACAGAATTCAGAAGCCAGAATAATCAAGGAGTTGCATACAGCAATTGACG
>CAYYTU010000283.1:0-1479 GCA_964474655.1 uncultured Anaerolineales bacterium
ATGGCTTATGGCTTGTCGCGTGTGGCTTATGGCGTGTTGCGGCTTGTCGCCATTCGCCATTCGCTATTCGCCATTCGCTATTCAACATGCAAAAACGGCCACATCCACCATCACTGGCAGACGTGGCCGCTTGTGTTATACTACTCCCAGCCCCGTCAACTGCGTGAACCAGTTGGTGGGGTTAGCCGTCGGTGTGGTGCTGGTACACCCGCCGGCGGCGTTCTCTATTCGGTTGCTTTAAGTATACAACGAAAAAGTTGTATTGTCAAGCCTCAATATCTTCGCGATAGGCTCCCCGCTTATCACGACTAACAATATATGCCTCAACATCTTTTGGCGTGGTAATCCACACACCACCAATTTTCTTCGCTTCTAACCGCCCTCTAATCGCTAACTGACGTAGATGTACATGGCTAAACCCATACATCTCCGACGCCTCGCGCAGAGAGATCAGCCGCTCCTTGTCCTCGTTCGTGTCACCCATCGCCCACTCACCTCATCGCCCTATCGCTGACTTGCTGATTCGCCACTCGCTTCATTCGCCAGATAAGCCTGCTCTACCTCTTCAATCAGAAACGGTAAATTGGGAGACGTTAAGTTCAACCCAGGGGCAGGCACACGATGGTGCTTCATGTCAGGTGGAATATGCTTGTGATGAGGATGCGTGCTGGCCAATTCGGGTATGTCAGGATGAGGCCAGGAATCATACCACCACAACTTCTCTTCCCCTCGCCACAACTCATAGCCATACCGTTGGATGCGCTCCCGGCGCGTGTCCACAACTTCCAGCACACGGAGAACAAGCCCTTGCCCAAAATGGACCTCACCCTTCACCACCGCAGTGACCGATCCGGTATGCACAACAACGAGGGTAGACATCTGGATACACCCGAAGGCATCGGGCAACCCATAGACGAGCCTCTCGTAGTCAGCGATAGAGGCCAGAGGATTCATGGTCAGGCCGGAAGAGCATCTGCGTTTAGAGCTTCCAACACCGGCTCGACGTACTGCCCGAGCTTTTGCCGATACTCTTCCTCTCGCTCCAGGAGTGTCTCATACAATCCCAGCCACTCGATCAACTCCAATCGCTGCTCGATCTTGCCCTCCTGAACTAGCCGATAAAACTCACTGGAGCGCAGGCGATACTTGCGCTCGAAGTCCCTCAAACGGTCCTCGATGCCCTGTATATCCTCGATCAAAATGATCAAATCTTTACTTTGGCCCGTGCTCTTTATCTGTCTTTCCACCATCGCGTCCCCTCTGCCGCCTCCTCGCTTTATCGCCCACTCGCTCTATCGCCCAATCGCTGACTCGCTTCATCGCGCCATCGCCGATTCGCTATTCATCATTCGCCATTCGCTATTCGCAATCGCTATTATATCACGCCGATAGAAGAGGACAACGGCGACGAGGATGCGGAGGGGCAGGCGGTGAACGACCCCCGCTCCTCCACGTCGTCTGCCAGTATTCGGTTATTAA
>CAYYTU010000284.1:0-1471 GCA_964474655.1 uncultured Anaerolineales bacterium
CGCGAAGAAGAGCAACCCCAGTTCCGCAGCGGTCAAGTTCTCGAAGTCGATCGCGCCGATGAGGAAACTGCCCTTGGGGATGACCTCCACCGGTGATCGGCGGGTATCCTCGGTCGGCTGGCCGTGGTAGTAGAATTTGCGGCCCTTGTACTCGCCAGCGTCGTTCTCGTACCAGCGTCTTGCCGCCCGCTTCTGATGCGCTCGTGGAGCGTAGAGCGCTGGCAGACGGTAGAGGCGCGTTCCACCCCGCGCCAGCCGCGCGTCGCCGAAGAAGACCTTCGACATCCGGCCCATCCGCCCGAAGATCGAGCAGGCCGGGCAGGCTTGCTCTGGCGTGCACTCGTCACGCCGCCTGGGCTGGTGGGGGATCCGCCGGTCGAGCCGTGTTGTCGTCACGCAGGAGGGGCTGATGGCCTCGGCGATGCTGCGCACGACGCCCTTCAGGGACGAACCGGGAATGGCGGGCACGTCGTTGATGCGGTAGCAGCTGCGCACCACCGGCTCGTCGTATCCCAGGTCTTCTCCCAGGGCGTAGGTGCCGCTGGCGACGAAGACCGGAGTCAATACACGCAGCCGATAGGTCAGGCGACCGGTTACGTAGCCCTCGCCTCGAATGCGCTCGTGGCCGACGGTCTTCTTCTTGCGCGGCGTGGCAATGGGCACAAAGTCATACGGTTTCGGCGCTTGCTGATAATGTCGTGACATCGTCTGTAGCCTCCATATCTACCATACGCATCAACACAGGTCGTCCCTGAGCACGATAGACCAGCACCTTGATCTGCGCCCAGCGCTCTGGATGAGGTTTCTCCGGCAGTGGGTAAACCAGCGGGCGCGGGATACGGGTTTCGATCCATTGGTGTGGCGTCTCCTCCCCGGATTTCCGGTAGGCAGATTTCAGGCGGCGGCGATGTGTCCCCGCCAACAGCACGTTGCTCTCTTCGACGCTGTCGACGGGCAACGACACGCCGTCGTCCTCAGCCACCGCCACGGGCTCCCAATGCTCCGCACTGATCTCACGCTCGGTGAGCATCAGCAGATCCACGGTGCCATCGCGCCGGCGCGACCAGCGCACCTCAAGCGCGTCCCCGAAGGCCCGTCCGTGGGTCCAACGTGCCTCCGGACGCCGGTACGCCTCCAGGTACAGGTCGGCCGGCTCCTCGGCGTAGATGAACGCTAGCTCGTCTTTGTACCCGTCCACCACGTCGATCCATTCCTCACCGGCGACGCGGCGTTGGTATACGTGCGGTTGTCTGCTCATCTCTCACGCTCCCTTCGCCTGCGTGGCGTACGTGGCCCAGGGCTCGACGGTGGCTTTGAGCAGGGCCACGATCTCTTCCGCGCTCTCATAAGTCAGGGTGACCCGGCCCCACTCCGGTTCCGCCGCCCGGGGCTCGGGCAGCGGGAGCGGCGTTTCTGGGAAGAAGCCGTAAGTTTCCTCGACGTCAAAAGCGGTCACGCCGTAGAGGTGATG
>CAYYTU010000285.1:0-1470 GCA_964474655.1 uncultured Anaerolineales bacterium
TACCGCGTGCAGAAGTGCACCCCAGGTGGCACCTGCAGCACGCTCTTCGAAGCGTCGGGAGGCTACGGCGATGGGTTCGATCAGATTAACCGTCCCCAGGACGTAGCCGTGGACGCTGAGGGGCGCGTCTACGTAGCCGATATCTACAACCAGCGCGTGCAGGTCTTCGACAGCAGCGGCGCTTACCTGACCACTATCGGAGGCCAATGGGGCAGCAACAACGGCGAGCTGCGTCACGCCGCCAGCGTGGCGGTGGACGATCAGGGCAACGTCTACATCGCCGACGAGCTCAACGCCCGCATCCAGAAGTTCGCGCCCGGCGTGCCCGGCTGGAAGCAAGTAAATATCAATGGTTTCGGCTACAGCACCAGTTACCTCGTCGGCGCTTTAGCGCCTTTCGACAATCAACTCTACGCCGGGATGTACAACCCGGATACCAGCGCCCAATTGTGGCGTAAGAGCCCCGGCACTTCCTGGACGACCGTCTTCACCGATGGGCTGGGCGACACCAGCAACGTGGCCGTCGACCATATGATCGAGTTCGGTGGCGAGCTTTACCTTGGCACCTGGAACCAGACGAATGGTGGCTCCAACGGCGGACAGATCTGGCGCAGCACGACCGGCGATCCAAGCGACTGGGAGAAAGTCGCCAGCGAGGGCTTCACCAGCACCAACAATAGCGAGGTGTTCCACTTCGTGGAGTTTGACAGCTACCTCTATGCAGCGACCTGGAACCCGACCACCGGCGGGGAGCTGTGGCGCAGCAGCAACGGTGACGGTGGCACCTGGGAGCCAGTGGTGACGGGTGGGTTTGACGATGCTGATAACAACGTGTTGGTGTCATTGAGCGAGTTCAATGGAACCCTCTACGCAGGCACTTACAACGATGATACCGGCGCCGAAGTATGGCGCAGTTTCACCGGCACAGCCGGCGGGTGGATCCAGGTCAACACTGATGGCTTCGGGGACGCCTACAACCGGAGCGTCACACTGGAACTTTTCGACGGATACCTTTACGCAGGGACTTACAACTACACCGATAGCGACAACCCCGGCGCCGAGCTCTGGCGCTGCCAGCAATGCGACGGCAGCGATTGGGAGCAGGTTCCCATTTCCAAGGGTTTCGGCGACACCGAAAACCGGGCCATTCGCTCGCTGGTGAATTTCGATGGCTCATTCTACGCTTTCACCATCAACGTCACTACCGGTATGGAGGTCTGGAAGACCACTGATGGAACAACCTGGGAACAGGTGGGGCCGGATGGCCTGGGCGACAGCAACAACTACTCGCCCTACTGGGGTAACTCGACCACGGTGTTCAACGACAACCTGTATGTCGGCACCCGGAACCCGGCCAACGGCGGCGAGGTGTGGCTCTACCTTGACGAACAGGTCTACTTGCCGTTGGTGTTGCGAAACTTCTGACCCTAAGTCGGTCGACGTGCCGGGTGCCTCGCTGGCGCCCGGCAC
>CAYYTU010000286.1:0-1468 GCA_964474655.1 uncultured Anaerolineales bacterium
GTTTCTCAGCGCCCGGTGCCACGCATCCTGGATCGGGCCGGGGAACTGGATCAGGTGCAGGCTGGGGCGGGCGAGCGATTGAGAGCGCCGGCGCAGGTCTTGAGGCATCGATGGCTCTTCTGCCAGTGGATCGAAGGTGCCGGTACGAAGCAGCAGACGCGGCGGTTCTGGAGTGCTCTGAGCCTCGACGGGGGCGCGCGGCGTGACGCCAGCAAGGACCATCCAGAACAGCACGCTGCTCAAGACCACAAGTTGCCAATAGCGCGCTGGGGTTCTGTTCATCGTTGAGAGAAGTATAACCGATAACCGCCACGCTGCAATCGGAAAAGGGGCGGCTGGTGTCAGCCGCCCCCTCTTGGTACGATCAGAAATCCTGACGCGTTACTGCTTATTGCGCAGCACCAGCGGCAAGTAGACCTCGTGCTCCGCTCCAACGTCGTAACGCCAGATCTCCGTGCCGTGAGCTTCGTTGTCCGTGGCCAGGAAGAGATGGTTGTCGAAGATCGCGCTCCCGTAGGTGGATGCATTGTTGAGGTCACCGAAGCCGTCGGGGGCGACCTTGGTCCACTCAAGGCCGTCGGTGGTGCGGTGGAGCTGCGTGCCGGTCTCCGGGTTGTAGGTGGCGGAGTAGAGCGCCTCATCGAAGGCCACCAACACGTCGCTGCCCCCGTTGGTGTTGTCGCCAAAGCCATCGTCGATGACCGGCTCCCACGCTTCGCCATCGCCCGAGCGCCAGATCTGGGTGCCGGTTCCGGTGTAGGAGTCGGTCGAATCGTTGGCAAAGGCGACGTAGAGCTGATCGTCGAGGACAGCCATTCGAGGCCATTGGTTGTGTGCGTTGCCCAAACCGTCTTCGTCGACTTGCTCCCAGGTCGTGCCGTCGGCCGAGCGCCAGATCTCAGCGCCGGTATCGAAGTTCTGAACGCCAACGTATAGTCGGTCCTCGAAGACAGCCATCGTCCAGCCCATCACGTTGTTAGCATCGTCGAAGCCGTCGTCGTTGGCCCGGCTCCAGGTCGTGCCGTCGGACGTGCGCCAGACTTCCGTGCCGGTGGCGTCGTTGTAGGTACTGACGTACAGAGCGTCCTCGAACACTGCCATCGCCCCCACCCCGATGTTGTTGGCGTCGCCGAAGCCTCCCGTCTTCACCGGGTTCCAACCGTGGCCATCGTCGGAGCGATACACCTCGCAGCCGCTCGTCTCGTTCCAAGTTCCGGCGTAGAGGAAGCCGTCAAGCGCCGCGCCCAGCTCGATGCTGGAGTTATCGGCGTTTCCGAAGCCATCGTCGGTGATCTGTGACCAGGACGTGCCGTCGGACGTGCGCCACAGCTGCCCGCCCTCTTCGTGCCACAGGCCAGCGTAGAGACGATCATCGAAGGGGTGCAGGGTCACGCTGCCGCCGCTGTTCTCTTTATCGCCAAACCCGTTGATGTTGACCTGCTGCCAATCGGGCACGCCAAGGGCAAAC
>CAYYTU010000287.1:0-1467 GCA_964474655.1 uncultured Anaerolineales bacterium
ACGGTGTAGTCCTCGGCGTCTATCACGAGGAACGGATGCGTCAGCGACTCCAACGTGTTCTCCAGCAGCTCCTTCTGCTGTCGCAGCGCCTCCTCCGCCCGCTTGCGTTCGGTGACATCGGTAGCGATAGCGGCATAGGTGGCCCTCCCATCCTCCTCTGAGAGAGGAAAGAGGAGCGACTCGAAGAAGTGCTCTTCACCATTCAATGTGATTTTATCTTCCACGGACAACACGGCGCGGTCTTCTTTCAATCTCTCGACACGGCGCATAAACGTCGCGACGGTCTCCGGCGGGAGCAAATCGGCGAAGGTCTTGCCGATAATCTCCTCGCGAGGAAACCCCATAGCCTCGGCTGTCGCATCTCCGACCAACAGATACCGTCCCTCTTCATCGAAGATATGTATCAGCGCCGGGGAGTGATCTAGAAGCGCCTGGAATCGCTGCGTGGTCTCGCGCAGATTCTCCTCCGCCCGCTTGCGCGCGGTGATGTCCATAAAGGATACAATCACCTCTGTGATATCGCCCGCAGCGTCAAATATAGGGTCAGCGCTGACTGTATTCCACGTTACATCATTTTCGCCAGGCCGAATTCTCCCTACAATGAAATTTCGGAGGGGTTGCCCGGTATTCAGCACCTGCTTGACCGGATACTCCGCCGAGCACATCGGCGTCCCATCCTCACGTAAAAACTGCCATGCTGGGTCTGATGCCTCTGCGCTTAATATCTGGTTCTCGGTCAATCCGAGCAATTCTTGAGCTTTGAGGTTACACGTAATAATCTGCGAATCAGCCCCGTGCACGACGACGCCAGCCTGGATGTTCTGGAAGAGAGTTCGATACCTCTCCTCACTCTCCCGCAGCGCTTCCTCTGCCTGCACCCGGCGCAGGGCCATCGCGGCCATATCACCGAAGGCCTTCGCCATTTTCGCGTCTTCCTCAGTGAAGTCCGTAGGTTTATTGGCCAACCCTATCACACCCACAGCCTGGTCCTGGATAATGAGCGGTGCAAACAACACGTTGTGCATCTCGACGTGCTTCGGTGGGATGAACTTTTTCCACTTGCTATGCTCGAAGTCATTGTGGTAGACGACTTCTGCCTTCTCGTAAGCCTCCGCTCGTAGGCCACGGATCGGCATCGGTAAATCGGGGTCGACCTCACAGGGCAGGCCGCCAGTTTCCAGGAATAGAAGATCGTTTTGCTTACCGTCCTCGCTCATCATGGCAACATAGCCGGAAACCGCACCTGTGGCCTCACGAGCGACATCAAAAATCCGCCGCGCCGCTTCCTCAAACGTGTGGCACTCTATAACGGCCTGCGAGGCCGACAACAGCCATCGCGTTTCGCTCTCTCGCCGCTGTGCCTCGGTGAGGGCATCCCGCAGCGCCTCTTCCATCTGTTTGCGCTCGGTGACGTCGCTCAACGTCGCCCGACATACGACGTCTTCCTCGCTATCCACCGAGACGCGG
>CAYYTU010000288.1:0-1455 GCA_964474655.1 uncultured Anaerolineales bacterium
TGGTGAGAAAGCCCGCCGCGCCGGCTTCCTCCATCTCCGCCAGGAAGGCGTCCCGATCATGGGCCGTCAGGATCAGCGTTTCCGTCTCCGGGTAGTTGCCCCGCACCCAGCGCTCGATATCGACTGGCCTGGGGCCTGGCATGATCAGATCCAGCAGAAGAATGTCTGGCTGGAGTTGGGCAACGAGATTTTTCGCTTCCGCGCCGTCGCTGGCTTCTCCTACTACCTCAATGTCCGGCGCTTCCTCCAGCGCGGCGTGGACGCCCTGACGGATTGGCGGATGATCGTCGGCCAACGCAACCTGAATGTCCATAGTCCCTCCCCCTATCTCAACGAGGATTCCCTGCATCTCCTCCGATCATTGTTGTTGCAGCGCAATGAGCAGATCCTCCGGGCTGTCGAAGGACCAGGCGGTGAAGGCGATCCAGTTGCCAGCAGGGGAGACGACGGGCTGCTCGAAGCGGCCCGGATGGTAGGAGGGTATCTCGGCCAGGAGCGGCTCGACGCAGGCCGCCGGATCACAGGTCTCGGTGTGGAGGCCGTCCAATCCGCGGAAGCGGGTGATAGCGCCCGTGTCCAAGTGATAGGCCAGCGGCGGGCCGGGCGAGCCGGGCTGGGAGCGCCAGGCGTCGCGCCCATAGCCGCCCCCGCGCCAGACGCGATAGACCAGCGTCTCGTCGTCGGCCCAGCCCAGCGGTTCGTACTGGCGCGAACTGACGCCGGCGATGGCCTGGCACATCTGGACGGTGTGGAAGGGCCACCTTGAGCGCACCACCGTCTCCATCTCGACGTCCGGAGCGGCCTGCACCGCCGGTCGGTAGGGAATCTGTGAGAGGGCCAGGGGGAAGGCGACGACGGCCAGGATGGCGAGGGCCAATACGTAGAAGGCCAATCGCTGCAGGGCGTCTCCGCCCCGGCGGACGATCAGGCGCGTCAGTCCGATCAGCGCCAGCCCCAGCGCGGCGGCACTGAAGGCCAGGTAGCGCCCGATGTCGCTGAAGAGCAACGCGGTTATCACGTAAGGCCCGGCCAAGAAACTCCCCAACCCTGTCATCTCCGACATCCTGTCGGGTCCGAGGATCATCAAGAACGTGATGGTGACCGCGGCGATCAAGAAGGGTTGCACCAGCAGGGCGGACGCTGCCGCGAGCGCGGCCTCTTTCCTGGCCGCGGGCGTCGGGCGGGAGGCGATCAGCCAGCCGACGCCGCCAGCGATCAGGGCCAGAGCGCCCGCGATGACGGCCCACCCGTGACTGCCGCGTGGCGCGGCGAATAGCCAGCCGGGCAGGCGCATCACGAGCCAGAACAGCCCCTGGAGCAAGAACGCCAGGACGAGCAGTACGGCAAGTCCACTTAGGGCGAGGATTGGTTTTTTCATCGGTTCGTCTCCTTTTACTTGGGTCTTGGATTCAACTCGTAAGTGCAAGTAAGTGGCGGTTGAACAGAAAGGCCAAC
>CAYYTU010000289.1:0-1450 GCA_964474655.1 uncultured Anaerolineales bacterium
TGGAACTCGATCTCCTCAATCAGCGTATCAAGGTGCCCCTGGTGCGGGGCGGCGATCAACCCCTGGCCACCGTGGGTTGTGAAAGCGAAGTGTAGCACGTCAGTGCTGATGCACACGCTCTTGCCAACGTCGCGCCCATCCAGGTGGATGATGTTATTCTCCCGGCAAAGCAGGTCCTCAACTTGGTGTGGCCAATACACCCGCGGATGGCCGTCCCGGTTGCGCAGGTACCCCTGTCCCCAGAGTACAGGGCTGGCCAGGGTCTCGGCCAGTTTGCGTTCCTTGGCGGATATCCGCGCCATCAGGGCAGCCTCGACAGTAAGGCAGGCATAAGGCCCGCCTCGCCCCATTCAGCCAACACATCCAGCCTTGCAGGCACAGACACAACCGCGGTCCCGCCGCCGTCGGGGTCCCGAATCATACCCCTGATATCCGAGACGGCCAAGTTCGCCCGGAGCCCGATCTTTCTCCAGAAATAGGCCAGGAACGCCTTGACTTCCAGCGGCTTAAATGCCTGTATGTTAATGTGCATAACGCTATGATATACAACAAGTTGAACCTCTCGAAAGGAGAAAACGCCATGAGTGAGACTCTGCATGATGCCGCCCAGGCCTACCTGGAGCACCTCAGGGGTCAGGGCAAAAAGGAGCGGACGCTTTATACGTACGGGAAAGACTTCGAGCAGATCGAAGCCTTCTTCGGGGCGGAGCGAAAGCTGTCTGGTATTCTGGCACCGCATGTCGGTAAGTTCTTCAAGTCGGACGCTCTCTTGAAGCTGCCCAGCGGCAAGAAGCGGGCGAAGCCCACCGTGGACAAGACCATGCGGGTGTTCCGGATGTTCCTGATCTGGGCTAAAGAGACCGGCCGTATCGACAAGCTGCCTCTGCCCAAGGACACACCCTTGGGCCGGAGCCGGAAGGAAGACGAGGACGATGAATAGTGCCACCGCTCGTACGGTGCGCTTGATGCCTACGCCCGTTCTTGTCGAAGAGGCCATCCAGACCTTTGGCCGTAGGCTCGAAGCACATGGGCGGTCACCACACACGGTCAGCGCATACCTGCGTGACCTGCGGATGTTCGCCCGAGTTCTGGCCTTGGTAAAACCAGAGTGCTCTCTCGACCAGGTAACTCCAGCAGTGCTTGACAACATCCTCACCGATCCCGCTGTAACCGGGACACCGAATGGCACCCCGCGCTCAGCCGCGTCACTACACCGATTCAAGGCTGCGGTGCGGTCATTCTTCGCTTGGGCTGAGGAGACAGCGCTTATTCCGGAAAACCCTGCTCGGTCGGTCACCATGCGCCGACTCCCGCGTACGCCGCCGATGTTTCTCACCGAGGCCGAGAAGCGCCGGTTGCTCAAGGAGCTTTGCGGGCGGTCATCGACCCTGGCACGACGGGACCGGGTTATCATCGAGTTGTTCCTCGGTACCGGCATCCGCCTCCAGGA
>CAYYTU010000290.1:0-1450 GCA_964474655.1 uncultured Anaerolineales bacterium
AAAATCACCACTTGTGCATCGATTTCGGCGTCGATTGCACAACCGTTACGCTAGTTGAGGTACCTGGTTGGAAGTGAATTGTATCATGGCTCAATATAAATGCGATTGCCCTACAGGGGTCGCCGTGGGTCCGAAAGCATCTAATCCCCGAAAGGGGACGGAAACGTGCCGTCGCTGTTTCCGTCGCCATCTCCGTCATCATGTCCGAAAGCATCTAATCCCCGAAAGGGGACGGAAACTAACCCTTGCTACCAACGGAAACGAATAAACGGGCGGCGTCCGAAAGCATCTAATCCCCGAAAGGGGACGGAAACCATCACCACTGCTTCGCCGCATCTGTGGCATATGACTGGTCCGAAAGCATCTAATCCCCGAAAGGGGACGGAAACGGTCAGGTCGAAGCTACCGGTGGCAGTCATATATCCACGTCCGAAAGCATCTAATCCCCGAAAGGGGACGGAAACGGTTATAGACTACTTCCATGGTAGTCTGAGCCGGTCCTAGTCCGAAAGCATCTAATCCCCGAAAGGGGACGGAAACTAGATCTGGGAAGCAAGATCCATCAGCTGGCAAACTAGTCCGAAAGCATCTAATCCCCGAAAGGGGACGGAAACGAGTCGGTTGCGGCAACTCACCCTTGATCAGGGCGAAGTCCGAAAGCATCTAATCCCCGAAAGGGGACGGAAACGAGTGGGGGTAGCGGTTGGTGTGGCGCTAGGCGCTGCGGGTCCGAAAGCATCTAATCCCCGAAAGGGGACGGAAACTCGGTGTTGAGGTCGGTGGCGGTGTTGGAGTCTCCGGGTCCGAAAGCATCTAATCCCCGAAAGGGGACGGAAACTAGTAATACAAATTTACTTCTTAGTCTTAGGCTCGAGGTCCGAAAGCATCTAATCCCCGAAAGGGGACGGAAACCTTTCCTGAGTAACAGGAGCCACCAACTCCAAGTCCAGTCCGAAAGCATCTAATCCCCGAAAGGGGACGGAAACCAACCCCCGTGCCAGCACAGTCTGGGCAGTCCGCCTCAAGTCCGAAAGCATCTAATCCCCGAAAGGGGACGGAAACAAGAAGAAGTCTCCTGAACCTCACTGTCTCCTCCCGAGTCCGAAAGCATCTAATCCCCGAAAGGGGACGGAAACCATGGGAACCCACAGTGTATCCAGGAGCCAGCTTTACGTCCGAAAGCATCTAATCCCCGAAAGGGGACGGAAACCCGCCGTAGACTCCGGGACATGAACCGTCACGAAGATAGTCCGAAAGCATCTAATCCCCGAAAGGGGACGGAAACCGATTTGTCAGGCTGAACCCAGCGGTCCGCTGCGTCCCGTCCGAAAGCATCTAATCCCCGAAAGGGGACGGAAACTCCGCTTCCGTTTCCGGCCGCGGCATGTCGCGGATAAGTCCGAAAGCATCTAATCCCCGAAAGGGGACGGAAACGGCGGCTGCTCGCTCT
>CAYYTU010000291.1:0-1446 GCA_964474655.1 uncultured Anaerolineales bacterium
TGTATGTAACTTAGGCTGGATGGTTTCTGCCCCGACCCACAAGGAGTGAAAAATGACATTGCTGGAAGGTCTAGGAATCGACTTGCCCTGCCGTCAGTACCTCGGTATCGACGTGGGCTACAAGGAACACGTTGCTGTGGCGATCTCGCTGGAGACGTTTGTCAACGGCGATGAGAGTTGGAAGCGCAAGACCTGTTTGCACTTTCCCAGCACGCGAGCCGGTCTGCACCAACTTCAAAGCTACCTGGATGGGATCTCCACCGATCATAGCGAGTTCTTTGGACTGTGCGAGCCCACAGGAGGCTACTATGGCGACACGGTGTTCCAATACCTTCTAAATCAGGGCTACGATATGAACCTGGTGGAGAACGCCACGACTAAGCATATGCGGGAGAAGCTCTTTCCGGGACTCCCCAAAACGGACGAGATGGACGCGCGAGTGATGACCCGGATGGGCTACCTGCACGAAGCCGTGGGGGCCGAGTTCACGCTTCGCCCACTGGAACTTCCCAATGCCGACGATGCCGATTTGTTGGCGCTTTGCCGGGACAGCCGGAAGTTGAGCACAATGATCAACCGCGCTCGCAACCAGTTCACTCAGCTGATGGCAGCTACCTTTCCCGAACTGAAGACTTTCTTCACCAGCAGCGTATCGACCGTCGGGCCGGTCAGCCTGATGGCAGCCTACCCGACGCCGGCTCTGCTGGTAGAAGCGCCAGAGGAGGACGTACACCACGTGCTGTGGGAGGCCGGTTGCTATCAGCACGCACGGCGCGTGGCTAAACTCCAACGGTTGGCGCGGGACAGTTCCGGGTTGGCGCCCGATCCTGGCCGAGCGTGGCGGTTGGAATGGCTGACCGACTTTCTGTTGACCAACTTTCGGCATCAGAAAGCGCTCGGCCGACAGATCAAGAATCTGTTAGAACAGCGGGACGATTATCAATTGCTTGTCAAGGTGCCTTATGCCGGGCCAGCGACGCTGGGCGTTATCTTGGCTGCGACAGGAGACGTCAGTCGCTTTTCCAACTATCGGAAGTACGTCGCCTACACCGGCTATTTTCCCGGCCTACAGACATCACAGACCATCGACCGCACTAAGATGTCAACCCGAGGCAACCGGGACTTGAAACGAGCGCTATTTCAGATTGCTGCTCCCATGGTCTGGTTCGACAACGGGAGCAATCCGTACAAGGAACTTTTTCAACGCAAGAAGGCCGAGGGCCGGGAATGGTACCAGGCTATGCCGTTTGTGTGTGCAGCGCTGGCCAGGCACATCTATCATTGTCTCAAGTTCAACGATCCCTACGACGTCGAAAAGGCATTTGGGGATTCGTCATTCACCCCTACCTTGGACGAGGAATCGTTGGACTTGGCCACTGACCTCGATGAGAGATTCGAGGTTATGGAGGCCTCCCACGACGAGAAAGAGGGGTAGACCCTCTCTTA
>CAYYTU010000292.1:0-1436 GCA_964474655.1 uncultured Anaerolineales bacterium
TCCTAACCCGGTTGTCCGTCCACGGGTCAACGTCTGCCCTCATCCTCAATACAGCTGTCTGAGAGACGGTCATATCGTCGATGCTTATGTCAGGCTCATCTTGTAGAGCAAGGTAGTCTTCCACCTTTGGCTGATTGTTCGTGTCAATCTGACCAGACTTGAACGCTGCGATTATGGCCGACCGATCATCGCCTAGATCAAAGGCAATCGCCTCGTCCAGGTACGGTAAGGGGCTTCCGTCCGCTCCCATCTGCCAGTAGGAATCGTGCGCCTTCAATTTCGCCCGCTCTCCGAAGATGTACTCCTCGAGCGTGAATGGACCCGTCCCAACGGGTTGTTCCAGCCAGTCTCCCTCGAAATCCTTGGAGACGATGACAGCCGGGTAATGCAGGAGATGCTCCGGAACACCGATCTCTGGGCGATCCAGGTGCAGCCGTACGGTGTAGTCGTCGACCTTCTCGATGTTCTCGGTCGCGAGATAGTCGTCTAGCAAACCGAGCATTGACGAGCCTACTTCCGGATCCAGCCACTGCTCGAAATTGAAGATCACGTCATCAGCCGTCAGTTCCGGGCCGTGGTGGAAGTTGATGCCCTGCCGTACATGTAGCGTCCACGTATCCAGGTTTTCGTTGGCTTCCCATCGCTCTAGCAACAAGGGACGACTTACTCCATCATACCCCATAGTTGTCAAACGTTCGGCTACAGCACCGACGACGTGAGCAGTAGATCCCGCAGCTAGTCTGGCGGGATGCTCGATGGCCTCTAGCTTCGTGGCCCACCGTAACGTGCCCCCGCGCCGGACCTCGCTAGCTGGAGTGTTCGTGGCGCTTGGCTCAGTAGGGGCCTCGGTTGCCGGTTGTTCAGGCGTACAAGCAGACAGGAATGTGCTTGCACCAACAAAGGACACCCCGAGCAAGGTGGCATTTCGGAGGAACTCTCGCCGGGTGATTCGTCCCTTCCGGTAGAGGTCTTTCAGCTCGGGGATATACGGGTGCGCTTCGTTTCTTTCTTTCTTCTTAAGGATTTCCATCATATTCCTCCTACTGGGTTGCGCTAACAAGATGAATCGTGATCAGACACGTACACGTTCGACACTTTGATCGTTCAACAACAGTCGTTCCTGCAGCCTCCTCTCACTATCTGATGAGATCCTTCTATCCATATCCATAGGCGAAACCACCTGATTGAATCTATGATCAATCTTTCCGTAACAAAAAGGGACGTGGAAGATGGTTGGTATTGCGTATTGCAAAATTAGTTTTTGTACTGTATAATTATAAACGATGAAGCGTGCTTTGTCAAGTCTTTTTTGCGTATTGCGAAAATTATTTTCTCATTGTATAATGATATATGCCGTAACATCCTTTGTCAAGCTACAAGGGCAGGGCAATCGCATCAAAACGCTTAGTTGCAGATCAGCACATTGCGGCAAGTCA
>CAYYTU010000293.1:0-1430 GCA_964474655.1 uncultured Anaerolineales bacterium
GACCTGGACCGCTTGAGCAACGGTTTGGAGAACTGCCAGGTCCGACTGATCGAGTTGGCAGTTCATGATGGCTTGAAAGAGGGCGATAAACAGGATCAACGCCCCGATGGACAGAAGCCGGAGGTGAAGGATGAGTTTGCGGAGTCCATCGGCGCTTCGCGCGTGCTGAAGATGCTCAAGAAGCGTCTGCGGTCGTTCCTGAAGCGCTTGGACCAACAGGATCCCAAACATCCTCGCCATCGCCCTCGGACGTATCGTACCCGCTCGTTCGTGCTGGCAGATTTGCTCCGCTGGATGCTGGGATTGCAGTCTACGGATGAACTGATTCGCAGGCTGAAAGATCTGCCCCACTTGGCAGGCGCGGTCAACTTCAGGCCGGGAGAAATACCGAGCAAATCCACCTTCAGCCGCCGCCGTATGGCAGTTCCCCTGGATGACTTGAAGGCGATCTTGCATGAGCTGGTCGAAGTGCTCGTGCGTTGTAAGGTCATAGATGGGCGGGCTTGGGTTGTCGACCTGAGCCGAGTGCCCACTTACAGCAGCGTGAGCAAGACCTACATAGATCGACCCAACGGCAAGAGTGACCCCGAGGCCGCCTTCTGTGGTTACCCAGACAACGATGGTGGACTGCAATTCGGCTACTGCTGGTTATGGGTGGTGGATTTCAAGACCGAACTCCCTATCGCCGTCGTCTTTGGAGCCGGTAATGCCCAGGATAGTCCCCTGACACTCCCACTGTTGGAACAGGCTTGCGAAGAGCATCCCCAGTTAGCCCGCCGATGCCGGTACTTCATCGGTGACGGGGGCTACGATACGCTGGATATCTTCGAATTCGTCCTTCAGCGGTTGCGAGCTCTGCCGGCCATTACCAAGAACCCGCGCAACGCAGCGGATCCAGAAGCCGACTTGGCGACGGACGAGTACTGTGTACTGCGCCGGCGCAGCTCATTGTACATGGCGCTTTTTCACAGCCGTACCAGTGTCGAGCGCGCCAACAGCTGGGCCAAGTTAACCTTCAACCTCAAGTACCACAAGCACCGAGGGTGGGAGGCGGTGGAACGCTGTGTGCTCTTCGCGGCCATCGCCATGCTGGGCGTGGCCTGGGTAGCGGTCAAGACCGGGCATCCCGATAAGATTCGCTCCGCCCGCACCTGGATCGGCTACAGATAGAGAGAAGCTCAACGCAACTTCATACCGGCTTGGTGCCCTGGCAGCTCATCAGCTAGCCGAGGTTAGGTAGGCGCGTCTCTAGCCTGCCTGCAGCGCTTCCCCAGACCCAGCGGGACAGTAATCTCCTGCATTTTGGGACGATTTTTCTGGAAAAACCGCTGAGTTAGCTTCCAAGTGGCCCAGTTGACGCTCTACTGAACACCACAATGCTGAATTGTTAAAGTGCTATCCCGTCGAGACGGGAGTTATGAGACATTCTG
>CAYYTU010000294.1:0-1426 GCA_964474655.1 uncultured Anaerolineales bacterium
CAAAATAGCGCCGCTTGAGATCAAACGGCGATAGCCGCGTCACCGGCGTCACGCCTCCTGCTCCTTGGCCTTGCTCGGCCGCACGCGGTAGCGGCAATCGCGGATACACGGCATCCGTAGGCAGTTCAGACAACCCCAGTAGATGCCAAGGGGATGTCCTTTATCCCCCATTGGCCTTTCGCTCGACCAGGTCGCCGCCGCACCTGGGACACGTGCCGACCGCCAGCGGCGCGCTCCAATCACACTTGGGATAGTTCGTGCAGGAGCGGAAGGGCCCATACTTCCCCCGCCGGACCACCACCGCCCCGCCGCATTCCGGGCAGGCCTCGTCCGTAGGTTCACCGCCGCTTCGCTTCTTGCCCTTCAGTGGAGAAGTCCAATCGCACTCGGGGTAGTTCGAGCAGCCCTTGAACTTGCCATACGTCCCGCTCCGCACCACGACGTCGCCGCCACACCGCGGGCACGGCTCGCCCGTCGGCTCCGCGCCCGGCTGCGGCACGCTGATGGTCGCCTCCTGGGCCGCCGCCTGCGCTGCCTCCAGCGCCGCCGCGAAGGAGCCGCTACGCTTCCCTTTTGTATCCGCGGTGCCGTAGAACTCTTCCAGCACCTCGACCCGCGACCGCTCGCCCCGCGCGATGCGATCCAGGTCCTCCTCCATCGCCGCCGTGAAGCTGACGTCGAACAGATCGGCTGAAGATTCAGCCGAGAACTGCTCCACCAGGAAATCACAGACCACGAAGCCCAGGGGGCGGGCCAGGATCGCCTTCCCCTCGCGCTCCACGTACTTCCGCTTGAAGAGCGTGCCCACGATCTTGGCGTAGGTGCTGGGCCGCCCGATGCCCCGCTTCTCCAGCTCCTTGATCAGGCTGGACTCGGTGAAGTGCGGCGGCGGTTCGGTGAAGCGTTGCTCGGGGAGCACTTCGTGTAGTAGTAGAGCTTCCTCTATCGCTACCTTCGGCAGATCCTGGTTGGCCGCCCCCAGCTTGCGGCTCGACCGCTGCGACCAGCGGACGGGATAGACCTCCATAAAGCCCTCGAAGAGCAGCTCGCGCCCGCTGGCCCGGAAGAGGTAGGGTAGGTCCTCGCCGCCGCGGGAGCAGGCCACGTCCACGGTCGTATCGTGATAGACAGCCGGGGTCATCTGGCTGGCGACGAAGCGGCGCCAGATCCACTCGTAGAGCTGGGCCTGATCCGGCGTCAGGTGCTCGCGCATCGCCCTGGGCGTCCGCTCGCACGAGGTGGGGCGGATGGCCTGGCTGAAGATTCAGCCGTGGGCCTCCTGGGCCACCTTTGATCTAGTCCTGTACTGCGGCGGTCTGTCAGGAAGGTACTCGTCGCCCCAGTAGCGGGCGATGACCTGGCGCGCCTCTTGTTGGGCCGACTCGGCCACGTGGGTGCTGTCGGTGCGCATGTAGGTGATCAGGCC
>CAYYTU010000295.1:0-1384 GCA_964474655.1 uncultured Anaerolineales bacterium
TTTAGAGGAAAAAATACCATTTGGAGCGCCATCAGTCAATATGTAACCACTACCTATGGAAACTCAACCCCGCTCACAGCTCACAACGTAAGCAACTATTTCCCCTCCACCACCGCGATCTCCTCCTCCGTCAGGCCGCACAGAGGACTACCACGGATACCAGAAATGGACGATACGGTAGGTTCTCATCGTGTATTTCTCTAATCCGCGGTAGTCGTCCTTCCCTCCACCACCGCGATCTCCTCATCCGTCAACCAGTACAGCCCGCAGGCAAGGGGTCCGGTTGGCCCAATTGATCAGCCATTCTGCTCATCCTGTAGTATCTCCTCGATCTGTGATGCCAGCTCGGGCAGTTCCAGCGTGACCACGCCCCATACAACGTCGAGGTTGACCCCGAAATAGTGATGGATCAACTTATCCCTGATGCCCGCCATGCTTTTCCAGGGGATATCGGGATACCTGTCTCGCAGTTGCTTCGACAAATTCTTGGTCGCTTCGCCGATGATCTCCAGGTTCCGAACGACGGCGTCCTGGGTCTTCGTGTCCGCTAGAAATTGATCGTATGTCATTGCTTCCGGCGAATAAGCCCGTATGCGACGTATCGCCTCGCGAATATCTCTCAAGAAGTCGCTATCGGTTCGTTCAGACATACACCGTGCTCTCCTCAATATCCTTGGCGATCCGATCGATCCTGATTCCCTGGATGCCAGCCGGGGTAAGGACATCGACCTGCGTGCCCAGCAGGGTCTCAAGATACTCGACCAGCTCGAAGAAACGGAAGCCTATGGGGCGGTCGAATTCTACTACAATATCAATGTCGCTGGTCTCGGTGGGAGTGTCTTTGGCGTAAGATCCAAACAGGCCGATCCGCTTCACGCCGTACTCTGCGGCCAGATAGGGATAGTGTTCCTTCAGGACCCGTGTGATTTCCTTTTTCGTCAACATCGCTGCCTCCCGTTATTCGTACGCTCTCCTGTGGTAGATATTATATCACACCCCGATGCTCACGCCCCCTCCACCACCGCGATCTCCTCCTCCGTCAGCCCATACAGCCGATACACGATGGGCCGCTTGGCCTAATCGATCAGCGCATCCGTGGACGCGATGCGCTCGACCAGGTGCTTGTAGGGCGGGTGGTGCTCGCGGTAGACGTCGACCATCTGAGCATCAAGCACCAGCAGCAGCAAACGCTGGCATCTGGTCCCACGTGCGCCCCTTGAGTTCCCGCCCGGCTTCTTTCCGACGGAAGCCGCCCCATTGCTTGAAGAAGAAAGGCCCCTCATTTTTGGACTTTGGATAAACCTTGCGTCAATCTTCAGCTTGACCTTTAATACACTGGAAATTAAGTTTCCTCAAATTTTCTATTTGCTACGTTAACATCAAC
>CAYYTU010000296.1:0-1378 GCA_964474655.1 uncultured Anaerolineales bacterium
CTTCGATGGATCCACTGGTGACGTAATCCGGGGATGAGGCGGTGGACGTCGGCGGCTTGCTGTCTAGCGCGTAGGTGTAGGTCTGGACGGCGGTGTTGCCGGCGTTGTCATAGACGGTAGCCGTGATAGTGCCGCTTGCGGTTGTGGTACTATCAATGCTGTAGGAGGACGATTTCCAATCGGGAAAGCCAGATGTAACAGGATCTGGATCTTTGCCAAGGGCATCAGAGAACTGAACCTGGGCCACACCAGATAATGCACCATCATTCGACTTACCTTTGACGGCAAAGTTTTTTTCCAGCTGCATCGTGTTGGTGTAGTAAAGATGGATATCATCTACTACGTAAAAGTAATCGCTCTCCTCTATGATTTGGGGGTTTGAAGTTGTGGGAGGCGTCAGATCCGGCGTCACCACGTCGCTGGGATCGCTCCACGCTCCAACGTTGCTGTTGTCGTCGATGGCCCGCAGGCGGGCGTAGTAGCCAGCACCTTCGGTGAGCGCTTCTGTGAACGTCAATACCGATTCATCCGTGCTGGAGATCACCTCGTAGCTCTTGGTGTTGGTGATGCGGATCTGGTAGCCGGCGATGCCAGCGCCGTCGCTTGATTCTGCCCACGTGTAGACCACGGTCGAGGTGACCCAGGGGCTGGTATGCGGCACCGGGGCCGTCGCCGTCGGCGCCACCGTATCCACGGTGACGTTAATCTCGGCCGTCGTGCTGACGTTGCCGGCGCTATCGATCGCTCGTGCTCGGAGCGGATAGTCGACGTGGTCGGTGATGGGCAGGGTCCAGGTGTAATCCCAGTTACCTAGTCCGTTGGCCTCTGCCCAGGTCGTGCCGGTGGTCACCCGGACTTCGCTCAGCCCTGAGGTATCATCTGAGGCTGTACCGTCGATGGTCACCGTCGGTTGATGCGCCGTGGTCAGAACGCTGCCTGCCGCAGGATTGTCGATGCTGACCGTCGGCGAGACGGTATCCACCTTGAAGGGACCCAGGTGCTTAGTCTCAGCAGCCCAGTTGTTGGCGCCATCTTGCGTCCGGATATGGAAGTAATTGTCGTCCTCCGATAGATCGGTACCGGTCACGGCGGTGGCTGTCGTGAGAGGATTGGCGCTGCCCACGCCGGTGTCCGAATTCTGTGTCCAGGTGTAGTAGTAAGACAACCCGCTGCCGTCGCTGACCACGGTCCAGCTGACCGGGACAGTGCTGGTGGGAATCCAGGTGCCGGTCACGATTCCGTTGGTAGTCGTGACTAAGTCAGGGTTTTCAGGAGCGGTGTTATCTACGGTGATGGCCCGCGTCGCCGACGGGCTCTGGAAAGTTCCCAGGTGATCCTCAGCCTGAGCGGCGATGGTGTAGACTTTGCCGTCGGTATC
>CAYYTU010000297.1:0-1328 GCA_964474655.1 uncultured Anaerolineales bacterium
GGCGTGTCTCGGGTGCCGGAGCAGTTCTGGATACAAAGGACATTGTCATAGTAAGCGGCTCCAACCTATTGGCTCCCAGCGGTCCGGCCGTAGCCTACTCTTCTACATCGGATAGATACTTGGTGGTTTGGCAAGCCACTTGGCATCCTTCCCCTCTCGACAAGGATGTCGAGGGACAGCTTGTGACCAGTTCGGGAACGCTTGATGGCGGCAATTTCACGATCTCTGACGACACCGGTAGCGGGGAGTATCGGGAGAATCCCGACGTAGTTTACTGTCGTACGCGCGACGAATTCTTGGTCGCCTGGCGGCAGAGGAACACTTCCAGTGACTATGATATCTACGCCCGGCGGGTGAGGGGCGATGGGCAACTCCTGAACCCCGCCTCAATCACGATCAGCACTCTCGGTCACGATGAGGAGGACCCGGCTGTCGCAGCTCTTCCGATCGCGAACGACGAGGGGGATTATCTGGTGGCGTGGGAGAGCGATACGGGCTCGGATACCGGCATTGACGCCAAGACGGTACACGTCGCCAGCAACGGATCCGTCACCGTCGGAACGCTGCCTCAGGTCGTATACGACAGCTCGGTGGACGAAAGTAACCCTGCCGTAGCTGGTAACGAGAGCAGCCAGCAATACCTGGTGACCTGGTCCCAGCACTATGAAGAAACCGTGAGCGGCAATGGTTTTACATCTACACTTGTCTATGACGGCATTGCCGGACGGGCTATCTCCAAGGATGGAGATATCTTGAACGGCACGTTTATGGATGAGGGCAGTTACATTGGCGGATGGAATGCAGATCGCAGCGCCGTCGCCGCCGGACCGCTCGGCGACTTCCTGGCGGTGTACGAAGAGACTCCTCTGGGAGAAAGTGACAGCGACATCTACGGCCACCTGTGGGGCAACCGCGTCTACCTCCTGCTCGTGCTGCGCAATCACCAGTAGCGGCTTCAACACAGGTGCCACGCACTTCCCAAGTGCGTGGCACCTACTGCCGAGTGCGTTCGAGAACCCGCGCCCTCCTGGGGTGGGTCACGCGGAATCTCAAAGGTAACCGTTCAGGTAGCGGTCGGTATAACCGCCGAGAACGCAGAGAGCGCAGAGAAACTGAAGGAAAAGCTTTGTCAAGCTGATCAAAATATTGAAAAATAGCCTGTCTCAGCGATCTCTGCGCCCTCCGCGGTGAAAAAAGCATAACCATCTGAACGGTTACCCTCAAAGAATCGGGGCGTGTGGAGAATATGCCCGTGGTGGAAACGAAGGCGGTTATCAGCAGTGAAGAACAGCCAAATTTCGCACACAATTCCTGCTGTGGGTTAACAT
>CAYYTU010000298.1:0-1287 GCA_964474655.1 uncultured Anaerolineales bacterium
GCTAATAAGGTGGATGAACAGTTCAGAGGGTAGATAACCATCGTACAGGTAAAGGGAGTGGTATTGGGCGTGCAGCGACGGCCGCTTTCGCGCGGGAGATACAATCGTCAATATGTTGCCATTGACGGGGCTGGTGGGGATGAGGAAGCGTTGAAGCAGTGTACAGAAATCGAGCCGGTAAAGTGTTGTTCCAACTTGAGGAGATGGTGAAGGTCGTGATCTGGCAAGGGCTTCAGCCGATTGGAACCGGATGCGTCTGTTTATGAAATCGGTAGTCCCCCCTGTTAAGTATTGTTGAGTTACCGATCTCGACTATAGTGCTTTGCTCAAGCTTGGGATCGGATGATCCCTCGCGAGCAAAATGAGCGAACAACACTCAAAGGGAGGACTACCTGGACGTCGGTACCCTGATCAATGTCCACGAGTAAGTGCCACGTAGAAGCGTGGCGATCCGGCGAAGGGCAAACCGTAGAAAGCCATAAGGTAAAGAGGAGGGTGTGATGGAGAAGGTAGCTTATCTGGGACTGGGCACGATGGGCAGTGGCATGGCGACCAATCTGATCGAGGCCGATTATGCGGTCACGGTGTGGAACCGGACGCCCGAGAAGTGTGCCCCTCTGGTGGCGATGGGAGCGTCGGAGGCGTCGACGCCGGCCGAGGCCGTCGCCGACGTCGATGTGGTGATGTACTGCCTGAGCGACGACGACGCTGTTGAAGACGTGGTGTTCGCCGTTGGGAGCGACGGCGGGGGCCTGGCCATCCGTGATGGACGCGTACTCATCGCCGATTCGCAGATAAGCCACAATACCGCCATCACCAACGGCGGCGGCATCCAGCAGACGGGCGGCGTCATCACCGCGCTCAATTCGCTGCTCTACACCAACACGGCCCACTATGGCGGAGGGCTCTACGTGGAGGGCGCGACGAGTGCGCTGACCAACGTGCGGGTCTTGCGGAACAGCGGCGATGCCGGTGACGGTGGGGGCATTTTCGCTGGGGCGGGCAGTGACCTGCGCATAGGCGCCGACTTCGATGATTGTGATCCTCTCTCCTTGCCGTATCGCTTCTATTGTTCCGAGGTGAGTTATAACGATGCAGCGGGCCAGGGCGCGGGCGTCTACGTTGAGGATAGCGAGGCGTTCATCGGACACACCGCCTTCCTGAGCAACGAAGGTGATTTCCCTTACTCACACGGTGGGGCCCTTATGGTGGGCACTGGCGCTGCGGTCACCGCCACCGACACGCTCTTCACGGGGCACGGTCAGAACGGCGAGACGACCGTCCACG
>CAYYTU010000299.1:0-1280 GCA_964474655.1 uncultured Anaerolineales bacterium
GCCCAATTCCTTCTCGCAGACTCGTCTCCGCCTCCCAGCCCAGCGACTTGATCTTGGATTTATCGAAGTTGCGGGCGTGGACGCCGACCGGGCCCTCCACGTGCTCGATCTTGATCTCCTTGCCGGAGGCCTCAATCACCGTCTCCTATAAGCGCAGCGACCTCATCGACCGTCACGTACTCGTCACCGCCGATGATAGTGAGGCCTTCCAGCTTCGATTGCATCAACATATAAACGCCCTCGACCATGTCTAGCGCTCTTTGTTTTCACCACTCTCTTCCAGCAGAGCAGCGTACAATCCCGTTCCTATGCGAAAGCCGGCCCGTCCTTGCAACTCATCCATTACCTTTCGCAGCGAGGGTAACCTGCCTTCCCTCTTCGCCCGGAGCAAAATACCCAAGACTCCTGTGACGTCCAGTCCCAGCGACTTGGCTATCCGACGCCCCTCCCGTTCGTCCAAGAGCACCCGTCTCGCTTCAACCTGCAAGGTCAGCACGATAGCTTCTGCCTCACCTCTATCCAGATCACGCTGCAATACTTGAACCAGCATTTGACCCTTCGCCTCTCTGACTCGCAACCATCCGGCCTCCAAAGCCTCGTGCACAGCGTGGGATCCAGGCAATTCTTCCTCAACCCGTAACTCCTCCAGCACCGCTGTCGGGATCCATATTTCGCCGAACTGCTCGTGTAGCAACGAAAGATGGTCAATAATCGCCAAGTTCAGAACAGGCGAGGTGTTACTCACCACGGGCATAAGCCAAGTCATCCTCCATCTCTTCTGGGCCGTAGTGCCTTGGCACCCCTCGTTCTCCCAATAATCGACCAAACTCGTATTTTCCTCTATCGGCCAATTCCCTCGCTTTGCCGAAAGATAGGAGCCCCTGGGCATACAAGGCGACAGCTAGTTCTACACGGAGTTCCTGGTCTATCCGCTCCTCCGGCAAGCGAATTGCCTGAACGACGCTATCGGGGATTTGTAATCGCAGGCTCATATTATCACCTCTCTTTATCTCGCATTGCTTTTACCTGCTCCTCAATCCAGGCATAAGTTCGCGCAATCCCTTCTCGCAGGCTTGTCTCCGCCTCCCAGCCCAAGGATTTGATCTTAGATTTGTCGAAGTTACGGGCGTGCACGCCGACGGGGCCCTCCACGTGCTCGATCTCAATCTCCTTGCCGGAGGTCTCGATCACCGTCTCCACCAACTCATCCACCGTGACGTACTCGTCGCCGCCGATGATAGCGAGCATACCGCCAGGTCCTTCGACAAGCTCAGGATGCC
>CAYYTU010000300.1:0-1274 GCA_964474655.1 uncultured Anaerolineales bacterium
CGTGACCTTTGACCGCACGTTAACAATCGCATAATTAGAACTCGCGCTTTCAGCGATAATCGGGTAAAATTGCCTCCAGTGCAAAAGACACAGGAATCAATGCAAGGAGTGAGATAATGGATTACCCCGAGGCCGTATTGGAAAAGGCAAAGCGCCTGGAGCAGTTACTATTGCGCGTCACCGCCGGTGAGCCGCTGGACGAACTCAACGAGGAACTGGGCTTCGAGCTGGACGAAGAGGAATTGGCTCGCTGGCAGTCGAAATACGAAAAGGGAGGCCGCACATGGGAGGCCGTGATCGATGGTCGCCACGGGCACACCCACAAGATCCACTCCGGGATACGCGAATACCTCTACGCGCGCAAGGAAGAAGACGAGAGCCTGCGCGCCCCTCGGTTAGCCGAAGAAATAGAGGACAAGTTCGGTGTTACTGTGAGCGCTGGTCACGTCAATCACCTGTTGCGCAAGCGCGGGCTGACGGCTCCGGTGGGAGCTCCTCCCAAGAAGCCAGAGCCTGATGAAGAAGAAGAGTCTCCCGCAGAAGTTCCCAGCTACCCCGTGGAAAACGCGGGGATTTTTCCCCCTGGAAGCGGCAAAGGTAGAGATGGGAGTAGTGGAGATAATTGAGGAGGAGGTGCTCACTGTCCGCGACGGATATCTGGAAGACCATCCTCCAAGCCAACTCCACCATCTGGCGGCTGACGTCGGCGCGCTGTGGCCCAAACTCGACCACCTGCTTTACTTCCCGATCCTGGGGCTCACCCGCCCACGGGACTTATATTACTACCAGGGTGATGGTCTGGAAGCCATCTACGGCTTCACCTACAAGTATATGACGATGGAGCGCTTCTTGGGTCAACTGACCCGGGTGCGGGTTGGCGCGCCGTTGGCTGAGAGGTTGGCCTTCGCTTACACCCAGGCCTGGTATCCGGGAGATGATCCGTTGACCATCTTCGCCGACTGGCACATCAAACCTCACTGGACCAAGTTCAACAGCCACGCGGGACACGTGACGATGTGGGGGCGGGTGATGCCGGGTACGAAGCAGATGATCCTCAATGGTCCCCAAGGGCGGCTGCTGGGCGGCTGGAATCACCCCATCGACACTCATATGAGCCACATTCTGGTGGATCTGGAGGCCGCGTTGGCGCACTCCCTGAGACGCCCGGTGGGATGCACTATCACAGACAGTGAAGGCGGTGGATTGCCATTGGGCGAGAGGTACGCCGAGGCCGAGCAGAACTACATCAGCGTTCTACACCAGGAGCGAGCTTA
>CAYYTU010000301.1:0-1270 GCA_964474655.1 uncultured Anaerolineales bacterium
AAGCCCTGCGCATATCGTTCTCGTAGACTTCCGAAGTCTTGGCACTCCTGCCCCCTCAAGTTTTGCATACACCCAAACTCAGGCCTGGGGCTGGTACGCGATGATGCTTCACATCGGGGGGAACGTGCTTGTGATGGTGATGGGTTGAGGCTAATGATGAGTCGTTCGGGTGTGGGGTGGGATTGTACAGTAGGTGCCACTTCAGTTGGTGGGCCGGGACTTGGCAATTTGCTGGGGGAATTCCCGAGCGAGGAAATTGTGCACGGTGAGGATAGGGATATCGGTGTACTTTTCCAAATCAAGAAGATGATGGTCGCCAGACACGACATAAGCTGCTCCGACTGCAACAGCACAGCGCAGAAAGATGTCATCGTCAGGATCGGCTGCCACGATGACGGATTCTCCCTGTGGAACATTGAAAACGGAGGCCAACTCTATCGCGTAGGCGAACAGCTCTGCGGAGGAGAGTCTCAGTTGCTTTAGACGAGGCCGAAACTTCTCGTAGGTGAGCACCTGGGCCAGTTCCTCGATCATCGCGGGAGCTACACACAACTCGACTTCTCCTGCTTCGGCCAGGCGCAGCAGTTCCCAGGGCTGCCCCTTCCAAAGGAGACCGGATATCCAGAGGTTGGTGTCGATGACGATGCGCAAAGCTCACTCTGCCTGTCGCTGACGCCGGACTTCGTGGACAATCTCGTTGATCTCATCCATCGACATAGGCTCTCCCTCCGGAGCCTCACTCACAATGCGTGTCACCGCCGGCGGTTTAATACGTTTAAGGTGTAACGTGTCACCATCGGCCCAGATAACGAACCGGTCGGAAGGCCGGAAAAGCGACGCTACCTCGGTCGGCAGCTTAAGCGTGTCTGTCGCAGTCATTTCAGCGATTTTGACCATTGTTCTCCCTCTTTCTCGCGGGTTCGCTGCATCGTCTCCCGATCAACCTTTGGCCAATCAAGCCAAACATCTGGTCAAGATATATTGTACTTGAGCTCTGGTCGTTGGTCAAGCCTGTGATGCCGTGGCGCCGTGGAGGAGTGTGGACAGCGGACGGGCAAAATGGACGAATTCCGCCGATTTGTGTAACGTGGAGGCCACGAATCGCTCTCTATCTTTAGAGGGCAGAGTTGCGGGCTGGAGAAACGAAGCTCAGGTGACCGGCACTTTCTAAGCATTATATTTAAGTGCTAGCGAGCTCGTTTAGCCTTCGAAAACGCCTCTGCAACTCAATTGGGGCGTATTTACAAGTTGGGGGAGGACAGACTTCGGA
>CAYYTU010000302.1:0-1267 GCA_964474655.1 uncultured Anaerolineales bacterium
CCTCAAGTTGGTCAGTATTGGACAGATGATACACCATTTTTGTTAACGTGACTAATTTCGCTTCAGAGAAGTCGAATAACTTTCGAAATTGAACTCTAGTGACGCGCTTGATTTTGTTCTTCTAGTGTAGCATCCCTGAGTGACTAATTATCACCTTTAAGCGGAGCACGGCTAGAGAGCAGTTCGGATCGCCGAGTAGCATGTTGATCAAGCAATTGGCGCATAGTGGCAAGCGGGTCACGATGAAGGCGGTGCAGAAATCGGCGAGGGCTCTCGGCCTCCGCCAAGCGACGCCGGTTCTCCTCGTACTCCTCCAGTGGGACTTGCCGAATTTGCTCCAACAGTTCATCTTCGCTATCAGCCAGAAACAGAACCTGGTATTGTCCAAAGTCTCTCAGTTTGCGGGTGGACTTGCGCCCGCTGACCCGGCGTTGATGACGACGTAGCTGCTCGAACAAAGATTCCATCGCCAAGTTGTCCGGTGGCAAGCCAGGGATGTCATAGCAATGCAGCCACTCGGGGCCGCTATCCTCCCATACCCGGTGCCAGGCGTCGTAGAGAGCAGCTTGGGCCGGGCGACGTTTGAGGTCGGGTTGGAATTCATTCAGCAACCCTTCCATCACTTGCCTGACCTGCTTACTGCTCAACGTACTCTCGGACGTATGCGACTCAGGATAAGAAGAGGGGGGATACCGCAAACACTTGGCTATCCGTCTCAATTGTGTATGAGCATCACGCAAATCCTGAGCGTTAACACGATATCTATCCACTATACGATTCACCCGCTCGGCTAACTGCCTCAAGTAGACCGTCCCCGCTTCCCCTATCGGTACGTCGTCCAGGGCCTCAGCGATATCGCTAAGCTGGTCATATCCTGCCAGCCCACCCCAGTAAAATGGCTTGCGACTGCTCCTGTTCACAGCGTCGCGAATGGCTGCTCGTACCTGCGATTCCCAGCCTGTTAGCTCTTCGTCGCGTCGACCACACCCGTCAGGCAAAAAGGGGGGGGCTGCCTCTTCATTCCCTGTTTCTCTTTCTGTGTCATCTTCGACTTCTGTGGGCACTCTTGGCAACCCACTCAAGTCACTACGCATCCATTTGCGCAGTTGGACATCTTCTTTGAGCACCGGCTCAGCCAGATTGCCCAAAATGTGCTCCTGGCATCGTTGGTGAGGAGCGTTGGGCCAACTGGCCTTCAGCGCTGCGATTATTCGCAGTAGCGCAAAAGTAACCCCGTTTTCTCCGCTGGCGAAATGATGTATCATAG
>CAYYTU010000303.1:0-1263 GCA_964474655.1 uncultured Anaerolineales bacterium
TCGTATCTTTTGGCGTTCGGTTAGATCTTCTAGATCCGGAAGTAATGGGCCGTCGCCAACAATCATAAGCTTTGCAGGTCCACATTTCTGTTTGAATGCAGAAAAGCCTTGAACAAGGTCTGTGAGCCCATGACGTTCTCTTAAGCTTCCTACGAAGCCAACTACAAAATCTGAGCTTCTAAGACCCAAATCGAGTTTCTTTCTAGCTGTAATGATCGGCATAGGCTGAAAGAGGTCAGGATCTACTGCATTATACAAGATTTGAGAAGGCTCCTGATTCGCAATACGAAATCGATCAATCCATTGTTTCACCTCAGGGTAGGCAACAAAAACCTCTGAAGCTGTTCGAGCATTCATCTTGCTGATAAACTGTGAAATTCTATAAAGCCCAGGGAATCTCCCTGATTGCGCGAGAACAACACTGCCCAAGAGTCCTCGAATAAGCAGAATGTACGGAATCCCCCAACGTTTCGCCCATAAGGGAGGGACAAGCATTGAGGAACTCAGCCGGGTAACAATCACTCCTTCTTTGACTTGAGGAGCTATCCGGCTTAGAATCTGGTACATACGAAACTGTCCACGAATGTGCCAAGCTACACTTCTTGCGTCTTTCCTAGGTAGAAAGTGTAGATCCTTAAGCAGTGTCTCAAACTCTATGGGTAGATCATTAGCCGGTTCGGGGCAGATTAGGGTCAAATCGACCAATGGATTCCGTGCTAATGCTGCTACCGTGTGCGCGGTCGCTATATTCTGACCAGAGGTTCCTGAAAGATCAACCGTTGTTATGAAAATCAAATTCATAAATGTCTCTGCCTAATTCGACCGTCTCGTCTGTTTTCAAATGCGAGAGTAAGAAGCAAGCCAGAGAATAACCACAGGTCACGGTTGCCAATGATATCTCCCGTAATCTGCGACATAAAGGCTGTAAGAATGCAAGCCAACAGTGTAGCCATTATCAAATCTCGTCTTTGTCTATCACGGGTCATTCGAAGAGCTTGCCAGCCCTGGACTAACGTCGCAGCAACAAATAACAGGAATAGCAGAGGCCCCAGTATTCCTACTTGTACAAAGAGCTCAAGAAGCACATTGTGCGTGCGCTGCATCGAGGGCCCACCGTAAGAACTTCTAATTCCACTGCCCAGGAGTGGAGATGACAGACCCTTCTCAAGATAATAGAGTGTGTGAGGTATCCGAGCTTGAAGCGAACGAACATACCCCCCGAATTTGACCAAAGCATTTAGTCCCATCGGATCCCAGGCCAGG
>CAYYTU010000304.1:0-1260 GCA_964474655.1 uncultured Anaerolineales bacterium
GCCGCTGATGGCGCCGGGGCGGAGCTCCGGCGCACCAGCGACGGGCGAGTTTACTATGATCCAACAACCACGAGTTACTCCTACGCTTTGATCGATCTAAAGCTCCCTTATGGCGGTGACAAAAGGATCTTCGGTTGGGATGACTATCCCCATGAAGGAGTAGAGGAGATTGAGGCGTTGAGAAGCTACCCTCATCATTTCCAAAGAAGGCAAGCGGGCGATTGGATATTTGAAGAATCGGAGATGAGAGGAGATATCGGAACGGAAATCGAGGCCGTGATCATAGAGGTAAAGGACTACTTGGCGGCCCGGACTCAAGAATAAACCATAATATGAGCAAGGTTGGTGCAGCAGACAGAAGCCCGATCCCCGTCCTCCACATCATCACCCGCCTCATCGTCGGCGGCGCCCAGGAGACCGTCATGCTGACCGCCGATCTTTTCGACGACCGCCCCGGCTGGCGCGTCGAGGTCATCTCCGGCCCGCAGACCGGTTCCGAAGGCAGCCTGATTGAGAACGTCCGCCAGCGCGGCATCCCCCTGACGCTGGAACCCTCTCTGGTGCGAGAGATCAACCCCGTCAACGACTTGATCGCCCTGTTCCGCTTGACGCGCTTCATCCGCCGCGGCGGCTACCATGTCGTCCACACCAACAGCTCCAAGGCCGGCATCCTGGGCCGCTGGGCAGCGTGGCTCGCGGGATTAGCTCGTCCCCGAGCCGCTGGGCCTAGGCCCGTCATCATCCACACCGTCCACGGCTGGAGCCACCACGAGCGCCAGCACCCCCTGGCGCGCCGTTTCTTCATCCTGTTGGAGCAGCTCACCGCGCCCATCACGGACAAGCTGATCGTCGTCTCGCCTCTCAACACCGAGAAGGGCTTGCGCGATAATATCGCCCGGCCAGAGAAATACATCACCATCCGCAGCGGCATCGACCTGGAACATTTCCGCCAGCCCGAGCGTTCTCCTGAGGCCGTGCGGGCCGAGCTGGGCATCCCGCAGGATGCGCCGGTGGTTGGCACCGTGACGCGCCTCTCGGCCCAGAAGGCGCCGCTCGATTTCGTGGCCGCGGCGGCCGAGGTGGCGCAGCAGCGTCCCGATGCTCACTTCGTCGTCGTCGGCGACGGGCCATTGCGGGCCGAGGTGGAGGCGGAGATCGCGGCCCAGGGCCTGAGCGAGCGCGTGCACCTTACCGGGCTGCGCCGCGATGTGCCCGAAATTCTGGCTCTGCTCGATGTTTTCGTCCTGCCTTCGCTGTGGG
>CAYYTU010000305.1:0-1256 GCA_964474655.1 uncultured Anaerolineales bacterium
AGGCATCCACCTTCATAGGTTCTTCCTCACCGGACGGCGGTTCCAGAGCGAGTTCGGCAGCTCGGTCGGAGGTTGGCTCAATCGTGATAGCGACCCTAAGTGCTTCTACCTGCTGAACAATCGTGTGGCTAGGAAACAAAACATTGCTGTAGCGGAAAGTAGTTTGGCCAATTTCGTGCCGTATCTGGGTGCCTTCGATCACGCTTACCTCATGGTTACTGACGCCGTCATCTCCAGCAACAGCTACGCTGTGATCACTGGCCGTTACTGAAACCTCACCCTGGGCAATGGCACCCTTGCCAATTATTCGCTCAGACGATTCACTTGATCCTTCCGCAAAAGACTCGGGAAAGATACGGAGAATTGCGCCATTCCACAACCCCGCTTCTCTGACGGTCTGATCGCCACGTAATCTCTTGGTCTTCTCCGGTTCATCGGGATCCACCAATTCCACCACACCGCGCAGCCCACGCCCCTCACAATCTTCAATAGGCCATCCCATATACTCAAAGAATTTGATGCTTAGCTGTCTTAGCGTCGTAGTCACAGGGATATCGCACTCGAAACGCACCCCTTTCGGGGATTCGACAAATAGACGAATGGACTGTTCCTTGGTGTTGTTCATCATCACTCCAACCCCATCGCCCGAAACGCCGCGTTCACTGGATCCGAGAAGAAGATGATCTGCAGCTTGTCCAGCACGTCGCTGGGGACATCGGCGAAGTCGCGCTTGTTCTCCGAGGGGATCAGCACCCGCTTGGCGCCGTTGTCCATCGCCAGCTGGAGCCGCTCGGCCAATGCGGGCACTTTGAGGAGGCTGCCGTGGATGCTCATCTCGCCCAGCACGACGAGTTGCTCGAGCACGGGCCTGTCGAGGAGCGCACTCAGCATCGCAATGAAGAAAGCCACGCCGGTCTCGCTGCCCTCCTTCGACTGCATCAGGTTGACGATCTGGACGTGGAAGTCGTACTCGGTAGGGTCCTTGGAGACGCCGAGACGCCGGCTGTGCCCGCGCAGGAACGTGTAGGCCGTCTTGATCGCGTCCTTCATCGCGCGCGAGGGCGCGCCGGTGATGCGCGTGCCTCCGCGCCCCTTCAGCGCCTGTGTCTCGACGCGGAAGATGGCGTGGCGAGCTTGCTCCGGGTCGGTGCCGATGGTGAAGACGACGCCCGGGTTCGGCTGCCCCGGCGGGATCAATCCACCGCCGCCCTGCTCGGGCACGGTGACGAAGGTCTCCTGGCGGGTCTCGTTGTCCC
>CAYYTU010000306.1:0-1250 GCA_964474655.1 uncultured Anaerolineales bacterium
GAGCCGAACGTCTACGTCTGCCAGGCCACGGACGGCGCCGATATCGTCGGCTGACCCTGTCGTCAGATCAGCCTGCATCCCGCCTCATCGTGAAAACGGTGGGGCGTTTTTTTTACTCCACCGTATTTATTCTGATGTAGATGTGGTATACTCATTTTATATGCAGAGCTTAGGTTCTTTCGGGTGTTGATTCACCCTATGTAGAAAGCATATCGGAGGCAGAGAGATCGGATGTCGAGCACAAGTCAATATTGGTTGGCCGCGGAGGATTTTCACCATGCACGGCGCGCAGCGGATCTGGAGCAGGTGATGGCGCGCCTGACCGGCAAACCGGATGCGTTGCTCTCCTATGAAGATGTGCGCAAGAAATTGCACGCGACCGTGAAACACTCCGAGGGTGTGCAGGATATTCCTCTGGATGCGATTGTAGGCAGCGTCGGACGCTATACCGATTTTACGCGCTCTTTCCTGCCCAAAAATCAGGAGGACATCGAGCGCTGGAGTCGCGTCTTCCTGGCGACCACGGGCATGACGGGCGTTCCACCTATTGAGGTCTACAAGGTCGGCTCCGCTTATTTCGTCAAGGATGGGCATCACCGTGTCTCTGTCGCCCGGCAGTTGGACGCCAAGTACATCCAGGCGCATGTCATCGAGGTGGAGACCAAGGTGCCCATCGACCCGAATACGGACATGGAGGAGCTGATTCTCAAGTCGGAGTATGCCGACTTTCTCCAACGCACCAAGATCGACGAGCAGTGCCCCGACGCCGACCTGCGCCTGACCTTGCCGGGACAATACGAGAAGCTCGAGGAGCACATCGCCGTGCACCGCTATTTCATGGGCCTTGAGCAACAGCGCGACATCTCGCAGGCGGAGGCCGTCGAGCACTGGTACGAGACAGTCTATCTGCCCGTGGTGCGGGTGATCCGGCAACGCGGGCTGCTGAGAGATTTCCCCGATCGCACCGAGACCGATCTCTACCTCTGGGTGATGGAGCACCGGGCGGAGTTGGAAGAGGCGCTTGGCTGGCAGATGGACGCCGAGGAGGCCGCTGCCGATCTCGCGGCGGAGCACAGCCCACGCCCTGAACGCGTCGTGGCTCGCGTTGGTCGGCGGTTGCGGGAGTTCCTGACGCCCACGAGCTTGGAAGCCGGTCCCCCCATCGGAACGTGGCGTGAGGAGCGCACAGCCGATGGCGAAGCATCTGCCCTTTTTCGCCGAATCCTCGTTCCCATCCGTGGCGATGCAAC
>CAYYTU010000307.1:0-1249 GCA_964474655.1 uncultured Anaerolineales bacterium
ACGGTGGCTTTGGTGACGGGTCCAACGTCGCCTGGCTGATCGAGATGGGTTATACCAAAAACGGGCACAACCTTTCATTTCGAGAAACGCTCTTCCTAGAGTATAATCTGGTATTCTACAACATGATCCACCTGTCCGAGGCGACTTATGATCCAAATAGAGTTCACAGAAGAAGAAATTGAACAGCTTCATCACGAGCGTTTACGTCATCCGCATCCGAGAGTACGACAACGTTGTGAGGTCGTGTATCTGAAAGCTCTGGAATTCCCCCACAAAGAGATTGGGCGTATTATGCGTCTCAGTCAACCGACCGTTAGAAGCTACTTGAAAATGTACCAGGAAAGTGGACTGGAGAAGCTGAAGGAGTTGAATTTCTACCAGCCGACTAGCGAGCTCAATGCCCATCGCGAGGAAATAAAAGCAGAGTTTGAGGCCCATCCGCCCGCGACGGCCAATGAAGCGGCGGAGCGCATTGAAAAACTGACAGGCATTCGCCGTAGCCCAACTCAAGTGCGAGAATTCCTCAAGCGGATGGGAATGAAATGGCGCAAAGTGGGTCACATCCCTGCCAAAGCTGATCCGGAAAGGCAGCAAGCCTTTCTGGAAGAAGAATTGGAGCCCCGCCTGAAAGAAGCCAGGCAAGGGAAACGTCACGTGTTCTTCGTAGATGCGGCTCACTTCGTAATGCATCCTTTTCTCGGTTTTCTGTGGTGCTTTACACGTCTGTTCATTCGAGCACCAAGTGGGCGCAAACGGTTCAACGTCTTGGGAGCTTTGCATGCGACCACCTTACGGGTCGTGACCTTCACCAACGATGCTTATATCAACTCGCGCTCTGTAGCGAGGTTGATGTGCCAGATAGCTGTCGAGTTCTCCGACTTGCCCATTACCCTGGTGATGGACAATGCTAGTTACCAACGCTGTTACTTCGTGAGGGACTTGGCAACTGCGTTGGGCATCGAACTTCTGTTTCTGCCACCTTACTCACCCAACTTGAATTTGATCGAACGGTTGTGGCGGTTCGTCAAGCAGAAATGCCTCTACTCCAAATACTACGAAAATTTCTTGGACTTCCGGCAAGCGATTTCGGACTGCATCGCCGAGGCCGATGGGAAGTACAAAAAGGAACTCGCCAGCTTGTTGACCCTCAAGTTTCAGACCTTTGAAAATGAAAATTTATGACCGCTTTTGGTATATACTCTCTACACCAAAGCCTACAACGATTCCGTCACCCAGGCCCTGAAGCGAC
>CAYYTU010000308.1:0-1244 GCA_964474655.1 uncultured Anaerolineales bacterium
GCCGCTGGGTGCTGCTGAAGAATCGGAACGAACTCAATCCCGAACAAGAAGCCCAGCTGTGTGCTATCTTGGAGCTTTCGGACGAGTTGCGCGACATCTACTTGCTCAAAGAAGAGTTTCGCACCATTTGTGAAAAGATCGACGATAAAGCACGGGCCGAACGCTTTCTGTGGGCTTGGACAGGGAAAGCATTGGCTACGGGGAGCCGCTACTTGAGCAAGTTCGTCAAGACGTTGCGCAACTGGTGGCATGAATTCCTCAACTACTTCGATGACCGGGTGACCCAGGGTTTCGTCGAAGGCATCAATCGCGCCATTCGTGGGATCATCAACCGAGCCTTTGGCTTCCGAAACTTCGACAACTTCTGTCTGCAGGTGCTTGTGGAATGCGGTGGCACCTGACTTACCCCACGAATCCGCGTAGAGCCTGAATTTTCTTGACGCTCTTGTGAAACTGCGCCAGCCCCTGTAGGGCAAGTACCTCCAACGAGACAGGCGTGAGAACCTCGCTAGCGTAGAACAGGGCATTGATAGTTAAGGCATCCCACCCGGGAGCCGTATCCAGGATCACGTAGTCATACTGGTCAGCGAGCGGCTCCAGGGCTTCGGATACCGTCATCTCGCCCCCGAATTCTTTGCGTGCTATGAGGCGTTTGGCCCCTGCCAGCCGTTGGCCGCCGGCCAAGATCCAGAGCTGATTACGAGCTGGCGCAACGGCATCTTCCGGCGCCAACTCATCCAACAGGACATTGGCCAGGCCGTTCTCTGGATTTACGCCGAGAGCGCGGGCAACTTGTCCCTGGGTGTCAAAGTCTATCAAGAGCACCTCATAACCCTCAGGGCCAATCCTGCGGAGAGATTTACGGCTGTCGTCGTCTTGCCAGTGCCTCCCTTGCTAAGACTGATTGCTATTTTTCTCATCGTGCCTCAAAATTGCTCCCTAACATCACCTTTGACCGAAAAGCAGATAATCGCATATTTGAATCTGGACCCCGATTTGGCCTAAAGTTTGCCTATTCTGAGTGCAGAAAGCGGACAATCTATCAATTTATTGATGCAAAATCAGGTGGTATAAGAGATAAACCAATTGGTAAAGCGTGACGCAAATGCAATTCGTCTGCTCGCAAGCAGTTACCTTTGTGAAACTGTGTTTCTGCATTGCGATACACAGTGTATGATGTTCGGGGAAGTTGAGTACTTTGGAAATTAAGTAATTTACAATTCCTGCCAGTTGAGCGATAATGG
>CAYYTU010000309.1:0-1243 GCA_964474655.1 uncultured Anaerolineales bacterium
GCCCCAGTATTTTCGGTGCATATCGCTCTAGTACGTCGATCCGAGCAGCCTCTCCCAGGCGCTGTCTCAGTGCAGGGTTGGTCACCATCCGATCCAATGCGTTGATCCACTCTTTGGTGTCTGTAGCTAGATAGCCGGTTTGGTTCTCACACACAGCGTGCTCGAAAGCCTTTGTACGACTGGCAACAGTGGGTATGGCTAGCAGAGCTGCTTCGGTGTACTTGATCTCGCTCTTAGCCAGACAGAATGGGTTGGATGATTCAAGCGGAGAAATATTGATATCGAACGTGTTGAGGACCTTCAGCCACTTCTCCCATTCTACTAGCGGCAGATGTTTGATACGTCTCTCAAAACCCTTAAGAGTGTCTGGAAGTGCCAAGGGGTCGTCAGGATGTAGCGGTCCAACAATATGTAGCTCAACAACCGGATGACGTTCCATAATCTTATGCAAGGCATCAGCCGCTTCTGCGAAATCTTGGCGGTGTGTAGCGGTGCCGCTTCCATAGCCGATGACGACTGTATCTCGCTTGGGCTGTTCATATCGTCGTTTTATCAGTGTTTCTGCCTTATCTATCATATCTTGGCTCAGGCCATTGCGGTGGACAAATACTGGCTTGCCGTGTTCCCGTAGCAGATTGGCAAGATACTCGGTGGAGGTTACTATGTAGTCACTGGCCAAGAGTGTTTGACGGAAACGCCATACCCCCTCATAATAGAGCGTGATTTGCTCATGCGACATTGCCTTAAGGGGGTCGACTTGGTGCGATAATTCAGGATCAAAGATCAAGTCATCGATGTCAAATACTACAGGGATGTGTCGCGCTCGGGCTTGTTGAATCAATCTTTCGACGAAGGGACTATAGGCCACCCGGTATAAGTAGAGCAAGTCGCTGGACAGTGCTTCTTTGAGAGTTCCTTCTCGGTAAGACAAGTTCTGTTGGGCGATGCTAGAGATGCCGTGAAGAGCTAATTGCTCCTGTTTTTGCAGTACCCGATATTCAAAAGTCGTGCCTGCTCTACAGCCGCTGAGAAAATAGACAGACGATAAGCGTTTCATATCCAGGTAGTGGTTACATATTGACTGATGGCGCTCCAAATGGTATTTTTCCTCTAAGAGCCTGTTTGAATATTGCCCTCAGGTTGCGTCTGTATCGATTTGCGTTAAGGTAAACACACAATGGGTGAGAAAAACTTGGATTCAACTATCAAGTGCAAGTTTTCACCGACTACATAAAGACTGTCT
>CAYYTU010000310.1:0-1231 GCA_964474655.1 uncultured Anaerolineales bacterium
TATCTCCTTTGCCCTGAGGTCCCACTACTCAAGGACACCTCAGAGCCGCCTAACGGTAGGGTTCAGCGGCGCGGTGACTGCGGCGTAGTACCTTCAACCGCAAACCCCGTCGTGCGTGTGGCCCTCCGCCGGCCGGCGGCTAAACCGCGTCCGCTGCAACCGAGGTTGGGCGGCGGCCCACACAGCAGGCGACTACAACACGCTGCTAGAGCTATGTCCCACCGACCGCGCACGGGTTTTGTAGAGCTTGCTGACTTCCGCCCGTGCTTAACCTTCCAACGTTCACATTCTTTCTATCTTCCACGATAGGCTATTCCTTTGACAAGCTCTCGACTGACTTTGATTGCCTTGTCTCCTGTTTCTTCGTAGACAACGACAAGATAGTAATCTTCCGTTTCATCGAGTAAACCAAGTTCACCCGTGCGTCGAGGTGTCTCTAGCGGTATTCCAAGTTGCTTGATTAGTTTAAGGTCTTCGAATTTGCCAACAAATTGAACCTTCTGTAATTTGCCTGTTCCAATGAAATCAGCAGCTTCGGGTCCCACAGGCACTGGATTAGCATATATTTCTACCCCAAAGTACAAAGTTATAAAAGCGAGGCCGGCTACGCTATACAGCAATGCCAGTAGGATAAGCAAGCTGAAGTATTGCGAGTCAATCATATTAGTTCTCAACCAGTTGCATGACAACGCTAGCGAAATGGGGTATAGCCCAATTCCGAAGGTCATTAACCACCACATATGAAATGTTACCTCTTGTTCCTTTCTCCGAAGAACCTTTGTCCAGAAACGTTTTACCCACGAGTGAAAGCGTTGATTATAGTAGACAGTGGCAGTCAACAGCAAGACTATGAGACTTATAATCAGTCTGATTTGCAAATCTTGAAGAGACTTTACGGGAACGATTACAACGAAAGCAGCGGCCAATCCAAGTACAAGTCCACTACTAAAAAGGAAATGTAGACCAACGGCCAAGTATTTGGCTTTTAGTAACTTATATTCAGTGACTCCGAAACGCGAGAGATGAAGATTGACTATTAATCCCCCAAGCAAATACACTGCTCCAACGCCGAGAGCAAGTATCCCTATTAGTTTTTGGAAATCATCAAGTGAGAATGACATTTTAGGCTTCTCCCCAACGGACGCCATTGAGAGTTTGTGATACTGGTATCAGCGCCGCCTAACGGGGCCGCGCATAACCCGCCGGCGACAGGCCACGAGGCCCGAACGGA
>CAYYTU010000311.1:0-1218 GCA_964474655.1 uncultured Anaerolineales bacterium
GGGGGGGGGGGGGGCGGGGGAGCGGGGGGGTGGCGGTGCGGAGGTGCGGGGGGGCTGACGTGCAGAGGAGAGGTCATCCACAGTCGCCAGGACTCTCTTCGCCAGATCGAGGATCGAGATTTCTTCTGTAGAGCCGACGTTGAATACCTCTCCCACGGCTTCATGAGATTCGGCCAGGGCTATGATAGCCCTCACCGCGTCCTTCACGTGCAAAAAGCAGCGCGTCTGACTGCCGTCGCCGTAGACCGTGAGCGGCTCTCCCTCCAGCGCCTGTCGCACGAAGCGCGGCACCACCATCCCGTAGCGCCCCGTCTGCCGCGGCCCCACGGTGTTGAACAGCCGGAAGATCACCACCGGCAACCCTTTCTGCCGATGGTAGGCCAGGCCCAGGAACTCATCCACCGCCTTGGAGGTGGAATAACTCCAGCGACTCTTGGTCGGCGGCCCGATCACTCGATCCTCCTCCTCATCGAAGGGCACCTGTTCGCTCTTGCCGTAGATCTCCGAGGTCGAGGCCAGCAGCACCTTCTTGCGGTAGCGGCTGGCGACCTGCAGCACCGAGCGGGTGCCGAGGATGTTGGTCTCGATCGCGCGCACAGGATCCTGGATGATCAGCTCCACCCCCACCGCCGCCGCCAGGTGGACGACGGTATCGCACTGGCTCACCAGGCGATCCATCACCACTTCGTTGGTGATAGTGTCGATGGCGAAGCGGAAGCGCGGATGGTCGGTCAGGTGGCTGATGTTCTCAAACCGCCCGGTGGACAAATTGTCGATGATGGTCACCCGTTCCCCCTGCTCCAACAAGGCCTCAGACAAGTGGGAACCGACAAACCCCGCCCCTCCGGTAATGAGATAATTTTTCATAGCTCTACACCTTGATGCTGAATAGCGCGTCGCAACACTCCCTCGGTCATCTCTATTCCCAACAGGTCAACTGCCCGGTCGCCAATTATCTCCTCAGCCAGCCACCAGGCATCCCAATAATCTCCAGCATCCAATCCCGCCACTGCTAGATCAACGTCCGAACTATCTCCCCAGTCGTCGCCCCGGGCCAGCGAATCGAAGAGAATCACCTGTCGGGCACCGAAGTAGGATTTTAACGCCTCGGCTACCTTCTTCACTCGTCCCCGCAGAGCCTCTTGTTCAATCTGCGGCCCCATCGTCACACCTGCGCTTCCAATAGATGTAGAAACTCATATTTTCTCAGCACGTCGA
>CAYYTU010000312.1:0-1212 GCA_964474655.1 uncultured Anaerolineales bacterium
GAGCGAGACGTATGAAGAAAGCATTAGTCTGCGGCGCCGGTGGCTTCATCGGCGGACATCTGGTCAAGAAGCTAAAACGCGAGGGGTACTGGGTCCGCGGCGTCGACATCAAGGAGCACGAGTTCGCCCAGACCCAGGCCGACGAATTCCGGCTATTGGACCTCCGGGAAGCGCATAATTGCTGGGAGGCTCTGAACCTGGGGCCTGCTCATCCTGAGCCCGTCGAAGGACGAGCAGGACAAGATGGAAGGCCAACATTCGACGAAGTATACCAGCTGGCCGCCGATATGGGCGGGATGGGCTTCATCCACACCGCCGAGGCGGATAAAAGACATCCGTTGACATTATGCGCAACAGCGCCCTGATCAACAACTACGAGTGGGGTTTACTCGCATGATCGACGCAGCGAGCAAAATTGGCGTGGGGCGCTACTTCTTCTCCTCGTCGGTCTGTGTGTACCGGGATATGGAGCCCGGCGAGCCGGCCCTGGACGAGGACGACGCCTACCCCGCGCTGCCCGACAATGAGTACGGGCGGATAGTTTCTATCCGTAGGGAGAAGCTCTACGCCGAGCGCATGGCGTTGGCCCACGCCCGCCACTATCCGATTGAGGTGCGGGTGGCCCGCTTCCAGAACTGCTACGGGCCGGAGGGCACCCTTCGGCAGGCTCAGGACAGGCCTGGCGCGGCGGGCGAGAGCGGTGCCCTGAGCGGCGTGGTGAGCTTGTCGAACCACTAGTCGAAGGGAAGGCCCCGGCCGCCATCTGCGTTAGTCCTGGGGGACGCACCCGTCCCGCAGGGCCGCAAGGTGGCAATGGCCGACCCTTCGACAGGCTCAGGGCAAGTGGCGACCATCCCCGTTTGGGGCGATGGCACGGCCATACGGGCCTATACTTATGTGGATGACCTGGTGGAGGGGATCTATATGCTGATGCAGGCCGACCCCGCCAGGCATCCTGAGCTTGTCGAAGGACCTGGCGGTATGCTCGCTATCATCGGCGGCGATGAGTACGTGACAGTGGACGAGGCCGCTGCGCTTACAGGAGACGGTGATCGCCGCCTCCGGCAAGGAGATACAGATCGAGCACGTGTGAGGGAGTCGCTTCGCTTAGGGCACGCCCGCAACTTCGATAAATCCAGAATCAAGTCGCTGGGCTGGGAGGCGAAGACAAGCCTGCGAGAAGGAATTGCGCGAACCTATGCCTGGATTGAG
>CAYYTU010000313.1:0-1205 GCA_964474655.1 uncultured Anaerolineales bacterium
TCTTCTCCCGCGCATCGAGCACGTCCAGGTCCTCCAGGGTGTGGCAGCAGAGCTCGGGGTAGGTCGGGGCGTGCCTGGGCGCGGGGCCCTTCTCGCCCACGATCAGCTCGTCCGCGCCGATGAAGATCGTCTTGTGCTCCAGCAGGTAGCAGAAGGCCAGCGCACGGTGCACCGGCTCCGAAAGCGGCTCCCGATGTTGCTGATAGAACTCGGTCAGCAGCTCCGCCCGCTCGGTGGAGAGGGTTGGTGTGGCGTTTCGGCTGCGCTGTTGCAGACGCTTCACGCGTTCGGTCATAGGCATAAAAGAACCTCCTGTGCGAATGGCGAATAGCGAATGATGAATTCAGTGCTTCAGTGGTTCAGTGGTTCAAGCTCACCTGTAGGTCAAACTGCCTCAGAGTCTGTGCGATCTCGCCTATCTGGGCGTCTGAAGGCGGGTCGGTCTCCGGCATCGGGCAGGGCTTGCCCAGGCGCCGGTACTTGTCCCGCCCGATGCGGTGGTAGGGCAGCAGATCGACGCGCTCCAGATGCGGCAGGTCGGCGGCGAAGGCGCCCATCGCGCGGACGTTTTCCTCGTCGTCGTTGATCCCGGGGATGACGGGCACGCGCAGCACGATGCGATGCCCCTCGTCCGAAAGCCGCCGCAGGTTATCCAGGATGCGCTCGTTGGAGACGCCGGTGAACGCCTGATGTCGCGCCTCGTCCATCAGCTTGAGATCGTAGAGAAACAAATCCACGTATTGACGCACGCTGTCCAGCGCCTCCCAGGGCGCGAAGCCGCAGGTGTCGAGCGTCGTGTGCAATCCCTGAGCCTGGCAAGCGTGAAGTAGGTCGCGCAGAAACTCCGGCTGCGCCAGCGGCTCCCCGCCGGAGATGGTGACACCGCCGCCCGATTGGTCGTAGAAGGCGGTGTCGCGCTCGATAGCGTCCATCACCTCGGCGACGGTCACCCCACGGCCCACCATCGCCCGCGCCTCTGCATAGCAGACATCCACGCAGTCACCGCAGGCCGTGCAATGCTCCCGCTCGGTGATCACCCCCTCGCTACACGAAGTAACTGCGCCGCGCTCGCAGACCTCCAGGCAAGCGCCGCAGACGATGCAGCGCTCGGGCCGCAGGATCAGCTCCGGCACCATCGCCTGTCCCTCCGGGTTGTGGCACCACCAGCAGCTCAGCGGGCAGCCCTTGAGGAAGACGGTGGTGCG
>CAYYTU010000314.1:0-1200 GCA_964474655.1 uncultured Anaerolineales bacterium
TGATACATCATTTCGCCAGCGGAGAAAAGGGGTTACTTTTGCGCTACTGCCAAAAATCATTATCTGAGGCAACAGAAAACCACTCAGAGATGTGACCGCGCCACCCTCGGGCACGGTCTCACCAAACTGAACTGATACGCTTCTGGTGACCTATGAAAAGCTTGGGAACTGCTCCAATTCTCCAGAGCGGGTTTTCGAAGCGAGTCAAACGTCGGCGGGTATGGAAGCCCGCCTTACGTAGTTTTTGTCTCTGGACAAACCGCTCGGCTTAGGATATAACTCATAACGATGGGCATTCTGGTGCACATCTGCGAGCAGGTCAAGGGGTAAAATGACAAGATGGAAACCGTTGGCCCGTGTCGGCGGTATTCTGACGTTGATCGTCGCGGCTTTGTCCGCGCTCTACGCCTTCGTCGTCCGGCCCTGGCACCTCCACCGGGGCGCGACCGCGGATGAGGCCCAGCGGACGTTGCCCGGCGACGATCTGGTGCCGGACCCCAAGTTCGAGTATACGCAGGCGATCACCATCCAGGCCGCGCCCGAGGCGATCTGGCCCTGGCTGGTGCAGATCGGCTACCGTCGCGCCGGCTGGTACAGCCACGATTGGATTCACCGCCTGCTGGGCGTCGCTGGCTCCGTCGATGACGAGCGACGTTCGGCCAACCGCGTCGTCCCAGCGTTGCAGGATCTGCAGGTGGGCGATCTGATCGAGATCGCGCCAGGGATGGGCTTCGAGGTGCTGGCGATGGAGCCGAACCGCGTGCTGCTGCTCAGCGCCGAGGGCGGAAGTTGGGTCTGGGTCCTGGAGCCCGTCGACGCCGACACCACGCGACTGATCGTGCGGACGCGGGGCACCTGGGACCCGGGGCTGGGAAACGCGCTGATGTTCGGCATCGCCAACGAGCTGGGCAGCCTGGTGATGCAGCCGAAGACGCTGTGGGGGATCAAGCAGCGGGCGGAGGCTATTGGAGGTGGAACGGAGTAGGAAATCCCCTCACGCGCCTGGTCACCTGACCAGGGCGCAAACTGACCATACGTGCAGGCCGTGAACTCCCCGGCTGGTAGATACGCCGGGGAGTTTTTTTGTGTATGATGTAGGCGTTATGATGACACGCGCCGACAAATATACAACGCGAGGAAAGAACAACGTATGATTGTCACCAAGATACTGAGAAAAGACTTCCAGCGAAAGAAGATCAT
>CAYYTU010000315.1:0-1197 GCA_964474655.1 uncultured Anaerolineales bacterium
TGCTCCGACAGCACGGATGGTCGCTGGCCAAGGGCGGCGAGAACGAATACTGGCGCAGGCCAGGCAAGACATCCGGCTGGTCGGCTACGCTCAAAGGCCACACCTTCTACGTCTTCTCGTCCAACGCCGCGCCATTCGAGCCCAACCAGGACTATTCGCCGTTCGCGGTCTACACGCTGCTCGAACACGGCGGAGATTACGAACAGGCCGCCCGCTCTCTGCGGACATCGGGCTACGGGGGCGATTGTCCGACGGACAAGACCGATGGCTTGGACATCTCGGCCATTGTCGGCCACAGCGAGGACTGCCCGGCCGATGATTCGGACGATCCGCCATCGCGGCCGCGAGTGGTCGACCCCGGGCCGTTCCCGGAGGACCTGTTCGATGTGCCCGGCTTTGTCGGCGAGGCGGTGCAGCACACACTGAGCATCGCCCACCGCCACCAGCCGGTGCTGGCCCTGGCCGGGGCGATCATGCTGCAGGCGGTGCTGGCCGCCCGAAAGGTCCGCGACGACCGGGGCAACCGGACGAACCTGTACGCCATCGGGGTGGCGCTTTCCAGCGCCGGCAAGGACAAGCCCCGCGAGGTCAACGACCGCATCCTCGAGCTGGCCGACGTGGACCTGATCGGCAACGAGGAAGTGACCAGCGATGCGGCCGTCTTGACCGCCGTCGAGGCACGGCCGGCCATCCTGTTCCAGTTCGACGAGTTCGGGCGCTTCCTGCGGACCATGGGCGATCCCCGCAAATCGCCCAACATCTACAGCGCCGTCACCACGCTGATGCGGCTCTACAGCAACGCTAACCGCACCTATCGCGGCAAGGGCTACGCCGACGCCAAGCGCAACAAGACCATCGTCCAGCCCTGCGCATGCATCTACGGCACCAGCACACCGCGTGCGATGTACGAGAGCCTGACGAAAGAAGGCATCGAGGACGGGTTCGTCGGGCGGCTGGTCTTCTTCGAGACCCTGACGCGCCCGCCGCGAGTGCGGCGGACCGAAGCCGATCCGCCCGAAAGCCTCGTCGAAACGGCCAAGTGGTGGGACGCCTTCTCGCCCAGCGGCGGGAACGTCGAATCGGTCTATCCCAAACCGCGCCTGATCCAGACCACCGACGAAGCGGATGCCGTCTTCGACGAACTGGCGGAACTGGCCGACGGCGAGATGGCCCTCGACGAAACCTATGCCCCGATCT
>CAYYTU010000316.1:0-1190 GCA_964474655.1 uncultured Anaerolineales bacterium
TACGATTACTACAATGACTCATCACCGGCAACCGGAAAGATTTCCTAAATGTAAATCTTGTAAATCCTGTCCAAATCTATTGAAGGTATTGTGTGAACCATGCTGATAGAAATCCTCGTACAGAAATTCAACGCTTATTTTGAACGCGACCCAGATCACGACACCATCCTCTGGTTCGATGCCAAACGCGAGTGGGAGGGGCTGCTACCTCACCTTCAGCCCCACCTGCCGCTACTGATCTACCAGGGCAGCCTGCTCCACCTGCGCTACCGACTGGTGGAGCGCCCGCCGGGCCAGCCCTACGTCGTCTACCTGCCCTTCGAATCGCTCCAGCGGACGCGGCGCGGCGCGGCTGAGTACGTGCGACCCTTCATCTACACCTCCAAGGTCTTCGACGATTCGATTGAGACCGTCTTGCGCGATCAAGGCGTCGAACTGCCTGAGGGCTACGGGAAGATGCGCGACATCCGGCCCCATCTGCCGGCGTTGGCCGTCGCCTCGATTGGTAAGGGGCGGGCCTTCTGGAAGGGACTCGATACCCTGGAGGCCGTCCTGGCGCGGCTCTTCCCCGACTTCGAGGAGCGCCTGATGCGCCTGCTGGCCTTCCCCGAACGAACGATGAAGTCACTGGAGGATCAAGATCGGACAACTGCTTTCTTCACGCTGCTGGAGAGCGAGTTCGGCGCGGTCTCTCCAGATCAGATCGCGGAGGGCAAATGGGCCGACCGCTTCACGGCCACGCTCTGCCTGGTGGAGACCTTCGTCGCATCGGGTAAGCCCGCCGATTTTCCCTTCCGGCAGGCCCTGCCGGAGCCGGTCTATTGGGATCGCTGCCGTGACTTCCTGCACAAGTGGCAGCGGGATGAGATGTTCAAGGATGCCTTCGCCCGACGGGCCCGGGCCGTCGATGGGCAATATAACCTCGCCGGCTGGGTGAAAGAGCTTCCAGAGCCGCCAATGGCCAATGGGTTCCTCAACGTCGAGCGAGCCAACTGGGAGCGGATGCGCGAGCGGCTGGACGCGCTCGACGACAAGGCCGAGGCGGTCGACTTCTGCCGCGCGCGACGTGGGACCATCCGGGAGCGGGCCAAGGGCTTCTGGGCGCGGGAGGGGGCTCTGCCCGGCTTGGCGGCCCTGGCGCGTATGACCGAGGTCGTCATCGGCGCCGACGACGCGCTGGCCGAGCTGCC
>CAYYTU010000317.1:0-1175 GCA_964474655.1 uncultured Anaerolineales bacterium
CAGCAAATCCCGTTATCCAAGTGCTTATCTGCCTCTCGTGTATCAAATGCAAGGATTCAAGCATTCACTCGTTCTTGAATCCAGATTTCACAAAGAACAGAGCCCAAGCAGAACAGCTTTTTAGCTCGAATGTCGAAAAATAAGGGCAAGAAGACACAAATCGGTAGGGTATTACTGAGGTAGCTACAGCGTAGCTCCTCAAGCTTGGTTCTATCAAAAAGTGAGCTTGAATCGCTTCGTCAGTGTGAATCACCGAGGATCACCATGCCTTTGACTTCGTATCCGTACAACATAGCCCGATAAATATCTTCCATAGAGTCGAAAGGTAAACAGTGAAACAATGCACGCATATGTTCCCACAGTCTCTTTTTGCTACCCTTTTTTTCCCAAACAGCTTGAAATAAACGACAAGCCAATTGCTGTATCTGATCCACCAAAAAAGCCAGCATCATTATCAAAGCAAACACGACAGACAAGTGGTTCTTCCCATGACCGAAATTGTGATCAAACTGATAGCCTTGGTTCTTCAAGGTATTGAACGTCTCGTTCTCTATCTTCCAATACGCTCGACCACCGCGCATGAGTCGGAAGATGTTTTCTTCGGTCACAGTAAAGTCGGTGACCCACGTGAAATGCTTGGTGATTTCGCCGTCCTCGAGTTGCCAGTACTCGATAAAATTCACCAACAGGTCTTGGTTCGACTTGTTCAAAGGTACTTGATTGATGAAACGAAACTGATGTTTCACCCCAGCACCGTGATATGTGACTTCCGTCGTCTGCCCTTCTCGGTGTGCTTGCTCGACTTTCTCGAACAGGAAGGCATGATCTCCTTCCTTGACCCTCAAGATGTAACGAAGATCGTGTTCTCCTAGCGTGCGGATGTTGGGGGCGTTGGGACTCAAAGAATCTTGGGTCACGATCAGAGGCAAATGAGGGTGATCTTTTCTCACTTGAGCGAAAAGCCGCTTAGCTGCATTGCGCTCGCAGTCATTTTTGGTCTCACCATCTTGCTTGATAATCGGTTCTGGGGCTATGGGGATCACGGCTTTCTGATTCGGATGCACAATCGATGCACCCAACATCTGATGATAGTAAGATACCTCCCCTGTTTTGGAGTTCACTTTCTCAAGGCACGAATCACAGTGTATCTTCTTTGAGAAAAAGTACTGCGTACC
>CAYYTU010000318.1:0-1175 GCA_964474655.1 uncultured Anaerolineales bacterium
CCGACGAAGCCTCCGGCGCCGGCACCGATGAAGGCCTTGGCCCAGCCGCCCAGCCCCGTCAGCGACAACCCCGCCCGCCCTGTCTCACAGGCGTTGAGAAAGACCAGCGGCTCATCGCGACCGAAGGTGCGCTTCTTGCCAGCGATGTCGTTGGGCCGGAAACGCTGCCCCGCTTCCAGCAGGACAACGGATTGATCCGGGTTCTGGCGATCGTACTCCCCGTGGCAGGCGAAGTGGACACCTTGAAAGCCACCGGTCTCCAGGAGATCGTAGACGTTCAGCAACGATGGCGCTATATCCTTCACCTCAATGCCGGGGAGCTTTCTCAACGCCTCCGCCTCGTCCGCAGCGGCCGACAAGTCCGAGGCCGCCACGACCAGCGCCAGTTTCTGGAGATCAATCACGCCCGGTGAGGAGGACCCGGCCAGCCAGCGGGTGAGAGCGAACTGCTCGCAGAGGAAATCGTCCTCCTCCAGCGTCTTCAGGTGGTACGGGCGAACGAACTCCCAGGGGATCCAGGGATCGGCGGAGATGATCTGCACGGTCCCCACACTGTCGCGCAGTTTCTCCCAGTAGATGCGCTTGAGCTTGTCCGGGAACAATTGATCGTAGAGGTTGGCGCCCAGGCTGCTGAGGCGTTTGAAGAAGAGATCGTCGTCAACGTCGCGCCCTCTCAGCCAGTCGTTCAGTTCAGCGAAGAGTTCCTCGAAGTAGACATCTGGTGGCGCTTGTAGCTCGATCTCACCCGCTTCCTCGAAGTTGAGGTTGAGTTCATGAATAGGGGAGAGGAGGAGGAAACGGTAGAGACGTTGATCCTTCTCCAACGCTGCTTCCTCAATGTATATCGTCAGGTCCGGGGCCAACTGTTGCGAACGCAGGGCTAGGGCTGAATGTGCAGAGACGGGATGAGACTCTCGTGGCTTCTCACCCACGGTGGTCTCCACCTCCGCTCGCCCGAGGTAACGGGAATCCTGGAAGAACTCCACGGCAATCGTCTTTCGCCCCACGCTCTTGGGCACGAGCTTGAAAATGACAGGGTCTGAATTAGCATCAAGCGGAACTTCGATTGTCTGCACGTTGGGGCTCTCCAGGTCAAAGTCCAACGGGGAAACCACCAAGCAGGCATCCACCTTCATAGGTTCTTCCTCACCGGACGGCGGTTCCAGAGCGAGTTC
>CAYYTU010000319.1:0-1150 GCA_964474655.1 uncultured Anaerolineales bacterium
AGACTTCGGACACGCTTTGTCAACTTCCGTAGTGCTCGATAGGCGCATGAATACCGCGCAGCCTTTTGAATACTTTTTTGCCGCGTTCCACAAAGAAGACATTTTTTTGTTGGGCGAGCAACTTGCTTGTCAGCCTGTGGAACCGAATGTTAACAATCTAACGTATATCCGCCAAACGGTCTACGATCGTGGGCGGCGGCGAAGAGCCCGTTGTCGTAAGTGATAGGCTTCGTCGTAGGGCTCACGCTCTTGCCATATTTTCCAGATGATAGCCAACCAGCGGTTGGCCAAACATCGGTAAGCGTGCGAGTCGGAGTTCCAATGCGGGCGACCCTCTTCCCAATAGGCAGCCGCCCAGCCCGATTCCCGCTTCGAAGCTCTGGCAAACTGCTGGGCGATACGGCGGAACTCCTTGTCGCATGCGGTCCGAAACTTGACTCGTCTCCTCTTGCCGCTCGATTCAGTGACCGGGCAGGTCCCGGCCAAGGCTTGAAGGCTGGCGGGGGTGGGGAAACGGTCACGATGGTCGCCGAACTTGACCAGCAAGCTCGGTGCCAAGAATTCGCCAGCTCCGGGTAGGGAGTCGAAGATGAAAGCGTCGGGGTGTTGATCAAAGAGCTGCGTCAATGTGCGCTTCGCCTCGCTCCGCCGCCGCACCTGGAGAAGAAGCACCTCAGCCAGGATGACAATCTGATCCCGATGAGCCAGAGCATCGGCAGGGTTAGCCTGCGGAGCCGGTTCGATCAGATGGGCATATCGCTTTGAGATCAGGTCAGTCCGGGTGTAGTGGTGTTCCCGGCAGAAAGCCTCGAACTGTCCCAGGCTCAGGGATTGAGCTTCCCGGGCTGTGGGATAGGCGATGAGGAACTGAAGGCTGATCTGGGTCTTCAGTTCGTTGAACAACCCCAGGGCTTGAGGATAGACGCGCAGCACCAAGGCCCGCAGTTGGTTCTCCTGCCGCTGGATGGAGCGGCGGAGGCTCTCGATGAGGCGCACCTGAGCCAGCATCTGCCGGGTCAAGGGTTTGTTGGGCCGTAGACGGCGATGACTATCCCGATCTGTGTGCATTATGCTGGCCAGCAAGGCCGCGTCACTGCCGTCGGTGTGGGCGCCGCTGAGCCCTTGGCGATTGCGGTAGCCATCCGTCGCT
>CAYYTU010000320.1:0-1132 GCA_964474655.1 uncultured Anaerolineales bacterium
CCGACCACGTTGCCGTCACCCGTGATGTGGATGCGGTCGCCGAACTGTTGCTCGATCGGGCCGCTGGGCTTGTAGAGCGCGCCCTGCGATCCGCGCATATCTACCGCCTCCCCACCGCCGACGGCCACCGGGCCACCGAACTGCCCGGAGAGCACCGGCCCTTGCATGCCTCCAGAGATGTTCGTCTGCGGGCCGTGGACGGTCACGTCTGATTGGCTGATCCCGCGCCACGCGCCCGGCTCTGGCTCGATCTCCGGCTTCACGTCGAAGGGCAAGCCCTTGGGTTCCTTGGACCCGCCGGCGTAGTAGGCCAACACGAAGTTGTCGGCGTGCTCGAAGTGGAGGATGGGGTGCTGGCGGTCGCTGGTGCGCCCCGGCACCACCTGGCGGGCGTGGAGGGCCACGTCGGCCACGCGCACGTAGCCGTCCTTCTTCGCCACACCCGCGCCGGACAGCGCCTCGATCAACGCTAAAGTGAAGGCGCTGTAGGGCTTGCCGGCGAACGAGAGCTCGTCCTCCTGCGAGGAGGCGATCAACACACGACCGTGCCCCTCGGCCAGCAGCTCCGTCGCCTCCGGCGGCAATGGCGATTTTGAAAGCTCTATGCCCGGCGCCTTGGCGTCACCAATCCCGCCAGCGTGACAACAGTCTAACAGCACCAGCAACTTCTGCGCGGGGATCACCCGCAGCTTCTGCGCGAACTCGGCGCCGCTGATGGCCGTGGCCTTGAGGCGCTCCACGTCGTAGCCGTGGGGCAGCAGGAAGTAGGCGTCGCTGAAGGAACTGGAGACCTGGTAGCCGTGCCCGGAGAAGTAGACCACGGCGGTGGATTGGGGATTGGTAGATTGGGGATTGGTAGATTGGGGATTGGTAGATTGGGCGAGTTGGTCGAGAGCAGTGAGGATAGCCTCGCGGCTGGCGTTCTCGCCGGTGCGGGTGTGTACTTGGTCCGGTGGGTAGGCGCAGCGTTCCTCATCCTTGAGGATGTCGGCCAGGCCCTGGGCGTCTTCCACGGTGTTGGGAAGATCGGCACCAACGCCGATGATGAGGGCGTGGTCTTGTTTGAATAGTTTCATTCTTTACTTTCCGCTATTTTTATAAATTTAATCGGTGGTTGTCGCCTTTGTTTACA
>CAYYTU010000321.1:0-1127 GCA_964474655.1 uncultured Anaerolineales bacterium
TGAGCAGCAAGGCAAGATCGGCCAAGGACAGTAGTTGACGCCCCCCGGGATTGTCTAGACCGGCTTTCACCAAACGAGCCAAGCGCCGGATGCTCCGCTCCCGCGCCCACGTACCGGCATGCTTCCCCGTCGGGCAGCCTTGGGCCCTGACGGCGATATCGTCGTCGGTGATCAAGGGGAGCACAGCCGTCACGGTCGGTTCTTCTTCGGCTCGGCGTCCGACTGTCGGTTTGTGCCCTTCGTCGAGAGTGCCTCGCCAGACGATATGGCCAGGCGGCACGCGATCGACATCCCGGTAGTACTCCGCCTGCAACTCGACGATGTCGTCGGCTATCATCTGGATGACCTTGTGGCTCCCCACCAACTTGTACTCGGTCTCCAGCAGATGGATGATGGCCTGGCGAAACGTGTGCTGGGTGGTCGCGTGGTAAGGGCTGGTGCTCATTTGGCCCCTTTTTTGGGCGTCTCGACAGCATTCTGGACGCCGCCACCGACCATTTGGACGATCTCTGCCAGGCGAGCCTGATACTCCGGGAGGTCATAACGTTGGTAGAGGCCCAGGTATTCCTCCGCCAGCCGCTCGGAGATACCTATGGCGAAAGCGATCTCGCTCACGCTCAGTTCCTTGCGACACAACATCACCACGCGCCCAAACGTCTGAATGTAGCGTTTGATAGAGCTCACGGAGTGGCGCGTACGGCGTTTGATCTCAGTGTAGGTATGCCGCTTGAGATATAACTCCACGATGATCACCTTGTGGGTCTGTCCGCGCCCCACACCGCGCAGCTTACCGCGTGTGGCTACCTGGTAACCTTCGGCCTCCAAAGCCGCGATGTCAGAACGAATGGTGCGAGCCGTCACGCTGAGCGCTCTGCCCAAGTCCTCTTGAGTGGGCTCGCCGCCTTGATCCAAGGCTTCGTCGATCAAGCGTAGTATACGCACACGACGCAAGGCTCGTGGACCGTGCTCGTTGAGGACTGCCAAGTCCTCCTCGCCGGCATTGATTGTCCAAACCACCTCTACCATCTCGGTCTCGCGCAATGGGCGGCCGTGAGGTGCCCCTGCGGCAGCGATGACTTGGCGAATCTGACCAGGACGCAAGCGATCATCCTGAGCGCCTGAAACTG
>CAYYTU010000322.1:0-1123 GCA_964474655.1 uncultured Anaerolineales bacterium
TTGTAGTAGTCCAATTGCTGTGCTGCGTAACTGTGCACATCCTCAATTGCAGCAGGCGGGGCAATTAAGTCATCGACCAAAACCGCTGCAATGTCACGCGCGACGTTATCGACGGTAGGTGGATTCTCCATCGCTTCAAAGCCTATATTCCCAATCTTGGTCAATGTGCGGATAAGTAGTCTTACCCGGCGTTTAGGATCCAAAGTGCCAACCGTCCCATCTGCGGCAAGTTCAGGTTGCCCCAAGAAATCGGCCAATCGTTGTAAGGATAGGTTCCAGAAGAAGTCCACAGTAAAGGCTTGATCCTTGGCGGGCATCAACGTGCTGGTTGATGTCAATGCGCTGAATGCGACTTCTCCAAACAATCTGTTGTAAATTTCTCGAGTAGCTTTCAAGCCTTTCTCATCCATCAATTTGGTCGCTTCTCGAAAGAATTTGAAGACAGCCATCTCTGGATAGGCCTCTCCCATACGATTCCGCAAGCGCTGGCTTTCCATATCCGATAAATCGTTCGGCTTCGCAACCAACAGATCATGATATTCTTCGGGCACCTTCTTGAAAAGCCGTGATGTGCTGCCAGCACTCGCCTGGTTGGCGATGTCGCTATCTTCGGTCGTTGCTAGTAAAGTCCGAAAGTTTGTATACTTCCACGCATTCTTGGCACTTACCCGCTTGCCGGGTCGCCGGCCCGCGCGCTTGGTAGCTTCCTCCAGATAGAGCTGCAAACTACGATAATCGAAAATCTCCGGCTTGGGTAAAAATGTAGCAATGATACTCCCCACAATCAGTGGGGGAAGTGTCTCCGTTTTCTGCTCCAGCAGATCTTTGAGTGTATCAGCCAAGTGTTTCTCAACTAATTCAGCGTTCACAGAAACTGGTTCCTCAGCGCCTGACCGCAGGTAAAGCGTACCGGTCGGATAGTAGAGCAAAGGCATCCATCCGGCCTCCTCGAACGCATTCTGGGCTCCACGATGTAGTAGTGTAGTTGAAACGCCGCGCGTATGCACAATATGGTACGTGCAGTAGAAGTAGTCGTCCAACGGGCTTCGTGACAGAGCGTCTCGCGCGGCCAACAAGCCATTGGCCGAAGCGATGCTATCCACAGCATCGACAATTTTGTGCA
>CAYYTU010000323.1:0-1121 GCA_964474655.1 uncultured Anaerolineales bacterium
TGTAAATCACCTCCTTAGGTACGATTTCGCTTCTGTTTGCACAAAAGTTACGCTAAGTGACTTGCCATCACTTCAGGGTGAGATACAATGGGTTGGGATTTGAGTTGATACAGTAACAAGAGGAGAGAATGAGCAGCCAACCAGCCCATCGTCCTGAGCGGAGTTATCCAGATGCTGAACGCGTGATCGTGGAGTGTGAATTGGAGAAATGCGTGCACTGCGGACAGCCCTTGGAGCCCAGTGGAACGTGGCACATGAGGAAGTACGTTCAGACAATGGACGGGCCATTATTCGTGGCAAGGAAGAGCAAACAATGTACCAACTCGGAATGTTCTCATGCTGATCATCACTACCATGCCAGTGGAGTGTTGAAGATCAGCTTGCCGAGGAGCACCTATGGGCTGGATGTGTTGGCCTTCATCGGCTGGCAACACGAACACGAGCACAAGCAATTTGTCGAGATACAGGAGAAACTGGACAAACGCGGGGTGGAGGTGAGCGAGCGGCACGTAGGACGGTTGTATCGACAATTTCTTGCCTTGCTGGGGGGAGCAACTGAGCGGGTGGAAAGAGAATTGAAAGAGACGGCTGAAGAGCACGGGGGACTGATTTGGGCCATAGATGCCTTGCAGCCAGAAGGGCACGGTACACTCTTGTACGTGCTGTACGAAGTGTTGAGTGGAACACCGGTTGCTGCCATCCAGACAAGCTATCCTACAGCTGACGAATTGGTGGAATGGCTCCAGCCATACCGAGAGTTACCCTATGATGTATTGGCGACACTATCGGACGGGGAGGATCGAATAATCGCAGTTTTGCTAAAGTCACCCCGTTGACGTGGCAGCGAGGGCCAGCCAGCGGCGGCGAAGTTGCTCGAATTGAGCATTGGTCCGGCTGGGAGATCGCGAGTGAAAGCGAAAGCGTTCCAAATGCTTATGTAAACGCGCGCGCTCTTTCTCCAATTCCGACGAGGGCACACACCGCAGCGCCTCTGCAGGTTTCAGAATGGCACGAATCTCGTCTAGTGTTCTGTCAAGCTTAATTTAATGGATAAATCAGGGTATACTATCCTCCGGTGATAGATAGAATGAATAAGGAGGAATCTGTATGCCCAAGAAAAA
>CAYYTU010000324.1:0-1093 GCA_964474655.1 uncultured Anaerolineales bacterium
GGCGACCCACGCCGCGTATCAGCGTCACCCCGCGCTCCTCCAACAGCCGCTCCACACCGCCCACCAGGTTATCCACCGTCTCCTGCTCGTAGGCCATCAGCGCCGGCAGGTCGGGCCGGGCCTCGGGGATGGTGAGCCCAAAGTCCGCACCGCGCCGGGCCTCGACCAGCAGATCGGTCGCCGTGGTCAGGGCCTTGGTGGGGATGCAGCCCACGTTGAGGCAAGTCCCGCCCACGCGATCCTTCTCCACCAGGGCCACCTCGGCGCCGAGCTGGGCGGCCCGCAGCGCGGCCACGTATCCGCCCGGCCCGGCCCCCAGGATTGCAACGTCAAATACTTTGCCCACTCACGGCCTCCTTATGATGCTTGCCTCTGTTTCTTCTCGCAGTCCATACACAGGTCCGTCTCCCGGTTGGTGCGGTAGACCAGCCCACAGCCAGGGCAGGTGACCTTGCGCAGGCCGCTCTTCTTCTTCGACTTTGGTCGCAGTTCCGGCGGCAGCGCCCCAAAGCCGTCTCCCATACACGTACATTCCGGCGGACGATCTCCAGTTCCGTTTGATTCAACCACAACCTCTCCTTCTCTCGCTCATACATATGCATCCTATATAATATATACTGGCTTGCATATATAATACTCGATAACGCATCTTTGTCAAGCCAGGGCCAGGGCCAGAGGGTTATCGTCATCCAGGTGCAACGCGCTTAACAGGGGGGAAACGCCAAAGTAACCGTTCAGGGGAGGGCTCCCAACCTGTGGGGGGCGCAGGGACGCGTACTCTCACTCCCCGACTGATGTCTGCGTCAAGAGCATTGTGAGTACGTCGGACAAGCCCCTAATGTAGCGGTGAAGCCTGTCCACACAGATATGGTGGCTTATACCCTTCATTTTCAGCATAGGTTTTTCGGTATGTGGCGGTGTATCCGCCAAGCACCTTGACAATGAGATAAATCTCGGCTATCCATTGGGGCAAGCCAACATAAGATTACAGGAGGCACTCAATGGTTATCAAAAGATCGTCCCCATCTCAGCCGGGCGTCGTCGAGAATCCGAACGGAGGCTACCACATCCACATCCAGCTCGACGAGCGCGA
>CAYYTU010000325.1:0-1082 GCA_964474655.1 uncultured Anaerolineales bacterium
CCTCCGGATGTCGTCGCCGTGGTCGAACTGGCGATGCTCAATATCGCAGCCTGTCTTGAGGCATTGGTGATAATCCTCCGACATCCATCGGTGGGTATACCACTTCACCCGTTTCTTGGCCTCCTCCACCGTCTTTGTCGGCACCGAGGTGACCAGAATCCACTCGATGGGCTCCGCGCCAGGAGGAGCGTCCACTTCCCAGGCGCGAATCAGCCAAGCGGTGATCGGTGGCTGATCACGCAGTTCGGGAGGCCCCTGCGTGGGGGCAGGAATGGTTACCTTGGTCCAAGAGAGGCACATCTGCGCCGTGCGTGCCGGACGGTCGTGATTAGCCGGGACTTCCAGGGTATAGCGATGCTGGGCTGGCAACGATCGAGCATAATCGACGATTTTGCGCTTCTCAGGATCGACTTCTTCTTGATCCCACGCCAGCAAGCGATTGCGCATAATCCGGATCAGGAAATGTTTACCTTCATCACGGCAAGCGTTCATAAAGCGGAAGTCATCACCGCCACGATCTCCCACGTGAACCCACAACGCCCCTTCAGATGGGGAACCAACGGCTTGCGCTGCACGGGCCCACACTTTTCCCTCGGGCGAGGAAGTATCACCAGACTCATCAGCGGGTTGGCGCAGCACAACTTGCTGATGCGCAAGGCCCAGAATCTGTGGGTCTTCACTCGGCACTACCCCCACTGTGCTGTGCAAGAGAAGCCCTCTTCCATTCCCGTCTCCGATCGGTCCCAACCCTTCCATCGTAGGAAAGTGCGTGTAGTCCAACTGAGTTGTGTCCTGCACGAACAACACCACTCGCTGTTCACGCGCTTTCTGCCGGGTTTGCTCCCAGTGGGGCTGGGACAAGCGATCCAGCGACACAGCGGGATGGTTGATCATTCGATAGGCTCCATCCAACGCTGCCCGATCACCCCTCATCTGCTGTGGCAGCGATTGCGCCGGATGGGCGGTCATAGCAGCCCCTACTTGAACCGCTCTGCGATTCAGCCGCTCATCGCCCAGATCGACGTTGCTCCACTGGGTCTCCGCCCACTCGGCAGCCGACTGAACCTCTATGGGCGCCAGCG
>CAYYTU010000326.1:0-1079 GCA_964474655.1 uncultured Anaerolineales bacterium
TTGTGGGTAGGTGTTAGATGTTATATACTTAGGTGGCACTACAGCGAATGGGGAAGTTAGCGAATGGAAAGGAGGTCGAGATGCGAGAATTGCGGGTGACGTTGGAGACGGTGACGCCGCTGCTGCTCCACGGAGCGGACAACGACAAGAATCCGGAACTGCGTCCGCCGTCGTTTCGGGGCGTGATGCGCTACTGGTGGCGGGCGGCGCTGGGCGGCGTCATCGGGGATAAGAATTTGAAGGGGCTCCACGAGCTGGAGAGAGCGGTCTTCGGGAGTACCAAGCGGGTTTCATCCATCAGCCTGCGCTTGAGAGAGGTAAACATTCAGGATGCAGAGCCCAAACCTTACCTGTTGCCTCATAAGAGCATAGCAAGGAGGGATGGAATTGTCGGGACTTTTGAACTCATTCTCACGCAGCCACGCCACGACGACGCGCTGGTCTGGGAGGCGGCCTGCGCTAGCCTGGAACTGGCGTTGACGTTTGGCGGCGTGGGGCAACGTTCCCGACGGGGGTACGGGGCCCTGCAAATCGTAGAGGCGACGGAAGATAAGGTAAAACCTTTTCCAACCACCAAACACGCTTGGAAGCGACACGTACAGCGGGTGAGCCAGCAAGCGATCGACGTGGCTATGCGGATAGCGATCCAAATCCTGGGACCAGATGACCTGGGACGAGTTCAAGATTGGGCCGATTACCCGTGTGCCACTAATACAGGATTGATCCGATTGTACGACATAGAGGCAAATACAGCAATGGAAGCCGTGACGCGATTTATGCGCAAGACAAAGAAGAAACGCGCGTTCGGAGGCGTCAACCCCCGCCAGGCTTCCCCACTTTGGATGCGACCCATTCAGACTGGCTCTTCCTCATACGGCCTCCTGTGTACAGTGCTGACTTCAGATTTCCGCGATGCGAACTACGATTATGTGGAGACATTCCTCAAGGATCTGGGAGGTGAGCCATTGGAGGTGAAAGGATGGAACACGCTATGAGTGAAGCGATTCTTATCTTCAGTTTAGGGCCGGTGCAGGGCTTCATCGCCGAGGCGCGCCGCGTCGGTGATCTTGATGCCGGCA
>CAYYTU010000327.1:0-1070 GCA_964474655.1 uncultured Anaerolineales bacterium
CGCAGCCTGATGCGCGGCCCCGTTATGGCGGCGAGCGTAGCCGCCGCCATAACGGCCTGCTTCACCCGCCGCGCGGTTGCGGGGAAGTCACCCTCAACAGAAAACTACCTGAAAGCGCGTGACCCCGCCGACTGCACGCGCGCGTAGCGCGGTCGGGTGGAAGCGATGTTGGGCGGCTACTTACAGTTGCTTGATTAAACTGAAGAAGTCTCTTTCTCCAAGTATGCGAATAGGCTGGCCTTGTTGAATGAGCGCTTCTGCTTTTCTATGTTTCGAACTCTTGTTGTGCCCTGCTAGTCGGCGAATATCTTGATCACCAACAACTAACAGGGTCGTTTTCTTGGTCACCGAACTGGCGACATCACAGCCAACTGCTGCTGCCATGCTTGCAGCCTTACGTCGTGGTATTGACAATGCTCCTGTGAAGACAATTATCTCTCCGGCAAGAGGGCCTTCTGGATTTCCATCTCGTGTCACTCTAGAGCTGGTGACGCCATGGATAGGCTGCTCCACGCGCCTCAACCATTCACGCAATTGTATACCTGTGCTCGCAATAGCGTGGAGCATAATTTCGCCTGCGGCCCGAGCGTCTTCTCCAGCAGCGTGATGCCTAAATTCAATTCCGAGATTGCGACAAATATTCAACAAGCCATAGCCGCCATCAGCGAGATTCGGCCAAGCTCGTCTAGCCACTCTGGCTGAGTCTAGCCAAGAACAACTAAAATGCGGTAGACCATACTTGTCGCAGACTTTTTGCAAAGCAACTCGATCAAAGTGAGTGTGGCTCACGACAATCTGATCTTTTAATAAATCCAGCAATTGGCTATGTATCTTCGGAAAGGTTGGTGCCTGCTTAACCTTTTCCGCCGAAATACCGTGCACTGAGACGTTTACCGGATCGAAATAGTCTTCGGGATTGACATAGGATTGCCAGACTCGCGGTGGTTGCTGCTCGACAAATACCGCACTGCCAATCTGACATATGCTACACAGATCCGCATTGGAAGTTTCAATATCCACTGCCACAAATCTCATAGCGTTTATCCTCCTAGCTCAATAAAGACTCTAAG
>CAYYTU010000328.1:0-1048 GCA_964474655.1 uncultured Anaerolineales bacterium
GCTGCGGATGCGGAGCAGCTTCCGCACGGCCGGCCAATCGATGCGGTAGGTGCCAATTTCGTCGAGGGACGCCAGCTCGGGCTCGGCGCTGCCCCGCGGCCGCTCGCGCACCACGAGCAGTATCAGGGCCGCGATGGCGATGCCGGCGCCGCCGGTGACGAAGAAGACCTTGCGCCAGCCCAGCGCGCCGCCCAGCGTAGTCGCCAGCACGGTGCCCAGCATGAAGCCCAGCGGGCCGGACATCTGCATGGCGCCGTAGACCTTGCCGCGGGCCTGGGGGCCGAAGTAGTCGGCCAGCAAGCTGTAGAGGCCGGGGTAGCTGGAGTCGTCGATGCCGGTGCTGGAGCGGGTGATCATAAAGACCGGATAGGTGGGCGCCAGGGCGTTCAGCCAGGTGGTCGAGCCCCAGATGAAGGAAGCCAACGCCAGCAGTCGATCGCGGGCGTAGCGGTCGTAGAGATAGCCCCAGACCGGGTAGAGCAAGGAGGCGACGAGCAGGGCCAGGCTGGAGACGGCCCCCATCTGGGCCTCGTTGATGCTGAAATCCGCCATGATGGACGTGGTGAGGGGGCCGATGAGCAGCTTGTCGGCCTGGTGGAGCAACATAAAGAGGAAGAAGACGAACGCGACGAACCAGCGATAACGAGTTTTCACAAGGCCTCCATCGTGTCTAACGGATGAAAAGAGGGAGGAGCGATCCCTCCTCGGGACGGTCGTTATCCAGGGGCCTGGCGCTAAGCGGCCGATGCGTCGGTGCTATCCGGCCGCTCCCTGGCTTCCAGTGCTGCCCTCTCGCGCTCCGAGAGGAAGGCCACCTGCAGGGCGTGGTGCTGGGCACGATGGATCTGCTCGGGGGTGAGCCCGGCTGCCGGCGCTGCGACCTCGTACTCGTGCGGCAAGTCGATGCCGCTGATGCCCGGGTCGTCGGTGTTGATGGTCGCCAGCAGGCCGTGCTCCAGGAACGTGCGCAGCGGGTGCGCGGCGTAGTCGGCCGGGCGTATTTACAAGTTGGGGGAGGACAGACTTCGGAAGTCTCAAATACTGCTCT
>CAYYTU010000329.1:0-1042 GCA_964474655.1 uncultured Anaerolineales bacterium
GGGGCGTAAGCGTGTGGACTTCGTCATCGGCGACGATAGCGGTGATGTGATGGTCGAGATCAAAGCCAAATCGGAATTGGAACCGGTGAATTTCGTCCAGGCCCTCTCCTATCTCAAAGCCTCCGGATACAAAGTGGGGCTGCTGCTCAACTTTGGTGCGGAGCGATTGGCGATCAAGCGACTGGCGAATTAGCACGGCTTGAAGCACTGAATATCACTGAAGCACTGAGAGAATGATGGCACTGAAAAGCCTCAGCAGCGTCAGCCATTTCCGTGTATCAGTGATTCAATCCCCACATCATCACTATTCTACTGGCCTCCGACGTAGAAGCCCAACGGTTTGTGTCCGCGCTCACCGCCGACCTGCTCGATCCCGGCCGCTACGCCGTGGACATCGTCTCCGGCCTGTGCATCTTGGGCTTCCTCTTGCTGAGTTTCGGTTTCCGACGTAAAATGCAGCCAGATGAGACACCAGTTTGGTTTCGATACGGCTCTGCGCTGCGAGCCTACTCAACTGGTGCTATCTCTCGTCGCTCACGAGACTAAACTGATACCGATTATGTGGAGGTGCATCAGATGGTAATGACTGCACGAGTACAAGAGTTACTTGGGAGGACCTCAGCCCTTTTGCCTGTGACTGATCAGGATATCATTTTCAGAGGGATAACCGCGGAGTTGATGGAAAGGGTCGTCCAACTGAAGAAGGCAGGCACTGGTCTTGAGGAGAAGTATGGCTCCCTTGAGATGCTAGAACGGCGGATAGAGGAGCAAGGGATCTCCCCTGATGATCACACCCTCTATACCGATCTCCTGGAGTGGCGGGCGATAAACCACGAGATATCGGAGCTGATTGCTATCTTGGAGTCTATGTGATGTCGTGGTACAAGATTGCGCTCCGAAAATTGGAGAAAGCTGGCATTTTTGCCGAAGTCAGGATCGTCGGGGCTAAGATCCGCGCCGCCATAGATGAAACGACATTTCTGGACATTCATGAAGTTTTTCCGCCTGGAAACCCCACCCCTTGGGGTGGGGAGGAAAGGCG
>CAYYTU010000330.1:0-1016 GCA_964474655.1 uncultured Anaerolineales bacterium
TGGTGGTCGAGATGCCGGCCGAGCAGCAGGAGGCCATTCGAACCGCGTTGGCGGCGCTGACCGAGGCCGGAGACGGGGCGCGGATACAACGCATCGTGTCGGAAGCGCTTCTGACCGCGGTCGAGCAGCGCTACTTCTGGACCCCCGAGTGGCAGGCCAAGGAGCAGGAGGCCGACGAGGCCATCGCCGAGGGACGCGTGCGCACCTTCGACACGATGGACGAGATGCTCGACTTCCTCGACGCGCAGTAGAATCACTTGACTTCCTCCTACGGTTGAAATGAAGTCACTCTGCTCCCCCGTCGGAATCTGATATGAAGTTTCAGCCCACCGAACCTTTCTGGAAGGCCTACGCCAAGCTCCCCAAGCGGATAAAGGAGAGAGCCCGCCGAGCTTTCGAGCTTTTCCAGGAAGGAGCCAAAAACCCACCGTTTCATCCCTCGCTGCGCATCCGCAAGATGCAGGGCTACCCCGATATCTGGGAAGGGCACGTGACTCGCGAATACGTCTTTACTTTCCACATCGACGAGGACCCGGATACTGGCGAGACGATCTTCGTCTTTCGTAACATCGGTACGCACGAGATCTACCGCAGCCCATAGTCCACCAATCTTACCAGTCCAGATCGACCTGTACCACTGCCGGCTGCTGGGCCAGCAGCTCCCCCGTATCCGCATCCCAGACCCGCACCGCGATGGCGTCGCCCTCGCCCAGGCCCATCTGCGGGGATAGCCGCAGCGACTTCTCGACCGCGTCCCGGTTGACCACCGCCTCCCACCTCTGAGAGACGCGCTCGCCGTCGTGGGCCACGTCGATCTCCACCCGCCGGGCGCGGCTGAGCAGATCGACGCCCTGGGGGATGAGGCGAATCTTGAAGATGGCGTTGCGGATCTCGGCCCCGGGCACCAGCTCCAACGCCACGCTCACCGGTCGCTCCTCCACCGACTGCCGCACCGTGACGCGAGCCGTGACCAGCTCCTGCAGCGAGATGCCGCCGTGCATAAAGTCGTAGGCCCC
>CAYYTU010000331.1:0-1015 GCA_964474655.1 uncultured Anaerolineales bacterium
CTCTCGTGCCTTTCTACGAGACCCTGCCCCACGCCCAGCGCTGTCGCTCCTGCGGGCAACGACCGGCAACCGAACGGTATCATTGGTATGGAGAGGAAAATCCCCCTTTATGTCGCCCCTGCTATCTCAAGATCAAGGGGCGGCGGGATACCCGCAGCTTCTGGATGGAACGGTTTGAGGATTCTCTGGGGGACGCTGCACGCCGGTCGGCATACTATGCGCGATACACATCTGAAAATGTGGGGATCGCCAACGACCTGAACGAGATCGGGCAGGACTGTGAAACACGCACGGGAAAGCGCTACGTGGGCTTTATCTACGCCGACGGTAACAGCGTGGGGCGGCTACTGGAGACCTGCCAGACCATCACGGACTTTCAACGGATCAGCGAGGCGTTACGAAAAGCCACAGCGGAGGCGGTGTATCGCGCGCTGGCCGAGCTGGCGCGGCCGGCTAAAGTGAAGCGGGAGGAAAGTACGCCGCCGGAGGACGTGCTTATTCATCCTTTCGAGATCCTCGCCATTGGCGGCGACGACGTGCTGTTGATCGTGCCCGGCGACCTGGCGCTTCCCTTGGCCGCCCGCATCTGTGAGCTGTTCGGTCAGGGGATGGAAGAACTTAGATTACCAGACGGTGCGGCGGTATCGATGTCAGCCGGCGTGGTCATTGCCGACGCCCACAACCCGGTGCGCATCCTGCGCGACGTGGCTGCCCAACTGCTCAAGGGCGGCGCTAAGCGGCGCACGCACGACGACCGGAAGCCCGCTGTCGACTTCCTGATCCTCAAGTCGCAGAGTATGCTGCGCCGCGACGTCGATGATCTCCGCGCTGCCTATCCAATCAAATTGCCGGACGAGACCTCCGGCAGCGCGCTCCGGTTGACCGGCGCTCCCTACACGTTGGAGGAAATGAAGATCATCTTAAATTTACTGCGCCGAATGCGCAAGGCGGATTTCCCTAAAAGTCAGCTCCAGCAGCTGGTCGAAGCCTTGCACAGAGGGCGGATGTGGGGATC